>NZ_JBQFML010000005.1:0-294251 GCF_056531805.1 Ruegeria sp. K5 | reverse complement strand
ATTTGCCTGAGTACCCCGCCCGAGGTGCTGTCCGGCTCGACCCGAGTGGGCGCGGGGACGGCGAGACCGCAATTTCGACCTCGCCCGCGTCCCCACGCCCTGCTTCGTGGTCGATGAAAGGGCGGTCGAACGCAACCTGACCATCCTCGCCGATATCGGCGCACGGTCCGGCGCGCATGTCCTCTGCGCGCTCAAGGCGTTTTCGATGTTCTCGCTGGCCCCGCTGGTGCGTCAGCATCTCGGCGGCACCTGCGCCAGCGGCATATTCGAGGCACGTCTGGGCCGCGAAGAATATGGCGGTGAGGTCGCCACCTTCTGCGCCGGGTACAAAGACGCCGACATGGATGAAATCCTGTCGCTGTCCGACCACATCATCTTCAACAGCCCGGCCCAGAAGGACCGCTTTCTCGCCAAAGCCCAAGCCGCCAATGTGCAGGTGGGCCTGCGCATCAACCCGGAACATTCCGAAGGCGAGATCCCCAAATACGACCCCTGCGCGCCCTGCTCGCGCCTTGGGACGCCGGTCAGCCAAATGACCTCTGAGACGCTGCAAGGAGTCGACGGCCTGCATATGCACACCCTCTGCGAACAGGGCTTCGAGCCGTTACAGCGCACATGGGCCGCCGTCGAACCCAAACTCGCCCCGTTCATGGACCAGCTCAAATGGCTGAACTTCGGTGGCGGCCATCATATTACCCGCGATGACTATGACCGCGACGGGCTGGTCGCTTTCATCAAGGCGATCCGGGCAAAACACAACATCGACGTCTATCTCGAACCCGGTGAGGCCGTCGCGCTGGACGCGGGCATACTGGTAGGTGAAATCCTCGACCTGCCCACCAATGGCATGAACCTTGCAATCACCGATATTTCGGCCACATGCCATATGCCCGACGTGATCGAAGCCCCCTATCGCCCCGCCCTGATGGACGAGGCCGAGGCTGGCCATACCTACCGCCTCGGGGGTCCGTCCTGTCTGGCGGGCGACGTGATCGGCGATTACACATGGGACAAACCGCTGGAGATCGGCCAGCGTTTCGCCTTCCTCGATCAGGCGCATTACTCGATGGTCAAAACAAACACCTTCAACGGTGTTCCCCTGCCGACCATCGCCCTATGGAACAGCGAAACGGATGCGCTGAAGATCATCAAACAGTTCGGCTATGACGACTTTAAGGACCGCCTCTCATGAGCATTTTCCTCGACAGTGAACTGACCGCATCCGAGCGCAGCGAAGACGCCCGTTTCCGCGTGATCCCGGTGCCGCTGGAACGCACCGTTTCATACGGCTCGGGCACCGCCAAAGGCCCCGAAGCGATCATCGAGGCCAGCAGCGAGCTGGAACGCATCACCGGCCACGCCGAACCCTGCGTCGAGGGCATCTTTACCGAAGAGCCCGTCGATTGCGACGCCGCCCTGTCCGAAATCATGGAACGCATCGCCCAGCGCACCGAATCCGCCATTCGTGCAGGCAAAGTGCCGGTGACGCTGGGCGGCGAGCATTCGCTCAGCTACGGCGCGGTGATGGGGGTGGCGCGGGCGCTGAACCAGCCCATCGGCATCGTCCAGATCGACGCCCATGCCGACCTGCGCAACGCCTATCAGGGTGAAAAACATTCCCACGCCTCGGTCATGCATCTATTGGCCGAAGAAGGCATCCGGCTAGCCCAGTTCGGCGTGCGCGCCTTTTCCACCGAAGAGGCGCAAAGCCGCCTGAAAAACCACGTCTTCCACGTGGATGCCGAGGAACTGGTCACCGGCAATATCCATGCCGTGGACCTGCCCGAGGATTTCCCCGAACTGGTCTATGTCAGCTTTGACGTGGATGGGCTGGACCCGTCACAGATGCCCGCAACGGGTACGCCCGTTCCCGGTGGCCTGGGCTATTATCAGGCGCTGCGGCTGGTCGAGCACGCCTTGAAGGGGCGCAAATGCGTGGGCTTCGACGTGGTCGAACTGGCCCCGGACGGCAATGCCGCCTGGGACTTTACCGCCGCACAGATCGTCTATCGCCTGATGGCGGCCTGTTAACCCTCGGCCGTTTCGTTCAGTTCCATGTGCCCTTCGCCCTTGTTCAGGACACGGCGCAGCATGGGTTCAAAGAATTCCAGCGGTTTGGTCGGATAGTCCGGGTCGAACGCTTTCTGATCGTATTCATGGCAGAAATGGCGGCAGTCCTCCCAATAGGGGCTGTCGCGATACCTGTCGCGCGCGTTGCGGTCGCCGCCAAGGTGATGGTTGTAATAGTACCCTTGGAACACGCAATGATGTTTGAGAATCCAATAGGTTTTCTCGCTGACATAGGGCTTCATCATCGCCGCTGACAGCTCTCCGTGGTTGTACGGCGACAGAATATCGCCCGTGTCATGGATCAGCGCGGCAACCACCAGTTCTTCATCCGCCCCATCCTCATAAGCGCGTGTCGCGGCTTGCAGGCTGTGCTGATAACGGTTCACCGGATAGGGCGTCCAGTCCTCGTCCAGCGACCGGATTGCATCCAGGATCCGATCCGGCAGGGCCGCATTATACGCCTCTTCATACTCCATCACGGCGTCCCAGTCGGCTTTGGTCGCCTCTTCGAAACTGGTCCAGGTGGGTTTGTGGCTTTTGTCCAGCATGACATGTCCTTTGGCTTGCGTGTTGGCATCAGAATACTGCACGCTGACCATCCAAAAAAATGAATTGATTTTATCGGATTGATCAAAAAATACTTTCGATATGCAAACCAAAGCTCTGGAAACTTTTCTATGTGTGGCAGAGACCGGCGGATTTCACGCTGCCGCCCGCAAGCTGAACGTCACACAAACCGCCGTCAGCGCCCGGATACGCGCGCTTGAAGAGGCGGCGGGCAAACCCCTGTTCTCGCGCGGGGCCGGAGGGACGGCTTTGACCGAGTATGGCCGTCAGTTCAAACCCTATGCCGAGCAGATGTTGTCCCTGTGGTCCTTTGCAGCCAATGATCTGCCCGATCAGGTTCACAACCGGCTGGCGCTGCGCCTTGGTGCCCAACTCAGCGTGTGGGACCCGTTGCTGGTGGATTTGGCCGTGCGCTTCGAACAGCGGTTCGGGCAATTGCTGCTGACCTTGAACTATGACCACGACCTGAACATGGTCGATGCGGTTGCAACCCATGTTCTGGATGCCGCCCTGACCCACGAAAGACCCGTGGACCGGCGCGTGATCTGTCACGAACTTCCGCCAGAACGCCTGTGTCTGGTTGAAAGCAAGACGAACACGGAATCCGATCAGGTTTTCGTCAACATAGAACTGGGCGAGGCCTATCAGGATCACGTCAGATCCACCGCGCGCCGCGCATCCGGGCAGACGATATTTCTGGGCAATTGCCTGATGGCCCTGCGCTATCTTCTACAGCGCGGCGGCTATGGATATTTCCCCGACTATGTCATCACGCAGCATTTGAACTCGGGCGAGTTATTGCGCGTGACGGGCGCGCGCGATTTGATGCTGCCGGTGTATCTGGTGGTGCGCGCGGACAATGAAGAGGTCGAGAACATCCTGCAATGCCTGTCTGACCTCCGCCAGTGATCTCAGGCTGGCGAGGGCAATGGCGTCCCGTCCCGTGCCCGCTTGCGCAACAAAGGCCTGCCCGCGATCAGCAGGAACAGCGCCGACACGATCACTCCGATAACAGCGGGAACGTAAAGCAGACCCCACAGCCTTGGATCATCGATGACAACTGGTGACACGAAACCTCGAACCCCTTCGAGCAGGACCAGGATAGTAAAGGCGCCCAGAATCTGGGGCCAAAGGCCAAAGCGGGAAAAGCTGCCCAGCATCAGGGTCGAATACCCTGCCAGCGACACCGCTATGCAAATGGCAATCCATGAGAATCGCTGGTGCAACTCTTCGACCAGATGGCCCCGGCTGTGCCGTTCGGCCTCTTCCACCGACTTCATGTCATAAATCAGCTCGGCGGTTGAAATCGCCTCGAGGCTGCGGCGAGTCATGCCACCGGATCGCGTAAGGTCCGAGATGTCGTAGGACGCATCCTGAAACAGAGTCGATGACAGGGTCCGACCCTCTTGGTTCAGGCGCAGTGCGACCCCGTCCACCATGACCAGATGGATGCCCGCGCTGTTGTTGACCAGATAGGCGGTCGCGCTGGAATAGCTGACCGCATTGTCCGGATCGCGCCGGTCCGAGACAAAAACCTCTTTCAGCGTGCCGTCCAGATCGATGCGCCCGATATAGACGGTCACATTCTCGGCCGGATGCAGGAACTCGCCTTCGTTCAGCAACTGAGCGGTCACGTCGCCTGCAACCTCGGCTTGTCTGATCTCAAGCTGTTCGACCGAGGCCGGGCGCAGAAACACACTGATCACCGCCATCATCAAGCCTGTGATCAAGCCGAACAGAACCACCGCCCGCGCCAGCCGCCAGGGGCTGGACCCGGTCGCCAGCATCACCGTCAGCTCGCTTTCCCGGCTCAGACGGTTGGTGACGTACACCGCCGCCGCAAACACCGCCATTGGCATCACGGTGCGGATCAGAGTTGGCAAGGTCAGCGCAGTGAATTCCAGAAACACCATGGCCGACTGCCCGCCGCTGATCACGCTGTCAAACAGGCTGACAGACCGGGTAATCCAGAAGACCCCGACAAGGACCAGAGTGAAAAAGCCGAACAGAATCAGCAATTGCCGCAGGAAATATCCATCGAAACGCGACATGGGCCCTCTTTCCGGTTTCTGTTCTGCCGGGACATTAGGCCATTCATCCGCCAGAGGAAACCGGGTTCCGCGCGATGAACGCCCGCGCCCAAGATACCTGTTTAGGGGAAGTGACAGCGGCAGGCAGCCAATCTGCACGCTTCGGGCTTACCAATAGACTTGTAACATGTAGCAGTAGCCAAGTGGCCGATCTGAGGCTAGCCAACGGCGGCAGCCCTCACTGGCTTGGCTTTCCAACTGTGACGCTGTTTAAACAAAGTTGAATTCTTGGTCAGGTATCTGATTGTCGGCAATGCCATGAAAACGCGGTTCGGTCGCGCGATTGGTGGCAAAATAAGAAGCAGGGCCAAATTTCCACGTGGGAACAAGGTTCAACACATAGCAGAGGGCGACGTGGCAAATCAGGAAGAAGCTAATAAGAAGATAGTCTATTTGCACGTGGGGCACGCCAAAACAGGCACGTCCGCACTTCAGACGTTTTTTGCCCGACACACTGAAGAGCTATCTCAAGCGGGAATCTACTATCCACCTCTGGTCGATTTGACCGATGCTATCAAGGGAAAGGCCACAGGCGGCAACGGTACGCCCCTGGGTTCCGTCCTGGCAAAAGACATCGAAGAAACAAGTATCTTCAAAAGAAAAGAGGCTGTTCGAGAAACGGTAGGCGACTTTGTCGCTCGAAATTTGGCGGTGTTTCAAAGGAATGAGCCGCATGTCCTGATCTCAAGCGAATTCCTGCAGGCTTTTGACAGCAAGCGTTTGAAAGAATTTGCGTTGGAGTTGCAAAACTTGGGCTTTGCAACTCACATCGTGTTTTTTGCCAGAAACTACAGTGAGCTATTATTTTCAAGCTGGCAGCAAGGCATCAAACGCGGTCGATTTACCGGTGACTTTCGTCAGTTTATTGAAGCCGCAGAAGACACTATGGGCGCAACTATGGAAGAGATTTTAGCCGCCCAAAGATTGGGTTTGACCTTTGATGTCTTTAACTACGACGATGCCAAACGCGACATATGCAGCTTCTTCTTGGAAAAGGTTCTGAACC
Source organism: Ruegeria sp. K5 (assembly GCF_056531805.1). NCBI lineage: Bacteria > Pseudomonadati > Pseudomonadota > Alphaproteobacteria > Rhodobacterales > Roseobacteraceae > Ruegeria > Ruegeria sp. K5. Next base: position 288,518 of record NZ_JBQFML010000005.1, on the reverse strand, counting down.
TACCACCTGGGAACTGGCCAACAGTGAGCCCTCTCAGGGTCAATCGATCGTTAACTGAACGCGAAAGTCAGTTTCTTCGAATGATAAACGGCGTATTTGATCATGCAACTTATCCGCTGATTGCGGATCGTCTGATCGAGGCTTCCCCGGAACTCGAATTTAGTCATGGTCCATCACCGGATGACATTGCTATCGTCAATCAGAAGTTTGCAAAACAAACGGCACTTATTAATCAACAAATCAAGGGAAGCCCACTCACCGAGCCAACGGCAGAACAGGACAACCAAGAAGACGAAACTCAAACCCTAATGCGAATTATGGCCGTCTTCTTTAGATACGTTGAAAATGAAAAAAGACGTGATTTCCGGGGATTGAACCCAGCTGGCACCAAGCATGCAAGGTTGAGTCGCAAGGAGTTGGAAGAGCGCCTTGAGGTAGAAACAAGAAAGACAAATTTGTTGGAGACAAAGCTTGCCAACCTTCGGCGACATCCATTGAAAAAGTTGTACCACAGAGTCGTCAAACGGCTTTAGAGCGACTTTCTGCAACTCTACTCAGCGAAACCAGTGCCTTACGTGGTTGCAGGTGCTGTTCGCGAAGGTTAGGCCCCCGGCACATCTTGCCCCACCCTTCCCTCAATGCAGGAAAGCAACTCGCCCCATCCGGTGGCAGGCTGCTCGTGGCCTGCGTCCCAACAGCAAGGTTTAGGCAAGGGCTCACCCAGCCTCTCTAGCCTTCGTGTATTTCCTATGTGAATTGGTTCCTTTGTCGGAATGCGGACTCGAGTTAAGATTATTTCAAATATGGCGCGCCTGAACGATACCCAGATATTTCAAGCCCTGGCGCCCACCTCAAATTTCATAGTCCGTTCAATGGAGTAACCCATGCCTAAACTTGATCCTCAAACGCAAAAGAAGGTCAACGCATTCTGAAAAAAGAAAAAGCCGGCAGCCGTGAAACACAGCGCGAAAAAAGCGAAGAAACGTGCCGAAACGGCCCTAGCAAAAGCGAAATGGTCCGTGAAACAAGCGCCAGCACCCGAGAAAAAAGCCTATGCCGAAGTAGAGCAAGCGGTCGTGGAAATGTGCGCTGAAGAAGGGCTGGAGGAAGTGCAAAAAGCAATGTCCGACGCAAAAGTGGAAAAGGCAAAAAAGGAAGTAAAGGCGCGGATCAAACAGAGGGTGGGTCAAATTCAGAAGGCCAAACAGCGTGTCAAAAAAGCCTTGGCCAAACTGCCACCGAAACCGGCGCAGGCCGTCGAAAAAGAACTGGAATCCACTTTCAAGTCCACGCTGAAATTCTGGAAAGACCTTGAGGCTGACGCCAAGAAAGAAGGTCTGGCCGATTAATTTGCTCGGCATTTCGCCGCACCGGCCCTAAATTCGCTCGTCAGGCGCGTTAAGGCAGTTTCCTGTTTGCCGACCTATGGCCTATGTACTACGCCCACCGGGGTATCAGTATTTGCGACCCCAATTGCTGTCGCTGGGTTGGCAAAGTTTGCAACCCCTCTTTCGCTCTAATCAACAGGGACTAACAGCGAGAGCCCAGGATGTTACGCTGACCTACAGACCAAATGGTGATGGCAGTTTCTTTGTCCTTACCGTTGTTGTGGCCCAGCTCTTTCAGCAATGACGTGTACAAACCCCGCATTTTGCTGGGTCCTGCTCGCTGGCCGCAAAGGTTCTCCCTGAAACCTGGCCGACCACCTAATAAGGTGGAAACGATGCCGGGCTTGATTTGAACCCTGCTTCACACGCTCTTTCAAACGCACAAAAAACGCGCCGAGGTCAGTGACGAGCGCGGTGATACAGTTACGTGATTGGTTTGGAAATGGCAGGGGCAGCAGGGTTCGAACCCGCGACCTACGGTTTTGGAGACCGTCGCTCTACCAACTGAGCTATACCCCTATGGTGAGGCCCCAAATAGGCCAGCCGCGCGGCGGACTCAAGAGGCTTTTTTACAATCTCTCATACTTCGCAATCTGACAAACAAGTTGCGCGGGCCGTGCAGTTGGGTAAGACAAGGTCTGGTCAGCAAAAGGAACCCGGTGTGAGCCTCCGCAAGAAGATCGCAGACAGCGAAGCCGTACTGAACTGGACCGCGCGGCGGATTGCCAGCTATATCCGGATGGTCAACCGCAACACGCGCTGGCAGCGCATCGGGTATGAGGAGCTGGACCAGCTGGCCGAACAGGGTGAGCCGGTCATTGTCGTCCTCTGGCACCAGCGGCTGGCCCAATCCCCTTATTTCTTTCCGCTGGATAAAGGGCGCATCTGTTCAATTACGTCCTCGGCGCGGGCAGGCAGCATGGTAGGTCGGGTGCAGAAGCTGTTCGGCATGGACACGATCGCCATGACCAGCAAAAATTCCAACAATATTGCCGTGTCGCGCGAAGTGATCGGAAAGGTGAAGCAGGGCATTTCCATCGGAATCGCCGCGGACGGTCCGCGAGGGCCGGAACGGGTTCTGTCGACCGTGCCTCTGGTATGGGCGCGCACCTCGGGCAAGCGCGTGTTCGGCATCACTTTTTCCGCCAAACACGGGCGCGAGGCGGGAACCTGGGACCGGTTGCTGATGCCGCGCCCGTGGCGCAACGAAGGCGTGTTTCTGTGCCGTGAGTGGACGGAAACCGTACCGCGCAAGGCCAGCGAAGACACCCTTGAGACCCTTCGCCTCAGCCTTGAGGCGCATATGAACGACATCACAGCCGAGGCTGACCGTATGGTCGGGCGCGCGCCGTGGACGCCAAAGGGCTAGCCGCCCCGCAACCTCTGCATCAGATAGACTTCGCTGCCTTCCGGGATGGGTTCGGTCAGGCCGGTGGCAATGACGCGCCCGTCGATGGCGATGGACACCCCCGCGTCGATGGGGGCCTGCAATTGCGGGTGGGCGCGCACTAGGGCGCTCAACAGCTCTCCGGTGGTGGCGGCTTCGACCGTCACCACTTGCCTGCCCCCGGTCAGTGACCGGAGGCTGGACCAGAGGTGGACGTCAATCATTGTCCTTCAACGCAGCCAGAATCCGCGGCGGTGACATGGGCAGTTGTTTCATCCGAACCCCTGCCGCGTTCGACACCGCATTGGCGATGGCAGCGAGGGGCGGCACGATGCCTGTCTCGCCGACCCCACGCACACCAAACGGATGGCCGGGGTTGGGAACCTCGACGATCACCGTGTCGATCATCGGCAGGTCGCTGGCGACCGGGATGCGGTAGTCGAGGAAGACCGAGTTCTGCAGCCGTCCATCCTCGCCATAGATGTATTCCTCGTTCAGTGCCCAGCCGATGCCTTGTGCGGCCCCGCCCTGATACTGGCCTTCGACATATGCCGGGTGGATCGCCTTGCCTGCGTCCTGAATGACCGTGTAGCGGGTGATCGAGGTTTTGCCGGTTTCCGGATCGACCTCGGCATCGACGATATGGGTGCCGAAGGACACGCCCGCGCCTTCGGGGGTGGCCTCGAAATGCCCCGAGATCGGACCGCCGGTGCGACCCATGTTCGCCGTGATATCGGCCAGCGGTAAGGGGTCGAAATCGCCCGCGTTGGGCCCGGAAGGCACCGCGCAGCCGTTTTCCCATTTCACCGCGTCCACAGGGATGCCCCATTTGGCCGCCGCGCGTTCGCACAGCTTTTCAACCGCGTGTTTCGCCGCCTTGATGGTCGCCAGACCGCTGGCATAGGTCACGCGACTTCCGTGCGAGACGTCGTTATAGCCCAGCGTTGCCGTGTCAGCGATGGTGACGCGGATGTTCTCGTACGGAATGCCCAGCACTTCGGCCGCCATCAACGCCATGGACGCGCGCGAGCCGCCAATATCGGGCGTTCCGACCATCAACTGGGCCGAGCCGTCCTCGGACAGCGCCAGCGATACCGAGGTTTCGCCGCCGTGGTTGAACCAGAACCCGCAAGAAATCCCACGCCCCTGCCCCGGTTTCAGCGGGGCCGCGTAGTGAGGATGCGCCTTGGCGGCTTCCAGCGTTTCAACCAGACCGATGCGTTCATAGGTTGGCCCGTAACTGGCCCTTGTGCCCTCATGCGCGGCGTTTTTCAGGCGCACTTCGACCGGGTCGAGGCCCAGCTTGTTGCACAGCTCATCGATCACCGATTCGACGGCAAAGGCCCCCATCGGAGCCCCCGGCGCGCGATAGGCCGCCTGCTTCGGGCGGTTGGCCATAACGTCGTAACCGATCTGCCTGACGTTGGTCAGGTTGTAGGGCGCAAAGGCGCACATGGCAGTCATGTCGCCCGGCGCACCGGGGAAGGCCCCGCCTTGCAAACGGAACACGCCCTGCGCCGCCGAAATGGTGCCGTCCTTCTTCATCCCGATTTTCACATCCATCGACGCGGATGAGGTCGGGCCGGTGGCCCGGAACACCTCGGACCGGGACATCACGATCTTGACCGGGCGGTTGGCCTTGCGGCTCAGCGCCAGCGCGACGGGCTCGATGAAAACGGTGGTTTTGCCGCCGAACCCTCCGCCGATTTCCGACGCGGTTACGCGCAATTGCGAGGTCTCTATGCCCAACAGCGCGGCGCAGGTTTTCTGTGCGATCCAGTGGCCTTGGGTGGTGCACCACAACTCACCCTTGCCGTCATTGCCCAACATACCCAGACAGGCATGTGGTTCGATATAGCCCTGATGGGTCGCCTCGGTCACAAAGCTGTCCTCGATGACCAGATCAGCCTCGGCAAAGCCAGCCTCGACATCGCCATGGCCGCTTTCGTGATAGCGGACAACGTTCGTATGCATGCCTTGCGGCACCGAGTAATCCGCAGCCCCTTCGCGGATCACCGGCGCGTCCGCTGCCATCGCTTTGTCTACATCGGTGACATGGGGCAGGACCTCGTATTCAACCTCGATCAGCTTGAGCGCATCGCGGGCCGCCAAAGCCGAACTTGCGGCGACTGCCGCCACGGCATGACCGTCATACAGCGCCTTTTCACCGGCCATGACGTTTTCCAGCACGTTCCAGAACTCGCCCGCCAGACCGGGGGCAAAGGGCACGTCGGCGAAATCGGCGCGTGTCACGACGGCTTTGACGTCCTTGTGCGCCTCGGCCTTTGAGGTGTCGATCTTCACGATCCGCGCATGGGCATGGGGCGAGCGCAGAACCGCGCCGTGCAACATGCCAGGTGCCGACATATCCGCGCCGAACTTGGCGCGGCCCGTGACCTTGTCCAAACCATCGGGGCGGTTCGGGCGGGTGCCAACAAAGGTGAAATCAGATTTGCGATCGTCCAGAGCCATTATGACGCCTCCCGCAGGTCTGCTGCCGTTTCCATCACGGCGCGAATGATCTTGTCGTACCCGGTGCAGCGGCAGAGGTTGCCTGCCAGCCAATACCGCGCCTCTTCCTCGGTCGGGTCCGGGTTCTTTTCCAGCAGCGATTTGGCCGCCACCAGAATGCCGGGCGTGCAGATGCCGCATTGCAGGGCAGCGTGCTCGATGAACTTCTGCTGCAATGGATGCAGTACGTCACCGTCTGCAATCCCCTCGACGGTTTCGATCTGTTTGCCGTCCGCTTCGACCCCCAGCACAAGGCAGGAACAGACCAGACGACCGTCAACGGTCACCGAACAGGCCCCGCAGTCTCCGGTGCCGCAGCCCTCTTTCGCGCCGGTCAGGTTCAGTTTGTCGCGCAGACAGTCCAGCAGTGTTTCGCGCGGGTCGCACAGGTATTCGACCGTGTCCCCATTCACGGATGTGGATACGTGGAGCTTGCTCATACATTTTCTCCCTTCGCACGGGCATAGGCGATTTTCGCGGCGCGCTTGGCCAGAACGCCTGCGACCTCGGTGCGGAATTCAATTGTGCCGCGCTTGTCGTCAATCGGGTTGCAGGCGGCAGAGGCCGCAGCGGCCAGCGCGTCCAGCGCTGCATCGTCCAGCGTGCTGCCAATGATCGCCGTGGCGCAGTCTTCCACCAGCAGAACAGTCGGTGCCACAGCACCCAAAGACACACGCGCTTCGGTGATGGTATCGCCGTCCAGACGCAGACTGACACCGACGCCGACAACCGCAATATCCATCTCGGTCCGCGGAATGAACCGCAGATAGGCGTCGCCTGCGTTGTCACCACGGGCAGGGATGTTAACCGCTGAAACCAACTCTCCCTTCGCCAGCGAGGTTTTGCCCGGTCCGGTCGGAATATCCTCAACCGCGACCTCTCGGGTGCCATCCGGTCCGGTGACCGTGACCGTCACACCCGCAGCCACCATGGCAGGCACCGAGTCCGCCGCAGGCGACCCGTTGCACAGATTGCCGGTCAGCGTCGCGCGCCCCTGAACCTGAGTCGAGCCGATCAAATCCATCGCCTCGACCACGCCGGGCCAGTCGCGGCCGAGTTCGGCATGCTCGCTCATTTCCGCGCCGGTGGTTGCCACGCCCAGCGTCCAACTGCCATCCGCGTTGCGGGTGATGTCATGCACACCGTTGATTTTCTTGACATCGATCAGCGTGTCGGGCGTCACCAGCTCGGCGCGCAACTGCACCAAAACATCGGTGCCGCCTGCCAGAAATCGTGTTATGCCCGTTGCGTTTGCCGCCAGGGCCGATGCTTCGGCAAAGCTGGCAGGACTGTGATAATCCATGAATTTACCTCGCGCCTGTTTGTCAGGGTTCACTGGGGATCGGGGCGACGTTAGAGGAGCCTAATGCCCGCGTCTATGGCTGGAATGGTAAATTTTCGCGGTCCCATTTTGCACGGTCGGGGGAACAGCAAACGCTTGGTCCGCCGAGCGTGCTATGGGCGCTTAGACCTGTGACAGCAACCAACGCCGCATCGCGTCGACCAGTTTGGGCTGGCGCGGCTTCCTCGGGGTCACGATGTAAAACCCCGGATCACCGCTTAGCACCTGTTCGAAGGGTTTGACCAACTGGCCTAAGGTCAGTTCGGACCCGACAAGCGCCGCATCTGCCAGGGCAAACCCCTGCCCCGCCACAGCCGCGTCAATTGCAAGGCTGGTGTGGTTGAACGTCATCATGCGCGGCCTTCCGTCCACCCCGGCATGTTCCAGAAACAGCGGCCAAAGACCATGTGAATCGCTAAGCAACGTCTGCCCCATCAAATCCCGCACATCAGACACGCGCCCGGCCAGATCTGGCGCGCAGACGACAATAAGCTCGGTCGAAAACAAGGGCTCGGCCCGCAGATCGGATGTCAGATGCGATTGACCGTGGCGCACAGCGATGTCGGCACCGTCTTTTCCAAATTCGGCAAGATGTTCCTGCGCATCGATCTGAACCTGAATTTCCGGGTGCTTCGCCGTGAAATCCGACAGCCTGGGCACCAGCCATTTCGACGCAAAACTGGGTGTCACGGATATCGTGATCCGACGCTGGTCTGCCGCCTCTTCCACCGCGTTTTCGATCAGGCGAAACGCGCGTTTTAGAGGCGCGCTGAGTTTGCGGCCCTCTTCCGTCAGGTGCAGACCGCGCGGCATCCGATCGAACAGGGCAATGCCCAAGCGCGCCTCAAGCCCTCGAACCTGCTGCGCCACAGCCCCTTGCGTAACGCCCAGTTCTTCCGCCGCAAGGCGAAAATTCAGATGTCGGGCCGCAGCTTCAAAAGCACGCAAAGCGTTCAGAGGTGGAAGGGCTGGCATATCCGCACACAGTAGATTTTCTACAGGCTTAGAGCAGAAGAACTGATTGGTCAAACGCAGCGCCGCGGCTCATTCTCAGGAAAGATGCAAATTGGAGCGCGAAAATGACCGAAAAAGTTGCCCTGATCACAGCCGGCGGCAGCGGGATGGGCGCTGACGCGGCCCGTCGGCTGGCCGCTGACGGGTTCAAAACCGGTATCCTGTCCTCATCCGGCAAAGGCGAGGCATTGGCCCGGGAACTGGGTGGCGTCGGTATAACCGGGTCCAACCAATCCAACGACGATCTGCAACGGCTGGTGGATGCGGCCATGTCCCATTGGGGGCGGATCGACGTTCTGGTCAATTCAGCCGGGCATGGCCCAAAAGGCGCGGTGCTGGATCTGTCGGATGACGACTGGCATCTGGGGATGGAGGTGTATTTTCTAAACGCCGTCCGCCCGACCCGGCTGGTGACCCCGATCATGCAGGCCCAAGGCGGTGGATCGATCATCAATATCTCAACCTTCGCCGCATTCGAACCGGACCCGGCCTTTCCGACCTCGGGCGTATTTCGCTCTGGCCTCGCGGCTTTCACCAAGCTCTATGCCGACAAATACGCGGCAGACAACATCCGCATGAACAATGTGCTGCCCGGCTTCATCGACAGCCTGCCCGAGAAACAGGACTTCCGCGACAGGATTCCGATGGGCCGCTATGGGCGCAGTCGCGACGAAATCGCGCCGGTGATTTCTCTGCTGGCTTCTGAGGGAGGCGGATACATCACCGGACAAAACATCCGGGTCGATGGCGGTATCACCCGCTCGGTCTGACGTATCAGAGCCGCGCCTTGATCAGATGCGTCAGCGCCGCGCCGGTTTCGAAATAAGCACGGCGCAGGCGCGTCCAGCTTTCGCGGTGCTCGGATACGACTGGCACCGGCAGGCATGAGAAATCCCCTGTCAAAAGGCTTTCAGCCATCAACCGCCCGAACATCGTGCCGGGCCCGATGCCGCGCCCGGAAAACCCATGGGCGGACAGGGCGTTTGGGCCAAGCTGAGTGATCTTGGGAATATGATCCGACGTCATGGCTATCCGCCCGTGCCAGCCCTGAACCAATGGTTGATCCGATAGGTGCGGAAACAGTTCGGCCAATTTGCGACTGACCCATCCTGTATGGGCCGCGCGGCCAGCATGGCTTAGATCCCCCATCCCGCCAATGATCATGCGTCCGTCCTGATCCAGCCGGAACGATGTCATGATCAGGCCGGTATCCCAGCACCCTTCGCCCTGCGGCAGAATGCTGTTGCGCAGATTGTGGGACAAAGGCGCAGTCGCATATTGAAAGTAGTAGACCGGCACATAGGCGGGCGCGGTGTCCTTGATGCCTTGGTGATAGGCGTTTGTGGCTTGTATGACCGCCCTTGCGCGCACCGATCCACCGGGGGTTTCCAGAACCCAAACCTCACCTTCCCGGCGCAGGTTGCGAACCGGACTGTTGGTGTAAATCTGCGCACCCGACTCACGCGCCACTCGCGCCAGACCCTGCACATAGGACAGTGGCTGGATCGTACCGGCCCGAGGATCAAACAGCGCCCCATGGAACGCATCGCTACCGGTTCTCTGCGCTGCGGTCCGGGCCGACAACAGCTCGACCGGAGCGCCCGCCGCGCTAAGCTGCGCGTGGCGGGTTTTCAGATCGCGCAACCCGGCAGGTGAATGCGCGCAGTGAAGTGTTCCGTTCCGCACCGGCTCGCAATCGATCTGGTGCTTTTCGATCAGGGCAAAGACCTCGGTCGGTGCTTGGGACAGAAGGTCAATCAGGCGGTCGCCAGTTGCCTGACCCAAGTGCTTGCGAATGTCGTCGGGGGGCAACCAAAGGCCCGCATTGACCAGCCCGACATTCCGCCCCGAGCCGCCATGGCCGATGTCCTGCGCCTCCAACAGACAGACCGTCGCGCCGGATTTCGCAGCGTGCAGCGCAGCGGAACAGCCGGTGTACCCGCCCCCGATTACGGCCAGGTCCACCGTCACATGGGCCGAGAGCATTTCGGCGTTCAGGTCTTCACGGCATGTCTCGCGCCACAGAGAGTTTTCGGGGTTGGTCACGGGTCACCTTTCATCCTTGCCCGCAGCATTAGCGCGCAAGGTGGCAGCAACTCAAGATGAGGAAAGAGGAACGGGGTTGTCAGGGTCGTGTCGGCGCAAATTTCGATGGCAGCGCTGAATATGACCCTGTGGGCCTGAACAAACGCCCTCTGCAAGCTGCCCGGCCCAACCAGCACAGTCGTTTCGACAGAAACGACGAAGATGGGCGGGAGCCCCCTAGACGTCGAGTGACCGCGCGATCAACTCTTTCATCACTTCGTTGGTGCCGCCATAGATCATCTGCACGCGTGCATCCGCGTAAAGACGGGCAATCGGGTATTCCATCATGAACCCATAGCCGCCAAACAGTTGCAGGCATTCGTGCATGATTTCGTTCTGCACCTCGGACCCCCAGTATTTGACCATCGAGGCTGTCGCGGCGTCCAACTCTCCGGCCTCCAGCTTGGCGATACAGTCATTCACGAAACTGCGCAGCACTTCGGCCTTGGTCTTGCACTCGGCCAGTTTGAAACGCGTGTTCTGAAAGTCCATGACACGCTGACCGAAGGCCTTACGCTCTTGCACGTATTTCACCGTCTCGGCGATGGCGAAATCGATTGCCCCAAGGGCCATCAGACCGATGGTCAGGCGTTCCCAGGGCAATTGCTTCATCAACTGATAAAACCCCTGCCCCTCATTCGGGCCCAGCAGGTTCGTCAACGGCACTTTGACATCCTCAAAGAACAGCTCGGCGGTGTCGTTGCCCTTCATGCCCAGCTTTTTGAGGTTACGCCCCCGGCGAAACCCATCCGCGCCTTCGGTTTCGACCGCGATCAGGGAAACGCCTTTTGCCCCAAGGGACTTATCCGTTTTCGCCGCAACAACGATCAGGTCCGCCGACTGACCGTTGGTGATGAAAATCTTGGACCCGTTGAGCTTGTAAGAGTTGCCATCCTTTTCGGCCGTCGTCCGCACGGCCTGAACGTCGGACCCGGTGCCCGGTTCAGTCATTGCAAGCGCGCCTACCATTTCGCCCGAGATCAGCTTGGGCAGCCATTTTTGCTTTTGGTCTTCGCTGCCATAGGTCGCGATGTAGTGGGTCACGATGGACTGAATTCCATACCCCCAACCCGCATCACCACGCGCGGCCTGTTCATAGATTGTCACGGCATCAAAGCCCATGCCGCCACCAACGCCGCCATATTCTTCGGCGACCGAACCCGCCATCAGCCCTGCTTCGCCGACCTTGTGCCAAAACGCGCGGTCGACAACGCCGTTGTCGGCCCATGTTTCAACATTCGGGGAAAGTTCATCATCCATGAACCGGCCTGCCATATCGGCAAACATGCGGTGTTCATCTGTAACCCAGGCGGCGGACGAGGTGAAAAGCGACATCTTCAGATCTCCGGATAAGCGTTTGTTATAGGCTACCTAGCCCAGCGCTTCCCGCCAATCCATGTGACGTCGCGTTGGGCCCCTGAACAACGCAACGTTCTTTCCCGGCGGGTTAGGCCAAGGCGGTTTTCAGCAGTAATGCGGCAGCCTCTTTGGCGTCTTCGGCAGGGTCGCCGCTTTTCAACAGCACGGCGGACACAATCGCGCCTTCCTGTAACAAGACAATCTGCCGCGCCAGCGTTTCCGGTTCGGCCGTACCGGCCTTTTTTGCCAGACCGGTGAAATGATCCAGCATCACCTGTTTGTGCCTGGCGGCCTGAACATGGATCGGATGATCGGCCTCCTGATACTCGGCGCCCGCCTTGATGAACATGCAGCCGCGAAATTCGTCCTGTTCGAACCATTCCTTGAGGGCGTCGAAACTGGCCAGGATTTGCCCCGCCGGCGTGTCGGCCCTGTCCGACATACGTCCCAGAACCCACTCGCGAAAGCTTTCGTCCCGTAGGCGCAGGACGGCCAGGATCAACTCTTCCTTGGTGCGGAAATGCTTGTACATCGAAGTTTTCGACACGCCCGTTTCCACCACCAGCTTGTCCATGCCAGTCGCGTGAAACCCGTCGCGATAGAACACCTGCATCGCCTTGCGAACAAGCTCATCTCGTTTGTTTGGACGCATGATCCCGCTCCTGCATGTACTGACCTGTACATATTAAACTTGGCCGCGCGGTTCAATCCACCTTGCCTACCCCGTTGAAATACATAGCTTTTCGATCCGCTTCTTAAGGAATTACATCAAGTCGCAAAATAATACTTGAGCTTATTGACAGATCGGTACACCTTAGAGGTATTCTTACCGATCAGTTCACCCAAGGATTTGACCGATGAAACGACACGCCAACCTTGTTCCACCACAATATCTGCCGGTCCTATTGACTCTGGCGATGATCGCTGCAGCACTCGTCTGAAAGAGCACCCGAAAATGTCCAGACCGCCGCTGCCGCCCTTCACCGTCGAAACCGCCACGCAAAAGGTTCGTATGGCCGAAAATGCCTGGAATTCCCGTGACGCAGATGTCGTGACCCCGGCCTATACCGAACACAGCCAATGGCGGAACCGGGCCGAATTCCTGTCCGGCCACGCCGACATCCACGCTTTCCCGACCCGCAAGTGGCGCAAGGAACTGGACTATCGCCTGATCAAAGAGCTTTGGGCCTTTTCCGGCAATCGCATTGCGGTGCGCTATGCCTATGAATGGCACGATGACAGCGGTCAGTGGTTCAGGTCTTATGGCAATGAGAATTGGGAATTTGCCGAGGACGGGCGCATGTCGCATCGTCACGCCTCGTTAAACGATTTGCCGATCACCGAGGATGACCGCCTGTTTCACTGGCCGCAGGGCGAACGCCCGGAAGACCATCCAGGGCTGTCAGACTTGGGTCTGTGAAAGGACAAACCATGCCGCGCGCCTTTTCCGAACTGACCTTCACCCCAGCCGTTCGCGCCCATCAGGAACGGATGGGATCGGCAAAAACCTATGCCAAGTTTATCGAAGGTGGCCCACAGCAAGGCCACCTGATCGGCGATGCGGAAAAAGCGTTTATCACAGCGCGGGACGGGTTCTATCAGGCCACCGTGTCCGAGACCGGATGGCCTTATGTTCAGTATCGCGGCGGCCCTGTCGGGTTCCTGAAAGTGCTGGGGACTCAGACCATCGGCTATGCAGATTTTTCCGGCAACAAGCAGTATATCTCGCGCGGGAATCTGAACGGGAACGATCGAATTGCGATGATCCTGATGGATTACGCCAATCAGCGCCGTCTCAAGATTCTGGGGCGTGTGGAGTTTACCGAAGGCGAGGCGGCCACAACCAGCCTGTATCCCGACGGGGCCACCACACGCGCCGAACGCGCCGTGATCATCCGGGTCGAGGCGCTGGACTGGAATTGCCCCAGCCATATCACGCCCCGTTATACCGAGGCTGAACTGCGCCCGCATCTGAACGCTTTGGGACAGCAACTGGCGCAGTTGCAGGCTGAAAATGAACGGCTGAAACAAGCACTGGCCCAATCGGATTAGGTCACAGAGACCCTTCAAATCACCTTCGCTGACGGAGGACGGACTACCATGCTACGTTCAACGATGAATATCGCCCTGATCTCGCTTGCAGGTGTCGGCTGCGCTTTGCTTGTTGTCCTCTATGGTTTTTTTGCCTCCCCGAATGCGGTCCGGACACAGCCTGCGACGGGTGAACAGACATTGTTGCTGGACCGCTTGCTGCAAAACTGACGGCGTACCTCGTCAGACGCCCTTCCGAATGCCCCAACTGCATTAACGCCTGATTTCCGCGAAAATCCATGGCGCGCCCCTTGACCTTCCCGTCACTGGAACCCTCATGTGGAGGGCAAAGATAGTTCCGAGACGAGTCGTATGGCACAGCCTCAACCAATACAGATCAAGATCACCGGACTGAACTGCGCCTCTTGCGTTGCGCGGGCCGAAGCTGCGTTGAACGGTGTTGCAGGCGTCGAGTCCGCCTCGGTCAACTTGGCAACCCACACTGCGCAGGTCGTAACCACGGGTCCGGTTACGGCGCTGACCGAAGCGCTGGACGATGCCGGTTATCCTGCGGCGATCGAACAGACTGTCCTTGCGCTCACCGGGATGAACTGCGCCTCTTGCGTGGCGAAGATCGAACGTGCGCTTGCCGCGACCACAGGTGTTTTGACTGCTGATGTCAATCTGGCGACCGGGTCGGCGCGGGTGACTTATCTTGAGGATGCCACCTCGCCCGAAACTCTGGCTCGGGTCGTGACCAATCTTGGCTATCCGGCCCGGATCGAGGGGCAGCGGGGCACTGCCCCCGCGACGCAGGATGACGAGGCGCAAACCCTGAAGCGGTCCACACTGCTGGCCGCGCTGCTTGCGGCACCGGTGTTCATACTCGAGATGGGCGGGCATATGATCCCTGCCTTCCATCATTGGGTGCACGGCACCATTGGCGGGCAAGCCAGTCAGTTGATCCAATTCGCGTTGACCTCGGTTCTGCTGATCGGTCCCGGGCGGGTGTTCTATCAAAAGGGCATCCCGTCCCTGCTGCGCGGAACGCCGGATATGAACGCGCTGGTCGCGTTGGGAACCGGTGCCGCCTACCTCTATTCGGTGACCGCCACCTTTACCCCCGGCGTGCTGCCGCAGGGCACAGCAGATGTGTATTTCGAAGCCGCCGCTGTCATCGTGGTTCTGATCCTTCTGGGCCGCTGGATGGAGGCGCGCGCCAAAGGCAAAACCGGCGCAGCCATTCGCAAGCTGATCGGGCTGCAACCCAAAACCGCGCGAGTTGAACAGGGCGGCGCTGCTGTCGACCGCCCCATTGCCGAAATCACTGTGGGCGACATCCTGCAAATTCGACCCGGTGAACGCATCGCGGTCGATGGGCAGGTGTTGGAGGGCTCTACGTTTGTGGATGAAAGCATGATCACAGGCGAGCCCGTTCCGGTCGGCAAATCACCCGGTGATCCAGTTGTTGGCGGCACCGTGAACGGAACCGGTGCTCTGCGGGTGCAGGCCACGCGTGTCGGGGCCGATACAGTCCTGGCGCAGGTCATTCGATTGGTGGAACAGGCGCAGGGGGCCAAACTGCCAATCCAGGGGCTGGTGGACCGGATCACCTATCGCTTTGTTCCGGCGGTCATCACTGTCGCTGTTCTGACCGTCCTCGCGTGGTTGCTATTCGGGCCTGCGCCCTCTTTGCCGCTGGCGCTGGTGGCCGGGGTCTCGGTCCTGATCATCGCCTGCCCCTGCGCCATGGGTCTGGCAACACCGACCTCGATCATGGTCGGCACCGGCCGTGCAGCCGAGCTGGGCGTGCTGTTCCGCAAGGGCGATGCGTTGCAGCAATTGCAACAGGCAAAGGTGATCGCATTGGACAAGACCGGTACGTTGACACTGGGCCGTCCCGAATTCGACAACATTACACCGACAACCGGATTCGATCCGACCGAGGTGCTTCGTTTGGCTGCGGCGTTGGAAGCACGTTCAGAGCATCCGATCGCATCGGCAATCACGCGCGCCGGTCCCGCAGATTTGCCCGATGCCTCCGAGGTTCAATCCCTGACGGGCCTCGGGGTGCAGGGCGTGGTCGAAGGTCGGCGCGTTCTGATCGGATCCAAGACCCTGATGCAGCAGCAAGGCCTTGACCTTGACGACCTGCAAGCCGAGTCTGACGCCCGCGCCACCGAAGGCGCAACGCCACTTTTCATGGCGATTGATGGGCGGCTGGCGGCGGCGCTGTATGTTTCCGACCCGATAAAACCCGGCACGCCCGAGGCATTGGCGCGCCTGCGCGAGGCCGGTTTGACGCTGGCGATGGTCACCGGTGACAACACCCGTACGGCGAGGGCATTGGCCAACCGTTTGGGTATCGACCATATCACAGCCGAAGTCCTGCCGGACGGAAAACGGGACGCGATACAATCCTTGCAGGACCGGTTTGGCACCCTGGCTTTCGTCGGCGACGGCATCAACGACGCCCCTGCCCTTGCTGCGGCCGACATAGGTGTCGCCATTGGCACCGGCACAGACGTAGCGATTGAGACTGCGGACGTCGTTCTGATGTCCGGCGATTTGCGCGGTGTTGCGAATGCCGTTGAAATCAGTCGCCGCACAATGCGTAACATCCGGCAGAATCTGGGCTGGGCCTTTGGATATAACATCCTTCTGATCCCGGTTGCAGCGGGGGTTCTCTATCCGTTTGGGGGTCACTTGCTGTCCCCGGCCTTGGCCGCAGGGGCGATGGCCTTGTCCAGTGTCTTTGTCGTCTCGAACGCGCTGCGCCTGCGGCGGGTGCGCGCGGATCTGCCTGATAACGCAAAGGCGACATCCAAGGAGGTCCGCGCATGAATATCGGAGATGTCGCTGCCCAAACCGGCCTGCCCGCCAAAACCATCCGCTACTACGAAGAGATTGCTCTGATCAAACCCCTGCGCGACGACAATGGGTACCGGGTCTTCCGCCCTCAGGACCTGCACAAGCTGACCTTTCTGGGCCGCGCCCGCGCTTTGGGGTTCACCATCGAAGACTGCCGCACCCTGCTGGCGCTTTACGAAGACGAAACGCGGGCCAGTGCGGATGTCAAACGGGTGGCCCGCGATCATCTGGCGCAGATCGATGCCAAGATCGCGGACCTGAAGGCCATGCGCGACACGCTGAGTCACCTGATCGACGCCTGTGCAGGGGATGATCGCCCCGACTGCCCGATCCTTCAGGATCTGGGCGGCAAGGCATGACGCGGGGTTGCCCTTTGGGCGCAGCTTTGCTTTGTCTCTGACCAACACTCCGGCCCGCTGAATGATACGGGGCCGGTCAGCAGAGAGGATCACCAAATGGCAAAAGTTGCGTTTCTGGGTTTGGGCGTCATGGGCTATCCAATGGCCGGACATTTGCAGGCGGCGGGTCATGAGGTGACCGTTTTCAATCGGACAGCCGCAAAGGCCGAAGCCTGGGTTGCCCAACATGGCGGCGCGATGGCGATCACCCCGCAAGACGCTGCTAAGGGCGCAGATTTCGTGATGGCCTGCGTCGGCAATGACGACGACCTGCGCATGGTCTGCACCGGCGAGGGCGGCG
Organism: Ruegeria sp. K5; assembly: GCF_056531805.1. Lineage (NCBI taxonomy): Bacteria > Pseudomonadati > Pseudomonadota > Alphaproteobacteria > Rhodobacterales > Roseobacteraceae > Ruegeria > Ruegeria sp. K5. Next base: position 271,831 of record NZ_JBQFML010000005.1, on the reverse strand, counting down.
CCTTTCACGGCATGGCCGAAGGTGCAACATTCGTTGATCACACCACCGTGTCCGCCAAGGTCACACGCGAGCTGTATGCCGCGGCGCAAAGCAAGGGGATTGCCTTTGTGGACGCCCCGATCTCGGGCGGTCAGGCGGGTGCCGAGAATGGCGCATTGTCGATCATGTGTGGCGGCGATCAGGTGGCTTACGATGCGGCTGAACCAATCATGCAGGTCTATTCCAAGATCTGCCGCAGGATCGGTGACAGCGGCGCGGGGCAGATGACCAAGATGTGCAACCAGATTGCCATTGCCGGTCTGGTTCAGGGCCTGAGCGAAGCGTTGCATTTTGCCGAAAAGGCCGGCTTGGATGGGCGCTCGGTCGTTGAGGTGATCAGCCAGGGTGCTGCGGGCAGCTGGCAGATGGCGAACCGCTATGAAACCATGCTGGACGATCATTTCGATCATGGATTTGCGGTGGACTGGATGCGCAAGGATTTGGGGATCTGTCTGGAGACGGCGAATGAAACCGGGGCCTCCCTGCCGGTGACGGCTTTGGTCGACCAGTTCTACAAGGATGTGCAAAAGCTGGGCGGCGGTCGGTGGGACACGTCCTCGCTGTTCAAGCGTTTGCGCGCGCTGGACTGAGGTCAGGGGGGCTGTCTGCCCCCCGCCGCGCCTGAGGGCGCGTCTCCCCCCGAAGATATTTTCAGCCAGATGAAGGGGATCCTGGTGTCGGACGAACAGGGTATGAGCGATATGACTGTGTTCTGGGCAACTGCGCTGCGGCTGCACTGGGGGCTTGAGGCGCGTTTGACGCGGCTGGATGGTGAGTATGATCTGAACTTTCTGGTGCAGGCGAAAAACGGTCAGGATTACATTCTGAAGGTCATGCGCCCCGGCTGCGCGCGCGGTTTGGTGGATCTGCAGATCAAGGCGTTGGAGCATATTGCCGCGACGGCCCCGGGCCTGCCCTTCCCAAAGGTCTTTGCGGATTTGAATGGCGACGTTTTGCCGGAGATTCAGGACGAAACCGGTGCATCCCGTTTGGTCTGGCTGCTTGAGTGCTTGCCCGGCGAGTGTTACGCGCAAGCCGCGCCCAAAAGCGAGGAATTGATCCTGAGGTTGGGGCGCGTTCTTGGCGCGACGGATCGGGCGTTGGAAGGCTTCGCGCATGACGGGTTGGATCGGGCAGGGTTCAAGTGGGATCTGACGCAGGCCGGTTGGATCGCGGATCAACTGGGCGTCATTCAGGATGAAGACCGGCGCAGATTGCTAGGCGAAATCGTCGCCGGGTTCGACGCCATTTCGGACACGCTTGCGAGCCTGCCGAGACAGGCCATTCACAACGACGCCAACGATTACAATGTTCTGGTCGATGGCGCGCTGGGTCAGGGCCAGACCGTCACGGGCCTGATCGATCTGGGTGATATGTGCGCAGCGCCCCGCGTGTGCGACCTGGCCATTGCCGGTGCCTATGTCGTGCTGGATCACCCGAAACCCGAACGCGCCCTGACAGCGTTGGTGCGCGGCTATCACGCCGCGAACCGTCTGAGCCCGCAGGAGCTTGATCTGATCTGGCCACTTCTGCGGATGCGGCTGGCTGTGTCCGTGGTGAACTCGACCCTGATGGCGGCGGAAAACCCGGATGATCCCTATGTGACGATTTCACAGGCTCCGGCGTGGCGGTTTCTGGAAAACGCTGCGGTCAATGGCGGCTTGATGCCAGCACGTCTGCGCGCCGCATGTCACGTGCCGGTCACCGACGGGGCCGAACGTGTTCACGCCTATCTGGCGGCACATCGCGGTCACTTTGCCCAGATGTTCGGACAGGACCTTGGCGAGGTTCCCATGGGCTCGCTGTCGGTGGAAAACTCGACCTGGCCGCAAAACCCGTTCCACATGCCTTTGGAAGAGGCAGCGCGGGTCGGGGAAGAGTTCGGAGACGGGTTCTGGCTCGGATATTACAACGAACCGCGGCTGATTTATGCGGAACCGGGGTTTCGCAAAGGCCCGTGGAAGGCGTCCGACCGGCGGACAGTGCATCTGGCGGTGGATGTCTTTGCCCCGGCAGGCACCGCATTGCACGCGCCTGTCAGTGGGCGGGTCGAAGTGGTCGAAAACCGGGACAGCCATCTGGATTATGGCGGCGTGGTGATCCTGCGCCATGAAACGCCCCAAGGCGATCCGTTCTACACCCTCTACGGTCATCTGGACCCCGAGGTCTGTGATCGGCTGAAACCGGGCGATCCCGTGGCGCAGGGCGCGGCCTTCGCACAGCTTGGCGATGCCAGCCAGAATGGCGGCTGGGCCCCGCATGTGCATTTCCAATTGGCGCTGACAACGGTTGGGATGGAGGCCGCCTGGCCCGGCGTGGGCGACCCGGACGAGATGTTCCTGTGGCACGCGGTCTGCCCGAACCCCGCCGCGTTGTTGAACTTGCCGGATGACAAGGTGCTCTATCAACCGACCGACAAGCAGGCCATTCTGCAAGGCCGCCATGATCATTTCGGCGGCAACCTGTCGCTGACCTATGATGATCCGGTCATGCTGGTGCGCGGGTGGAAGCACCATCTGTTCGACGAATGGGGTCGCCCCTATTTGGACGCGTATAACAACGTCCCCCATGTGGGCCATGCGCATCCTCGCATTCAGGCCGTTGCGGCGGATCAGTTGAAGCGCATGAACTCGAACACGCGGTATCTGCATCCGGCACAGACGGCGTTTGCCGATAAGGTCTTGTCGAAACTGCCCGATCACCTTGAGGTCTGTTTCTTCGTCAATTCCGGCACCGAGGCCAACGAACTGGCCCTGCGGCTGGCCCGCGCCCATACCGGGGCCAAGGGGATCGTGACGCCGGATCATGGTTATCACGGCAATACCAACGCGGCGGTGGCAATCTCGGCCTATAAGTTCAACAAACCCGGCGGGGTTGGTCAGGCGGATTGGGTCGAACTGGTCGAGGTCGCGGATGATTATCGCGGATCGTTCCGGCGCGATGATCCGGACCGCGCCCAGAAGTTCGCCGATTTCGTCGATCCGGCGATCACCGCGTTGCAAAGCAAAGGCCATGGGCTTGCCGGGTTCATCGCAGAAACCTTCCCCTCGGTCGGGGGGCAGATCATTCCGCCCAAGGGCTATCTGCCTGCCGTTTATGAGAAAATTCGCGCTGCTGGGGGTGTTTGCATCGCGGATGAGGTGCAAACCGGGCTGGGTCGTCTGGGTGACTACTATTTCGGTTTTGAGCATCAGGGCGCGTTGCCGGACATCGTGGTGATGGGCAAGCCCATCGGTAACGGCCACCCTCTGGGCGTTGTGGTCACCACCAAAGAGATCGCCCAAAGCTTTGACAACGGGATCGAGTTTTTCTCGACCTTTGGCGGCTCGACCCTGTCTTGCCGGATCGGCAAAGAGGTGCTGGATATCGTCGATGACGAAGGCCTGCAGGAGAATGCGCGCCTGATGGGTGCGCGGCTGATCGACGGGTTGCGCCAGATCGAATCTGATTTCGGATGTGTCGGAGATGTTCGCGGGATGGGGCTGTTTCTGGGGGTGGAGTTGATCAACCCCGACGGCTCGGAAGGCACTGAAATCTGCAAATACGTCAAGAACCGGATGCGCGACCACCGCATCCTGATCGGCAGTGAGGGGCCAAAGGACAATATCCTGAAAATCCGCCCGCCCCTGACCATCGAAGCCGAGGATGTGGATATGATCCTGTTCGCGCTTAGGGATGTGTTGTCAGAGGTCGGTGATTTCACTCCGGCGCAGGTTTGCGATCACGACCACCATCACGCGGGATGTGGCTGCTGCTGACAAAGTAACCCCGGCCGTTAAGCCGGGGTTTACCGCGTCGTTTAGTGCAACACGGTCGAGGGGGTCTGGTGGCCGGTGGTCTGCATCGGAATGGCCGTCATCATGCGCCGCAGGGTCAGGCCCAGTTCCTCGGACAGTGATGCCAGAGCCGGGGCAAAATCCGGACGCACGATCAGGGATGCCATCATCATCGCATCCTCGCGCGCGCCTTCGGCTGCCGCGCCGATCATTTGCGCGAAACAGTTTTCATCCGCGCCCAGGCATCCGCATCCCAACCCATGCCGCACCAGCGGTCGGCGACCGTGATGGGCACAAAGCGAGCACAGCCGATCCAGCGTCAGCATCGCCGCCCGGCCCTGATCCGCGCCCAGCGCAATGTCGAAATCACTTGCTGCATCCGCACGGCCCTTGGGGCCATCGCCCCAAAGCCGCAGATACATAACAGCACCTGCTTCGATCGGGTCGAGGTCGGACAACCGGCCAACGGACGCCCCACCCCGCGACGTCGGCGCGCTCATTTGGTGAGAATCAATTTGCCCGCGCGGGTGATGCGCAGGGTATACATTTGATCGCCCAGCTCGATATGGGCCAGGTTGCCACCCTTTGTCAGCTCTTCGGCTTTGTGCGAAGGCAGCATGGACACAGCATAGGATTGAGTAGGGTTCGGGGTCGGGGTCTGCGCGTTCATCGGTCAACTCCAGAAGTTTTCAGGCAAACGGCCTTGTTTGTTCGCGGTTTATTACTCTGGCTGACCCGAGAATGGGCTGGCTCTCTGTTCCTGCGCTTAATCTGATTATTTTAGTAAGGTATGTCAAGTGCCCTGTTTGCACGCGCGGGAATTTGCCGGTTTGCGACCAGCGCCAAGCCACGATAAGTCTTTGACAAATTCAGCAATTAGGCAGGTATTCAGTGATGGCAGCGGTTGTATTTGACCTCGATGGAACTCTGATCGACAGCCTCGGCGATATCGTGGCAGCCGCAAACCGGACGCTGGACGACGTCGGCCTGCCGCCCCTGCCCCCAGAGGTCATCGGTCGATTCGTCGGAAACGGTCTGCCCAAGCTGGTCGAGCGCGTGATCCGGCACTGTAACCTGCCGATGGACCGCCACAGCGAACTGACCAAAGTGATGCTGGCCCATTACAATGCCGGGGCCAGCAAAACGACTGTGCCCTATGATGGCATTCCCGAGGCGTTGGACGACCTCAGACGCATGGGCTGTACCCTTGGCGTCTGTACCAACAAGCCCGAGGCCCCGGCCCATCACATTCTGGATGCGCTCAACCTGTCACCTTTCTTCGATGCGGTCCTTGGTGGCGACAGCCTGGACACACGAAAACCCGACCCCAGCCACCTGTTCGCCAGCTTTGACGCGCTCAGCGCCCCAGGGCCACGCCTGTTTGTCGGGGACAGCGAAGTGGATGCAGAAACCTCGGACCGGGCGGGGATTCCATTTCTGCTGTTTACCCAAGGCTACCGAAAATCGCCGGTCGCGGAGATTCCGCACACCGTTGCCTATGACAGTGCAACCGAATTACCGGCGTTGGTATCTCGGATGCTGGAAGAGGCACAGTAAACCCACGCCCAAAAATTATTGAGGGGCCGGCCGAGGGGGTAGTGACCAGCCCCTCATCGGGGAAAAACTGTTTGGTCGCGCGCGACCTGTGGTTGGGTTCGTTCTAACGAATCCCTTTTCGCGGCGAAATTGGGGGTTTCCCGTAGAGAAACAAAAAAGTTGCAAAAGGCTGCTTTGGATACCTGCGACGGTCCCGCAGTATCAATCAGGCCGACCTGGCGAACAGGATGCTGTTCACGCTCGTTCCGCGACTTCTGCGAGCCTTAGTCCTATTGTGCGGCAGAGTTCACACCGCGTTGATCCTGATAGTGTTTTGCCTTCGACATTTTCCCGATACCCGGATTGAACGAGTTGGTCGGATCGCAGCATGTGTAATGTGCCGCCAGATCGGGCTTGGCCTTATACAGGTGGCCAACATTGTGTTCTGCCGGGTATTCCGCCCCGCGCTGATCGAACAGCTTCAGCATCGCAGCCTTGAGCGCCTTGGGATCTGCCCCCTTCCGGACCACGTAATCCTGATGCATCACGTGGCACATGAAGTGGCCGTAATAGAGTTTGTGGACCAGTTGATCCTCGATCTCGGGGGGCAGTTTTTCCAACCATTCCCTATCGTTGCGGCGCAGGGCGACATCCAGCGCGATGATGTCTTCAACCTCATTGGCATGGATGGCCATATAGCGCACGGCGGCACCCGCGGCGGCAAACCGGTGCAGACCGGCAATCTTGGCCTCGCGCGCGTCGCATTCGAAGAAATCCGCATCACGGTCTTTCAGAAATTCCGGCAACCAACTGGCGGCCTCGGCGATGCCACCCTCTTTCATCTTCAGGATCAGGTGGTGTTCGTACTTGTCCCGGAACTGCGTCATTCGTTTAGGCAGTACGCGGGGCCACAAAGACACCGCCATTTGCATGAACCTGTCGGTAAAACTGCTGAGGAACGGAACGCGGCGCAAACGGGCATCCACGGCCCCCTTCATGGCAAAGAAGAATGGCAGCCGATCTGTGCCCAGCTTGTCGATCATCACCACCGTGTCCTTGCCGTATTTCGCGGTGATGTCGAATACCTCACGCTGCATGTATTCGGCGGATACCGGCAGAGACTGGAACTCGGACAGGATATGTCGACGCAAGTCTGCCAGATCCTCGGGGTCGTTGGTTCCGATATAGAAGACCTGTTCGGCCTTGTTCTTGGGGAAGGTATCAAGACGCACGGCAAACACCGCCAATTTTCCGGCGGATCCGGCGGATTCGAACAGTTTGGCCTTGTCCGCGTTGAACCGCGCAGGTGTTTCGGCATCCACGTCCCGTACGATCTGCGCATAGTCGCTGGCCGAGGCGCGCTTGTTCGTCGCCCCCGGATTGCGCTCGAACTGTCCTGCATCGAGATTGGCAAGGATTTCCTCGGGCGTTTCGCCCAGATCGATGCCCAGATGGTTGACCAGTTCCAACTCGCCCTGTTCGGTGATCCGGGCATAGACGGACAGTTCCGTATAAACCGGCCCGCGTTCAACCAGCGAACCGCCCGAGTTGTTGCAGACGCCACCCACAATCGACGCGCCGATACAGGATGATCCGATCACCGAATGCGGCTCGCGCCCAAGCGGGGCCAGCAGTTTCTCCAATGCAAACAGGGTGGCGCCCGGAAAGCTGACGATCTGCGCGCCATCATTCAGGGGCACCAGAGCATCCATCCGCCGCGTGTTGATCAGCACCACATCGCGATCATAACTGCCCGAAGGGGTCGACCCCTCGGTCAGTCCGGTATTGGCCGCCTGCATAATGACGATCTTGTCGGCGGCAACGCAGGCTTGCAGCACCTTCCACTGTTCCAACAAAGAACCGGGTTGAATGACGCACAGCGCCTCCCCCTCGCCCGAGCGGAAGCCGCGCCGGAACCGTTCGGTCGCGCGTTCGCCTGTCAGGACGTGGCGCGATCCGACGATGGAACGGAAATGTTTGATCAGCGCGTCATTGGTCATGGCAGCCTCCGGCCCGTTCTATACGTTGCGAAAACGGATGTTCTCGCGGCTCAGTTGATCGATGCTGGTGACGCCCATCAGTTTCATGTCGCGTTCAATCTCGGCCCGCATCAAGCCAAGGGAGCGTTCGACCCCCGCCTGCCCTGCAGCGGCCAGCGGGTACAGATAGTGCCGTCCGACGCCCACAGCTTTGGCCCCTATCGACAGTGCCTTCAGCACATGCGTGCCACGTTGGATGCCACTGTCCATCATCACGTCCAGCTTGTCACCCACCGCATCGACAATCTCGGCCAGTTGATCGAACGGCGTGCGCGATCCGTCCAGTTGCCGCCCGCCGTGGTTCGACAGGATGATGCCGGTGCAGCCGATCTCAGCCGCGCGTTTGGCGTCCTCGACGGTCATGACGCCCTTGAGGCAGAACTGACCGTCCCAGTCGCGCACCATCTGCGCCACGTCATCCCAGTTCATCGACGGATCCAGCATGTCGGTGAAATACCCACCGATGGAGCTGGCCCCACCGCCCATATCCACATGCTCCTCTAGCTGCGGCAGGCGAAATTTCTCATGCGTAACATAGTTGATCCCCCACATCGGCTTGATTGCGAACTGGATCATGCCGCCCAGCGTTAGGCGGAACGGGATCGAGAACCCGGTGCGCAGGTCGCGTTCGCGGTTGCCGCCGGTGATGCTGTCAACGGTCAGCATCATCACCTCGACACCAGCCTCTTTAGCGCGCTGCATCATGGCCGAGTTCAACCCGCGATCCTTGTGGAAGTAAAACTGATAGACCTGTGGGTTCTTGTGTTTCTGGCGCAGTTCTTCCAGCGACACCGTCCCCAGTGACGAGACCCCGAACATCGTCCCGTATTTCTCAGCCGCCGCCGCCACCGCGCGTTCCCCCTGATGGTGGAACAGGCGCTGCAGGGCGGTGGGTGAGCAATAGACCGGCATATCCAGCTTTTGCCCCATCACCGTCACCGACATATCCACGTCCTTCACGCCGCGCAGGACCGAGGGCAACAGGTCGCAACGGTCGAACGCGTTGGTATTTTCGCGATACGTCACCTCATCATCCGCGCCACCGTCGATGTAGTTGAAGATCGGTCCCGGCAGCCGCTGTTTGGCCAACCGCCGGAAATCGTGGAAGTTATGACATTGGGTCAGGCGCATTGTTGAGGCTCCTTAATAGGCGACCGAGGGCAGCCAGGTGGCCAATGTGGGCCACAGGAAGACCAGCGCCAGACCGGTCAGCTGCAACAGGACAAAGGGGATGATGCCTTTGTAGATGTGGGTCAGCTTGATCTCGGGCGGGCAGACGCCTTTCAGATAGAACAGGGCGAATCCAACCGGCGGTGTCAGGAAGCTGGTTTGCAGCGTCACCGCGACAAGGATGACAAACCACACCAGCGCCGGTTCATCCAGAACGCCAAAACCGGGAATGTCGATGCCCAACCCGTTCACGATGGGGCGCATCAGGGGCAGCACGATCAGCGTGATCTCGATCCAGTCCAGCACAAAGCCCAGGAGGAAGACGATGAACAGGATGAATAGGATCGTGCCGTTGGCACCGAACCCGGTTGATTGGACGACGTGTTCGATCAGCTCGTCCCCACCCAGTTCCCGCAGGACGTAGGAGAAAACGGTCGCGCCAAGGAAGATCGCGAAGATATAGGCGGTGGTGTTGAAGGTCGAGACCAGCACGTTCCACAGTTTCGCGAAGGTCAGCTTGCGATAGCCAAGCGCCAGCAGCGTCGCACCCAACGCACCGATACCTGAGGCCTCGGTTGGAGTGGTCAGACCAGCAAAGATCGACCCCAGAACCGCGAGGATCAGCATCAGCGTCGGGATGACCGCGATCAGCACGTCCTTGACGGCGGCCCAGTCGGGGGCCTTTGCGCCCTCGGGCACCGGGGCTGCGTCGCGTTTCACCAGCGCGAGGATGAAGATATAGGTCAGGTACAGACCACCGATGATCACGCCCGGAAAGACGGCGGCCATGAACAGGTCTCCGACAGACAGGGCCATCTGGTCGGCCATGATCACCAGCATGATCGACGGCGGGATCAGAATGCCCAGCGTGCCCGAGGCTGAAACCACACCCGCCGCTAGTGTCGGCTGGTATTTCTGCTGCATCATCGAAGGCAGCGACAGCACACCCAGCAGAACAACCGACGCACCAATGATGCCGGTCGAGGCAGCCAGAATGATCCCGATCAGGGTCACGGTGATCGCCAGCCCCCCGCGCACCGTCCCGAACAGGCGCTGCATCGAGGACATCAGACGCTCGGCCACACCGGATTCGTCCAGCATCAGGCCCATGAAGATAAACATCGGCAAGGCCACGAGAACCGCGTTGGACATGGTCGCATAAACCCGGTTCACCACCGCGCCGAGGGTCAGGTAATCGAGCCCCGTAAATGTGCTTTCAAGGCCCGTCCACAGCATCAGATCATTGTCGAACAGGTAGGCCAGACCACAGTAGGCCACACCGACACCGGCCAGAACCCAAGCCACCGGGTAGCCGGTAAACAGCAGCGCGATGAAGGTCAGGAACATCGCGATGACCAGCTTTTCCTCGGTCGTCTCAACAAGGAACGTCAGGCCCACGCAAACGGCGGCAAAGACAGCCAGCACCAGCAGGATACGGCGCAGCGGCGCGCCTTCGCGTTCCGAGGCCGGTCCGTATAGCAACGCGTGCCCATCGTGGATCAACCGCGCCAGCGCCGCCAAAGCCAGCAGGATGAAACTGATCGGAATCACCGCCTTGAACGCCCAACGTGCAGGCAGACCGGTGGGGCTGTCAGACCGTTCATTGACGCGGAAGCTTTCGTAGAAATAGTCATAGCCCTGATCGATCATCAGGTAGATGAACGGGGTCAGCAGGGTCAGGATGCCGATCACTTCGATGATCCGCTGCGCCCGGCGTGACAGCTGCATATGCAAGACGTCCACACGCACATGGCTGTCGGTGATCAGGGCATAGGAAATGCCGATCATCGTGACGATGCCGTAGAAATGCCACTGGATCTCATCCAGCTTGGGATAGTTCTGGCTGAACAGATAGCGCAGCGAGACCTGAGAAAAGATCGCCGCCATCAGCAGGACGTTCGCCCACATGACCACGTGACCTACGGCCTTGACGCTGGTGTCGATGGCAACGGCGATTTTCTGGCGGTCGGTCTCGGGATGTTCCAGGATGCCTTCATAGGCTTCGACCGGATCGTTGAGGTTCTTTTGCGTGGCCATGGTCATTCCTCGCTCAGCAGCCCGGCGCGCGGGCGGTGAAAGGTTAGAAAGTCCGAAATTCAGAAACAAAGAACCGGAGCGACGGTTGCCGCCGCCCCGGTTGCGTCAGTCAGGAAGGTTACTGACGCGGGAGGAAGGCGTTGGTCTTCCACAGGTCATAGCCGTCACGGAATTCGTTCATGTCGGCCAGGACTTTGGCAAAGAAGGCGTCGTTTGCGGCTTCCTCAGCAGCAACCTCTTCCCAGGTCGCGCGGAAGGTATCCAGCATCTCGGGCGACCATTGCTTGATGGTGACACCGTTGTTTTCGACATTGTCGATCAGCGCTGCGTGTTGAATGGCTTCGCCTTCGGCAAAGCTGTCCGCCATCGAGGCCTTACAGGCGTTTTCGATGATTGCCTTGTGCTGATCGCTGGTCTCGTTCCAGACGTCCTTATTGATCATCAACTCAAACACGGTCGCCTGCTGGTGCCAGCCGGGGAAATAGTTGAACTTGACCAGCTTGTGGAAGCCCAGACGCGCATCGATCGCGGGCATCGAGAATTCGGTCGCGTCGATGGCGCCTTTTTCCAGTGCTGGGAAAATCTCACCACCCGGTAGCAACGAGGTCGCAACGCCCAGTTTCTGCATGACTTTGCCGCCCAGACCGAAGAAACGCATCTTCAGACCGTTCAGGTCTTCGGGCGAGTTGATCTCGGTCGCAAACCAGCCCGAAGTTTCGGGGGCAATAACCGCGCAAGGGATGACGTGGACGTTGTAGCCGGCCTGATCGTACATCTCCTGATACAGGCTCATGCCGTTGCCGTAATACAGCCATGCCATATATTCGCCTGCCTCGGGACCGAAGGGCACAGCCGAGAACAGCGGCGCGGCGGGGATTTTACCTGCCCAATACCCAGCAGTGGTGTAGCCCGAGTTGATCTTGCCGGTGGACACAGCGTCCAGAATTTCGAACGGCGGAACCAGCTTGCCCGGCTCATACACCTTCATTTTTAGCGTACCGCCCGACATCAGGTCCAGTTGCTCGGCCACGCGCGGAATCGGCGAGCCCAGGCCGGGCAATTCGGTCGAGAAGGCAATCGGGGTTTTCAGCAAAAGCTTGTCAGCGGCAATCGCTGGTGCGGCCAGAACGCTGGCAGCAACGGCCAGGCTCGTCAGGGTCTTCTTCATGAAATCTCCTCCAGGGTAGGTCGGGCAAGTGCCTCGATCAGCGGCGCAGGCTCTTCCAGCGCCTCTCCGGTGGTAAATTAACTTTACCATTACAAACCAGTCAACAATTTTGTTTACCAATGGGCAAGATCACCAAGGCGATTACAGGAGCTTTCCTAATTTAGTTTGATCGACGATGGGCATTCCCTCAGCGTCCGCCGTGCCAAAAATCGCATTTAAATGAACGAATTGCGCGCAAAAATCAGGCACAGCGTGTTTTCTTGAGTTTTTCCAACAGATGGTTATATTTATTTACCAATAGACCCGTTCTTTACACCCAAAGCGAGGCGACACCCATGTCCACCAAAGCGATTTTCGAACCAGTCGGACACGAATCGCTGGCTGACGCAGTGGTTGCGCAGATCGAGGATCTGATTGCTTCGGGCATCCTGAAACAGGGGCGCAAACTGCCGTCGGAACGCGATCTGGCTGAGATGCTGCGCGTGTCACGCCCGAAGCTGCGCGAGGCATTGTCGGTTCTGGAAGAACGCGGCTTAGTGACCACGCAACACGGGGAAGGCACCTTTGTTGCCGCTTTGACCGGCCAAGCGATGCTGCCAGCCCTGTTGGCCCTTTATGAACGGCACGAGCCTGCGTTTTTCGACTATCTGGAATACCGGCGCGAGCAAGAAGGCTTTGCCGCCCGTCTCGCCGCGCGTCGTGCGACCAAGGCCGATAAGGAACGTATTGCCGAGATTCTGGCCGAAAACGAACGAGCCTGGCATGAGAATGACGCAAAGGCATCGCGCGAGGCTGATTTTGCGCTGCACGCCGCAATTGTCGATGCCAGCCAGAACGCCACGTTGATCCATATGATGGCCTCGATCTACGAGTTGACCAAACAGGGCGTTTTCTACAACCGCAGCTTTTTGAAATCGATTGATGGTTCGGGCAAGAAGCTGCTCGACCAACATCTGGAACTTGGTCAGTCCGTCATAGATGGGGACGAGCAGCGCGCTGAACAGGCGGCGTTCGATCATATCGATTTCGTGGAAGACTCGTTCCGGCTGGGCATCGAACAACAGCGGCGCGAGGTGATGGCTGAAAAGCGGCGGATACTCTCAACGTGACTGAATGAGACCAAGATCGCCTCAACGACCAAAAAATAAAAATATTTTCCACTATATGAAAAATACGACCTGCCCCCTATGATTTTGCCGAAACGCAATAAGGGGGCTGGATTGGACACACCCAAACGACCGCGCGGCAGGCCGAAATCCCTGTTCAAGGAAAGCTCGGCCGGGACGCTGCAATCTCTGGACCGCGCCCTTGGAACCCTCAGCGCCGTTGCCCGGCTGGAACGCTGCACCCTGACGGATCTGAGCCGCGAAACCGGCGTGCCGACCGCAACCACCCATCGCATACTGGCCACGCTCGCCAATCGCGGCTTTGTGCGTTTCGATGAAGACCGGCAGGAATGGATGGTCGGGATCGAGGCGTATCGCGCCGGGGCCGCCTTTTTGAAACGCAACAACGTGGTCGAAATCTCGCGACCCATCATGCACAGGCTGATGCAGGAGACCGGCGAGACCGCAAATCTGGCCGTACCAGACGCCGGAGACGTGGTTTTTGTCGGCCAGATCGAGACGAAAAACCCGATCCGCGCCTTTTTCCCGCCGGGTGCGCGGACGCCCATGTACGCCTCGGGCACGGGCAAGGCAATTCTGGCCGCGATGGAGCCCGATGGCGTGCGGAAACTGCTGTCTTCATCAACGCTCGAAGCCTTCACCGAACGCACACACAGCGACGTCGCTTCCCTTGAAGCAGATCTGAAGGTTATCCGGCAGCGCGGCTGGTCTTATGATGTCGAGGAACGCTATCTTGGGATGTCCTGTATCGGTGCGGTGATATTCAACGAACAAAACCTGCCCTGCGCCGGAGTGTCCGTGTCCGGGCCAACCGCGCGGTTTAATTCGGAAACGATTGATCGGTTCGGCGATCTGGTCTCAGCCGCTGCACGTGAAATCACGCGCGCCGTTGGTGGGCGGCCGATGCACCCTGATTAGATGTCCTGTCCGGGCGGGTCCAACGGTCCGCCGGGTGCCAGCAGGGCCCGTTCCGACAACCAGGGATTAAGGTCCAGCGCGTCTTTTAGCGCGGTTCTTGCCTCGTCCAGCCGGTTCAGGCCAAGCAGCGACAAGGCCCGCCCGCTGATCGCCGCAACATGGTTCGGAGACAGCTCAATCGCGATGTCGAGGTCGCGCAGCGCCGATCCGTAATCCTGCCGCAGGTAATTGACAAAGGCCCGCTGATTGTACCCTTCCGCATATTGCGGGCAGTAGTCGACTAGCGCGTTCAACTCGTCCAAAGCCCCGATCAGGTCCCAAGCCTCGCGCCGCGCCATGCCCCGATCCAGCATAGTCTGGGATTTGGCATCGGGCGCATCGGTCCAAAGCTCCCACATCTGGCTGGAGAATACGCGCGCCTCGGTCTCGGACCCGGCCTTTTGGGTCTGCGCAATCAGGTCACTGACGCCGTCGATATGATCTGGCGCGTCCGGGCAAGACTGTGCTGTCGCCGCAGACGCTACCGCACACCCAATGATCGCTGCCTGGAGTAGATGTCGCATAATCCAAGGATGGCGCGGGATGAGGTTCTGTCAAGTTGCGTCCAGTGCGCCCAGCATTCCGGTTTCCTTTACAGCCTCCATCGCGACAAAGGTCGATGTGCTGGCCACATGCGGCAGGGACGAGATCTTTTCGGCCAAAACAGCCCGGTATTCCGACATGGAACCGGTCCTGACCTTCAGCAGATAGTCGAAATTCGACGCAATCATATGCGCCTGTTCGATCTCGGCAATCTTGCGGACCGCCGCATTAAACTCGGCCAGCGCCTTTTCCCGCGTGTCCGTCATGCGCACCTCGACAAAGGCCACGTGATCCAATCCCAGCCGGATCGGATCCAGCATCGCGCGGTAGCCTTTGATGACCCCATCCGCCTCAAGCCGTTTCAACCGCGCCTGCGTCGGAGATTTGGACAACCCGATCCGCCGGGCCAGATCCGCGACCGAGATACGCCCATCCTCGGCCAGGGCTTGCAGGATGGACCGGTCGAACCGATCCAGTTCAGGAAAGTGCATTTGCATCGTTCAAAACCCAAATTTCAGGCGAATGGCCCATGATACATCAACCTTCAAGCGATTGTCCTGATTTTTTACGCATATACTACTAAAAACGCCCGGAGGATTCATGTCACACAGCCTGCGCACCCTAATCGACACTCAAACCTATGCGGAGCAGTCATCTGTGCTGCAGTCCCAGATCGACACGGCAAACCTGACCGACGCAGATCGCACCGCCATTTGCGCTGCCGCCGCCCAGCTGGTCCGCGACATCCGGTCAAGCACCTCGCCGGGGATGATGGAGGTGTTTCTGGCCGAATACGGCCTGTCGACCGACGAAGGCGTGGCCTTGATGTGTCTGGCCGAGGCGCTGTTGCGCGTGCCGGATGCAGACACGATCGACGCGCTGATCGAAGACAAGATTGCGCCCTCGGACTGGGGCAAGCATCTGGGCCAGTCCTCATCCTCGCTGGTCAATGCCTCGACCTGGGCTTTGATGCTGACCGGCAAGGTGCTGGATGAAGGCAAGGCGTCCCCCGTCAGCGCCCTGCGCGGGGCGATCAAACGGCTGGGTGAGCCGGTCATTCGCACCGCCGTTGGCCGCGCCATGAAGGAAATGGGCCGGCAATTCGTTCTGGGAGAGACCATTCAATCCGCCATGGGCCGCGCCAGCGGGATGGAGGCCAAGGGCTACACCTATTCCTATGACATGCTGGGCGAGGCCGCGCGCACCGAGGCCGACGCCGCCCGCTATCACCTGTCCTATTCCCGCGCCATCGCCGCCATTGCCGAGGCGTGCACCCATGACGACATCCGCGCAAACCCCGGCATCTCGGTCAAGCTGTCCGCCCTGCACCCGCGCTATGAATTGGCACAGGAAGAGCGTGTCATGGATGAGCTGGTGCCGCGCCTGCGCGCACTGGCCCTGTTGGCCAAAGCCGCCGGGATGGGCCTGAACGTGGACGCCGAAGAGGCCGACCGCCTGTCCCTGTCGTTGCAAGTGATCGAAGAGGTTATGGCCGAGCCTGCGCTGGCCGGTTGGGATGGCTTTGGCATCGTTGTGCAGGCTTACGGGCCGCGCGCGGGGTTGGTGCTGGACACGCTCTATGACATGGCGCAGCGCCATGACCGCAAGCTGATGGTCCGTCTGGTCAAAGGCGCCTATTGGGATACCGAGATCAAGCGTGCGCAGGTCGAAGGGGTCGATGGGTTCCCTGTCTTTACTCACAAGGCTGCCACCGATGTGTCCTATGTCGCCAATGCGCGCAAGTTGCTGGGCATGACCGACCGCATTTATCCGCAATTCGCGACCCACAACGCCCACACCGTCAGCGCCATTCTTCATATGGCCAAGGATCAGCCGTTCGAATTCCAACGCCTGCACGGCATGGGTGAGACGCTGCATCAACTGGTCATGGAGAAGCACAAGACCCGCTGCCGCATCTATGCTCCCGTCGGGGCGCATCGTGACCTTCTGGCCTATCTGGTCCGGCGCTTGCTGGAAAACGGCGCGAACTCGTCCTTCGTGAACCAGATCGTGGATGAGGCTGTGCCGCCGGAAGAGGTTGCAGCCGACCCGTTCACCGCCGTTCAGTCAGCCTCAACACCGCTGCCGACCGGGCCGGAACTGTTTCTGCCGGAACGCCCAAATTCCAAGGGGTTTGACCTGCGGCATACACCGACGCTCGACAAGATCGATGCGGCGCGGGACCGGTTCCGGGCGCATCACTGGTATGCGCAGCCCCTGCTGTCCGAGCGGGCCAAACCCGCGGCAGATCAACCTGTCATCAACCCGGCGCACCCTCAGGACAAGCCCGGCGCGGTTGCCCCCGCCAGCACCGCAGATGTCGAACTGGCTTTGGCCTCGGCCAGCCCATGGCAGGCCCCTGCCGCGCAACGCACTGAGGTTCTGAACAAGGCCGCTGATCTGTACGAGGCCCATTTCGGTGAGCTGTTCGCCCTTTTGGCCCGCGAGGCCGGTAAATCGCTGCTTGATGCGGTGGCTGAGCTGCGCGAGGCGGTAGATTTCCTGCGCTACTATGCGGCCAACATCCCTGCGGCCAAGCCTGCCGGGATTTTCACCTGCATCAGCCCGTGGAACTTCCCGCTGGCGATCTTCACCGGTCAGATTTCCGCAGCGCTGGCAACCGGCAATGCGGTTCTGGCAAAACCCGCGCCGCAAACCCCGCTGATCGCGCATCGCGCCATTCAGTTGCTGCACGAGGCCGGGGTGCCCCGTGATGCGCTGCAACTGCTTCCCGGCGGGCCAGAGGTGGGCGCGGCGCTGACCTCGGACGCGCGCATCTCGGGCGTGGCCTTCACGGGATCGACGGCAACGGCGCTGAAAATCCGCTCGGCCATGGCGCAGAACATGCGGCCCGGCACGCCGTTGATCGCGGAAACAGGCGGGCTGAATGCGATGATCGTCGACAGCACCGCGCTGCCGGAACAGGCCGTGCAATCGATCATCGAAAGCGCGTTTCAGTCCGCTGGCCAGCGATGCTCGGCCCTGCGTTGCCTGTATCTGCAAGAGGACATCGCCGAGGATGTACTGACGATGCTCAAGGGCGCGATGGATGCGCTGCGCGTCGGCGACCCGTGGCTGATTTCAACCGATTGCGGCCCGGTGATCGACGAAACCGCGCGTCAGGGCATTGCGGATCACGTCGCCAAAGCGCGGGCCGAAGGGCGCGTTCTCAAGGAACTCGGCACCCCGCCCGAGGGGGTGTTTATCGCCCCGACACTGATCGAAATCAGCGGTATCGCTGATCTTGAGCGTGAAATCTTTGGCCCGGTTCTGCACGTGGCCCGCTTCAAAGCACAAAAGATCGATCAGGTGATCGCGGACATCAACGCCACCGGATATGGCCTGACCTTCGGCCTGCACACGCGTATCGACGACCGCGTCCAGCACGTGACCGAGGCGATCCACGCGGGCAACGTTTATGTCAACCGCAACCAGATCGGGGCCATCGTCGGTTCTCAGCCCTTCGGTGGCGAGGGGCTGTCGGGCACCGGGCCCAAGGCGGGGGGCCCCAACTATATGGCCCGGTTCTGCGCACCGGATCGCCAGTCGGCATCTGAGACCTGGAGCGCATCGGCAGAGTTGCCCGCGCCAAAAGGCCAACCTGCACCGGTTCAGACGCAAACCCTGCCCGGACCGACAGGGGAATCGAACCGGTTGTCCGAGTTTGCACGGCCACCGGTCCTGTGCCTTGGCCCCGGTTCCACGGCATCACATGCACAGGCCGATGCGGTTCTGGCCTTGGGTGGAACCGCGATTGAGGCTGCCGGAGCGCTTGATCTGCATCGCTTGGAGAACCTGACCGGCATTTCGGGCGTTTTGTGGTGGGGCGATGAGGATACCGCCCGTCAGATCGAACAGCATCTGGCCCGTCGCGACGGTCCGATCCTGCCGCTGATCCCCGGCCTGCCGGACCGCGCCCGCGTGTTGGGCGAACGGCATGTCTGTGTCGATACCACAGCCGCAGGCGGTAACGCCGCGTTGTTGGGCGGTGCGGCATAAGCTGACCTTGACGCTGGGCCCTGAAAAGCCCAGCGTCGCGCCATGTTTCCGATCCGCGACCATAACCCCTCGGGGCGCACGCCCTATGTCGTTTACACGCTGATGGCGGCGAATATCCTGATCTTCCTCAGCTATGTGGGGATCATGGATAACCCGCAATTGATCCAGCGGTTCTATTTCGACTACGCGATCATTCCCGCGCGCATCGCGGATGGCTATGCGTTCGAGACATTCGTGACGTCCATGTTCCTGCATGGCGGCTGGATGCATCTGGCCGGGAACATGCTGTTTCTTTGGATCTTCGGGGACAATCTGGAAGATGAAATGGGCCACCTGCCCTTTCTGCTCTTCTATCTCGTCGCCGGATTAGGGGCCGGGCTGATCCACGTCATTACTGCGCCGGATTCGGTGGTGCCGACAATCGGAGCCTCGGGCGCAATTGCCGGGGTGATGGGCGGCTATCTTTTGCTGTTCCCAAAGGCCCGCGTCGATATTCTGCTGATCCTGATCGTCTATTTCAGGGTCTTTTCGATCCCGGCTATTGTGATGCTGGGCGTCTGGCTGGTGATGCAGTTCTACGGCAGCCTGAACAGCAACCCCGACGAAGGCGGCGTGGCCTATTGGGCCCATACCGGAGGGTTCGTCGTCGGGCTGATCCTGTGTATCCCGCTATGGCTGAAACGCGGCGGCACAGCGTTCTGGGATCGCACCCATGGCCATCCGCCACACCCCGAGACGAAATACAAGCTATCGCAATCACGCATCCCGCGCGTGCCGCGCAAGTAGGCGTGTCTTAGCCCCGGATTACCTTGGCAAAACTGTCAAAGATCGGCTCGTTGGCGCAGATAACCTCGCCGTCTTCCAGCACGCTGCCTTCGGGGTTCAAAGGCTGCACAAAGCCACCCGCTTCTTTCACGATGATCATACCAGCGGCCAGATCCCATGCGTTCAGGCGGCGTTCCCAGAACCCTTCGTAACGGCCAGCCGCCACATAGGCCATGTCCAAGGCGGCAGCGCCCCAGCGACGCACACCGGCGCAGGCGGGCATCAGGCGCGCAAGGTCTTGCAGGGTTGCAGGTAGATCGGAACGGCCACCAAAGGGCAGACCGGTCGAGAAGATCGATTCAATCATGCGGTGACGACCGGACACGCGGATACGCATATCGTTCATCCATGCGCCTTCGCCCTTTTCGGCAAAGAACATCTCGTCCTTGGCAGGGTCGTAGATCACACCGGACACGATCTTACCCTTGTGTTCCAGTGCGATGGACACCGCCCAATGCGGCAAACCGTGCAGGAAGTTGGTGGTGCCGTCCAGCGGATCGACGATCCAGCGGCGGGTCGGGTCCTCGCCGTCAATCGAACCGCCCTCTTCGGCCAGCCAGCCATAGGTCGGGCGCGCACCCAGCAGTTCTTCTTTCAGGATGGCCTCGGCGGCGATATCGGCCTTGGACACAAAGTCGCCCGCGCCCTTCATCGACACCTGCAGGTTCTCGACTTCACGGAAATCCTTGACCAGAGACCGCCCCGCCTTGCGCGCGGCTTTGATCATGATGTTGAGATTTGCACTGCCAACCATTGTGAAAAGGCTCCTGTCCGGTCAAACCGCGCGTATACTGATGCAATGCGCCCTTGCCAAGAGGAATGATGCGCATAGCAGCCCCGCGCAAAACGCCGCTACTGGGCCTGCAGCTTGCGCGCCTCGTCGCGGGCCAGTTTGACCAGTTCCTGCACAAAGGGTTTTTCCAGATCTTCCGAGCGGACGGCGGCATATAGACGGCGCGTGATCCCCTCACTCGTCAGTGGCCGGGTGACGTAATCCGAGTTGTACTTGACCTCGCGCACGACCCAGTCGGGCAGGACCGAAATGCCCCGGTTCGACGCAACCAGCAGCAGGATCACCGCCGTCAGTTCGACCTGCCGGATGGCGGCCGGTTCGACCCGCGCCGGGATCAACAGCTGACTGAAGACATCCAGACGCGTGCGCTCAACCGGATAGGTGATCAGGGTCTGACCACGAAAATCCTCGGCCTCGATATAATCCTTCTCGGCCAGCGGATGGGATGAGGCGGCGACAAACACCGCGTTGTAGTCGAACAGTTCGACAAACTCGACACCCGGCAGATCTTCGGGGTCGGATGAGACGACCAGATCAACTTCTTCCTTCTGCAATGCGGGCAAAGCATCAAAAGCCAGACCGGGGCGAATGTCGACATCCACGTCACCCCAGGACTTCCGGAAGGATTCCAGCACCGGGAACAGCCATTCGAAACAGGCGTGACACTCGATGGCGATATGCATCCGGCCCGTGCGACCGTCACGCAGCGAAGTGAACTCCTGCTGGGCAGCTTCGACCTGCGGCAGAATCTGTTCCGCCAGACGCAACAGGCGCAGTCCGGCGGCGGACAGTTTCATCGGCTTCGACCGGCGCAGGAACAGTTCGACCCCAGCCTGATCCTCAAGCCCTTTGATCTGGTGGCTCAGCGCGGATTGCGTGATGTTCAGCTGATCCGCCGCACGCGCCAGCCCGCCGCATTCATGGATGGCCTTGATGGTTCGCAGGTGCCGGAACTCGATGTGCATATGTCGCGCACCTCATGTTGTTCTTGAAGAATATGAGTTTGTCTCACATCGCCCCACATGGCACAAGAGGCTCAATTGATCCTGTGAGGCCATGATGACCAAACCTGAAATTTCGTTCGAGTTCTTTCCGCCCAAAACGCTTGAGGCCTCATTCCGCCTTTGGGACACGGTGCAAACACTGGCCCCGCTAGAGCCCCGGTTTGTTTCGGTCACCTATGGCGCAGGCGGCACCACGCGCGAGTTGACGCGGGATGCGGTTGCGACGCTGCACAAGTCGTCTGGCCTGCCGGTTGCGGCGCATCTGACCTGCGTCGATGCCTCGCGTCAGGAAACGCTTGAGATCGCTGACAAGTTCGCCCGCGCCGGTGTCGAAAACATCGTTGCCCTGCGTGGCGATCCGCCAAAAGGACAGGACAAGTTCATCCCCCACCCCGACGGCTTTGCGCATTCTGTGGAACTGATCGAGGCACTGGCCGAGACCGAGATGTTCAGCATCCGCGTTGGAGCCTATCCAGACAAACATCCCGAAGCCCGCAATACGCAAGCGGATGTGGACTGGCTGAAAGCCAAGCTGGACGCGGGTGCCGATGAGGCGCTGACCCAGTTCTTCTTCGAGGCCGAGACCTTTTTCCGGTTCCGTGATGCCTGTGAGAAAGCGGGTATCGACAAGCCCATCGTCCCCGGCATTCTGCCGATCGAAAATTGGAAGGGCGCGCGCAGCTTTGCCCAGCGCTGCGGCACCCACGTTCCCGATTGGATCGATCAGGCGTTCGAGAAAGCCATTCGCGATGATCGTGAAGATCTTCTGGCCACGGCGCTGTGCACCGAGTTGTGCTCTGACCTGATCGAAGGCGGCGTGGACAAGCTGCATTTCTACACGCTGAACCGCCCGGAACTGACCCGTGACGTGTGTTTTGCGCTGGGCATCACACCCAAGGCCGAATTGCAGAACGTCGCCTAATTCAACCATTCATTGCGCCTTGCCCGGGTCCAAAACTGGCCCGGGCTTTTTTGTGTTCGCAAACCGCCGGAAAGCTGGTGCTGACACTGCACCCAAAGGTTCGCCCGAAATCAGGAACAATCCGCATTCTGGCTTCGCATTGTCACCCCAGCCCAACTCAATACTCTGTAAAAATTGACAAAAACACGACACTCGGGAAACTGAGGATGTGTGGTTGTAAAGAGTGAATTGAGTATGGAGCACGTCGACGAGTTCAAGGCGCGCAAGGACGCTTTGGCGGATCTGGGACTGGACCCGGACGCCGATTCAGAAGACATCCGAGACGCATGGCGGCGGATCGCCTTTCATGCCCATCCTGATCACACAGGGGGGGATTCAACAAATTTCGCGCGGGCCAAGGCGGCCTATGATTATCTGCGCAAAAAGGGCTACACCGCGAAAGAGGCCGATACCGGACCGCGCAAGCCGAAACGGCCACGCCTGAGAAAGCGCATCATCGAGCTTGCGCCCGAAGATATCGCAACCTGTCAGGCGATGCTGGATCCCGGTCGCGCTCTGCCGCATATGTCACAGCGGGATGAGTCCAACTATGTCGCGTCCGACCACGTTCCGGATGCGGTTGGGTGTTATGGGCGTCATCTGACGTATTTCGTCACTACGCCGGTCTGCCAGGGGGCCAATCGGGTCGCTCTGCCGACCTCTGTCCTCAGCGCTTCGCGCAATACCGAGACCGAAGTTCTGAGCTTCCAGTCAAATGACAAAGGGGCCGGAGAGGTCGTGATCCCGGACACAATCTGCGAACGCAAATTCCCGGGGGCGAAAAGTGTGCGCATCCGGTTCGAGGCCGATCAGGCCATTCGCAACGAATACTGGCTGGCGAGTTAACCGCGCGGAAAGCCCGGCTCTTGAGGGGGTGAGAGCCGGGCTGAGGGTCGTGAGTGGCCTTAGTTTGTGATCGGGCCTTCCGAAGTGAACTTCGGAATGACGCTGGTGGATGCGTCACCCCCTTCGATACCCGGCCAGTTGCCTTCGGCGATGTTGATGTTGCCCGGAACATCTTCTTCCCAGAAACCGACAACAACATCGGTGATGTTCAGGTACAGCTTGTCATCGACGATGCGCCACAGATTCGGATTGGCCGGAACCTTACCGCCCTTGGACACGCCATACGCGCAGTGGCCATCATATTGCGGCGCGTAATAGGCCGGGTTTTCCAGAAACTTGTCGCGGTTTTCTTCGGTCGCGAAGGCCCAGGTGGCACCGTTATATTCGGCGGTGATGTCTGCATTTCCGCGCACACCTTCGGGTTGCGACTGACCGATGGCAACCTGATCCAGGCTGCGATAGGCAACAACGTCATACCCAGAGACAGCAAAACCGGTGCCGTCGACATATTGCGGGCCAGCGAAAGCTGGAACTGCCAGGGCCATGGCCGCGGCAAAGGTCAAAGCAAAGCGTTTCATGTGGTCAATCCTTTTCAAGTCATCTGCCCAAGGGTGCCGAGTTGGCGGGACTGTCGAGACAATATGCTATTTTTTGGCGCTGCGTAGTCCCCCTCGCGCCGCTGTGACCAAGAACGAGAAAACGTGAGAGGTTTGTCTGAATTTATTACAACAACACGGGGTTGGACTCTGGATACTGCAACATTAGCTGTTAGACGATTGGGTGCGCGGACCCCCGGCATTGGACAGAAAGGCACGAGATGAGCGATCAATCCACTTACACCCCTCCGAAAGTCTGGACCTGGGACAGCGAAAGCGGCGGGCGGTTTGCCAATATCAACCGGCCGATTGCAGGTGCCACCCACGACAAGGATCTGCCCGTAGGTCGCCATCCCCTGCAGCTGTATTCGCTGGCCACGCCCAATGGCGTCAAGGTCACGATCATGCTGGAAGAGCTGTTGGCCCTGGGCCATGAAGAGGCTGAATACAATGCCTGGCTGGTCAATATCGGCGAAGGCGACCAGTTCAGTTCCGGCTTTGTCGGTGCCAATCCGAACTCGAAAATTCCTGCGCTGTGGGACCGATCAGGTGATGAGCCTGTGCGCGTATTCGAAAGCGCCTCGATCCTGTTCCATCTGGCCGAGAAATTTGACGCTTTCCTGCCCAAATCAGGCCCCGAGCGGACCGAGGTGATGAACTGGGTCTTCTGGCAGATGGGCAGCGCACCCTATCTGGGCGGCGGATTCGGTCATTTCTACGCCTATGCACCTGAAAAATGGGAATATCCGATCAACCGCTTTGCCATGGAGGCGAAGCGTCAGTTGGACGTTCTGGATCGGGAGTTGGCCGGGAAAACCTTTATCGCGGGTGAGGATTATTCGATTGCCGATATGGCGATTTGGCCCTGGTACGGTCAGCTTGTGCTGGGTCGTCTGTACGACGCCGCCGAGTTTCTGGATGTCGAATCCTATAAGAATGTCATGCGCTGGGCCAAGGCCATCGACGAACGCCCGGCTGTGCTGCGGGGACGCATGGTCAACCGCCCGTTTGGCGAGCCGCATATGCAGCTTCATGAACGGCACGAGGCCAGCGATTTCGAGACCCGCACGCAGGACAAGCTGGAACCAGCTGCCGAATAACCGGCCAAAAAAGGCGACGCGGCGCTGGCTTGCGCCGCGTTTTTCATTTGGGCGGGGCCTATTTCAGGATCGGGGGTTTGGCCGGGTCGCTACCCGGTATGGGCCGGACAGTCTCGGGCATCTCGGGCTGCGGCAGATCGAACCTCAGCCCGGTTTTGGCCAGCAATCCTGCCGCCACGTCGTCCATGGCAAAAAAGCCCACATCCATCGCCCCGGCCTCGATTCCCGAAAAGGTCAGCGCCTCGGACGCGGCCTTGGCCAGCGCAGGTTCTGCGCCTTCGGCCGCCCCGACAAATCCCAGCAGGTGACCTGACACACCGCTTTGCGATCTAGTCGCCACCAGATAGGCCGCCTGTGCCAGCCCCCCGGCGGTGACCAGCTTGGCGTCCAGCGCGGTCAACAGCATATCGGGCAGGCCCGCAGGTGGCAGAAACTCGGCCAGCTTCTCGTGTACTTCTTCGGGGGCGTGTTGAAGGGTTGTCGCCAACCACCCCAGAGCCTCGGACGGGATCAGCATCGATGAAGGTGCAACTTCGAGGTTCAGACCCAAACCAATCCCCTGCCCCGCAAGCATGGATGACAGCACCCGACCGGACAGCGCCACATAGGGCACCGGACGGCTCGCAAACTGCGCCAGCCGGTCCTCGCGATCAAAGGCCAGGACGAACTGCCCATCTGCGACGTCGAACACTTCCGGTGAGATGTTCTCGCCCTGTGCTTCTTCGGTCAGCATCAGGAACAGCTCACTATCCGCCAGACGTTCGAAAAACCTCAGCCGGGCGGTGTCGTCCTGCGGGGCGGCCTGCATTGCGGCATGGGCTGTATCCAGCGCGGTTGTCTCAGTCATTCAACACCTCTTGCACCCGCGCGCGCAGAACCGGCAGCAGGTCGGCCTCGAACCACGGGTTTTTCTTCAGCCATGCCGTATTGCGCCACGACGGATGAGGCAAGGCAAAGACGCGCGGGGCGTGGGTTTTCCAGTCTTTGACCGTCTCGGTGACCGAACTGCGAACACCAAGGTGGTATTTATGCGCGTGACCGCCGACCAGAACGGTCAACGGCACCTGCCCCAGGGCCTGCATGACGCGATCATGCCAGGTCTTCCGGCAAAGGGCCGGCGGCGGCAGGTCCGCGTTCTTTTCGTCATAACCCGGAAAGCAAAAGGCCATGGGCACGATGGACAGCCTGGCCCGGTCGTAGAACACGGTCTCATCAATCCCCAGCCAGTCGCGCAGGCGATCCCCGGATGGATCGGTAAACGGCCGCCCCGAGGCATGAACCCGCGCACCCGGCGCCTGCCCCGCGACAAGAATCGGAGTGCCCGGCTGAAACCAGACCACAGGGCGCGGCACATGCGCTGTCGCCGTCTGCGCGAACTGATCGGCGCACAGGCGACACGACTGAATATCCTCCATCAGGCTGGTCATGGAATGTTACGTAAGCCTTCCTGCCGCTGGCGCATATTGATGATTTGTTTCATAATTCGACATAATGTAGCCAACATGGGCCGATAGGGAACACTCTCCCTCATCGCCCGACAAGAGCGACACGAAAACTGGATTGAGCAGCAGGCCACCTATGCTTGAGTTCGAGAATGTCAGCAAATCCTTTTGGACCGGGACGCGCCGCAAGGTGATCCTGGACAGGGTCTCGTTCCGGGTCGAACTGGGTACATCGCTTGGCATTCTTGCGCCCAATGGCACGGGAAAAACCACGCTTATCAATATGATGGCCGGGCTGGAAAAACCGGATGAAGGCGTCATTCGCCGCGATTGCCGGGTGTCTTTCCCGATGGGTTTCACAGGTGGCGTTTCCAGCAAGATGTCCGCGCTGGAAAACGCGCGCTATATCGCAAAAATCTACGGCATGGATCCTGACTATGTCGAGGCGTATTGCAGCTGGCTGTGCAATCTGGGCGAATATTTCAACCAGCCCCTGTCGACCTATTCTTCCGGCATGCGCTCACGTTTCACCTTCTCGCTGATGCTGGCGCTGGATTTCGACATGTACCTGATTGATGAGGGGATGCCCTCGTCCACGGATGTTGAATTCAACAAGAAGGCCGGTGACATCCTGCGGGAAAGGCTGCGCACGACGACCCTTGTGATCGTGTCGCACAGTCCATCGACGCTGGAAAAATTTGCACAGCAAGCCGCGGTTCTTTTGGACGGGCAGCTTTACATGTTTGAAACCTTGGAAGAGGCAAAACAGTTATATGACTACGAAACCCAAGGTTAGAAAATACAACTTGCGCCGCAAGCAGCCGGTCGAAGGCTCGGCCGAGGCGCGCGCAGATGCGATCTCGCGCATTCGCAGCGCGACCGAAGGACCATCTGCCGCAAACGCCCCGCAGCCCGGAACCGAACTGGATGACATCAAGCGTGAGGGGCTGACCGGTCGGCAGCTACGCATTGCCCGTCGGCTGGCGCAGAAACACGGGCTTGCGGCCTCGTCCGATTATGATGCCGTTCGTCTGTTGCGGAAAAAGGGGATCGACCCGTTCGAGCGGACAAACCTGCTGGACCTTGCCGCCGCCAAAACCTCCCAAGGCAGCACAACGTCGAAAAAGCCCAAGGACAAGGTCAGGATACAGCTGCCGCAAACCGTGCAGCACAAGGAATTCAGCCCGCCGGGCCCCGAGATGAGTCCGGCAGAACGCCGAAACCTTGAAATCGGTCAAATCCAGAAGGACATCGCGCGCAGGCGGCGCGTCAAGCTGTTTGCGCTGTTCGCACGGCTGGCAGCGTTTGTACTGCTGCCCACCTTTGTTGTGGGGTTCTATTTCTATCGAATCGCGACCCCGATGTATGCCAGCAATTCGTCCTTCTCGATCCTGCAGGCAGATAGTGCGGGTGGGGCCGTCGGTGGCCTGCTGTCCGGTACGCAATTTGCCACGGCACAGGATTCGGTCTCGGTTCAGGATTTTCTGGAATCGAAAGAGGCGTTGCTGCTGCTGGACAATGACGCAAGCTTTACCGAAGTCTTTCAACAGGATTGGATTGATCCGATCCAAAGGCTGGCAGCCGACGCCACGCTTGAGGAAGCCTATAAGCTATACAGCCGCATCGTCACGATCGGCTATGACCCCACGGACGGGATCATCCGGATGGAGGTGATTGCCCCTGACCCGCAAACCTCGGCCGAGTTTTCCGATCGCTTGATCTCTTACGCCGAAGGTCGGGTGAACAAACTGTCCGGTGAAAAGCGCGACGACCAGATGCGTGACGCGCTGGAAAGCTTTGAATCCGCGCAACAGGCGCGCCGTCAGGCGCAGGAAGACCTGATCGAGTTGCAGCTTCAGGGCGCGATTCTGGACCCCGAAAATGTGATCGCCGGGCTACGCGGGCGGATCAACGAAATCGAAATTCTGTTGCAGGACAAAAACCTGGAACTGGCGGCCCTTCTTGACAATCTGCGGCCCAACAAGGCCAAGGTCGACGGGGTCACAGCCGATATCGCACGGCTGGAAGTGGTGCTGGACAACCTGAATGCCGAGATGCTGGATGTTTCGGCAGGCGAAAACTCGCTGGCGCGGTTGAGCGTGCGGATTCAGATGGCGCAGGCCGATCTGGTCGCGCGGGACATGATGCTGCAAAACGCTATGCAATACATGGAAACCACGCGCACCGAGGCCAACAGGCAGGTGCGGTATCTGACCGTCTCGGTGAACCCGGTTCCCAGCCAGGATCCGTCCTATCCGCGCAAGTTCGAAAATACGATTTTGGCTTTCCTGTTGTTTGCTGGTATCTACCTGATGATCTCGCTTACCGCGTCGGTCCTTCGTGAACAGGTATCCTCATAAGACCCATGAAACATGTAAAAATCTCCGACATTACCGTCGGCAACGATCTTCCGCTGACCATTATTGCCGGCCCCTGCCAGCTTGAGACAGCGGACCACGCCCAGATGATTGCGGGCACCATGAAAGAAGCCTGCGATGCTGCGGGCGCGCAGTATGTATTCAAAGCCTCGTATGACAAGGCCAACCGCACCTCTCTGTCCGGTAAACGCGGCATGGGAATCGATGCGGGGCTCAAGGTTCTGGACGATATTCGCAAGACCATAGGCGTTCCAGTTCTGACCGACGTGCATACCGAGGCCCAATGCGCCATTGCGGCTGAGGCTGTTGATGTACTGCAAATCCCCGCTTTCCTGTGCCGTCAGACGGATATGCTGTTGGCAGCAGGCAATACAGGGGCCGTCATCAACGTCAAAAAAGGTCAGTTTCTCGCGCCTTGGGAAATGCCGAACATCATCTCGAAAATCGAAAGCACGGGTAATCAGAACATCTTGCTAACCGAACGCGGGACGTCTTTTGGCTATAACACCCTCGTTGCGGATATGCGGTCTCTGCCACAGATGGCGCAGACGGGGTATCCTGTCGTTATGGATGCCACGCATTCCGTACAGCAGCCGGGCGGGCAAGGTGGATCGTCGGGTGGCCAGCGCGAATTCGCACCGGTCATGGCACGCGCTGCGGTTGCCGTTGGGTCGGCTGCGGTCTTCATGGAAACGCATCAGGACCCAGACAATGCACCGTGCGACGGCCCGAACATGATTTACTTGGACCAGATGCCCCAACTTGTTGACACATTGATGCGTTTTGATGCGCTTGCGAAAGCGAATCCTATTCAGATTTAACGATTGAGACTTGTTATGACCAAACCATTCCCCGAGGTGACGCCAAACACCTGGAGCTTTTTGCGTGACGCGATGATCAAGCCCACGGGCTTTCGCGAATATGATGCACGCTGGAAGTACCCTGACGAGATCAACCTGCCCGGCATGACCGCACTTGGTCTGGGTTTGGGCACTCAGATGCGGCGGCGCGGGATTGACCCGGTCATCGCAGTGGGCAACGACTATCGCGACTATTCCCTGTCGATCAAGAACGCCCTGATCCTGGGGCTGATGCAGGCCGGGATTCAGGTCAAGGATATCGGCCCCGCGCTTAGCCCGATGGCCTATTTCGCGCAGTTTCATCTGAACGTTCCCGCCGTGGCGATGGTGACGGCCAGCCATAATCCAAATGGCTGGACCGGAGTGAAAATGGGCTTTGAGCGTCCGCTGACTCACGGCCCGGACGAGATGTCCGAACTGCGCGATATCGTCCTGAACGGCGAAGGCCAGCCGCATCAAGGCGGGTCCTATGAATTCGTCGATGGCGTGAAAGAGGCCTATATCGACGATCTGGTCGGGGATTTCAAAATGTCCCGTCCGTTGAAAGTGGTCTGCGCCACGGGGAACGGTACCGCCTCGGCCTTTGCCCCCGAGATTTTCGAACGGATCGGGGTTGAAGTCGTACCCAGCCACAATCGTCTGGATTACACTTTCCCCAACTACAACCCCAACCCCGAAGCCATGGAAATGCTGCACGACATGTCGGACAGTGTGAAATCCAGCGGCGCGGATCTGGCGCTTGGGTTTGATGGGGATGGCGACCGCTGCGGTGTGGTCGATGATGAGGGCGAGGAGATTTTCGCCGACAAGGTTGGCGTCATCATGGCCCGCGATCTGGCCAAGCTGCACCCGGGCTCGACCTTTGTGGCAGATGTCAAATCAACCGGTCTGTTCGCCAGCGACCCTGAACTGCAAGCCCTCGGCGTCAAAGCGGACTATTGGAAAACCGGTCACAGCCACATGAAGCGGCGCGTGAAGGAAATCGGCGCGCTGGCCGGGTTCGAGAAATCGGGCCACTACTTCCTGGCCGAGCCGGTCGGGCGTGGCTATGACTGCGGGATGCGGGTCGCGGTTGAGATTTGCAAGCTGATGGACCGCAACCCCGGTCAAAGCATGTCCGATCTGCGTAAGGCCCTGCCTAAGACCTGGTCCACCCCGACCATGTCGCCCTACGCGGCTGATACCGAGAAATACGATATCCTCCAGCGACTGGTCGACAAACTGGTGGCCAAGGCGGACGCAGGAGAAAGCTTTGCCGGTCGCGCCATCAAAGAGGTGGTCACTGTCAATGGCGCGCGGGTCATTCTGGACAATGGCAGCTGGGGTCTGGTGCGCGCCTCCTCGAACACGCCGAACCTTGTGGTGGTGTGCGAAAGCAGTGAAAGCGAGGCGGAAATGCGTGCGATCTTTGCCGATATCGACGCCGTTATCCGCACCGAACCGAGTGTTGGCGATTACGACCAGACGATTTGAACCAGGGGGCGTCGCTGGACGCCCCTTTCATCAATCGCCGCCAAACAGTTTCAGCAGACCCTTCTTCGCCTCATCCTCAAGCTTTTTCTTCAGCGCGTCTTCGATTTGATCGCTGTCGGTTATGGTCGTGTCCAACTCATTGCCGACCTTGTCCAGCACCTTCTGCTTGGCGTCATCCTCAAGCTCTTTGACTTTGCCTTCCGCCGCCGCCTCGATGACTTTGGTCAGGTCAGGCGTGATCGACGGGCTGCTCCACGGACCATGGATGCGCACGGGCACCGAAATTCCCTGCCCCGCATTCGCCCGTAGCGCGGTTGGCGTGAACAGATAGTCCAACGTACGCGCACCCAGATTGACCTTGCCCTCACCATCGGCGCGGAAGTTTTTCAGGGACATCAGCAGGTCAGAGTTGGTCAGCACGCCTTTGTCGATCGAGAAGCTTGCGGTCAGGCTGTCAAACACCGTCGTACCGCCCGACCCGGTTCCCCGGCCCATCAGCCGATCCAGATCGAAGCCCGAAATCACCCCGGACCCGACATCCACATTCCCCTTGCCGCTGAGCGAGCGCATGATCTGGTCTTCACTCTGCCCGACGCCAAGAAACTGAAACGCGCCGGATGCGGTGCCGGACAGACGGTCTACATCTGCAAGTGTCGATAACGCCTGCTTCAGGTTGATGCCGCTGGCTTTCAGATCGCCGCCCACCGACAATCCGTTGCGGTTATTCGCAACCACCTGACCGTTGAGCTGGCCGGAGAACAGCGTTGCCGGGTGCATTTCCAGCACCGCACGCGAACGATCCAGACCAAGCGTCAGGTCAGAGGCCCCGAATTGCATCCCCGGAACGGCAATAGACTTGGCCGTCAGGCGGATTTTGCCGTTGGCCAATGACAGCGGCGACGCATCAATCGGTGCCTTGGACCACCCGTCCGCCGCAGATGACGCGGCCCCTGTCCCGCCCCCCGATCCGGGCTCGGCATCGGTCACGCGCGACAGGTCCAGCGCATCGGTATTCAGGCGCGCCACGATCTGAGGGGGATCGGCGATGGTGATGTCGGCCTCTCCGGCCAGCCGATTGTCATCAAGCTGCGCCACCATTTTGCGCAGGGACACACGGCCATCCTTGGTATAGGTCATCTGCCCCGAGATATTTGCCGTCCGGCCCAAACCGTGGGGAACCGCCACACCGCCTTGCCCAAACGCGGTCAACATCATTTCCGTGCTTTGCGTGATGATCTGCATCTTGCCATCCATCTCGCCGGACAGATTGACATTGCCGTTGAACCCGATCTCTCCGCCCGGGGCGGTCAGCGCCACATCCAGCGGCGTCACAGCGCCCGACGAAAAGGCGGGCAAATCGGGCAGTTTCAGGTCCACCTGCACCGCACCGCCCGGCACTGCCATACTGGCCTGCATCACCATGGGCGCGGATACGTCCGGCCAACTGGCGGACAGGGTCACACCCGCAAAATCCATCTGCGTTACGCCGTTTTCGACGTAGATCAGCCGCGCATCCATCAGTTCCAACCGCTCCAGCGTCACGGCACCGGTTTCGCCCGAGGGCGCGCCGCCTGTAGCGCCCGCTGACGGCGTGGTCTCAGCCGCGCCCATGACCCAGTTTCCGCGACCCTCTGACAATTCCAACCGCAGAACCGGGTTTTGCGCAAAGACCCGCTTGATCTTCAGATCGCCCGCCAGCATTGCGGCAGCATCCACACCAACAGCCAGACTGTCCGCGCTTAGCATCGGATCAGGCCCGGCCCATGGCGCGTTGCCGAATGTTACGGGCCCGGTTTCCATGCCCAAAACCGGCCAGAAGGACAGGTTGACGTCCCCCGACAGCGTCAGCTCGCGCCCCGTGTTGGCCTTGACCTGCTCAGACAGGATCGCGGCCAGCTTGTCCCCGGGCATCAGCAGCAACGCCCCAATGACCAGCCCGACCACGGCCACAACAATGAACAGAATGCGTATCAGCCATTTCATCTATCTGCTCTCCGCCTTTTTGGCTTGATTGAAATCATCATCCAAACGCACCGTGACATTTGCAAGGGGAAGCGTTCCCCACTATATGCCGCGCCATGACCACGAACCCGCCAAATCTCCGCCCCGACCTGGCGCCCGCCGCCCGGATGCCCGAGACGTCCCGTGCAAACCAGCCGACCATCGGCATGGTCTCGCTGGGCTGCCCGAAAGCTTTGGTCGATAGTGAGCGTATCCTGACTCGCCTGCGGGCAGAAGGTTACGGCATTTCGCCCGACTATTCCGGGGCCGATGCCGTAATCGTGAACACCTGCGGGTTTCTGGACAGCGCCAAGGCCGAGTCGCTGGATGCAATTGGTGAAGCTCTGGTTGAAAACGGCAAGGTGATCGTGACCGGCTGTCTGGGGGCCGAGCCCGACTACATCCGTGAACACCACCCCCGCATCATGGCGGTGACCGGGCCACACCAATACGAACAGGTCTTGGATGCGGTGCACACAGCGGTGCCACCGGACCCGGACCCGTTTGTCGATCTGCTGCCCGCCAGCAGCGTTCAACTGACCCCGCGCCACTACAGCTACCTGAAAATCTCGGAAGGCTGTAACCACAAGTGCAAGTTCTGCATCATTCCCGATATGCGCGGGAAACTGGCCAGCCGTCCGGCCCATGCAGTTCTGCGCGAGGCCGAAAGGCTGGTCGATAACGGCGTGCGCGAGTTGCTGGTGATTTCGCAGGATACCTCGGCCTATGGGCTTGACCGGAAATACGATGTGAACCCGTGGAAAGACCGCAAGGTGCGCAGCCACATCACCGATCTGGCGCGCGAGTTGGGGCAGTTGGAGGCCTGGGTGCGCCTGCACTATGTCTACCCCTACCCGCATGTGCGCGATCTGATCCCGTTGATGGCGGATTCCGGGTGCAACATTCTGCCCTATCTCGACATCCCCTTCCAGCACGCGCACCCGGACGTTCTGAAACGCATGGCTCGGCCAGCCGCTGCCGCCAAAACATTGGATGAAATCCGCGCCTGGCGCGCGGTGTGCCCGGACATCACCCTGCGGTCGACCTTCATCGTGGGTTATCCGGGTGAGACCGAGGCCGAATTCCAGACCTTGCTGGACTGGATGGACGAGGCGCAACTGGATCGCGTCGGGTGTTTTCAGTACGAAAACGTCGATGGCGCACGCTCGAACGATCTGCCGGATCATGTGCCCGCCGAGGTCAAGCAAGAGCGTTGGGATCGCTTCATGGAAAAGGCGCAGGCAATTTCCGAGGCGAAGCTGCAGGCCAAAGTCGGACAGACGATTGACGTCATTGTTGACGAAATTGACGATGAGGCCGCCACCTGCCGCACCAAGGCAGACGCGCCCGAGATCGACGGAAACCTGTTCATTGACGAAGGATTCGAGGGGCTTAAACCCGGCGATATCGTCTCGGTCACCGTGGACGAGGCTGGTGATTACGACCTCTGGGGACAGCTTGCCTGACCGCTTCGGGCCGTGTCGGAACACGGCCCATCGGTAAAGCGTGACCCGAGTTTATTGGAGAACAGGCGCCCCCGCTCTCACCTTGAACATGAAGCCAAACGGAGGTTTTCATGTTTCGAGTAACTCATTTTGCCAAACGCAGCATGGTGGTCGCCCTGTCGGCCATGATGCTTTCGACCCCCGCTATCGCTGAGGGTTTTGGCCGGTCGTCGGCTGAAATCGTCTATGTCGGCGGCAAGAAATTCAATTTCCATGTCCGGGGTGTTCACCCGCATCACCGCCCCTATTTTGCGCCCAAATCCGGGCATCACATCAAGAAACACCGCAAAAGGGCGCACAAACCGCATGTCCACGCGGGTCACAAACGCAAGGTTTACAGGTACCAGCCGCATCGATCCTTCCGCGGGCACAGGCATCACGCCTTCAAATACAGGCACGGGTTTCGCTTTAGAAAACACTAAACGCCCGACCTATATGTAATGGTTCGCAGCAACGCGTCCGGCAATCAAAAAAAACCGCCCCTAGGGCGGCATCACATTCTCAAATCTTGGGCAGGCGGTCCCAAATCGGGACCGCCTGCAAAGGGTTTATCCCGCAACCGGGTTACAGACAGTCTCGCCTGCTTCGGTGGTCGCCAGTTCATACCCGGCGGCACAGCTTGGGGTACCGGCTTTGTCATAGCTGGGCGAAATATAAACAGGGGTGGGTTCCGGCTGCGCGCAGGCAGTCAGGATCAGCGCAAAGGCTCCAACAGCAGCGAGTTTGATTTTCATGTCCGTCAATCCTCTATTACTTTTCTGATATTGCCCAGTTTTTCGGGGCCGGGTTCAGGATACGGGTTGATCGGCAATCTGGCAACAGAATCGATCACATCCTTGTGAACGAAGGCGAAACCATGCTTGGGACGCCCTGGATCGCAGCACCGTCAGCGACGCGCGCTACCTTTTTTGGCGCATTGCCCTAAACTCGTGACCTGACATCAGCCAAGAACGGAGAAGCCACATGTCCGACGCCCCGATCATCGCCCAGAAAGAGCCCATGGCGGTCGAAGTTGTCGAAGGAAAGAGTTATTTCTGGTGCGCTTGTGGCCGATCCAAGAAACAGCCGTTTTGTGATGGATCGCATAAAGGCACCGACTTTGAACCCTTAAAATACACGGCTGAAGCAAGCAAAAAAGTGTTCTTCTGCTGTTGCAAGCACACCGGCAAGGCGCCGTTATGCGACGGATCACACGCGCGAATTTGACGGGCGGCGAAGCCGGTTCAAGGCTTGGGCATTGGCGCAAAACTCGGGGGCAGCATCGGCAAGTTGTTGTTGCTGGGACAACCAGATCGCACATTGCCCACAGCAATTTGACGCCCGGCATCGTGTGACCAGTTCGGCATAGCCTTCGGCGGAAAGTTGCCCCTCGGCCATTGCCTCGGTCAGCGAAATACCCAGGCAACGGGCCACTGAACGCGTCAGCCAAAAGTGCTTTTCGATCTCTCCAAGGGCGACCTGTGGCATCACGCGCCCCCGACCTAAGCGGATTTCAACGCCGCGAATCGCGCCCGATTCGGGCAGGTTTCAGGCGCATTTGCGATAGCCTGATGCTGATCCAGCCATTCGGGGCAGTCCTTTGCCCATGCGCAGCCACGACAGAACTGCACCATCTCGGCCCAGTCTTCCTGGCTCAGGTGGCAGGCGTGATGCGCTGCAACGATATCCGTGCCCGTCGCCTGACCCATTCGCAGAACCAGACGCATATGGGTCATGATTTCTCCGAGACGTGGCATAGGCCCCTCGCATTTACGGTCTGAGTTTTTCCAGCAAAGTGTAGTTGCGGCAGTATTTCGGGGCGCGGCTTAGCGCAGACGCTTCTTTCAACAGGGATTGGCAATGTCCGGGGTTCGGGCAATCTGTGCACCTGACCACGGCGTCTGAAATCTGGTCGATTGATACGGCACCCTCGATGGCGGATTCCTGCAGATCGATATCCAGCATCCGCGCCATGTCATCGACCAAACCGGCGTGCAATCGCAAAGTCTCTCGGCTGGGCATGTCCTGTCCTTTCCCTGTCGCGCTTTGGTCAGAGCGTAGTTGCTGGACAAGGGGAATCCTTGATTCAGGTCAAGCAGAGGCCCCAATTTGGTCGAGATAAGCACGCGTTGCGTCCTGAACGCGGCGAAAACGGTCCCCGCCCAGCTTTTTGCCGCCATACCAGCGCGTAACGATGATGACGTGGTTCTCTAACCCCTCACGCTCCATCATGCGCAGAATGACCATGCCCGCCCCGCTTTCTCCATCGTCGGCCTTGAGCGCCCCGGTTGGCAACGTCGCCGCCCAGGTGTTGTGCGTGGCCTTTGCATAGGCTTTGTCCGTCTTCAGCTTGGCAAGCACCGCGTCAATCTGATCCCGCGATGTCACAGTTGCGCCGGACACCGCGTATTTCGATCCGCGATCGGTCAGAATCACGCCCAGCTGCACCAGTTCAGTCATTCTGTGACACCCAGCTTTCGCGCGGTTTGCTGTACAATGTCGACCCGTTGCGCATTGGGTGGGTGCGATCCCAGGAACTGGTCACCCGGATCGGGAATGCGGGCAAAATACTTCGCCCCGATCAGCGGGTTGTATCCGGCATTATAGGTGATGAGTGTTCCCAACTGATCCGCCTCAAGCTCAAAGTCTTTCGCATAGGCCTGAACGGCCACCTTTGCCCCTATCTTCTGTGCCTTTTCAACGGCGGCATCGCTTTTGCCACGCTGCCGCTCGGCCTCTCCGAACTTGGCTGCGCCAACACGGGCGTTTTCGCTTTGCCGTCCGATGTGATCCAAAACGTGATGCGCCGCCTCGTGCCCCATCACAAAGGCCAATTCATCCGCATTCCGGGTCGAGCGGATCATGGATCGGGTGAAGATGATCGCGGGCTGTTTCTTGTCATCCAGAGTCTGAAAAGCATTTGCGGGCGCGGTCGGGTTCAGATCGACCAGAATTCTGAAATCGCAGCTTTGCGGTTTGGAAGATCTCAGGCACTGGGCGCGCGCCTCACGACCAATATCGTGGCTGACTTCGCGAAACGCCGCGGCGCTGGCGGCTTCTTCCGCCGAGAGCCCACGCCAGACTTCTGCGGGAATCACGCGCAGCCTGTCCGTTGCACAGGCCGACAGAAGCAGGGAAAAAACCAGAAAAAGGAGAAGGCGCATCAAGGGTCCTATTAGCCGATCAGGCGTTGTTCCCAACATAGCCGGACCAACCGGGCAGTACCACCGCGGTTTCGGCCAGTGACGGGTTGCATTGGCGGGCGGTGACCTGCACTCTGGCCCCATGTTTTCGATTGAGCATGAATTCGACTCGACAGTCATTACCCTCGTGGATGAAGGCCCCAAGCCTTTGCAAGAGGATGTGGTGATCAACAGCTTCGCCGAGTGTGTGACGCTGGAACAAATGGACCCCCGTACGGATCAGATTCAGAAGATCACCCTGTCGCCCGAACAGGTCCGCGATCTGGCTGCGGCGCTGGATTTGCCAGAAGGTGTCTATCAGATTCGCGAAACGCAGGATCAGGGCTCGTAGGGTTCGAGCTATGGCGGTTCTGGCCAAGCGACGCGGAGTCCAAAATCCGTGACCAATGGTTTATTGAGTTTTCGTAAGTCGCCAAGCCCCCCATCCAGCGTCATTCCGCTTGCACCCGGCGTACCGGAATGAAAATGATCCCCAAAATCCAACGGCCCGCCCTTGAATCGCCAGCCGTACCGCCCAAGATACAGATGGCTGATGTAAAGGAAGTTAACATATGTCCCTGAAAAACCCTGCCGCCCTGGAGTTTTTACAGTCGCGCCGGTCCAGACCGGCCAAAACACTGATTGCTCCGGCCCCGACACGGGACGAGCTTTTGCCTTTGCTGACCGCCGCCGCCCGCAGCCCGGATCATGGCAAACTGGAACCCTGGCGGTTTATCGCGATCGAAAAGGGCGCGATGGCGCGTCTTGCTGACCTGACCGAAGTCTGTGGCAAGGCGCTGAACAAATCGCCGGAAGACATTGCCAAGGCCCGCAGCCAGTTCGACATGGGACATCTGGCTGTGGCCGTGATCGAGGTTCAGAAACCGTCGGAAAAGATCCCGGCGATTGAACAAACCTACTCTGCCGGTGCCGTCTGTCTGGCCCTGCTGAACGCGGCCCTCGCCGCCGGATGGGGCGCGAACTGGCTGTCTGGCTGGCAATCGCATGACCGGGATTTCTGCAAATCCGCTTTTGGGTTGGCCGAAAACGAACGACTGGCCGGCGTGATCCATATCGCAACCGAAGGGACCGCCCCGCCAGAACGCCCCCGGCCGGACGTTGCCGCCCTGACTGAATGGCTCACGGAATGATCATCCTGAACGCGTTCTTCGCGGCCCTTGGTCAGATCGGAGACCCCAAGTTCCGCTCAGTCCTGTTTCGCGGCATAGGTCTGACGATCCTGTTGCTGATCCTCGCCTGTGCTGCCGCGATCTGGTTCATCAATGCGCTGTCCGGTGACGAGATTTCACTGCCCTTTGTTGGCACCGTGTCGTGGCTGAACGATGTGCTGAACTATTCCGGCATCCTGCTGGTTCTGGTGTTGCCGGTGTTCCTGATGGTGCCCGTCGCCTCGGCCATCACGTCGATCTTTTTGGAAGAGGTCGCGCAGGCGGTCGAAGACAAAAACTACGCGCACCTGCCCCCGGCCCCAAAAATCCCGCTTGGCGAGTCCATTCAGGATGGTCTCAGCTTTATGGGCGTTCTGATCGTGGCAAACCTGCTGGCGCTGATCCTGTATGCGATCTTCACGCCCCTTGCTCTGTTTATATTCTGGGGCATGAACGGGTTTCTGCTGGGCCGGGAATATTTCACGCTGGCCGCGATGCGCAGGTTGGGGCGTGAGCGTGCGCGCCAGCTGCGTGCGAAACACACGGCAACTATCTGGCTTGCCGGGACGCTGATGGCGATCCCGCTTTCAGTTCCGCTGGTAAATCTGGTGATCCCGATTATCGGTGTCGCCACCTTCACCCATATTTATCACAATGTGTCAGGCCGCGCGGCCTGACACGGCTCAGCGCGGCTCAAGCTGGTTCAACCAGTCGAAATCCCGAACCGAGATCACCCCGGACAGGATAATCCCGGCGATGATGGCCCATAAAACGATCGAAATGCCCGTGGTGATCCACATCTTCTTCTTCATGTGATGCACCTCCGGCGCACCCGCATGGGTGCCCGGAACGATCTCGCCCAGATCGCCCTGCGTCTTGATGCGAATGGGCAGAACGATCAGCAGGGTCAGAAACCAGATGACTGCAAACAGCACCAATGCGGCAGTGATGGTCATTTCGGGCCCTCCGAGCTTGTGGCGTTACACCTGTTCCAGTTCGACGAGGCAGCCGTTGAAATCCTTGGGGTGCAGGAACAGAACGGGCTTGCCATGCGCGCCGATCTTGGGTTCTCCGCTACCCAGCACACGTGCACCACTTTCCTTCAGGTGGTCGCGGGCCGCGATGATGTCTTCGACTTCATAGCACACATGGTGGATGCCACCGGCCGGGTTTTTCTCAAGAAAGCCATTGATCGGGCTGTCATCGCCCAGCGGGTACAGAAGCTCGATCTTCGTGTTGGGCAGTTCGATGAACACCACCGTCACACCATGATCCGGTTCGTCCTGCGGCGCGCCCACTTTGGCGCCCAGCGCGCTGCGATACTGCTCGGATGCGGCCTCAAGATCCGGAACGGCGATGGCGACGTGGTTTAGTCGTCCGATCATAGTAAACTCCTCTGTCCTACGTTGAGTGGGTTATGGGGGCAGTTCCGGCAAAGGACAAGTGCGCCAAATCGCCCGTTAACCCTGTGTTAGCCAGAAGTTCCTAGCGTGAGGCATCTGCTGGATAGGAGATCTGACATGGACGATTCGGTTCCTTTCGCCACAACTATCGCTACGCCCACAGCGACGCGGCCTTTGCTGGGACAGACCATTCTGGTTGTCGAGGACAGCCGCTATGCCTGCGACGCGATCCGCCTGATGTGCCTGCACAGCGGGGCAAGGATCCGACGTGCCGATTGCCTGAAATCCGCGCGGCGTCACCTTCAGATCTATCGCCCCTCGGTCATTCTTGTGGATATGGGTCTGCCGGACGGGTCCGGGGCCGATCTGATTGCTGAACTGACACAGGCCTCGCCCAGGATCAGTGTCATTCTGGCGATGTCCGGTGATACATGCACCGAGTCTGCTGCCCTTGGGGCCGGGGCTGACGGGTTTTTGCCCAAACCCCTAAAATCCATGTCTTATTTTCAAAAAGCCATTCTGGAACGCCTCCCCGAGGACCGTCGGCCCAGCGGGTTGCACGCCGTTCGGGACGAAGTCATTCACCCCGATCCACTGGCCTATCAGGACGATATGGCGCACATCGCGGACGTTCTGGCAGGGCCGACCGATCCGCGCATGCTGGACTATGCTGCCCAGTTTCTTCACGGCGTTGCGCGTGAGGCCAACGATACGGTGTTGGCGGACGCGGCCCGAAAACTATCACTCTCCCGGGCGCAAGGCAGTCCGATCACCGCTCAGGCCGCGCAGGTTGCCGGGCTAGTTCAAAACCGGCTGGAACAGCGGGAGGCGATCTGAGATGGCCACCGCCTATTTCATCACCGCGTCCCTGGTGTTCGGGTGGATGTACCGGCAAACCCGGCAGAGCGCCCGATCCATTCGCGTGAACCGGCAGAAGCTGGGCAAAGGGATTGATTGAATCCCTTGACGTTGCGTTTGCCGGTCTGCCCTAGACACAGGTGACAAACGCAAACCGCCCGCGCGTAGCGGACGGTTCAGTCGTCATACGGTTTGCGCCGCGCAATACGTGCGCTCATCACCAGACAAGCGACAGGCTTAATCCTGCGGAATGATCCGCAAACCAAGTTCCATCAACTGATCCGAAGTCGGATCGGACGGCGCGTCCATCATCAGGTCTTCGGCGCGCTGGTTCATCGGGAACATCATGACTTCGCGGATATTGGCCTCGTCCGCCAACAGCATCACGATCCGGTCGATGCCCGCAGCACAGCCCCCGTGCGGCGGCGCGCCATAGTGGAAAGCGTTGTACAGGGCACCAAAGCGGGATTTGACCTCATCCGCGCCGTAACCTGCCAGCTCAAAGGCTTTCAGCATGATCTCGGGCTTGTGGTTCCGGATCGCACCCGAGACCAGCTCATACCCGTTACAGGCCAGATCG
This sequence comes from Ruegeria sp. K5, assembly GCF_056531805.1. Lineage (NCBI taxonomy): Bacteria > Pseudomonadati > Pseudomonadota > Alphaproteobacteria > Rhodobacterales > Roseobacteraceae > Ruegeria > Ruegeria sp. K5. The sequence goes on along the minus strand of NZ_JBQFML010000005.1, from coordinate 230,485 downwards.
TACTGATAGCCGCGCACGTCCAGCGGATTGCCCTGCAGCGCCTCCATACCGCCCTGCGGCATCGAGAATGGGTTGTGTTCGAAATCGATCGCGCCGGTTTCCTCGTCCTGTTCATAGATCGGGAAATCCACGATCCAGGCAAAGGCAAAGCGGTCTTTTTCGGTGAGGCCAAGGTCTTCGCCAATCACGTCGCGGGCCTTGCCTGCGACCTTTTCAAAGGCTTTCGGCTTTCCGCCCAGGAAGAACGCCGCATCACCGACACCCAGACCCAGTTGCTGCCGGATTGCCTCGGTGCGTTCGGGGCCGATGTTTTTGGCCAGCGGACCGGCTGCCTCCATCCCCTGCCCCTGATCGCGCCAGAAGATATAGCCCATGCCGGGCAGACCCTCTTTCTGGGCGAATGCATTCATGCGGTCGCAGAACTTGCGGCTGCCGCCGGTCGGCGCAGGGATGGCGCGGATTTCGGTGCCGTCCTGCTCCAACAGCTTCGCGAAAATCGCAAAGCCACTATCGCGGAAGTGGTCGGAGACCACTTGCATTTTGATAGGATTGCGCAGGTCGGGTTTGTCGGTGCCATACCACAAGGCCGCGTCCTTGTAGGAAATCTGCGGCCACTCTTGGTCAACCTTCCGGCCACCTCCGAACTCTTCGAACACGCCGGTCAGAACGGGCTGGATGGTGTCGAACACGTCCTGCTGCTCGACAAACGACATCTCAAGGTCAAGCTGGTAGAAATCGGTGGGCGAGCGGTCGGCGCGCGGGTCTTCGTCGCGGAAGCAGGGTGCAATCTGGAAATACTTGTCAAAGCCCGACACCATGATCAGCTGCTTGAACTGCTGCGGGGCCTGCGGCAGGGCGTAGAACTTGCCCGGATGCAGGCGCGAGGGCACCAGAAAGTCACGTGCGCCTTCGGGCGAGGATGCCGTGATGATCGGCGTCTGATACTCGCGTAAGCCCTGATCCCACATGCGTTTGCGCATCGAGGCCACAACGTCCGAGCGCAGGGTCATGTTCTGCTGCATCGCTTCGCGGCGCAGGTCGAGGTAGCGATAGCGCAGGCGGGTTTCCTCGGGGTATTCCTGATCGCCGAACACCATCAGCGGCAGTTCGTCGGCGGCACCCAGCACCTCAAGCTCACGCACGTAGACTTCGACCTCGCCTGTCGGCAGCTTGGGGTTCACAAGATCCGCGTCACGGGCTTTGACGGTACCGTCGATGCGGATGCACCACTCCGACCGCACCTTCTCAAGTTCGGCAAAGGCCGCGCTGTCGCCGTCGCACAGCACTTGCGTCACGCCGAAATGGTCGCGCAGGTCGATGAACAGCACGCCACCGTGATCGCGGACCCGATGCACCCAGCCGGACAGGCGGACGGTTTCACCGACATTGGCGGCGGTCAGAGCGGCGCAGGTGTGGCTGCGATAGGCGTGCATGGATCATATCCCTTCGGGCGCAGAATTCGTCGCGCCGATACACCCTGTCAGGCCCGGAAAGTCAAGGCAGGTCGCGCCGTCAAAACGGCCTTTGCACATTGCCTGAATAGAAATAAACGCCCAGACCCACGGCAAAGATGATGTTCCCTGCAATCGCGTGCAGCAGAACGGCGTAAAAGAACGAGCCGCGCTTGCGATAGGCCCAGCTGAACAGCAACCCGCCGACAAAGGTCATGATGGCGACAATCCAGCTCCAATACATCAGATGCGCGAAGGCGAAGATGGCCGCATTCAGCAGGTCTGCCCTGCGCCCGTCCGGCAGGATGGCGTGGTAGCGGCGGAAAACAGCGGGCGGAATAATAGCTCTTGCGGCAGGGCGGACAGAAGCGGATAGCCGATCCAGATGAAGGCCAGCATCTCGGGTCGGTTTCTCAGCAGAAAAAAGGCCGCATCTGGCCGGGTCAGGTAGATCAGCGCGGTACAGAATGCAGCAGTCACCAGTGTGAATACCGCCAGTTCGCGAAATGACCAGTTTGCCCATTCGTATCGCAGTTCCGCCCACTGAAAGCCGGGCGTTGCGTGCAGCAGAACGATGCCCAAACCGGTAAAGGCAAACAGCGCCGGGAACATCCAGTTGGGCGGAAAAAGCACCGCGATCACCAGCGGGGCAATGATGAAAAACAGGCCAAACTCAATCCGTAATCGCGCTGCCGCCACCGGCGGGGCGACCATCGTGCTGTCTTTGCTCACAGGTTCACCAACTCCACCGGTATCAGGCCGCGTAACGAATTTCCCATGAAAACAGATTGGGCCTCTTTCAGATCATTCAAGGTCAGAGCCGCCTCGGCAAACTCTTCTTGTTCCAGCAATTCTTCGCGCAGGATACCCGGCAAAAGCCCGCTGGACAGGGGCGGAGTCAGCCGTTGCCCTTCGCGCGTTTCGATAAACAGGTTGGTGATGGAGCCCTCGCACAGCTCATCCCGTTCGTTCAGGAACAATAATTCATCGACACCCTTAGGCATCGCAGCGCGGGCGGTGTCATAGAGATCACGCCGGGTGGTTTTGTGGCGCAGCCATATGTCGTCAGAGGTTAACCGGGTCTCCGACACCCCCAACCGCCAGATCGGCGGGCTGTCGGCCAGTGCCGCACTGGTCAATTCGAACTGACCCGCAACATCCATGGTCAGACGACAGCGCAAGGGGGCCTCACTGGCCCCTTCGGACAACATCGCCACAGCGGCAGATCGGTCGAAGGGCAGGTCCAAGGTCTTGGCAGTGCGCGCCATTCGGTTCAGATGCCGGTCCTGTCGGACAAACCCCTGCCCGGGCCTGAAGCCCAGCGTTTCAATCAGGCGGAAATCAGGCTCAACTGGTGGGCAAAGCGGGCTTTCCATAGGGCTTCCTCGTATTCAGACGGGGCCGTGCTGTCCCAGACCACCCCACCGCCGACATTCAGCGTTGCAGCGGCACCGTCCACCATCAGCGTGCGGATGGCAACGTTGAACTCGGACCGCCCGTCCGGCGCAGCCCAGCCGATCGTGCCGCAATAGATGTCGCGGGGCCAGGGTTCGAGGTCGGACAGGATCTCCATCGCGCGGATCTTGGGTGCGCCGGTGATGGACCCGCAGGGGAACAAAGCGGTCAGGATATCGGACAACCCGGCCCCGATCTGCAACTGCGCCCGCACCAGCGACACCATCTGATGCACGGTGGCATAGGTTTCGACCTTGAACAGTTCGGGCACATGAACCGATCCGGGCAAGGCCACGCGGCTGATATCGTTGCGCAGCAGATCGACGATCATCAGATTCTCGGCCCGGTTCTTTTCGTCGCTGGACAGGAAGTTTCGGCGGCGGGCATCCTCGGCCATATCCTCACTGCGGGGCTGGGTGCCCTTCATCGGTCGGGTCTCGATGCGCCCGGATTCATCCGTGCGGAAGAACAGCTCGGGCGAGCGGCTGAGCAAATCGGGCAACCCCTCTTGCTGGATCAAAGCGCCGTGGCCCACGGGTTGACCGGAGGTCAGGGCCGCGTAAAGCGCCACGCTGTCCCCTTCGACCTTTAGATCGATTGGGAAGGTCAGATTGGCCTGATAAATGTCCCCGGCCCCGATGGCATCATGCACGGCCTGAAACGCCCGACTGTATCGGGTCTCATCCCAGCGCGGCTGGAACTGGGCAATGCCGCCCGACGCTTTGGGCAGATCGCTATGATCCGGTTGGTCATAGACCCCGAAACACAGCAACGGCAGTGTCCGGTCGCCCGGCAGACGGGACAACAGGCGCGGCTCCAATGCATAACCAAGCTCGTAACAGGCGTACCCCGCCAGCCAGCCACCCGCCGCGCGCGCCTCATCCAATGCCGCCAGCGCCTGGGGCACCTCGTCCGCCGTGTCCGCGCGGATGATGTGGGATGGCCGGTCGAACCGGGTTCCCGGACCGGCTGGCCCCTGATCGAAACGAATACGCAAGTGCATCCTCATAACCCGTGCTGCGCGATATAGAGAATACGCCGCCAAGGGAAAGAGGGGAAAGCGGCAATTTCGCACCTGTTTCCGATACCTCTTGCACCTTTTCGCGCGGTCCCTATAACGCAGGACAATTTGGGCGCTGGGGCGGTGCCCTGACTCGCGGACAATCGAAGGAACAAGGCCATGCCGAGAAGAACCGACATCCAGTCGATCATGATCATCGGGGCGGGCCCCATTGTCATCGGGCAGGCGTGTGAGTTCGACTATTCCGGCGCTCAGGCCTGCAAGGCGCTGCGCGAGGAAGGTTATCGGGTCATTCTGGTGAACTCGAACCCCGCGACGATCATGACCGACCCCGGTCTGGCGGATGCCACCTATATCGAGCCGATCACGCCCGAGGTTGTCGCCAAGATCATCGAGAAAGAACGCCCCGACGCGCTGCTGCCCACGATGGGCGGACAGACCGGCCTGAACACCTCGCTGGCGCTGGAAGAGATGGGCGTGCTTGAGAAGTTCGGCGTCGAGATGATCGGCGCCAAGCGCGACGCCATCGAAATGGCCGAGGACCGCGCCCTGTTCCGCGAGGCGATGGACCGGCTGGGCATCGAAAACCCCAAGGCCGAGATCGTGACCGCCCCCAAGGACGAAGACGGCAAGAAAGACCTGGATGCCGGTGTCGCCTTGGCGCTGGAAACCCTGGAAACGGTGGGTCTGCCCGCGATCATCCGCCCTGCCTTTACACTTGGCGGCACCGGCGGCGGCGTGGCCTATAACCGCGAGGATTATATCCATATTTGCCGCTCGGGCATGGATGCCAGCCCCGTGGGTCAGATCCTGATCGACGAAAGCCTGCTGGGCTGGAAAGAATACGAGATGGAGGTGGTGCGCGACACTGCCGACAACGCCATCATCGTCTGTTCCATCGAAAACGTCGATCCAATGGGCGTACATACGGGCGACTCGATCACCGTGGCCCCAGCCGTGACGCTGACCGACAAAGAATACCAGATCATGCGCAATCACTCGATTGCCGTGCTGCGCGAGATCGGCGTGGAAACTGGCGGCTCGAACGTGCAATGGGCGATCAACCCGGTCGATGGTCGCATGGTTGTGATCGAGATGAACCCCCGCGTGTCGCGCTCTTCGGCGCTGGCGTCCAAGGCGACCGGTTTCCCGATTGCCAAGATCGCGGCCAAGCTGGCAGTGGGCTACACGCTGGACGAGCTGGACAACGACATCACCAAGGTCACGCCCGCCTCGTTCGAGCCGACCATCGACTACGTCGTCACCAAGATCCCGAAATTCGCGTTCGAGAAATTCCCGGGCTCGGAACCTTACCTGACCACCGCGATGAAGTCGGTGGGTGAAGCCATGTCCATCGGCCGCACCATCCACGAATCGATGCAAAAGGCGCTGGCTTCGATGGAATCCGGGCTGACCGGTTTTGACGAGGTCGAAATCCCCGGCCTGAATGTCGGTGTCTGGGACGAGGCCACCGACAAGGCCGCAGTGATCAAGGCGATCAGCAAACAAACGCCCGACCGCCTGCGCACCATCGCGCAAGCCATGCGCCACGGTCTGAGTGACGACGAAATCTTCGGTGTCACCAAGTTCGACCCGTGGTTCCTGGCCCGCATCCGCGAGATCATCGATGCGGAACGTCAGGTCCGTAAAGACGGCCTGCCCGTGACCGAGGATGGCATCCGCAAGCTGAAAATGCTGGGCTTCACCGATGCGCGTCTGGGCAATCTGACTGGCCGCGACGAAGACAACGTCCGCCGCGCTCGCCGCAATTTGGGCGTCAATGCTGTCTTCAAACGCATCGACACCTGCGCGGCCGAATTCGAGGCGCAGACGCCCTATATGTACTCGACCTACGAAGCCCCGATGATGGGCGAGGTCGAATGCGAAGCCCGCCCAAGCGACCGCAAAAAGGTCGTCATCCTTGGCGGTGGCCCGAACCGGATCGGTCAGGGCATCGAGTTTGACTATTGCTGCTGCCACGCCTGTTTCGCGCTGACCGAAGCGGGCTATGAGACCATTATGGTCAACTGCAACCCCGAGACAGTCTCGACCGACTATGACACCTCGGACCGGCTGTATTTCGAGCCGCTGACCTTTGAGCACGTCATGGAAATCCTGACGAAAGAGCAGGAAAACGGCACGCTGCATGGTGTGATCGTGCAGTTCGGCGGTCAAACCCCACTGAAACTGGCCAACGCGCTGGAGGCCGAAGGCATCCCGATCCTCGGCACCACGCCCGACGCCATCGACCTGGCCGAAGACCGTGAGCGGTTCCAGGCGCTGGTCAATGATCTGGGTCTGAAACAGCCCAAAAACGGCATCGCCTCGACCGACGCGCAAGCGTTGGAGATTGCCGACGAGATCGGCTTCCCGCTGGTGATCCGCCCCTCTTACGTTCTGGGTGGCCGAGCGATGGAAATCGTGCGCGATATGGATCAGCTGCGGCGCTACATCAACGAGGCCGTGGTGGTCTCGGGCGACAGCCCGGTTCTGCTGGACAGCTATCTGGCCGGTGCGGTGGAACTGGACGTGGATGCGCTGTGTGATGGCACCGATGTTCACGTTGCGGGCATCATGCAGCATATCGAAGAGGCGGGCGTGCACTCGGGCGACTCGGCCTGTTCGCTGCCGCCCTATTCGCTGTCGGATGAGATTCTGGAACAGATCAAGGATCAGACGTTCAAACTGGCCAAAGCGCTAAACGTCGTCGGCCTGATGAACGTGCAGTTCGCCATCAAGGATGATGAGATCTACCTGATCGAGGTGAACCCGCGCGCCAGCCGCACCGTGCCCTTCGTGGCCAAAGCGACCGACAGCGCGATTGCCTCCATCGCCGCGCGTGTCATGGCGGGTGAGAAGCTGTCGAACTTCCCGATGCGCCCGCCCTATCAGGAAGGTCAGGATACAAAAATTGCCGACCAGATGACGCTGGCCGACCCGAACATGCCGTGGTTCTCGGTGAAAGAGGCGGTCCTGCCCTTTGCCCGCTTCCCCGGCGTCGACACGATCCTGGGCCCGGAAATGCGTTCGACCGGCGAGGTCATGGGCTGGGACCGCGACTTCCCGCGCGCCTTCCTCAAGGCGCAGATGGGCGCGGGTATGGTCCTGCCGTCCTCGGGTCGTGCGTTCATCTCGATCAAAGATGCCGACAAGACCCCCGCGATGCTTGAGGCCGCACAGGTTCTGGCCGCGCAGGGCTTTGTCCTTGTGGCAACCCGTGGCACACAAAGCTGGCTGGCCGAACAAGGCGTTGCCTGCGATCTGGTCAACAAGGTCTACGAAGGCCGCCCGGATGTGGCCGACATGCTGAAAGACGGTCAGGTGCAGCTGGTGATGAACACCACCGAAGGCGCGCAGGCGGTCGAAGACAGCAAGGTCATCCGCTCCATCGCGCTCTATGACAAGATCCCCTACTTCACCACCGCCGCCGCCAGCCACGCCGCCGCGCTGGCCATCAAGGCGCAGGCCGAAGGGGATGTTGAGGTGATGTCGCTGCAGGGGTGATCCTTCACCCCAAAGGGAACAAAGCAAAACCCCCGGTCCGTGACCGGGGGTTTTTCAATTAAACAGCGGATTGCGCGGCCATTTGCCTTGCCTCCTCCCGCCTGAAGAACAGCAGGTAGAACACTGGCGCGGCGACCATGGTCAGGACTGTGGCAAAGGCCAGACCGCCCATGATCGTCACGGCCATCGAGACGAAGAACGCGTCTGTCAGCAGCGGGGCCATCCCAAGGATCGTGGTGATCGCGGCCAGCATGACCGGGCGCAGACGCGAGACCGAGGCTTCGATGATCGACTCTTGCAGGGGTTTACCGGTGGCCCGGACCAGATCGATTTCCTCGACTAGAACAATGCCGTTCTTGATCAACATCCCCGACAGGCTCAGCAGGCCCAGCAGGGCGGTGAAGGTGAACGGCAAGCCGGTTCCCAGCAGGCCAATCACCACACCGTTGACCGACATCGGCACCAGCAGCCAGATGATGATCGGCTGACGGATCGCATTGAACAGCAGGACCGAGATCAGCACCATGATCAGTAAGCTTAGCGGCAATTGCCTGCCCAGACTTTCCTGCGCGTCGCGCGAGTTTTCGAACTCGCCCCCCCACTCCATCTTGTAGCCGGGCGGCAGATCGATTGCCTCAATCGCGGCGCGCACCTCGGTATGGACCTGAGCGGCGGTAAAGCCCGCCGGGATGTCGGCTCCGACCGTGATGGTCAGAACCCGGTCGCGCCGGTGGACCAGCGTGTTCAGGGCCTGGTATTCAAACCCGTCCACCATCTGTTCGATGGGCACGAAACGTTGCGATTGATCCGAATAGACGACCTGATCGACGATTGAATAATCCCCGTCCGCCGGGCGGCGCAGGATGATCGGGATCAGGCGGTCACGCTCGCGCAGGACCCCGCCGGTGATCCCATCGGTCGAGAATTGCAGCGTGGCAGCAATATCTTCGCGGGACACGCCAGCGGTCTGGGCGCGTTCGGTCGCATAGATTGGCTGCACCGCCAGTTCCTTTTCACGCCAGTCGTGATGGACATGCAGCGCGTTGGGCGAGGCGGCGGCCATGCGCTGGACCGCCTCATCCGCCAATCGCCGCAGAACTTCCGGGTCGCTGCCCGAGAACCGAGCCTGGATCGGATCGCCGCCGCCGGGGCCAAAGACCAAGCGCCTGGTGCGGAACTCGCTTTCGGGAAACTGCACCGAGCCGAACGCCTCAAGATCCGCCTGCAAAGCAGGGATATCGTCCAGCGTTTCGGTGCGGATGATCATATGGCCGTAGCTGGGGTTCGGATCTTCGGCGGCATAGGTCAGCATGAAACGGGTGGCCCCCTGCCCCACGAAGGTGGTGACGGACACAACGTCGTCGCGGTCATTCAGCCACTCTTCAAACACGGCCATATCTTGGGCGGTGCGGGCGATGGTGGTGCCCTGAGGCAGCTTGTAATGCACAAAGAACAGGGGCGTGTTCGAGTCCGGGAAGAACTGCTGCTTCATCAGCCCGAAGCCCGCGTAGCAAACCACCGTAACCGCAGCCAGCCCCACGACCACCAGCCAGCGAAACCGCAACGCGCCGCGCAGAACCGAGCCGTAGATACGGAACAGAATGCCGCTATAGGCGTCCACTTCGCCTTCCTTGCCCTGTTTGAAGAAGTAGTGCCCCAGCATCGGCGTGACCGTGATGGCCAGCACCCAGCTCAGCAGCAGCGAGATGCCGATCACCGCGAACAGCGAGAACAAAAACTCGCCAGTTGCATCGGGGCTGAGACCGATGCCCGCAAAGGCCATGATACCGATCACCGTGGCGCCAAGCAGTGGAGTTTGCGTTTTCGAAGCCACATCTTCCGCCGCATCGCGCGAGGATTTGCCGCGCAGCATGGCGATCTGCATCCCTTCGGCCACGACGATGGCATTATCGACCAGCATCCCCATGGCGATGATCAGCGCGCCAAGCGAGATGCGCTCCATCTCAATCGAAAACATCGCCATGAACAACAGCGTTCCGACCACCGTCAACAGCAGCGTCGAACCCACGACAACCGCCGCACGCCAGCCCATGAAAAGACCCAGAACCGCGACCACGATGGCCACGGACATGGCCAGATTGACCAGAAAGTCGGTCGAGGCTTGTTCGACCACCACATGCTGCTGGTAAATCGGCAGGATTTCGACGCCAAAGGGAATCGCGGTGTCCAACTCGTCAAACTTGGCATCCACGCGCTTGCCGACTTCGACAATGTTCTCGCTCGACAATCCGGCGATGCCCAGGGTGAACGCCTCGACCCCGTCAAAGCGGATCATGATGTCCGGGTCGGTCTGGCGCGCGCGGTAGACGTTGGACATATCGAACAGGTTGATCACCTGCCCCTGAGAGCCGACCGAAAGCCCGGCAATGGCGGACACACTGTCCGAACCTTCGGCGGTCAGGATTGTGGTTCGATCATCAGCAGACCGCAGCGAGCCGGATGAATTCACCGAATCCGCGTTCGAGATCGCCTCGTTAATTGCCTGAATCGGCACGTTCTGATTCACCGAGATGGCAAGGTCGGGCTCGATAAAGATCGCCTCTTGCGGCAGGCCCTGAACCTCGACATCGGCGACGCCGCTGACGGTCAGCAGCTCACGCCGAAGAAACGTAGCCAGTTCGTGTTTTTCCGCGTCCGAATAACCCTCGGCCGTCACCGCGTAGAACAGGCCAAAGACGTCACCGAAGCCGTCATTCACGTAAGGCTGGCCGACGCCCGAGGGCAGGCCGCGCGCCGCATCGCGGATCTGGGCGCGCAAACGGGTCCAGATGGCGGGCAGTTCGTCACCGTCATAGGTGGACTTGATCTCGACCTCGATCAGCGACCGACCGGGTTGGTTGACCGAGGTGATCGTGTCCACCTCGCCCATTTGCTGGATGGCGGATTCAAGCGGTTCCGAGACCTCAAGCGCCACTTGTTCAGCTGTTGCGCCGGGATATTGGGTGATGATGACGGCGTTCTTGATGGTGAATGCCGGGTCTTCGAGACGACCCAGAGACAGAAAGCCCCAGATACCGCCAAACAGGGCAATCAGGATGATCAACCACGTATATAGTGGCCTGTCGATCGAGGCGCGCGCGATGTTCATATCTCAGCCCCTCAGTTCCCAAAGCCGGAAAACCGGCGCACGGTTTGACCGTCGGCCAAGGCGGCGCCACCTGCGACAACAATCTCTTCCCCGCCAGACAGGCCGGTCAACACCCGAACACCACCCAACTGGGTCGGCTCGATGGTCACGGGGACGCGGCGAACGGTGCCCTCTTCTGCACCAACCGGTGAATAGACCATGACGCCCAACTCTCCGCCCGCGTCTGCGACGATGGCGGTGGTGGGTACGATGATGCCAACGCGCTGGTCCTGAACCTGTACATTCACGGTGACGGATGATCCGGGCAGAATCTGCAGCCCTTCTGGCGGGGTCAGGCCGAACTGGATGCGGAAGGTCTGACCCACGCTGGAGGTTTCAGCATCGAATTCGCGGATTTCCAGCGGAAAGACCTCGTCACTGGCGGGAAACTTGGCAGTGATCGTGATGTCGTCCTGCTGGCCGGTGCGTTGGAACAAAATTTCAGGAACATCCACTTCGATCCGCAACTCGGACATATCGTGGATGCGCACGATTGGTGTGCCTGCAGAGACGGTCGTAAACGCCTCGACCGTACGGCTGGAGACCAGCGCATCGAACGGGGCGGTCAGCGTGGCGTGTTCCAGTTCGTATTCCGCATCGCGTACGGCGATTGCGGCCAGTTGCGCCTCGGTCTCGGCGTCATCCACGGCGACCTGGCTTGCCGTGGTTCCCCGCAGGCGCGACAATCGGGCCTCGGTCCGGTCTGCCTGTTCCTTTTGCAGGCGCGCCCGGTCCAGGCGCAGCTGGAACGGCTCGGAATCAAGCTGGGCGATCAGCCCGCCTTTGGGAATAACGAAGCCCTCGGTGACAGGCATTTCGATAATCTGGCCTGACACCTGAAACGCCAGATCAACTGTCTGTCGCGCCGCCACACGGCCAAAGAACTGGCGCGAAAACCCCGGCGTGGTTTCCTGCACAAGCATCAGTTTGACCGGTTTTGCAACCTCTTGCGCGGCCATCGGCGATGCCAGAACAGCCAAAGCAAGGCCCAGAGAAGTCAGCAGTTTCATTTCTTCAATCCCTCGGGAATTCCCGTTTTCAGAATGGTGTCACGTATCTTACACGCCAGATGCGCGAATTGAGCGGTTTCTTCTTCGTTCAGGCCAGACGCGCGATGAAACAGCGCCCCCGCTTCGGCCACAAGCATATTGCGGGCATCTTCGCCCTGTTGGGTCAGCACCAGCAACCAGGCCCGCCGATCCTGCGGGTCACGTTCGCGTGTCAGATACCCCGCCTTTTCCAGACCGTCCGCCGTCGCCGTAATGGTCGAGGGAACGGTCATCATGTCCGTGGCCAGCACCCCCATGCGCTTGGGCCGATCCAGTTTGATCAGCATATGGCATTCCGGATGGCTCAGATCGGTCTCCATCGAATCGAAGACTTCTTCGAGTTTCCAGTACAGCGCATAGACGCCCATGATCGCCTGTATCTCGGGGCTAAGGCGGCCCAACCTTGTGCTAATGTCGTCCTGCACGGTGCGTCTCCTGCGTGATTTTTGGCCATATACTTCAAAATTTGAACTATTCAAGATATGAAGTTGAAATCGACCCCTCAGAGTGTATTCCCTTAGGTTAACAACTCTTGATCAAATGCCGCTGTGACTGCATTTTAGGCGGATTCGAAACCTTCAGGACCCGTCATGTATACGCCCGCCATCACCGGTACCGGTGTTTTCACGCCAGAAAACGTCATCACAAACGCTGAGCTTGTGGAAGCATTCAACGCCTATGCCGATAAGCAGAATGCCGAAAATGCCGAGGCCATCGCCGCCGGTCAGATGGAACCGATGCAGCATTCCTCGGAAGAGTTCATCGTCAAGGCCTCGGGCATTCAAAACCGCTATGTGATGGACAAGACCGGCGTTCTGGATCCGGACATGATGTTCCCTGCCCTGCGTCAGCGCAGCGATGACGAGCCGGGGATCATGACCGAGATGGCAGTGGACGCCTGCAACAAGGCGCTGGCGCAGGCCGGTCGTACGGCCGCGGATGTGGATCTGGTCATCTGTGCCGCGTCGAACCACGAACGCGCCTATCCGGCGATTGCGATCGAGATTCAGCAGGCCCTGGGCATTGACGGGTTCGGGTTTGACATGAATGTGGCCTGTTCCTCGGCCACTTTCGGCATTCAGGCGGCGGCGGACATGGTGCGGTCCGGCTCGGTCCGGGCGGCGCTGGTGGTCAACCCCGAGATCTGCTCGGGCCATTTGGAATGGCGCGACCGCGATTGCCACTTTATCTTCGGCGACGTTGCCACCGCCACGCTGATCGAACGGATCGAAGACGCCCAAGGCCCGCATTTCGAGGTCCTGTCGACCCGTTGCGCCACCGCCTTCTCGAACAATATCCGCAACAATAACGGCTTCCTGCGCCGGTCGCGCCCGGCAGGCATGGTGGACCGTCGCGATATGCAGTTCATGCAGAACGGTCGGAAAGTGTTCAAAGAAGTGCTGCCGATGGTCAGCAAGCATATCGGCGACCACATGGACGCCGAGGGCGTCAGCAGCGATGACCTGAAACGCCTTTGGCTGCATCAGGCCAACAAGACGATGAATGATTTCATTGGCAAGAAAGTGCTGGGCCGCGAGCCGGAAGCCGGTGAGCAGCCGAACATCCTGCAGGACTATGCCAACACCTCATCCGCCGGATCGATCATCGCGTTCTCCAAGTATTCGGATGACTTGCAGGACGGAGACGTCGGGCTGATCTGTTCCTTCGGGGCTGGCTATTCGGTCGGATCGGTGATCGTGAAGCGGCACGTTTGATTGGCCTGACAGCGCGCCGTGTGCCCTTTGCACTCCGGGATGATGCGCTGACGCCAAAGGATCGCTGCGCATCCTCAGGTCAACTTGGCCAACGGCAAGCGCGCGAGACAAGGCGCAGATGAACGCCCGATTGGTTGAGCCTTAGCTGACGCTTTCTTCCTCGAGATGCAGTTTCATCTCGATCAGAACCTGTTGCAGCAGGCTGGTCTCTTTCAGCAAACGCTTGGCTTCGTTCACCGTGATGATGCCGTCTTCAATCGCGGCCTGATATTCTGTCATCAGCATCGCAAAGCGCTGGCTCAGGGCAATGACATCCGAATTCACGCCGCCGGTTCGTGGCTTGTCTGTGTTGCGCCCGTCATAGGACAGGGTGATGTTCTTGAGATCGGCCAAAGCCGAGGTCACATGCGGATAGGCCGCCGCATTCTCTAGCCGGGCCACGGCGTCAACTGGCATGAACCTGTCGGCATGTTCCGCATTGTCAGAATAATACCGGCCCAGAGTCGCCTTTGATTTACCCGTAATCTCGCACGCCGCTTCGATCCCGACGTCTTTGACAAGCGCCTCGGTGTGTTTCTTCAGATAAGCCCCGATCTCTGCCATTGTTTTACCTTTGTTACCTGCACGCGCTGTTCCACCCCTGTTGTTGGGGGAAAGCCTCGGGAAATTTCCCATAACAGAGTCATAATTGAAATGTCATACATTGGCTATCCCTCAGATATGCGAGGGATTTTGTGAGTGAGTGGCGGCAGTTCCTGCCGGTAATGAGTGATCGTGGGGCAGGATTGTTTAGCCTCACACCGTTAAGGCCGCATGTTGGCCGACGGCGTCGCTGTTGTGAGAGTGGTGGTTCCATCCCCAAAGAGCATGTGCTCGGCCTTCGCAACTGCAATGGCGACGTCGATTCTTTTCAGGCATTTTGAACCCTTGTCCGTTTGGCGGATGCGTTTTAGACCCGGCGCATGGCAAAGCTGTATTTCAACTACTCTACTATGAACGCGGGCAAATCGACCGTGTTGCTGCAGGCCTCGCACAATTATCGCGAGCGCGGCATGGACACCTACCTGATGACTGCCGCTGTTGACGGGCGCGCGGGAACAGGTCGCATCGCGTCACGTATCGGCATTTCCGAACAGGCCGACACGTTCCGGCCTGATACAGATGTGTTTTCCATGATCGATACGCGGCTGAAACAAGGCTCTGTCGCCTGCGTTTTTGTCGATGAGGCGCAGTTTCTGTCGGACGATCAGGTCTGGCAATTGGCGCGCGCCGTTGACGACCTGCGCGTCCCGGTTCTGGCCTACGGGCTTCGGGTGGATTTTCAGGGCAAACTGTTCCCCGGATCCGCCGCTTTGCTGGCGCTGGCCGATGAGATGCGCGAAGTCCGCACCATCTGCAAATGCGGGCGCAAAGCCACGATGGTGATTCGTCAGGATGAGAACGGCAGGGCCATCACCGAAGGCGCACAAGTTCAGATCGGCGGGAACGAGACCTATGTTTCACTCTGCCGCAAACACTGGCGCGAAGCCGTCGGCGACTAGACGCGATTGGGCAGGTCCCGGCCCGCAACAAACGCCGCCACGTTATCCAGCGCCATGTGCCCCATGTTGGTCCGAACCTCTTCGGTCGCAGTGCCCAGATGGGGCAACAGGGTGACGTTCTCCATATCGCGCAAGGCCTGAGGGACCGCAGGTTCGAATTCGTAGACGTCCAGCCCCGCCCCGGCGATCTGACCCGCCTGAAGGGCAGCGATCAGGGCGGCTTCGTCCACCACCTCTCCGCGCGCGATGTTCACCAGAATGGCTGCCGGGTTCATGGTCTCGAGCACCGTCGCGTTGATCAGATGGCGGGTTTCGGCCCCACCTGGCACGGCCAGAACCAGAAAATCGACCGACGCGGCCAGCGCAGGCAAATCCGCAAAGTATTCTGCATCGAACTCCAACTGCTTGGCGCTGCGGGACTGGTAGGCAATCTGCATCGCGAACCCGAAATGACACCGTCGGGCAATGGCCTGACCGATGCGCCCCATACCCACGATACCGACGCGCTTGCCGGTGACGTGATGCCCCAGCATCTGAGTGGGATGCCAGCCCTGCCACGCGTCGGACCGGACCAGACGTTCCCCTTCACCCGCGCGGCGTGCGGTGGACAGCAGCAGAGTCATCGCGATGTCTGCGGTGGCATCGGTGACGGCGCCCGGCGTGTTCGTGACCGTGACCCCCGCCGCGTTCGCCGCTTCGACGTCGATATGGTTGTAGCCCACACCGAAATTGGCCAGTAGCTTGCAGCGAAGCGCAGGCACATCCGCAAACACGGCGGCAGAGAATTGGTCGCCCAAAGTTGGCACGACCACGTCGTACTGCTCTAGCGCTCGCCTCATCTCATCCTGTGACAGTGGCGAGGTGGAACTGCGGATGTCGACCTCAAACTCAGCTTTTGCCCGCGCTTCGACCGCTGGCGTCATGGGGCGGGTGATCCACAGTTTCATCAGTGCATCCGCCCGCCCAGCGGAACCTTTCCGTCTGGCCCGATCAACACGATCTCGCCGTTTTCGTCGGGCAGGCCCAAGACCAGCACCTCGGACATGAACTTGCCAATCTGGCGCGGAGGGAAGTTGACCACAGCCATGACCTGCTTGCCGACCAGAGTTGCCGGATCGTAATGCGCAGTGATCTGGGCCGAGGTCTTACGCTCGCCAATCTCATCGCCGAAATCGATCCACATCTTGATCGCGGGCTTGCGGGCTTCGGGGTAGGGCTCGGCCCGGATGACCTCGCCAACGCGGATATCGACCTTCATGAAGTCGTCGAAGGAAATCTCACTCACCGGACAGTTCCTTGGATCGGTCGGTCGCGGCTTTGACCGCGCGTTGCAGCAGATCGGGGAACCCTTCCTTCTCGTGCATCAGAACCTCAAGCGCGGCCTGCGTGGTGCCGTTGGGCGATGTCACATTGACCCTCAGTTGCGAGGGGTCCTCTTCCGCCGCCATCGCCAAGGCCCCTGCCCCGGCCACGGTGGATTTGGCCAGTTTCATTGCCAGATCATGCGGCAGGCCCTGCGCCTGACCCGCGGCGGCCAGCGTTTCGATCAGGTGGAAGACATAAGCCGGGCCCGAGCCGCTGACGCCGGTCACCGCATCAATCTGCGCTTCGGCCGACAGGCGCACAGTCTCACCGATGGCCGAGAGCAGGTTTTCTGCCAGCGCCAGATCATCTTCGGATGCATGGGTGTTACCGATCATCGCCGTAATACCCTGACGGATCGCGGCAGGCGTGTTTGGCATCGCCCGCACAATCGGGGTGCCTGCACCCAGCACATCCTCGAACGTGGCAATCGATGTACCTGCCGCGACAGACACGAACAGGCTGCCGCCCCCGCCCAGCGCCTGTATGGCTGGCAGCGCGTCGCCCATCATCTGCGGCTTGACGGCCACCAGAACCACGGCGGGTGCTTCCGGCAATGTGGTATTGATATGGACGCCCTGCGCCTTCAGCCATTCTGACGGGTACGGATCGATCACCCAAACGGATGAGGCGGGCAGGCCGTGTTCCAGCCAACCCGCCAACATCGCGGACCCCATCTTTCCGCATCCCAACAGCACCAGGCCGTGTTCGGCCACGCGCGACATGTCCATGATTGCCCCTTCCCTGACGTAACGGTTCGGGGCAAAGCTTTACGCCCGGCCGTAAGCCTCTGCAATGGCAACCTGCATCGCATCTTCCGGGTCGCGATTGCCCCATGTCACCAGCTGGATCGCCGGGTAGTAGCGTTCGGCGCTCATGACGGCGGCGGTGATCATGGTATCGATCTGATCCGGGCTTGCCATCTGGCCACCGGCCAGCACCAATCCGTAGCGATAAACCATCAGCTTCTGGTTCGCCCAATATGTGAACGCCCCCGCCCAGCACTGATCGTTCATCCTGTTCAGCAACTCATAAAGCTCGCTCTCACGCTCGGACGGTGGCTCCATCTCGAACGAGCAGACCATGCGCAGCGTTTCATCATAGTTGGACCACGCCAGAGTAATGGAATACGTCCGCCACTGCCCCTCAACAGCCATGGCGATCTGATCGTCGCCGATGCGGTCAAAATCCCAGTCGTGATGTTCGGCCAGATGTTCAACAATATCGATCGGATGAAGGTCTTCTTCGAGAAACTGCTCAGAAAGGGCCATAATGCCACCTCACTAATCTCTAGCATTTCGGGGCTGGCAGCGCCCCAGCGCTAGTTGCCTGCTCTACAAGCCGGGCTTCCCCCATGGGCCTGTACTAAATATGGTGCGCCGCGCATGCGGTTCTGGCAACCCTATTTCTTGGGGATAACAGCAATAAGTTGTGGACAGTCGGCAACGGAGGTCAAAATATTGGCACTTGCGCCAGCTTTGTCTTGATTAATTCCTGCAAGACGGCAAGATACACTCCACCGCACAATCCGGACTTGGATTGCGCGGCGTTTGTTTTGTCTAAAAAACTTCGATTTGGACGTTACTTGTCCAGTTTCGCCTCAAGCGCGGCGATGCGCGCCTCAAGTGCTGCGTTCTCTTCCCGGGCCTTCTGGGCCATGGCGCGCACGGCATCAAATTCTTCACGGGTAACAAAGTCACGGTCGGCCAGCCAGCGGTCGATCATGGACTTCATCGCATTCTCGGCCTCTTCCCGCGCGCCCTGCGCCACACCCATGGCGTTGGTCATCAGCTGGGAAACATCGTCGAGGATCTTGTTGCGGGTCTGCATGGTTATTCTCCGATTGCGGGCTTTTCCCTATATGGGGAATGATTGGCGCAGGCTCAAGGTTGACTTGCCCCGTAAACCCCGGGCAATGAGACGCACATGCAGGCTGTTTTGAATTTCCCCGATCTGTCACCCGAATTGTTCTCGATCTCACTCTTCGGGATGGAGTTCGCCTTAAGATGGTACGCGCTGGCCTATATCGCGGGTATTCTGATTGCCTGGCGGCTGGCCATTGTCGCGCTGCGCCGCCCCGCGCTGTGGCCCAATGATACGCCGCCGATGAAGCCCGAACAGCTGGACGACCTGCTGACATGGATCATTGTCGGTGTCATCCTTGGCGGTCGACTTGGATTTGTGCTGTTTTATCAACCGGCTTACTACCTGTCGCACCCGACCGAGATTCTGAAGGTCTGGCAGGGCGGTATGGCCTTTCACGGCGGTTTGCTGGGCGTCATCCTTGCGTCTTATCTATACGGTCGGCGTCACAAAATCCCGATCCTGTCGCTGGGCGATCTGGTCGCCTACACGGTTCCGCCCGGCCTGCTGCTGGGGCGGCTGGCCAATTTCGTCAATGCCGAGCTTTGGGGCCGACCCAGTGAGCTGCCATGGGCCGTGATCTTCCCCGGCATGGCCGCGCAGGATTGCCCCGGCGTCGTCGCGGGAATGTGCGCCCGCCACCCCTCGCAACTTTATGAGGCCGCGCTTGAGGGCGTTTTGCTGGGCGCGGTCCTGCTGTGGCTGGTCTACCGTCGCGGGGCCTTTCACGCACCGGGCCGGATCATGGGGGTGTTTCTGGCCGGGTACGGTGCCTCCCGCTTTATCGTTGAGTTCTTTCGGCAACCGGACGCGCAATTTGTCTCGCCCGGAAATCCGCTGGGTCTGGCATGGCATGTCGGCGGCTATGGCCTGACTATGGGGCAGTTGCTGTGCCTGCCCATGATCGCGCTGGGCCTTTGGTTCATCCTGCGCGCCCGGCGCGCGGCATGAACTTGTCGGACCACCTGATCGCGCGCATCCGTCAGGATGGCCCGATCAGTATGGCTGAATATATGACCGACTGCCTGTTGCATCCCAAGCTGGGCTATTACAGCACCCGCGACCCGCTTGGGGCGCAAGGGGATTTCATCACCGCCCCCGAGATCAGCCAGATGTTTGGCGAACTGATCGGGTTGTCGCTGGCCCAATGCTGGATCGATCAGGGACGCCCCGTGCCTTTTACCCTTGCCGAACTTGGCCCCGGACGCGGCACGCTGATGGCCGATGCGCTGCGCGCCACGCGGCAAGTCCCCGGATTCCATGCAGCGGCTAAGATATGTCTGCTAGAGGCATCGCCTGCATTGCGGCAGGTTCAGGCCGAAATGCTGAACCAGTACACGCCCGAATGGATTGAAAACACCGCCGACCTGCCTGAACAGCCCTTATTCCTGATCGCCAACGAGTTTTTCGACGCCCTTCCCGTTCGTCAGTTCATCCGTGACGGCGACGGCTGGCGCGAACGGCTGATCGGAGAAACGGACGGCGCGCTTGCCTTTGGTCTGGGCCCGAATGCGCCTCAGGTCGCGTTAAAGGACAGGCTAGGCGACACCAAAGACGGTGATCTTGTCGAACTCTGCGCGGTTGCAATCCCGATCATGACGGTCCTCGCCAGTCGTATTGCAACCCATGGCGGGGCCGCATTGATCATCGACTATGGCGATTGGCATTCACTGGGCGACACCTTGCAGGCGTTAAAGGCCCATGAACGGTCTGATCCGTTGACCGATCCGGGGCAGTGCGATCTGACGGCGCATGTGGATTTTGAACCGCTGGCCATTGCCACACGCGCGGCAGGTTGCGCGCATACGCGGCTGACCCCTCAGGGGGTCTTCCTCGACCGGTTGGGAATCACGGCCCGGGCGCAGGCCTTGACGAAAGCTGTGGACGGTTCAACGCAAGAACAGGTGATTGCTGCACATCGCCGGTTGACGCATCCCGATGAAATGGGAAACCTGTTCAAAGTGCTGGGCCTGTATCCATCACATTCAGCGCCACCGCCGGGACTGGAGCCATGACACTGGAAATTCTGACCTCTGAAATGCTCGCCCCCGTGCGCCACGGCTTCTTTACCCGCCGGGGCGGTGCTTCATCCGGGATCTTTTCGGGGTTGAATTGCGGCCATGGGTCTTCGGACCAGACCGAGGTGGTCGCGCTGAATCGCAGACGTGTGGCCGAAGCCATGGAGGTGACGCCCGACGAACTGGTCGGCGTTCATCAGGTGCATTCCCCAACCGTTCTGACCATCGATGCCCCGATAAAAGGTGAGAAGCCCAAGGCCGATGCGGTCGTCACAGCAACGCCAAACCTTGCCCTGACGATTCTGACCGCAGACTGCCAACCGGTGCTGTTTGCCGATCCTGACGCCAATGTGATCGGGGCCGCCCATGCCGGGTGGCGCGGCGCGCTGGATGGTGTGCTCGAAGCCACTCTGGAAGCCATGGAATCACTCGGCGCGACACGCGAAAACACCCGTGCTGTCATCGGGCCGTCAATCTCGCAGCGCGCCTATGAAGTCGGGCCCGAGTTTCTGGACGACTTTCTGGCCGATTCCCCCGAAAACAGCCGGTTTTTCGCCAATGGTCACGAAGACAGGCTGCAGTTCGACCTGCCCGCGTTCGGCCTGCACCGGCTGCGACAGGCCGGTGTCGGGCACGCCGAATGGACCCGTCACTGCACCTATTCCGACCCGGATCGCTTTTATTCCTACCGCCGTGCGACGCATGCAAAAGAAGCCGATTACGGACGTCTGATTTCTGCGATCAGATTGTAGAATTGGCCTCGATTAAGGCAATTCCGCCACCTTTCCGCCACATTCATCATGTTTACCTGAAGGCAGAATCGTAGCGTAATTTTTTGCCAGTACTCAGATGGTTATCTGACTTTCAGACATGTGAATTCTGGCACCTCAACACGGAGGAACTGTCAAACTTCACCTTCTGTCCTGATATTTTCCCGGATACGTCACATCACTGCCGCAAATCTGCGTCACATAAGGGTTACAAAAGGAAAAAGGGGCGTCAGACCCCGCATCAGAGCAGGATCAGAAATGAAATCGAAGTCTCGTTTTCTCAGCGCGGTTGTTGCGGCCGCGCAGGACCAGAAACTGGAAATGCCGTGGAAACGAGTTTCTAGCAATTCTGTCAGGGTCGCCCGCCGGTTGGCAGCGCGTCGCTGAAAAAGAAGCCCTCGGGACCAAGCTGCCGGTCCTTTTGGGAGACACGTGTCAGGGATACTCCGACCTGATATGTGTTTGGTCGCATAACCCTATGCGGCCTTTGGTTCAGGAGTGTGTGTGCGGGCAATTTCAGCCTGCAAAGTACGAGTTTGTCTGGGGGGTCAATGTGTTGACCGATGGAATGCGACGTTTTTCTCGCTGTGCACTGCGATTACGAGTGCCCAAGGGTCTCTCATTTATTTCAAGGCAAAGAACTGTTCCGTCAGGCGGGACTGCACGGGGGTACGCCCCGTCTGTTCGGAGATTAGAGGGGAAGGAATATTAATGACTATTCCTAATTCACTGGCCCGCGCAGCCAGAAACGCCGTCGAAACGTCGGCTTTATTGCGCGAGGCTCCAAGACCAACCGCCAAACCCAAGGCGCAACTGCGCCGATACGAGGTTTGCACGCTGCTCGATAACGGGGATATCGCGCAGACACGCCACATCGCACCAGCTCTGCCCATGTTCGAAGACGCGTTTTGCGCCTTTTCGCGCGGCTCGCTGGTCGAGACAGAACAAGGACCGATGGCAATCGAAGATCTGTTGCCGGGGGATACGGTCCTGACGCAGGATGGCACATCGGAAACCATCGTTTGGAAAGGGTCTGTCACCCTGATCCCCGGACGCGAGGATTCGCGGGGGCGCACACGACCTCTGACGCGAATCATGGCCGACACGTTTGGAATGCAAAAGCCGATGTCAGGCGTTATCGCAGGCCCGGCGGCGCGTTTGCTGGGGACACCTGCGCATTTGCGACACCTGCATGGCGACGCGCCGGTTTTGACGCCAATTGCGGAATTTCAGGATGGGATGAGCGTGATTGAAACAATGCCGCCGACTCCGGTGGAACTGTTTCACATTTGCCTCAGAAAACATTCGGTCATTCGGGTTGATGGTTTACAGTTCGAAACCTATCACCCAGGAGTAAACGCGGTTCGGATGATCAGCCATTCCTTGCGGTCGATTTACCTGAACCTGTTCGCGCATATCGAATCGCTGAGCGATTTTGGCCCGTTGCTGATGCCGCGCGCCGGAGACGGAGAGGTGGACGCGATCACTGCGTAAACGTTAACGATTACTGCATCCTGGGGGCATTATGCAGATATTACTAAGTTGGATTGTATCCTTGGCGGTCGCAGCCATGCTGCCGCCCTGTCAAACACATCAGAATCAGATGCGGTTCACGCCGTCCGGTTCATGCGTTCTTCCAGAACGTCGAATGGCACGCCTGGTTCGTCTTTTGCGCCGCGGATAACAAGCGACGTTTTAACGCTGGCCACGTTCGGCGTGGTCAGCAACTCTCCGGTCAAGAACTGCTGAAAGTTGCTGAGATCGGGGGCCACGCATTTCAGAATGAAATCTACCTCGCCATTCAGCATGTGGCATTCACGGACCAATGGCCATTCACGGCACCGGTCTTCAAAGGCGCGCAGCTCGGCTTCGGCCTGACTGTCCAGACCGACCATTGCAAAAACCTGCACCTCAAACCCCAGTTCGCGCGCGCTGACTTCGGCGTGGTATCCGGTGATATAGCCGGATTCCTCCAGCGTGCGCACACGGCGCAAACAGGGCGGGGCCGAAATCCCGACGCGTTTGGCCAGTTCGACATTGGTCATGCGACCGTCTGCCTGCAACTCTGCCAGAATCTTACGATCAATCTCATCCAGCCGCGTCGTGACCATAAAATGCTCCTGATTTTTTCGGTTCTTATATCAGCACCCACCGAGTGCGCAATAATGTTTCGCAGGGGCGCAATATTATTCGGTGACGGGTCGCGAATTTGCCCGCGCCTGGGAAAATGAGCCCGGACAGGAAAGGGCTTTAAGCCCTGCCCCCGCGTCGCTATATCGGGGCGACGGGCAAACGGCCCAATTCAGGCAGTTCGAGCGGGGGTACAATGGCCGACACACGACACACCAAGGTTCTGATCATCGGATCTGGACCGGCAGGATATACCGCAGGCGTCTATGCCAGCCGGGCGATGCTGGAGCCCATTCTGGTGCAGGGAATCGAGCCCGGCGGGCAGTTGACCACCACGACCGAGGTTGAAAACTGGCCCGGCGATACCGAGGTTCAGGGCCCCGATCTGATGGTGCGCATGCAGGACCACGTCAAGGCGATGGGCTGCGAGGTGATCGGCGATATCATCAACGATCTGGATCTCAGCCAGCGCCCCTTCACCGCCAAGGGTGACAGCGGGACCACATACACGGCCGATGCCGTCATTCTGGCGACAGGCGCGCGCGCCAAGTGGCTGGGCCTGCCGTCGGAAGAGAAATTCAAAGGCTTCGGCGTTTCGGCCTGCGCCACCTGCGACGGGTTCTTCTATCGCGGGCAAGAGATCGTTGTGATCGGCGGCGGCAACACCGCCGTGGAAGAGGCGCTGTTCCTGACCAACTTCGCCAGCAAGGTGACGCTGATCCACCGCCGTGACGAATTGCGGGCCGAAAAGATCCTACAGGATCGCCTGTTAAAGAACGAAAAGATCGAGCCGCTGTGGTTTCACCAACTGGAAGAAGTGGTTGGCACCGATGCACCTTTAGGCGTCGAGGGTGTCCGCGTGAAAAACGTCAAGACCGGCGAGATCACCGAGATCCCCTGCAAAGGCGTCTTCGTCGCCATCGGCCACGCGCCCGCGAACGAGTTGGTCAAGGACACGTTGGACACCCATATGGGCGGCTATGTCGTGACCAAGCCGGGCTCAACCGAAACCTCCATGCCGGGCGTGTTTGCGGCGGGCGACCTGACCGACCACATCTATCGTCAGGCCGTGACCAGCGCCGGAATGGGCTGCATGGCCGCGCTGGATGCGGAACGTTTTCTGGCGGAACAGGAATAAGTCTGGGGCCAGGGGTGTGGCTGAACCCCACACCCTTGGCCGTTTTTCCCGCACCTATGCAGGTCGGCTTGACCCTTGCCGGGCGGCCCCGCACACTCGGCCCTGACGAAGCATTTGCGGGTACTGGCATTGGACAACGCACTCTGGCGCGGCGGGTGGGCAACCCGGCTCAGGATCGGCAGCGGTCTGGTTCTGTTCGTCTTTGCCTTCTTCCACTTCATCAATATCGGTCTGGGCCTGTTTCACACCGACTATCTGCACGGGATGCAGGATGGCCGAAAAGCGGTCACACGGCATGATGTCGTCAGCGTCTTGCTCTATGCGGCGCTGATCGTGCATGCGGGGTTGTCGCTGGCCTCGATCGCCCAGCGCAGAACGCTCAGGATGCCGCTCAGCACCGCGTTGCAGATCGTGCTGGGCCTGCTGATCCCGCTGCAACTGATTTCCCACATCATTCACACGCGCGTCGCCCACGAGATTTACGGCGTCAATGATGAGATGGGCTATATCATCATCCTGATGTGGCCCAGCTCGGCAGTCTGGATGCAAAGCCTGCTGCTGTTGATTGTATGGGTCCATGGTTGCATCGGGCTGCACATGTGGCTGCGCCTGACGTCGTGGTGGTCGAAGACCGTGCCCTACCTGATCGGCGTTGCGGTCTTTGTTCCGTCGTTCGCGCTGGCGGGCGTTCTGACCGAGGGCCGGCGCATCTGGGCCGATTTCGCGGATGAGTTTCTGCGACAGCAATATATCGAGCATTACAACTGGCCCTCACCCGAAGCCTTCCAGACCATGTTCACGGTCAAGGATAACGCGGTTCTGGCCTTTCTGATCACTCTGGGCGCTTGCGGGGCCATCTTTGTCGGGCGCAAGCTTTGGCGTCGCAGGCATTCGGTTCGCATCAAATATGCACGTGGACCCGAGGTCGTCGCAGAAAAGGGCATGACCTTGCTGGAAATCTCGCAAGCCAATGGCATTCCCCACACCGCGCTGTGTGGCGGCAAGGGGCGGTGCACCACCTGCCGCGTCATTGTCGAAGAGGGCGGCACCCAGCTTGAGGCCCCCAGCGATGTCGAGGCCCGCAGTCTGGCAGCGGTAGGGGCCTCTGCGCAAACGCGGCTGGCGTGCCAGATTCGCCCGACCGAGCCGCTGACCGTCTTTCGCGTGTTTCGCCCCGACGGCGGGCGCAATCGGGGCCATGCAAGCCAAGGGCAGGAACGGCAACTGGCCGTTCTGTTTTTGGACATGCGGGGGTTCACGGCCCGCACGACCGGCCAATTGCCCTATGACATCGTCTTTCTGTTGAACCGGTTTTTCGATGCCATCGTTCCCGCCATTACCGACGCAGGCGGCATTGTCGACAAATACATGGGCGATGGCCTGCTTGCGGTATTCAACAAGCCCGACGCGGCGGCGTCAGCGAAGGCCGGGTTGCGGGCGGCGATAGAGATCAGCCTGGCGCTGGACAGCTTCAATCAACGGCTAAAGGCTGAAGGCAGCCCCGGCATCCGCATCGGTATGGGCTTGCATCTGGGCGATCTGGTGTTGGGTGAGATCGGCGCGGCGGGCCATGCCTCGCAAACGATTATCGGCGATGCGGTCAACGTCGCCAGCCGCCTGGAAAGCGAAACCAAGGCGCTGGGCGTCGAGTTGTTGGTGTCGGACGAGTTGCTGCAAGCCGCTGACCTGACAATCAACCCCGACCGCATCCGCCTGTTCCAATTGCGCGGCGTCAGCCAACCCGTACCGGCGCTGCCGGTCACCCGTGCCGCCGACCTGCGCGAGGCATCGGTGACACAAGAACAGGCATACTCTGGCTGACCCGAAATCGCATTCGGTCCGGAACTGCGGTCGCAATCCGACGTAGCATATGGAAAATCCTTCCATTTCGGAGGAAATCAGCGCATATCGTCCTTTGTTTCACAACCGCTTGTGGACTTCGGGCCAAAGTCGGGGCAAACGCCCCTCAAAAGACCGAGAATCACCGGCAATCCAACACTGCGACAAGAGTATTCTGATGACGATGTTAAGTAATCTGGCCCCGATCCCTGAATTGTATGTGTCCTACGAGTCGGCACAGAAACTGAAGGTCGACGCCGCCGATCTGACCAGCTGGGATCTGAGCCCGCGCCAAATCTGCGATCTGGAACTGCTGATGAATGGCGGGTTCAACCCGCTCAAAGGCTTCCTGTCCGAGGCCGATTACGACAACGTCGTCGAGAATATGCGTCTGGCCGATGGCACCCTGTGGCCGATGCCAATCACGCTGGACGTCAGCGAGGATTTTGCAGACAACATCGAGCTGGGTCAGGATATTGCCCTGCGCGATCAGGAAGGCGTTATTCTGGGCACCATGACCGTGACCGACCGCTGGACGCCGGACAAGGCACGCGAGGCTGAAAAGGTGTTTGGCGCCGATGACGACGCGCACCCTGCGGTGAACTATCTGCACAACGTCGCCGGTAAGGTCTATCTGGGTGGTCCCGTTGTCGGCATCCAGCAACCGGTGCACTATGATTTCCGCGCCCGCCGCGACACCCCGAACGAGCTGCGCGCCTATTTCCGCAAGCTGGGCTGGCGTCGCATCGTTGCGTTCCAAACCCGCAACCCGCTGCACCGTGCACATCAGGAACTGACCTTCCGCGCCGCCAAGGAAGCGCAGGCCAACCTGTTGATTCACCCGGTTGTCGGCATGACCAAACCGGGCGATGTGGACCACTTTACCCGCGTCCGCTGCTATGAGGCGGTGCTGGACAAATACCCCGCATCCACCACCTCGATGTCGCTGCTGAATCTGGCGATGCGCATGGCTGGCCCGCGCGAGGCGGTCTGGCACGGCCTGATCCGCGCCAACCACGGCTGCACCCATTTCATCGTCGGCCGCGACCATGCTGGCCCCGGCAAGAATTCCGCCGGTGAGGATTTCTATGGTCCCTATGATGCACAGGACCTGTTCCGTCAGTTCCAGGATGAAATCGGCGTCGAAATGGTCGACTTCAAACACATGGTCTATGTGCAGGAACGCGCCCAGTACGAACCGAATGACGAGATCGCCGACAAGGATAACGTCACGATCCTGAACATCTCGGGCACCGAACTGCGCCGCCGTCTGGCTGAAGGGCTGGAAATTCCGGAATGGTTCAGCTTCCCTGAGGTTGTGGCCGAGCTGCGCAAGACCAAGCCGCCGCGCAGCCAGCAGGGCTTTACCGTGTTCTTCACCGGCTTTTCGGGCTCGGGCAAATCCACCATCGCCAACGCGCTTATGGTCAAGCTGATGGAGATGGGTGGCCGCCCGGTCACGCTGCTGGATGGGGACATCGTTCGTAAGAACCTGTCATCCGAGCTTGGTTTCTCGAAAGAGCATCGCGACCTGAACATCCGCCGCATCGGCTATGTCGCGTCCGAGATCACCAAGAACGGTGGTATCGCCATTTGTGCTCCGATTGCGCCCTACGCCACCACCCGTCGCGCGGTGCGCGAAGATGTCGAGCAGTTCGGTGCTTTCTGCGAGGTTCACGTGGCCACCAGCATCGAGGAATGCGAACGGCGCGACCGCAAGGGCCTGTATAAACTGGCGCGTGAGGGCAAGATCAAGGAATTCACCGGCATTTCAGACCCCTACGACGTGCCCCAGAACCCCGAGCTGACGGTCGAGACCGAGAATGTGGATGTGGACAACTGCGCCCATCAGGTTTTGTTGAAGCTGGAAAGCATGGGTCTGATCGCCGCGACCTGATCTAAAGGCATACTGAATGAAAAGCCCCCGGTTCGCCGGGGGCTTTTTTGTTTCCAAACTGTCACCGAGCCAAGTTTCGTTGAGCCTTAGCCCAAATCGACCTGCCCGCGCATCAGGATATGGCCGCACCCTGCGACCTTAATCCCGGTCATGGCGTCAGGTGGTCCAACACAGGTTACAGTCGCCTGTCCGGGACGGCCCATATCGTGGCCTTGTTCGGCAATGAAACTGTCCTTGCCCATCAAGCCGTATTTCCAAATATAAGCCGCCATCGCGCCGGTTGCTGATCCGGTGAACGGATCCTCGGGCGGGCTGGGCGGTGCCAGCAACAGGCGCGAGAACGTGTCCCCCGCAGATGTCGCGCCTTGCAGCGTCACCAGAAACGGTTCCGCCATATCCGAGCCCGAATAGCCAGCGGCGGCGGCTACTTCTCGCAATGGCCCTTCATCCAGCCGTGCCGCGCGCAGGGCATCGTGATCGCGCAGGACCGTGATACAGAACGGCAACCCGGTGGAAACCAGTTGCGGCGGCGAGATAATGGCGCTTTCCGGCAGGCTGATGGCCGAGGCCACCAATTCCGCTGGAACATGTACGCCGAACTGCGGCGCGACTTGCGTCATTTCGATCTGGTCCCCGATCAACCGGATCGACACAATCCCGGCCCCGGTTTCCAGGGTCAGCGCATCGCCCGAAATCATCCCGCGCGACCGCATCGCGGCAACTGTCGCAATTGTCGGATGCCCGGCAAAGGGAATCTCACGGCTGGCCAGAAAGTACCGGACGCGAATATTGGCCACCTCGGACGGGCCGGTAAAGGTGCATTCTACCAGCGAGGTTTCCCGGACATAGGCCATGCACACATTCTCGGGCAGTTCCGCGCCTTCGTGCACCACGGCACAGCCGTTACCGCCAAAGGCCCGGGCGCTGAACGCGTCTACCCAATCGAAGTCAAACCAGCTCATGCGAAAACTCCCTGACACAGATGATGCGGCGGCATCCGCCTGTGGTCATGTGTCGCGCGTGTCGCTGGGAATGTCACGCCCAATCGGGCGTGACGGGGCCGTTCAGTGAACGGCCACCGGGGACAGGTCATGCTGTCGGGCCAGCACAAAGGCCAGCTTGCGGTCGGCCACCAGCGCCAATTGCTGGCCATCCGAGTCATGGACCGCATAAAGCTGATCCAGATCGCCTGCCTGATCGCGCAGATCACGCGGTAGATCGGCCACCTCAACCGTTTTGACATAAACGATACGGTCGCCTTCGGTGTTGATCTCAATCGGTGTATTCATTGCTCTTACCCCTTCCGTATGTTGATTGTCTGAACCACGGTTTCCGGCACGGCGCGGGTCAAATCCACATGCAGCAGACCGTTTTCCATGATCGCCTCACCGACCTCGACACCGTCTGCCAGCACGAACATGCGCTGAAACTGACGCGCCGCGATGCCACGGTGCAGGAATATGCGCCCCTCGCTGTCGTCGCGTTGACGGCCCCGGATCACCAGTTGGCGATCCTCGATCGTGATCGACAGATCCTCTTCCGCGAACCCGGCCACCGCCAGAGTGATGCGGTACGAAAAGTCCGAGGTCTGTTCGATGTTGTAGGGCGGATACCCTTCATTACCAGCCTTTGCAGACCGTTCCAGAAGGCGTTCCAACTGCTCGAACCCCAAAAGATGCGGGTAAGAGCCAAGAGTAAGTTTTGACACGTTTTCTCGTCCTTTATTGCCAAAGCGACGTGTTGTGCGGCCCCGTTCCGGCAACCGCGCATAATAGAATATGGGAAGAAACCAGGATGTCCACAAGGTCTGGCGCGATAACGTCTGACACACTATCTTGTTGATGACGCACCACAACCAGCCCGAGTCGCCAATGAACGCGCCCACCGACCTTTCGATGAAAACAGATGACGTTCTGCGGGTTGAGCTTGAGGTTTTCCGACGACAGCACCGCGATCTGGACGAAGCTATCGAGGCGCTGCAATCCACCGGAACGGCGGATCAACTGACGATCAAACGGTTGAAAAAGCAGAAATTGCGGCTGAAAGACATTATCCGTCTGATCGAGGATCGCCTGACCCCGGACATCATCGCCTAACGCATTGCCACGAAGGCGGATTTGGATATAGTGCGCGCTCTGCAAACGGGCGGGGATTTAGCGGATGGGTAACGTCAAGGTCGGGATCATCATGGGGAGCCAGTCGGACTGGCCCACGATGAAAGAAGCTGCCGATATTCTGGACGAGCTGGGTGTGGCTTATGAAAAGCGCATCGTGTCGGCCCATCGCACACCGGACCGTCTTTGGGACTATGGCAAAACCGCCGTTGAACGTGGTCTGAGCGTGATTATTGCCGGTGCAGGCGGTGCGGCACATCTGCCGGGCATGATGGCGTCGAAAACCCGCGTGCCGGTGATCGGTGTTCCGGTGCAGACGCGGGCCTTGTCCGGCGTCGATTCGCTTTATTCCATCGTGCAGATGCCCAAGGGGTTTCCTGTTGCCACCATGGCCATCGGGTCCGCTGGCGGCGCAAATGCGGGGCTGATGGCTGCCGGAATTCTGGCCCTGCAGGATGACGCTTTGGCTGAACGGCTGGATGCGTGGCGCGCGGCCCTGTCGGCCTCAATCGCTCAAGAGCCCGAGGGATGAGCCGCATCGGCTTTGTCGGAACCGGGCACATCGCAGCGCCGATGGTGCGTTTTCTGGCAGCCAAGGGGCATGACATCTGGCTCACCCAACGCAACGCTGAGGTCTCGGCGAAACTGAAATCGGAACTCGGCGTGACCGTCACGGACCCGCAAACCGTCATTGACGCTTCCGAGATCCTCTTTCTGTGCCTGCGCCCGCATGTGGCCGCCGACATTCTGACCCCGCTGACGTTCCGCGCCGATCAGCAAATCGTGTCGGTCATGGCTGCAGTCCCTTCGGATCAACTGGCCGAGCTTTGCGCGCCTGCGAAGGATTTTGTTCAAACCATTCCTCTGGGCTTTCTGGAAACCGGTGGGTGCCCTTTGGCTGCATTGGGCAATGATCGCCTGCTGGCCGATCTGTTCGAGCCGGAAAACCCCGTGATCAAGGTCGAGAGTGAGGCCGCCCTGAACGCCCATTTCGCGATTTGCGCCATGGTGCCGGGCCTGCTGGATCTGATGGCAACCGGTTCGGAATGGCTGGCCGGGCAGACAGGCGACGCAGACAGTGCGGAATTTTATACAACACAGCTGTTCTCGGGCTTTCTTTCCGCGATGGAAAAAGGCAAAGCGGGGCGACTGGCGGCCGAACGAGATGCGCTGGCCACCGATGGAACGCTGAGCCTGCAAATGACCGAGAGTTTACGTTCGGGCAAAGCACATGACGCGCTGAACGCGGCCCTGGCGGCGATTGGCAAACGGTTGGAGACCTGATGATGACAAAGATGCTCGCCCCCGGCGCAACGATTGGAATTCTGGGCGGTGGTCAATTGGGCCGGATGCTATCGGTTGCGGCGGCACGGCTGGGCTTTGTCAGCCATATCTATGAGCCCGGCGCAAACCCGCCTGCGGGACAGGTCGCAGATCGGGTGACAACGGCGGCCTATGACGATGCCGAGGCGCTGAAAGCCTTCGCGGAATCGGTCGATGTCATCACCTATGAATTCGAAAACATCCCCACCGAGGCGCTGGACATTCTGGAAGCCCACCGCCCCATTCGCCCCGGACGCGAGGCACTGCGGGTCAGTCAGGACCGCCTGACCGAAAAGACATTTCTTCAGGATCTGGGACTGAACACTGCGCCCTTTGCGGACATCACCGATATGGCCAGCCTTGAGGCCGCGATTGACCAGATCGGCGCGCCTGCCATCCTGAAAACCCGCCGCTTTGGCTATGACGGCAAAGGACAGGCGCGC
This sequence comes from Ruegeria sp. K5, assembly GCF_056531805.1. Lineage (NCBI taxonomy): Bacteria > Pseudomonadati > Pseudomonadota > Alphaproteobacteria > Rhodobacterales > Roseobacteraceae > Ruegeria > Ruegeria sp. K5. Next base: position 198,704 of record NZ_JBQFML010000005.1, on the reverse strand, counting down.
CTGAGCACGCCCGAGGATGCCGAGACGGCTTTGGCCGACATGGCCGGAGCACCTGCGATTCTGGAAGGCTTCGTCAATTTCAGCCACGAGGTATCAATCATCGCGGCGCGCGGTCTGGACGGTCAGGTGGCCTGTTTCGATCCCGGCGAAAATGTCCATCGCGATGGCATTTTGCGTACAACGACCATCCCTGCCCGACTGCGGCCTGCGCAACGCAGCGACGCGATCCTGCTGGCGGCCAATATTCTGAACGCGTTGGACTATGTCGGCGTGATGGGTGTCGAGCTGTTTGTGACGCCAGAGGGCCTGATCGTGAATGAAATCGCCCCGCGCGTCCACAACTCGGGCCACTGGACGCAGAATGGCTGCGCCGTGGATCAGTTCGAACAGCATATCCGGGCAGTAGCTGGCTGGCCTCTGGGTGATGGCCAACGTCATTCGGACGTGGTGATGGAGAACCTGATTGGTGACGACATGGACCGCGTACCTGAATTGGCGCAGGAACGGGATGTCGCCCTGCATCTGTATGGCAAGGCCGAGGTCAAGCCGGGCCGCAAGATGGGTCATTTCAACCGGATCGTTCGGGGCTGAAAATCGCGCTGACGCGCGATGCCTCCGGCGGAGGTATTTTTGAACAGAAGAAGGCGGGCCGGGATCAGGTGATGAACCGGGCCGCGATATCTCCGGACATGTAGCTGACGCGCCCTGCCGCCAGCGTCGCGGCGACACGGTAGGTTTGCGCGTCCAGAATGACCAGATCGGCGCGTTTGCCCGGTTCAAGCGTGCCGCGATCCGTCAGGCCAAGAACACTTGCGGGACCGGACGAGATCAGGCCCCACGCGCCTGCCAAATCCAGAACGCCGGACTTGGCCAGCATCAGCGCGGCACGGCGGGGGCTGGGATAGTGGTAGTCCGACGCCAGAGCGTCGCAAAGGCCCATCGCGACAAGTTCGACCGCGCTTGCATTCCCTTTGTGCGACCCACCGCGCACAACGTTCGGCGACCCGAGTATGACGTGATCACCGGCCAGGCGCGCGGCCTCGGCCGCCTCCAGCGTTTCCGGAAACTCGGCGATCAGGGCACCCTGATCCCGCCACCAGGCACGGGTCTCGGCGGTTGCGTCGTCATGGCTGCCCAGACGAACACCCATTTCCGAGAGCTCAGCGCTGAGCGCCTCAACCGCTGCGGGAACGTCACCCCGGCGCGCGTGCATGTCGAGAAGCAGTTCGAAATGCGCGTCAGGATTGCGTCCGGCTTTCAACGCCTGCCCGGTCAGGCGCGGCGGCTTTTTGCCCTGGGCCAGCCGGTCATGTGGCAAGTGGTCGTTGAACACCACGTAAGGGACCTGCCAATCGGCGATGCGCCGGGCCATACCAGCGTAATCGTCGAGCATATTGGTCTCGAACCGCAATTGCGGGATCAGATCGGTGACTGTGTCGGTTTTGACGGCCCGGATCGCCTCAAACACCTGCCCCGCGAACTCCGGGCCCCGCACACCGCCTTCCCAGCTGTAGAACTGGGCCAGCACGGCGGTCGTGATCCCGTTTGCGGCCAGTTCGGCCTCGACGGACAGGATGCCTTCGTTCATCTGCTTCATCGCACCACGACGCGGGGCGATGTGGCGTTCGAATCCGTCGCCGTGAAGGTCGATGATCCCCGGCAGAACGAGATAGCCGGACAGGTCAACCTCGCGCCCGACCTGCGTTTCCTGCACCTGCCCGTCGGCGATCGAAAGCGGCGCGCGAGACAGACCCTCTTGCGGCAACAGCACCTCTGCGCCGGTCAGCGTAAGGTTTAGGCGGGTCATCGCGTCGGTTCCGAGTCAGGCTCGGAACAATCTTCGCCGATACAGATTTCTTCGATGACGTCGAGCACGCTGTCGAGCCACGTGATTTGCGGATCAAACTGTCCGAATTCGATGAAATGCAGCGCCTGCGCCATGACGCGTGGGTTGTTCATCATGAAGGTATGCGTGACCGGCAAAACGATGTGATCTGCCATGCCGTCGACCTTCGTTGTCTCAACCGACACTTTGCCATCATCGGGACCGTCGATCAGCGATGAGAACAAAGGGTTCAGAGAATTCTCGCCCGCGATCACGCCCAGATCGAAATCCACGGCAGGCAGTTTGCGCGGGATGCCTTCCGGACCCGTTCCCAGTTGCAATCCGGCGGGGCCGTTCAGATAGCCGAACACTTCCCACGCACTGAGTTCGTCGACCAGTTGGCTGCCCTGATTGGGCGGGCCCAGCATGACTGCGCGACCCATGTTTTCGGGATGGTTGTCCTGCAACCAATAGCGCAACAGGATGCCGCCCATCGAATGCGCCACAACGTTGGCCTCGTCCTCACCACAGGCCGCAAACGCGTCCGGCAGGGTTTGTTCGGCCAGTTCGGGTATGCCCATGTCGGTCGACGGGTATCCGGGCCGAACGACCGTATAATCATGGGCCTTGAACAGCTGCTCCATCACCGAAAATGACGCCTCGGTCCGTGCCAGCCCATGCAGCAGGATCACGCATTTCGCACTTGCCGCGGCAGGCAGACACAGGAAAATCAGGGCGCACAGAAGTCTCATACCCGCCCAATAGCGCCGATCTGAAGCTGTGGAAAGACCTACCCTCGGGTCCGGCGCAGAACGGCCAGGGCGATTCCGCCCAGAACCAAAGCTGTCCCTGCCACCAGGCGCGGGCCAGCAACCTCGCCCAACAAGACAACACCTCCGACGATGGCGATCACCGGCACGCTGAGTTGAACCACCGCCGCAACCGACGGGGAAAGCTGCGGCAGCACACGGTACCAAAGCGCATAGCCCAGGCCCGATGTCACGCCCCCAGACAACGCGGCCAGCAGATACCCCAAACCGGTCATTTGCCAATTGCCACCCATACCGACCAGCACCAGCCCTGTGATCGGCAAGGCAACCACAAAGTTCGCAGCCGTGCCTGCCAGCGCGTCCGGTTCGGACCGTCCTGCCAAGGAATACACCGCCCAGCCCAACCCGGCCGCAACCATCAGCCCCGCGCCCAGCGCATCGACGTGAACCGAACCGCTGGGCCACAGCACATAGGTCAGACCCGCCAACGCAATCCCGGCCCCTGCGACCTGCCGCATGGTCGGCGTCGCCCCCATGATTGCGCCGACGGCAAACATGGTAATCTGCACAACCGCAAACAGGATCAACGCGCCCAGACCCGCGTCGAGGGTCAAATAGGCCAGCGAAAACCCGATCATATAGAGGGACAACGATCCAGCCCCCACAATCCGCCTGCGCGAACGCAGCGGTAGTGCGACGCCGCGCAGCAGTACCAACGCCCACAGAACCGCCGCACCGGACATCACCCGAAACACTGCGAAGCTGGCCGGGTCACTGGCGCCGCTGTCAATCGCCAGCCGGTTCAGGATCGAGTTCGCCGCAAAGGCGCACATGGTCAGGGCGGTCAGCAGAAGCAATCTCATTCCAACCGCATAGCCGGTTCCGCTGGGTTTGCACACTCACATTGCCTCAGCCGACCCAAATCTTCTTCTGTTCAAAAATACCTCCGCCGGAGGCATAGCCGCGCAGCGGCTATTCAAAAAGAAACGGGGCCGCCCGAAGGCGACCCCATAACTCAGTCTTCCAAAAAGACGACGTCTTACATCATGCCGCCCATGCCGCCCATGTCGGGCATGCCGCCACCGGGTGCTGCGCCTTCTTTGGCAGGCTTGTCGGCAACCATTGCTTCGGTGGTGACCAGCAGGCCAGCAACCGATGCCGCATCTTCCAGAGCGGTGCGGACAACTTTGGCCGGGTCGATCACGCCGAACGAGAACATGTCGCCATATTCTTCGGTCTGAGCGTTGAAGCCAAATGCAGCGTCCGACGATTCACGGACCTTGCCAGCAACAACCGCACCGTCAACACCTGCGTTTTCAGCGATCTGGCGCAGCGGCGCTTCGATGGCCTTGCGAACGATGTTGATACCCGCGTTCTGGTCAGCGTTTGCACCTTCCAAAGCTTCCAGTGCTTTACCGGCCTGAACCAGCGCAACACCACCGCCCACGACAACGCCTTCCTGCACAGCAGCGCGGGTCGCGTTCAGAGCATCGTCCACACGGTCCTTACGCTCTTTCACTTCGACTTCGGTCATGCCGCCGACGCGGATCACGGCAACACCGCCTGCCAGTTTGGCAACACGCTCTTGCAGCTTCTCACGGTCGTAGTCGCTGGTGGTTTCTTCGATCTGAGTGCGGATCTGGCCAACGCGGGCTTCGATCTCGGCTTTCTCGCCTGCACCGTCAACGATGGTGGTTTCGTCTTTGGTGATTTCGATTTTCTTGGCGGTGCCCAGCATGTCCATGGTGACGGACTCAAGCTTCATGCCCAGATCTTCGCTGATGACCTGACCGCCGGTCAGGATCGCGATGTCCTGCAGCATGGCTTTGCGGCGATCGCCGAAGCCCGGTGCCTTGACAGCAGCAATTTTCAGGCCGCCGCGCAGTTTGTTGACAACCAGAGTTGCCAGCGCTTCGCCTTCAACGTCTTCTGCGATGATCAGCAGCGGCTTCTGCGACTGGATTACCTGCTCCAGCAACGGAACCATCGGCTGCAGCGAGGACAGTTTCTTTTCGTGCAGCAGGATCATGCAGTCGTCGAGCTCTGCGATCATCTTGTCTGCGTTGGTGACGAAGTAGGGCGACAGGTAGCCGCGGTCGAACTGCATACCTTCGACAACATCGGTCTCGGTTTCCAGACCTTTGTTTTCTTCGACGGTGATAACGCCTTCGTTGCCAACCTTCTGCATCGCATCCGCGATCTGCTGGCCAATCTCGGCTTCGCCGTTGGCCGAGATGGTGCCAACCTGAGCAACTTCGGCCGAGTCTTTGACTTCACGCGATGCGTCTTTGATGCCCGCAACAACCTTGGCAGTTGCCAGGTCGATGCCGCGCTTCAGGTCCATCGGGTTCAGGCCAGCTGCAACCTGCTTGAGACCTTCGCGAACGATGGCCTGTGCCAGAACAGTTGCGGTGGTGGTGCCGTCGCCGGCTTCGTCATTGGTGCGGCTGGCGACTTCTTTCACCATCTGCGCGCCCATGTTTTCGAACTTGTCTTCCAGTTCGATTTCCTTGGCAACCGAAACACCGTCTTTGGTGATGCGCGGTGCGCCGAAGGATTTGTCCAGAACCACGTTGCGGCCTTTGGGGCCCAGGGTCACTTTGACAGCGTCGGCCAGGATGTTCACGCCTGCCAGCATGCGGTTACGGGCATCGGTGTCGAACTTGACGTCCTTTGCAGCCATGTCGTTTCTCCTTGAGAAATAAGTTGGAAATGAAGATCAGAGAAAGCGTTTGGGCTTACTCGATGATCCCCATGATGTCGCTTTCTTTCATCATCAGCAGCTCTTCGCCGTCGACCTGAACCTCGGTGCCCGACCATTTGCCGAACAGGATCTTGTCGCCAGCTTTCACAGCCATTGCGATCAGCTCGCCGCTGTCCTTGCGCGCGCCTTCGCCGGTTGCGACGACTTCGCCTTCGCTTGGCTTTTCTTTTGCGCTGTCAGGAATGATCAGGCCGCCTGCGGTTTTCTCTTCGCTTTCTGTACGGCGAACCAGCACACGGTCATGAAGCGGTTTCAATGCCATCTTTGCAGCTCCTTGGGCTCAAAGTTTATCTATCCTCCCCTCACCGGCTGGTGAGGCGTTAGCACTCGGGGTGTGTGAGTGATAACGACGCATAGCTAGGGGGTCTGAAACCCCGAGTCAACAAGCCGATACGGATTTTTTGCCACAAAGGATCAGTCGGCCTGTTCCCAACTGTAAGCCCAGTGTTTCAGGCCCTCGGACCCTGCATCCGACAATGCATAGATGCCTTTTTCGACCTTGTCGAACCAGCCGTAATGGTTTTCGCGCATCAAACGGGTGGCGGCGGGCACGCCGGTGGCCGATGCGACCGCAGCCCCCTTGGTGGCACCATGTTCAGCCAGATGGGCGGCGCATTTCAGCGCATCCTGCCGATAGGCCGTAACGATCCCATGACGGGTTGCGCCGCCCGCGTTTGGGTCCCCTTCCAACCGGTCAAATTCGCGCAACATCCGCGCGGCCTTGGCTTTGTTCTTGCGCGGCGCATACGGGCCGGGATCGCACTGAACCTCGACAACCCCATCCTTGCGAACAGTGATCAGGCCCAGCCCCAATCTGCGGCACAGGGCCAGATTGTCCCGCAAGGCACGCCGGGCCGTGCGTCCGGTCGGTTTGCTGACCCCCAGATACACCTGATCGCTAATCCGCAGCCGCGCGACAGCCTGATGGAACAAGGCCAGTGAGAACCGCAGTTTCAACTCGACGATCACCGGCTCGGACCCGTCGCGCATGGCGACAATATCGGCTGCGCCGACCTCACCTTTGACGGTATAGCCCTGCCCCTCCAACATTGCCTTGATCGGGGGGTAAAGATCCTGCTCGCGCTCCATGCGCCCATGCTATGCGTTTTGGGCTGAAATGCCAGACGGGTTGCCTTGAATATGCTGCATTTGCATGACTACATCCTTGGTCGTCCCGCCTGACAAATCTCTGAGGTTCATCCATGCGTCTGTTGGCCCTGTTCGGTTTTCTGCTACTCCCCATGACGGCCAACGCCGCCTGTGAGGGGCATGATCTGCGCCCGCTTATGTCCGAAGCGGACCGCTCGGAACTGCATCAGGCACTGGCTGACATCCCCTATCCGGAAGGAAACCACTGGATCGCCCGCAAGGGCGACACCACGCTGCATCTGATCGGCACATTGCACACAAACGACGCGCGCATGGATGCGGTGGTCGAACGGTTGGCGCCAACCTTGAGCCGGGCCGACGCCTTTTATTTCGAGGTCACTCAGGCCGAGATGAACACGTTTGAGCAGGGCTTGGCCAAGGACCTGAGCCCGGTAATGATCACTTCGGGGCCCACATTGATTGAGCTGATGAGTGCCGAGGATTGGGCCGCCCTGTCAGGGTCGCTGACGGAACGGGGCATTCCAAGCTGGATGGCCGCCAAGATGCGGCCCTGGTTTCTGAGCATGATGCTGGGCATTCCGCCCTGCCTGATGCAGAACCCCGACGCGAAATACGGCATGGACGCGCGTCTGACAGATCTGGCCGAGGCCAACGGCATCCCCCAGCACTCGCTGGAACGGATCGAAGACCTGATGACCATGTTCGACGATCTGCCGCTGGATCAGCAGGTGGACTCGTTGGTGCGACTGGCCGGGGCGATGCAAAGCGACGCCAATCATCTGACCACCATGGCCAATGCCTATCTGGAGGAACAGCACGCCCAGATCCTGCAACTGGCGCGGTTGCAGGGGCTTGAGGCCTCGGGCCTGTCCGAAACCGAATACAACGCGGAATGGGACCAGTTCGAACAGAAACTGCTGGTGACCCGCAACGCGAATTGGATGAGGCATATTCTCGCCATTCAGAATCAAACCGCCGTCATCGCCGTGGGTGCCGGGCATCTCAGCCATGATTTCGGTCTTCTCGCCTTGCTGGAACAGGAAGGGTATACGCTGACCCGCGCGCCGTTCTGACCCAGGCGCATAGCAGACCAACAGTCGCAGCAGGCCGCAACCGGGTGACAAGCGGTGCCTTGCACCCTATAAGGCGCGCAAATTTCCAATCCTCAGGATAGCTGACATGACAACCCTCGTATTTGGCCACAAATCTCCCGACACAGACTCGACCGGTTCTCCGATCCTGTGGTCGTGGTACCTGAACGAAGTGAAAGGCGAACAGGCCGAGCCCGTTCTGCTGGGCGAACCCAACACCGAAGCGGCCTTTATGCTGCAACGCTGGGACCTGCCCAAGCCGCGCATCATCGACGATGTCGAGGCCGACGCGCCGGTTGTAATCGTGGACACCAACAACCCGGCGGAACTGCCCGCGAGTGTCAACAGCGCCGATATCCGCGCGATCATCGACCACCACAAGCTGGTCGGCGGGCTGGAAACCAAGGGCCCGATCGACATCACCGTGCGCCCGCTGGCCTGCACGGCAACCATCATGGTTGACCTGATGGGCGACTATGCCGCCAAGATGCCCGAAGCCGTCAAAGGCGCGGCGCTGACCTGCATCTTGTCGGACACGCTGGAATTCCGCTCGCCCACCACCACCGCGCATGACCGCGCCGTGGCCGAGAAGCTGGCGGCTGAACTGGGTCTGGACGTCTCGGCCTATGCGGCTGACATGTTTGCAGCGAAGTCGGATGTGTCCTCGTTCTCGGACGCCGAACTGATCCGCATGGACAGCAAGGAATACGAGGTCGACGGCACCAAGTTCCGCGTTTCTGTTCTGGAAACCACCGCGCCGGGCGTTGTGCTGGACCGAAAAGACAGCTTGGCTGCATCCATGGTCGATGTGGCAAAGGAAGACAGCGTTGATCAGGTTCTGCTGTTCGTCGTGGACATCCTGAACGAAGAAGCCACCCTGCTGGTCCCGAACGATCTGGTCAAAACCGTTGCCGAGAAAAGCTTTGGCGCATCGGTCGAGGGCGACGCCGTTGTCCTGCCCGGCATCATGAGCCGCAAGAAACAGATCATCCCGAACCTGAAGGTCTGATCTTCTGTCATTCCCGTGTGAAAGGCGTCCGAACCGGGCGCCTTTTTCTTTTTGCGAGGCTCTGCCTCGCGCTCCGGGATATTTTTGGCCAGATGAAGAACGGATTCCTTGCTTCATCTGGCCCGAAATATCCCGGGGGAGACGCCCGGCACGGGCGGCGGGGGCAGAGCCCCCTCTGGCAAAACCCGTCAAGCTCTGCCATAGGCTTGGCAGACGCAGTTTATCGCCGAAAGAGACCCAATGACCCAGATTATCTCCTCTCTGACCGAGATTTCCGACCGGTATAAGGCGCTTTTTGTCGATCTCTGGGGCTGCGTTCACAACGGTATCACCGCCTCTCCCGAAGCGGTGGCAGCGTTGCAGGCCTACCGCGCCGCTGGCGGGGTGGTCGTGCTAGTAACAAACTCTCCCAAACCGCGCGCCGGGGTTGCATCGCAGCTGACCCAGTTCAACGTGCCTGCTGATGCCTATGACACGATCGCAACCAGCGGAGATTCCGCGCGGTCCGCCATGTTCCGCGGCGCGGTCGGGCACAAAGTGTATTTCATGGGAGAATGGCAGCGCGATGCGGGGTTCTTTGAGCCGCTGAAGCTGCTGCACCACCCCATCCACATCGAACGTGTTCCGCTGAAAGAGGCTGAGGGCATCGTCTGCTGCGGCCCCTTCGATCCGATGGCGGACCCCGATGTGAACCGGCCCGATTTCCTGTACGCCAAGCAGATGGGCATGAAGCTGCTCTGTGCGAATCCCGACATCGTTGTTGACCGGGGCGAGGTGCGTGAGTGGTGCGCGGGGGCTCTGGCAAAGCTTTACACCGAGATGGGTGGCGAGAGCCTGTATTTCGGCAAGCCCCACCCGCCCATCTACGATCTGGCCCGCCGCCGCCTTCAGGAATTGGGCGCGGATGTTGCCGACTCTGACATCCTTGCCATTGGAGATGGCCCCCACACCGACATCCTTGGCGGGATGGGAGAGGGAATCGATACCCTGTTCATCTCGGGCGGATTGGCGGCAGCGGAAACAAAAACGTCGCACCATCCGCACGCTGATTCTCTAACTGACTATATCCAAAGGGAAAAGATCAACCCGACATATACAATCGGTCGCTTGCGATAGTCATTTTTGACTTGATTTTCTGCAGTTGCGAAGTAATAAAGTTGCCAACCTAGGCCTGATGGTGGATTTTTCTTTCACGGCCGACTTCGAGTGAGGGCAACATGTTGGACAATCTTCCACGCGGAACGATCTGTATCGAAGACATCGAGATGGGCATGTCCCGCCACCTGCGCAAAGTGGTGACGGATGAGGATATCGAGATGTTCGCGCAGGTTTCGACCGACCGGAATCCGGTGCATCTGGATGACGATTATGCGCGTGACACGATCTTTGAAGGGCGCATCGCCCACGGGATGCTGACGGCGGGCCTGATCTCGGCCGTGATCGGAGAGCAGCTGCCTGGCCATGGCACCGTATACATGGGTCAGTCGCTGAAATTCCTGGCCCCCGTGCGCCCCGGCGACATGGTCTATGCCGAGGTGAAAGTCATCGACATCGACTTTGCCAAGCGCCGCGTCAAGCTGGATTGCCATTGCTCGGTCGACGGCAAGAAGGTCCTGATTGGTGAGGCAATGGTTCTGGCCCCGTCGCGCAAGTTCGACTGAGCTTTGGTCACATCACGTCGCAGCAAAGGCGCCCGGAATGGCGCCTTTTTTGTTGTCACCATGCAAGATCACGGGATCATAGCGGGATAGCTTTTCATCGGGCCGATGGGTCGATTAATGCCCCGCTTCAATTCCTATTTCACCTGCACCAGCCCCCGCAGTGGCAGTTCCCTGCTATGTCGATTGTTACGTGAAACCGGTTGTGCAGGTTGGCCTGACTCTTAATTTCACGCGCCATCCCCGTCGGATTGGCCTAGGTGATGCAAACCCTCGGTCTTGATCCGGATCTGGCGCAGGGCGTCGAAACGCCGACGGCCAAACTCTGGGACGCCACGAACAGGGACTGGGTTCGGCAATACGTGGCTGAGACGCAGCGCAAGCAAGACCAATCAGGTGCTTGAACCCGCCTGACAGTCCAGCTAGGCAAGCCATATGCACATCATCCGGGATTTTCAGTACATCGAGCCTCAGGACCGCGGCGCCAGTGTGGCGATCGGGAATTTTGATGGCGTTCATTTGGGGCACCAGTCGGTGATCGAACTGGCGCGCCGCGCTGCCCCTGATGCGCCTTTGGGTGTTTTGACGTTCGAGCCGCATCCGCGCGAGTACTTCGCCCCGGACGCCCCCCCTTTCCGGTTGATGCGGGGCAACGCGCGGGCGCACCGGCTTGAGAAGCTGGGCGTGCAGATGCTGTACGAACTGCCGTTCAATGCGGCGCTTGCCGGGTTGTCCCCGGAAGAGTTCGCCAGAAACGTCATTTGCGATGGGCTGGGCCTGTCCCATATCGTTGTGGGGGCAGATTTCTGTTTTGGCAAAGGTCGTGTCGGCACCGCGCAGGATATGGTCAACTTTGGCGAGCAGATGGGATTTGGCGTCACCATTGCACCACTGATGGAGCGGTCGGAAAACGTTGTTTCCTCGACCGCCATTCGCACCGCTCTCAGCGACGGGCGTCCGCGTGATGCGGCCGCCATGCTGGGCCATTGGCACCGGATCGAAGGCGTGGTGATCGGGGGCGAGCAGCGCGGGCGCGAGTTGGGCTTTCCAACCGCGAACATGTCCATCGAAGGTCTGCACCCGCCCAAATTCGGGGTGTATGCCGTGCTGGTCGACGTGTTGGACGGACCGCATCAGGGCAGCTATCACGGGGCGGCCTCGATCGGTGTGCGCCCCATGTTCCATGGCGAAGCCCCCAACATCGAAACCTTCCTGTTCGACTTTTCCGGTGATCTTTACGGCTCGACCCTGTCCGTCGGTCTGATCGACTTCCTGCGACCAGAGCTGACATTCGATGGGCTGGACGGCCTGATCGCGCAGATGGATGCCGATTGCGAAAAGGCCCGTGGCATTCTGGCCGCCCTATGACCACCGATCCGATTGAACGCACGGGCCTGCCGGCCCGGTTTTGGGAACGCAAGCCCTTGCGCAAGATGAACCAGCGCGAGTGGGAGGCCCTGTGCGACGGCTGCGGCAAATGCTGCCTGAACAAGCTTGAGGATGAGGACACAGGCGAGGTTGCCCTGACCTGCGTTGCCTGTCGCCTGCTGGACGATGAAAGCTGCCGCTGCACGCAATATGACATCCGGCACCAGTTCGTGCCCGAATGCATCGTCATGACTCCCGACAATATCGACGACCACGCCTATTGGTTGCCGCAAACCTGTGCGTATCGATTACTGTGGGAAGGCAAACCTCTTTACGACTGGCATCCTTTGATATCTGGTACGCCGGACAGCGTACACGCGGCGGGCGTCTCGGTTCAGGGCCGCACGGTGTCCGAGTTCGAAACCCCCATGGAAGAGTGGGAAGACCATATTATCGAGGAGCCAACCTGATGTATTTCGCGTCTGACAATTCCGGCCCGGTTCACCCGCAGGTCATGGCCAAGCTGGCCGAGGCCAATCAGGGGTACCAGATGGCCTATGGCGCGGACACGATGATGAACGAGGTGCGCGACCGTATCCGCAGCATCTTCGAGGCACCGGGCGCTGCGGTTTATCTGGTGGCGACGGGGACGGCGGCAAATTCGCTGGCCCTTGCGACGCTGTCCAACCCCTGGGAAACGGTCTTCTGTTCTCCGGTCGCGCATATCCACGAGGATGAGTGCAACGCGCCCGAGTTTTACAGCGGGGCCAAGCTGACACTGGTGCCGGGTGGCGACAAGATGACCCCCGACGCGCTGCGCGGCTCGATCCTGGGCGAAGAAACCCGTGGGGTGCACGGGCCACAGCGCGGGCCTGTATCGATCACTCAGGTCACCGAGCGCGGGTCAGTTTATTCGCTGGAAGAGTTGCAGGCCCTGTGCGGTGTGGCCAAGGAATACGGCCTGCCCGTCCATCTGGACGGGGCGCGGTTCACCAACGCGCTTGTTGCCCTAAATTGTTCCCCGGCCGAGATGACGTGGAAATCGGGTGTCGATGCGGTCAGCTTTGGCGGCACAAAGAACGGCCTGATGGGCGTCGAGGCCGTGGTGTTCTTTGACGAAAGCAAAGCGTGGGAATTCGAGCTGCGCCGCAAACGCGGGGCGCATCTGTTTTCCAAGCATCGCTACCTGTCGGCCCAGATGGCGGCGTATCTGGAAGATGATCTGTGGTTGAAAATGGCGCGTCAGGCCAACGACAACTGCGCCCGGCTGGCCGATGGATTGCGCGCCAAGGGGGCTGCGTTCCTGCACGAGCCGCAGGCCAATATGATCTTCGCCTCATTCCCGCGCGCCAAGCACAAACAATTGCACGAGGCCGGGGCGGTCTATCACCTCTGGGGTGCCGAGCTTGAGGGGGACGATGACGACGAAAACCTCGCCTGCCGATTGGTTTGCGACTGGTCGATTGGCGCGGCTGAAATCGACCAGTTCCTCAGCCTGCTGTAACGCCTGTCGCGGGGTTGGCTTTCCAGAACTCCTGAAGCAGCGCGCCTGTCTCATGGGGGTGCGAGATGGGCAACATGTGCCCCACGCCGCGTACCACCTTATGCCGCGCATTTGGCAGGCGCTGCCGCAAACCTTCGCAGATCACCGGCAGTGTCGGGTCGGTTTCTGATCCGCTCAGCAACAGGGTCGGCATCGTGACGCGCTTGCAGTTCTCCGGGTCCAGCAACCCGGCGCGGTCCTCGTACAGCACGGGATGGGAGGCAGGAACAACATGTATTCCCCGCACCATGCTGGCCCGCGTTCGTTCGGGCAGGTCAGGCCATTTCGGGCTGATGCCGGTGCTCCACATCCGGTTGAACAGCCGTGCGGCCAAAGCTGTATCGCCCGCCGCGAAGGCTGCATTGATCGGTTGGGACGCGTGGATGTGCTGGTCGAACAACTGGGGCGCATCCTGTTTTGCCACGGCAAAGAATACGGGTTCGATCAGGGTCAGGCTGCGCACGTATTGCGGGTTTACCATTGCCAGCCGCAGCGCGGCGATCGCCCCAAAGGAATGACCGATCAGATCCATGGGTTCGGTCAACTCCTGCGTCGCCTGCCCAGTCACCGCATCGAAGAAATCGCTCTGCCCGTCCCAATCCGGACTGCGCCCGTGCGACGGCATATCTGGGGCGATCAGAGACGCGCTGCCCTCCAGAACCTTGGCCAAACCGGACCACGCGCCGGAATGCGCAATGGTGCAGTGAAGGGCGAGCAATTTGCGCTCCCCCTTCCCCAAATGCCGGACGAAGGCCGCGTGTGACGCCGCAGCCAAGGCTGTCACCCGTTCATCCCTGCCAGATGCCGATCCAGATCGTCCAGCCGGTCCTGACCCCAGAACCGCTGGCCATCGGGCGTGAGGTAGAACGGCGCGCCAAACACGCCGCGATCCACGGCCTCTTCCAGATTGGCGGCATAGGTCTCGGCCCCGACCAGCAAGCCACTATTGGCCAGATCGGGGTCAAACCCGGCATTCGACAGACAGTCGCGGATCACATCATCCTGTGCCACATCCTTTTCCTCGGCCCAGCAGGCGCGCAGGATGGACTGGCACAGCTTGCCCACATCGCCCGAGCCATCCTTGATCGCGGCGATCACCGCATAGGACGACGGGGCCATATTGGTCGGCCAGTGTGCGGGCTGCAGATTGAACTCCATCCCCAGATCCCTGGATTGCCGCAGCAACTCCTGCGCGCGGTATTCGGTGCGCGAGATATGGCGGTCTTTTGGCGGCGTTCCCCCGGTGCGCGCGAACAAGGCCATGATATCCAGCGGTTTGTAATTGATCGTCGCGCCGTGCTTCGCCGCGATCTCTTCCAGCCGGGAACCGGCCAGATAGGTGTAGGGCGAAATTGTCGCAAAAAAGTAGTCAATCTGGGTCATGTGCACTTTCTCCGCAGCGTTATCTTTGCGGGACGGTAAGGCCATGCTAAGCGGTGTCAACATCACGAATCTGTCACATTGCCAACGCTGCCCGGGGATCTCAGCCAATGCCGACACTCCACGAACCCAAGCTTATTGCTGGGAACGCAAACCTTCCGCTTGCCGAAACCATCGCTCGCCGCATGAGCCTGTATCGCGGCGTTGACCAGGGTCTGGTCGATGCGCGGGTCGAGCGTTTCAATGACGGCGAGATCTTCGTCGAAGTCTTCGAGAACGTACGGGGCGAGGATATGTTCATCATCCAGCCGACCTCGAACCCGGCCAATGACAACCTGATGGAACTGCTGATCATCGCCGACGCGCTGCGCCGGTCGTCGGCCCAGCGGATCACCGCCGTGATCCCCTATTTCGGCTACGCCCGTCAGGACCGCCGCACCAAGGCCCGCACGCCAATCAGCGCCAAGCTTGTCGCAAACATGCTGACCGGTGCAGGGATCGAGCGGGTTCTGACCATGGACCTGCACGCAGCCCAGATTCAGGGGTTCTTTGATATCCCGGTAGACAACCTTTACGCCTCGCCGATCTTTGCGCTGGATGTGAAGCATCAGTTCAAGGACAATCTGGACGAAATCATGGTGGTCTCGCCCGATGTCGGCGGCGTGGCCCGCGCCCGCGAGTTGGCCAAGCGCATCAACGCCCCGCTGTCGATTGTCGATAAACGCCGGGAAAAAGCGGGTGAAGTGGCTGAAATGACCGTGATCGGTGACGTCAAAGACAAAATCTGCTTGATTGTGGACGATATGTGCGACACCGCCGGAACGCTGTGCAAGGCGGCTCAGGTCCTGCTGGATAACGGCGCGAAAGAGGTTCATTCCTACATCACCCATGGCGTCATGAGCGGCCCCGCGGTCGAGCGTGTGACCAATTCGGTCATGAAATCTCTGGTCCTGACGGATACAATCCAGCCGACCAAAGAGATCCTGAAGGCCAAGAATATCCGCATCGTTCCGACCGCACCGATCTTCACTCAGGCCATCCTGAACATCTGGAACGGCACCAGCGTGTCATCTCTGTTCGAAGACAAAACGCTGACGCCGATCTACGAATCCATGTACCAGATGGACTGAATGTGATGACTGCCAACAAACGTATTGTCCTGTCCAGCGACCACGCAGCGATCGATCTGCGTCAGGCCGTGGCCAACCACATCGCCCAGCAAGGCTGGGAGGTGGTCGATATCGGCCCGACGACCCCGGAAAGCACGCATTACCCCAAACACGGCAAAGCCGCAGCGCAGGCGGTGGCGTCGGGTGACTGTCAGCTGGGCATCATCCTTTGCGGCACCGGGCAAGGGATCATGATGGCGGCAAACAAGGTCCGCGGCATCCGCTGCGGCGTGTGCTCTGACGCCTTCTCGGCCCGGATGATCCGCCAGCACAACGACGCCAACATGCTGTCCATCGGCGCACGCGTCGTTGGCGAAGGTCAGGCACTGGACATCGTGAATGCGTTTCTATCCGCCGAGTTCGAAGGCGGCCGCCACGCGACACGGGTGGACATGATCGAGGCGCAGGACAGCTAATCCGCGCCCTGCTCCGATCAGGAGATATTCCAATCATCTGCGTGGGCGACTTCACCAATAGCCGTCCATGCAACCCGAATGCGGGCGATACGGGTATCCGACCAGGTGCGGAATACAGCCGTGAACCCCTGGGGCGTCACATCCTGCGCCTTCACCTCCGCCCGTAATGCCGAAGACGTGTCCACGTCCCACAGCGAAATGCCCACCTGTACAACCGGGATCGACCGAAAGGCTTCACTGAATCGAATCTGAGCCCGACGTTCGCGCGGGCCCTCTCCGGTCCACATATCGCCGCCCTCGGCGAACTCGGAAAACAGCACCTCTTCGCCCTGATCGATGCCGATGGGATGAGTAAGAAATTTCTTCATTCTGTCATCATTATTCTTGAATTCCCGCAACTTATCCCGGCTTTTCGGCAAAAGCACGACAAAAAAACGGCCCCGCAGGTGCGAGGCCGTTCAAATTTTCAGCTGTGATGCCTGTTACAGGCTCATATG
Source organism: Ruegeria sp. K5 (assembly GCF_056531805.1). Classification (NCBI taxonomy): domain Bacteria; kingdom Pseudomonadati; phylum Pseudomonadota; class Alphaproteobacteria; order Rhodobacterales; family Roseobacteraceae; genus Ruegeria; species Ruegeria sp. K5. The sequence goes on along the minus strand of NZ_JBQFML010000005.1, from coordinate 182,104 downwards.
CGTCCCAAGCGCTTCCATGTCGGCCAGCAGCTTGGCGGCATCATCGACGATGGTCTGGTCGTCACCGCCCTTGGCCGCCTCGTGCGAGGCGCGGGCGTCTTCGATCAGCTCGTCCAGATGTGCGCGGGTCACTTCGGCCACCGGGATCGCTTTTTCGGCCAGAACCGAAAGGCTGTCGCCGTTGATCTGGGCAAACCCGCCGGTGACCAGGTATTCGCTGGACCCTTCGGGTGCCTCAACCTTCAGCAGACCGGGGCGCAGCGTGGTGATGGTGGGGGCATGATCGGGCATCGCCGTCATGTCCCCGTCCGCGCCGGGAATCTGGACCGCGGTAGCGCTGAGCGAAGCAAGGCTCCGCTCGGGGCTGACGAGGTCGAATTGCATCGTGTTTGCCATCAGGGATACTCCTTAGGCGGCTTCTGCTGCCATCTTCTCGGCTTTGGCGATCACTTCTTCGATGCCGCCAACCATCAGGAAGGCCGCTTCGGGCAGGTGATCGTATTCGCCAGCCACAACGGCCTTGAACGACGAGATGGTGACATCCAGAGGAACCTGAACGCCCGGCGAACCGGTGAAAACCTCGGCCACGTCGAACGGCTGCGACAGGAAGCGTTCGATCTTACGGGCACGGGCCACGGTCAGCTTGTCCTCTTCCGACAGTTCGTCCATGCCAAGGATGGCGATGATGTCCTGCAGCGACTTGTAGCGCTGGAGGATCTGCTGAACGTCGGTCGCAACCTTGTAGTGCTCTTCACCAACAATCGCCGGGTCGAGCAGACGCGAGGTCGAGTCGAGCGGGTCAACCGCAGGGTAGATACCCTTTTCCGAGATCGCACGGTTCAGAACGGTTGTCGCGTCCAAGTGAGCGAACGAGGTTGCCGGCGCAGGGTCGGTAAGGTCGTCCGCAGGCACGTAGATCGCCTGCACCGAGGTGATCGAGCCCGACTTGGTCGAGGTGATGCGTTCCTGCAGCGCGCCCATGTCGGTGGCCAGTGTCGGCTGGTAGCCCACCGCCGAAGGAATACGACCCAGCAGAGCCGAAACCTCGGAGCCCGCCTGCGTGAAGCGGAAGATGTTGTCGACGAAGAACAGAACGTCGGTGCCGGACTGATCACGGAACTGCTCGGCCAGCGTCAGACCGGTCAGAGCAACACGCGCACGCGCACCCGGAGGTTCGTTCATCTGACCGTAAACCAGCGCAACCTGCGATTCCGACAGGTTGTCCGGCTTGATCACGTTCGATTCGATCATCTCGTGATACAGGTCGTTGCCTTCACGGGTCCGTTCACCAACACCCGCGAACACGGAAAAGCCCGAGTGCACTTTTGCGATGTTGTTGATCAGTTCCATGATCAGAACGGTTTTACCAACGCCGGCACCGCCGAACAGGCCGATCTTACCGCCTTTGGCGTAGGGGGCCAGCAGGTCAACAACCTTGATACCGGTGACCAGGATTTCCGACTCGGTCGACTGTTCGTCGAACTCGGGTGCAGGCTGGTGGATCGCGCGGGTCTCGGTTGCGACAACCTCGCCCTTTTCGTCGATCGGCTCGCCGACAACGTTCAGGATGCGGCCCAGGGTGGCGTTACCAACCGGAACCGAGATCGGCGCGCCGGTGTCGGTGACGGCTTCGCCGCGGACCAGACCTTCGGTCGCGTCCATCGCGATGGTACGGACGGTGTTTTCACCCAGGTGCTGAGCAACTTCCAACACCAGGCGCTTGCCGTTGTTGGTGGTTTCCAGCGCGTTCAGAATTTCAGGCAGCTGATCATCGAACTGCACGTCAACGACGGCCCCGATGATCTGTGTGACTTTGCCTTTTGCATTCGCCATGTTTCGTCTCCGGTTTTCTTACAGCGCTTCGGCGCCGGAAATAATTTCAATCAGCTCGTTGGTGATCACGGCCTGACGCGAGCGGTTGAACTGGATCGTCAGCTTGTCGATCATCTCACCCGCGTTGCGTGTCGCGTTGTCCATCGCGGACATCCGTGCACCCTGTTCAGACGCTCCGTTTTCGAGCAGGGCCGAGAAGATCGCGGTGGCAACCCCCTTGGGCAGCAGGTCGGCCAGAATGGCCTCTTCGCTGGGCTCGTAGTCGAATACGGCACCGCTGTCGTCACCTGCCGCGTCGTCCTCGAACGAGGCGGGGATGATCTGCTGTGCCGTCGGGATCTGTGTCACAACGTTGACGAACTTCGAGTAGAAGATCGTGGCAACGTCGAACTCACCCCCGTCAAAGCGGGACAGGATGTCCTTGGCGATGTCCTGCGCGTTGGTGTAACCCAGACGCTTGACCTCGCTCAGGTCGGTATGTCCAACGAACAGATCGCCAAAATCACGCTTGAGCGCGTCGCGGCCTTTCTTGCCGACGGTCAGAACCTTGACCGTCTTGCCTTTGGCACGCAGCTCGTCCGCCTTTTGGCGGGCCAGCTTGGCGATGTTCGAGTTGAAGCCGCCGCACAGGCCGCGTTCAGCCGTCATGACAACCAGCAGATGGACATCATCACTGCCCGTACCACGGAGCAGCTTGGGGGCGCTGTCGCTGCCCCCGACCGATGCCGCCAGCCCCGCCATCACGGCATTGAACCGCTCGGCATAGGGGCGCGAGGCTTCGGCAGATTCCTGGGCGCGGCGCAGTTTTGCAGCCGCGACCATCTGCATGGCCTTGGTGATCTTGCGGGTCGATTTGACCGACTCGATCCTGTTTTTAAGGTCCTTAAGATTTGGCATATGCCCGCCTCTCCCTTAAGCGAAGGTTGCGGCGTATTCGTCCAGCGCAGCCTTGATCTTGTCGGAAGCGTCACCCTTGATCTTGGGATCTTCGTCCGTGATCCACTGAAGCAGATCCGCGTGCTTGCCACGCAGGTGCGCCAGCAGGCCAGCTTCGTAACGGCCAACATCGGACACGTCGATCTTGTCGAGGTAACCGTTGGTACCGGCGAAGATCACACAGACGATTTCGGCGTTGGTCAGCGGCGAGTACTGCGGCTGTTTCATCAGCTCGGTCAGACGCGCACCACGGTTCAGCAACTGCTGGGTCGCGGCGTCAAGGTCGGAACCAAACTGCGCAAACGCAGCCATTTCGCGGTACTGAGCCAGTTCCAGCTTAACCGGACCGGCAACCGACTTCATCGAGTTGGTCTGAGCCGACGAGCCCACACGCGAAACCGACAGACCGGTGTTCACAGCAGGACGGATACCTTGGTAGAACAGCTCGGTTTCCAGGAAGATCTGACCGTCGGTGATCGAGATCACGTTGGTCGGAATAAACGCCGAAACGTCACCACCCTGAGTTTCGATAACCGGCAGAGCAGTCAGCGAGCCTGCGCCGAAATCTTCGTTCAGCTTCGCCGAACGCTCCAGCAGACGCGAGTGGAGGTAGAAAACGTCGCCGGGATAGGCTTCACGTCCGGGCGGGCGGCGCAGCAGCAGCGACATCTGACGATAGGACACAGCCTGTTTCGACAGGTCATCATAGATGATCAGCGCGTGGCGCCCGTTGTCACGGAAGTATTCGGCCATCGCGGTCGCGGCATAGGGTGCCAGGAACTGCATCGGCGCCGGGTCGGACGCGGTTGCGGCCACAACGATCGAGTATTCAATCGCGCCGGATTCTTCCAGTTTCTTCACCAGCTGCGCAACGGTCGAACGCTTTTGACCGATCGCAACGTAAACGCAGTACAGTTTCTTCGACTCGTCGTCGCCTGCTGCGTCGTTGTAGGTTTTCTGGTTCAGGATCGCGTCCAGAGCAACGGCAGTTTTACCGGTCTGACGGTCACCAATGATCAGCTCACGCTGGCCACGGCCAATCGGGATCATCGCGTCAACCGATTTCAGGCCGGTTGCCATCGGCTCGTGCACCGATTTACGCGGGATGATGCCGGGGGCTTTCACGTCAGCAACACCACGCTTCGACGCGTTGATCGGGCCTTTGCCGTCCAGCGGGTTGCCCAGACCGTCAACAACGCGGCCCAGCAGCTCGTCACCGATCGGAACGTCCACGATCGAGTTGGTGCGCTTGACGGTGTCACCTTCTTTGATGTCACGGTCGGAACCAAAGATAACGACACCGACGTTGTCGCTTTCCAGGTTCAGCGCCATGCCCATGATGCCACCGGGAAACTCGACCATTTCACCCGCTTGCACGTTGTCCAGGCCGTATACACGGGCAATCCCGTCACCGACGCTCAGCACGCGGCCGATTTCGGCCACTTCGGCTTCCTGACCAAAATTCTTGATCTGGTCCTTCAGGATTGCAGAAATCTCTGCAGCTTGGATTCCCATTTATCCGACCTCTTTCATTGCATTCTGTAGGGAGTTCAGCTTCGAACGGATCGAGCTATCGATCATTTTCGAGCCCACTTTAACGACAAGACCGCCGATGAGGCTTTCATCCACGGTCGCATTGATTGTCACGGTCTTGCCCACACGCTCGGACAGCGTCTTGGACAGTTTTTCCATTTGCGTCTTGGTCAGCGCCTTGGCCGAGGCGACATCGGCGGTCACTTCGCCACGCTCATCTGCCAGCATGTCGCGCAGAACCTGCACCAGCTGCGGCACCACGAACAGGCGGCGTTTCTGCGCCATCAGGCCCAGCGTGTTGCCCAGAATGGTGTTCAGACCCATTTTCGCGGCGATTGCGGTGATTGCGCCTTCTTGTTCAGCGCGGGAAACCAGAGGCGAAGCGATCAGGTCGCGCAATTCGGCGCTGTCGCCCAGTGCTGCTGCCAGATCATTGATGCCGGTTTCCAGACCTGCGAGGTCATTATTCTCTTTCGCGATCTCGAAAATCGCGGTGGCATAGCGCTCGGCGATGCCTGTGGAAATCGAAGCTGGTTCGGACACGTCCACCCTTCCGATATTTTGGGCCCCGAATTCGCGTTGCGGCAGCTACCCCGGGGGCGTGAAGAAACCCCGTCCATAAAGGGCGGGGATCAAAATCACCGGGGATGTAGCAGAGCCGAACCAAGCTAGCAATATATTATCACGGCCAGCGCCTTATCCACAAAACGTTGAATTTCATACACTTACGCAAAGTGCGACCCTTTTGACCGGCTGGCTTGAGATAAAAATGTTACCAAACTGTAGGTTTTTGCGATTCCTGTGGCCGATTTTCATCAATTTCGGGCGGTAAAAACGCCCCGCAGGTTTCGCGGTTACGCGGGCTTGAGCAGCCCGTCCAGTGCCTTGATCGGCCGTTTTGCGGTATCTTTCGTCACACTGCCGCTGGGTGGGCGGATATGTTTGCTGACCTCGACCATCAAAACGCCACCGGCCATGACTGTCGGGATCCGCTGGCCCGTCTTTTCGATCAGACTGCCGGATTTCAGCCAGAAACGCCGGAATGACGGCGGCAGATAAAGCGCCGAGCAATGGTTTTCACGCTTGAAATGATGCGCCTTCAACTGGTTTTCCAACTGTGTCGCCGAATACGGACGCCCAAAGCCAAAAGGCGTGCGATCGGTTCGGGACCACAACCCGGCCCGGTTCGGTACGACGAACAGGGCCTTGCCACCCGGCCCCAGAACCCTCCAGCATTCGTCCAGCAACTGGCTCGGGCGTTCCGAGGTTTCCAGCCCGTGCATGACCACCAGTTTGTCGACATGACCGGTTTCGATGGGCCACAGCGTCTCTTCGGTCAGGACCGAAACATTGGGCATGCCGGCAGGCCAGGGCATCACGCCCTGCGGACCGGGCATAAGGCCGATCACGCGGCGCGCATCGGCCAGATAGGGGCGCAGCAAAGGCACCGCGAACCCAAAGCCCGCAACCGTTTGGCCCTTGGCTTCGGGCCACAGATCGACAAGCCGCCCACGGATCGCCGCCTGCGCCGCACGGCCCAGCGTGCTGCGGTAGTAAAAGTTCCTCAGATCCTGCACATCAAGATGCATTGCGGATACCCGGTCAATCGGCTTAGCTGGGCGCAGTCTAGCAATGAAAGGGCAAAAGGCCATGCCTCTTGAGATCGTAACCATCCCATGTCTCAGCGATAATTACGCATTTCTGGCGCATGATGCCGCAACCGGCCAGACGGCCCTTGTCGATGCGCCCGAGCCCGGCCCGATTCTGGCCGAACTGGACCGCCGCGGCTGGAGCCTGAGCCATGTGTTGCTGACCCATCATCACTGGGATCACGTCGATGGCCTGCCCGGCATCCTGGAAAAGCATCCGGCCAAGGTGATCGGGGCCGCTGCAGACGCCCATCGCCTGCCCCCGCTGGACCTGCAAGTGTCCGAAGGCAACGGCTTTGAGATCGGAGGAGAGCCGGTCGAGGTGCTGGACGTTTCGGGCCATACGGTTGGTCATATCGCATTTTATCTGCCCCAAAGCGCCGTGGTCTTTACCGCAGACAGCCTGATGGCCCTGGGTTGTGGTCGCCTGTTCGAAGGCACGCCGGATCAGATGTGGGCCTCGCTCAGCAAGCTGGCGGCGCTGCCCGACGATACTCTGGTGTGTTCGGGCCATGAATATACCCTGTCGAACGCCAAGTTTGCCGTCACGGTCGATCCCGATAACGCCGCCTTGCAACAACGCGTTGCGGAGACCAAACGCGCCCGCACAGCCGGAGAACCGACAGTTCCGTCAACTTTGACCCTTGAGAAAGCAACAAATCCATTCCTGCGGGCCTCTGATCCCGCGATTCAGGCGCATCTTGGCATGGTGGGGTCTGACCCAGCCGCTGTTTTTGCCGAGATCAGGGGTAGAAAAGACCGGTTTTGATGCCTATTTGCCCCTCTTCACGGACACGGTCACAACAAATGTGACTGTCAAGTGAAAGAAAACCCTTGAAGCCGGGCGTCGATCAACCAAACTCTAATAGTATGAGGACATGGTTGGGATGGGGTTCCGGCCGAAAGCCCGCCCCCTTCTGACCCAAGACAGAGGAGCACCCGCGTGCCTTCATTCTCGAGCACATTGGAACAAGCCATCCACGCGGCCCTTGCAGCTGCGAATGAACGGCGACACGAATTTGCAACGTTGGAGCATCTGCTGCTGGCGCTGCTGGAAGAACCCGATGCCATTCGGGTCATGAAGGCCTGCAGCGTCGATCTGGACGAATTGCGCAGCACCTTGGTCGAATTTATCGACGAAGACCTGTCTAATCTGGTCACTGACATAGATGGGTCCGAAGCAGTGCCCACTGCAGCCTTCCAACGTGTTATCCAGCGCGCCGCGATCCATGTTCAAAGCTCGGGACGGACCGAAGTGACCGGGGCCAATGTGCTGGTCGCCATTTTTGCCGAACGCGAAAGCAACGCGGCCTATTTCCTGCAAGAACAGGACATGACCCGTTACGATGCGGTGAATTTCATCGCCCATGGCGTTGCCAAGGACCCGGCCTATGGCGAAAGCCGCTCGGTCTCGGGCGCGGATCAGGTCGAGGAAGAGGTGCAGTCCAGCGCTGGCGATGGTGAGCAGAAAGAAAGCGCTCTGGGCAAATACTGCGTCGATCTGAACGCGAAATCGCGGGCCGGAGACGTTGACCCGCTGATCGGCCGCGCGGATGAGGTCGAACGCTGCATTCAGGTGCTGTGCCGTCGCCGCAAAAACAACCCGCTGTTGGTGGGGGATCCGGGCGTGGGTAAAACCGCCATTGCCGAGGGTCTGGCCCATAAGATTGTGGGCGGCGAGGCCCCGGATGTGTTGTCTAACACCACCATCTACTCGCTGGATATGGGCGCGTTGCTGGCCGGAACCCGCTATCGTGGGGACTTTGAAGAACGGCTCAAGGCGGTTGTGACCGAATTGGAAGATCACCCCGACGCGGTTCTGTTCATCGACGAGATTCACACCGTAATCGGTGCCGGTGCCACATCAGGCGGGGCGATGGATGCCTCGAACCTGCTGAAACCTGCCTTGCAGGGCGGCAAGCTGCGCACCATGGGCTCGACCACTTACAAGGAATTCCGTCAACATTTCGAAAAGGACCGCGCGCTGAGCCGCCGGTTCCAGAAGATCGACGTGAATGAGCCTTCGGTAGAGGACAGCGTGAAGATTCTGCGCGGTCTGAAACCCTATTTCGAAGAACATCACGAGATCAAATATACCGCAGATGCCATCAAGACAGCCGTCGAACTGTCGGCGCGCTATATCAACGACCGCAAGTTGCCGGACAAGGCCATCGACGTGATCGACGAAGCCGGTGCCGCGCAGCATCTGGTCGCCGAAAGCAAGCGTCGCAAGACCATCGGTGTGAAAGAGATCGAAGCGGTCGTCGCCAAGATCGCCCGCATCCCGCCGAAAAACGTCACCAAGGATGATGCGGCGGTTCTGAAAGACCTCGAAGCCTCGTTGAAACGCGTGGTGTTCGGACAGGACCTAGCCATCGAGGCGCTTGCCAGCGCCATCAAACTGGCCCGTGCCGGTCTGCGTGAACCTGAAAAGCCAATCGGCAACTACCTGTTCGCCGGTCCGACCGGTGTGGGCAAGACCGAGGTGGCGAAACAGCTGGCCGACAATCTGGGCGTGGAATTGCTGCGCTTTGACATGTCGGAATACATGGAGAAACACGCGGTTTCCCGTCTGATCGGTGCCCCTCCGGGCTATGTCGGGTTCGATCAGGGCGGTCTGCTGACCGACGGTGTCGATCAGCATCCGCATTGCGTGCTGCTGCTGGACGAGATCGAAAAGGCCCACCCGGATGTGTTCAACATCTTGTTGCAGGTGATGGACCATGGCGAGTTGACCGACCATAACGGTCGTACGGTGAATTTCCGCAACGTGGTGCTGATCATGACCTCGAACGCGGGCGCGCAGGAACAGGCCAAGGCCGCCATCGGCTTTGCCCGCGACCGCCGCGAGGGCGAGGATACCGCCGCAATCGAACGCATGTTCACGCCGGAATTCCGCAACCGTCTGGACGCCGTGATTTCCTTCGCGCCGTTGCCGAAAGAGGTCATCCTGCAAGTGGTCGAGAAATTCGTCCTGCAGCTTGAGGCGCAATTGCTGGATCGCGGCGTGACCATCGACCTGACCCCCAAAGCCGCCGCGTGGCTGGCCGACAAGGGCTATGACGACAAGATGGGCGCGCGTCCGCTGGGCCGTGTCATTCAGGAGCACATCAAGAAACCTTTGGCCGAGGAATTGCTGTTCGGCAAACTGGCCAAGGGCGGCGTGGTGCGCGTCTCGGTCAAGAAGGGCGAGTTGGATCTTGAAATCCTAGGCCCCGATCAACGCCGCATTCCGGGTGATAAGCCGCCGTTGCTGACTGCCGACTGATCGGTGAAAATACGAATGAGAAAACCCGCCAGTCTTTGGCGGGTTTTTTCGTTTCATAGCATTCTCGCGATGAGAACATACTGGGCAGTACCCAACCAAGTCACCGGTTGCGTGAGCGGAAACTGGTCACGTGGCATGGCACGGGCAAAACCAGTGGCTCTCTGCCCCGCGCTTCCCGATATGCAAGCGCCAAACTGACCGCATAACGCGGCCCATCTACACCCTGAGAAAAGGCAGATAGGACAGCGATACTCAGATCGCGCGCCTTGCGCAGCCTGCCCGCTTTTGTGGGCACAAAATACTCAAAATCGATAAAACGAAGCTGACGACCGTCCCAGCACATATCCCGAAAAGCGGGACGTCCATGCGCCAATCCCATCGCGTGAAGACGCGCCAGCGCGCGCCCAGCAGCCCGGCACGCCCTGAGCTTTTCCGCAACCGTAATGGACCTTTCGGTGCAAAACTTGGTCAGGCTGCGACCCGCATCCTCAACCGCTATGTAACCGCATCCTTCGGCCAGGATTCTGGGGACAGGCGCACCAAGGTTCCAAAGATTGCGATGAGAAGACCGATCCCGTTCAAAAGCCTGTTCGGGATTTCCTTTGACAAGCCAGAGGTGGGGGGCAAACCGTTCGACACGTTTCAGCCAGAACTTGTCGCCTTGCCTGGTCTGACACAGGGCCACGCGCTGATGGGACGCAAGCAGAGCCTCATCGACCGCATTAGCCAGACTTGTCACCCTGCCTTTCAAACACATCCCCTCTCAACCTCTTGAAATAATATAGGAAGCGAAGTGCCGTGTTTCATCGGATCCAGAGGCGAAATTCCCGCCGGGCAGAACGATTTAATCCAAAGTTGACGCCTTACCGCTCGGTCAGTTTCAACTCGATCCGTCGGTTTTGCGCGCGGGCTTCGGGGGTGTCGGCTGGATTGACGGGCTGGAACTCACCAAACCCGTTGGCTGCCAGACGGTTCGGCGGGATGCCCAGCGCATCGACCATGTAGCGCACGACCGACAAGGCGCGACCCTGGCTCAGTTCCCAATTGTCGCGATACCGCCCGGACCCGGCCAGGGGCACATTGTCGGTATGGCCATCGACCCGGATCACCCAATTCAGGCCCTCGGGGATTTCGGCGGCAACGGTGCGCAGGATCGCGGCGACCTTTGCGACCTCCTGCCGGCCTTCGGCGGACAATTCTGCTGAACCTGTGTCAAACAGCACCTCGGATGAGAACACGAACCGGTCGCCCTCGATCCGGACACCTTCCTGATCGCCCAGAACATCGCGCAACCTGCCGAAAAACTCGGACCGATAGCGTTGCAGGTCCTCGGCCTGTGCAGTCAGTTCCTGATTCTGCCCGGCCAGAGCCTCGGCCTCGGCTTCAAGCCGCTGACGTTCGGCCTCTTCCAACAAGCGGCGGCGGCGCTCTTCGGAGGCGGCCCGCGCAAGCGCTGCGTTCAGGTCCTGGCCCAAGGTCTGAATCTGGATGTCGGCGGCAGCATTGCGTTCTTCATAGTCATCCAGCAACGCCTGTAGGGACCCCAACTGCCCCCGCAGGGCCGCAATCTGCTGGTTCAGCAAAGCGGCCTCGCGCTGAGCCTTCGCCGAAATCGCCTGCTCTGCAGAGAGTGTTTCACGCGCGACATCCAATAGCGCCGCGCGCTGTTCCGCCAGCGTTCTTTGCGCATTGGCATCGGTTTCCGCCTGTGTCCGCGCATCCAGGGCAGCCTGCAACTGGGCTTGCAGGTCTTCGTTGTTCAATTCACCGAACTGGCGCTCCAACTCGGCACGGGCCGCTTGCGCGGCGGCCAACAAGGTAAGCGTGTCCTCGGCCTCCTTCCGCTGCGCCTCAAGCGCCAAAGTCATCGCGGTCAGTTCGGCATCGGCATCCTGCAAGCGGTTGCGCAGGTTTTCCGCTGCGGCGGCTTCAGCAAGCCGTGCGGCCTCTTCATCGCTAAGCTGCTCCTGCAATTCCGCGATCTGCGCCGCGCGCTCCTCGCCGCTTTGTTCCAGATCGGCCACCAGTGCTTCCAGCGCCTCGCGCCGGGCAGCGGCAAGGCGAGCGGCCTCGGCCTGCGCGTCGATTTCCGCGCGGCTTTGGGCCAATGCCTGATCCAACGCGTCCCGTTCGCCCAACAGGTCCGCGCGCTGTGTTTCCAAGGCGGCAATGTCGTCCTGCGCGCGCGCCTGATCGGCAAGCAACGTTGCGACCTGAGCCTCAAAATCCGTAATGCGGGTCTGCGCCTGCGCCAGATCGTCCTCGGCCTGCGTCAGGGTGGCGTTCAAGGCCCCCAGCCGGGCCTGCAAGCGGCTGTTTTCACGCTCTTCCAACCCCAGCGCACCGGCCAGCGCCGCGACCTCGTCCGACAGGGCGGTCAGTTCATCCTCCTGCCCGGAAATCGTCTCGCGCAGCACGAACTGCACCACCATGAAGATGGTCAGCACAAAGGTCAGCACCATCAGCAGGCCCGTCATCGCATCCACGAATCCGGGCCAGACCGAGCCCTGGAACCGTTGACCGGTGCGACGGGACAGGGCCATGGGTTACTCTCCTTCGGGCGTCGTACGCACGGCGCCGCGTGGCAGGGTCATGGCCTTGACCAACAACTCGATGTCCTTGCGGAATTCGTTCATGCTTTCCTGACGGCCAGCCGAAATCTCTTCGAGGATGCGCAGCAGTTGGACGTCCATGGATCGCAGGCGCATCCGGCTTTCAGCGTCGATGCCGTCGCCTGCGCCGTGATCGCGCATGTGATCCAGCAAGGCGTCCTGCCCCAAGGCCACACGTTCCAGCGCGGCTGTAATGCCTTCGTTATCCGCCTGACGCTGGTTCATTTGCCCGATGGCATCGACCAGCTGCCCCAGCTTGTTCGACACGTCAGCCCGGTCGGTTTCCTGCGCCACGAACAAGGTTTGCAAGGCGTCCATCTGTTCGGACATCGCATCCAGAACCGGGGTCAGTACAGCAATCTCTGCCCCGCCTTCCTCGCCCGAGGCAAAACCGACGCGGGTGATCGAGGATAACCATTCCTCAAGCTCGCGGTAAAACCGGTTCTGGCCGTGGCCCGCAAACACCTCTAGCAAGCCCACGATCAGCGACCCGGCCAGACCTAAAAGCGACGAGCCAAAGGCCACGCCCATGCCCTGCAACTGCGCCTCAAGCCCGGTCATCAGGCGGTTGAAAACAGCAAGACCTTCCTCACCTTCTTGCGGGTTCAGGCTGCGGATGGTGTCGACGATGGCGGGGACCGTGGTGGCGAGGCCAAAGAACGTGCCCAGCAGGCCCAGATAGATCAGGACGTTGGTGATATAGCGCGTGATCTCACGTTCTTCTTCCACCCGCTCGGCCACCGAATCCAGAATCGACCGGGTCGAGGTCGAACTGATCTGCGACCGCGCACCCCGTTCCCGCAGCAGCGAGGCCAGCGGGGCCAGCAATTGCGGGGTTCGGGCATCTTCGCGGACAACACCGCCCACAAACGCCTCAATCCAGCGGACCGAGCCGATCAGTTGTGTGACCTGATAGAAACAGGCGAACACACCGATGATGAACACCATCAGAATGAAGCCGTTCAGATACGGGTTGGCGAAGAACACCGGCAGCACGTAGGGCAGCGCCAGAAAAACCCCCAGCCCGGACAGACCGATTGCGATCAACATCATCACGATCTGTCGAATGGGATGCGAGAAATGGGGTCTCGCGCCCTGATGTGCCTGCGCCATGCGCGTGGTTCCCGGTCTTTATCTGCTCTGGCCCGAATCTAGCGAAAATCCGCTGGTGACGCCAAGGGTTTATGCGGTGATACTGCGCACCCGTTGCGACAACCACTCAAGATCGGGGTCATGCAGCCCGATCTCGGCCAGATGTTCGGCAGTGTTGTACAGATACTCGGTGTTCGGACCGCGCCCGCCAACCGCATGGGCGATGATCTGGGCCTGTTCTTCCAGCGGGATGCCCCCGCAATACTGCACGTGGCCTTCGTCAATCACATAGGTCACGGCAGTGACGATGTCGCCATTGTCCAGATGCACGTCCAGCATCCGTTCCACGTAAGCGGATGAGATCAGCTCACGCTCGCGCAATTCGTGCAGGGTGCGGTCCTCATGCCCGGCCTCAACGGCCAGCGCCAGCCCCTTGCAGTGGGCATCGGGTTGCTCGTCCAATGCCAGAACAAGGCCGGGTTTCTCTTCGGTGCCGCGATGGTGGATCGAGCTCATGCAGAAGGACCGCGCATATCCTTGCAGCGTCGCAAGCTCGCTTCGGGCCACGGGGAAGCCGGGGTTCCACAGCAGCGATCCATATCCGAAAACCCACATTGTCATTGCACTGGTCCTTGCCTGTTTCGACCTATAAACATCAATTCCGAGGCAGGAAAAAGGGCCGAAGCTCATGCGCCGTCTGATACGAGTGTTCATTTTTGCAGCCATCGCATGGAGCGCCTATTGGTTCATCGCCGGATATGGCCTGCGCAACGCGATCACAGGCTGGTTTGACGCCCAGCAATCCCGCGGGTGGCAGGCCGAGTTTTCGGATGTCGAAACAGCGGGATTTCCTGCGCATCACATCACGCGGCTGAACAGCCCGGCCCTGGCCGATCCTGCCACCGGAACCGCGTGGAGCGCGGACTGGATCGAATTCCAAAGCCCCGCGATCTGGCCGGGGCGGCAGATTCTGCGCTTTGCCGACACACCCCAGCGCCTGTCCTATTTCGACCAGACCGCAACCATTGAGGCGCAGGAGCTTCAGGCCCAGTTACAACTGCAACCCGGTGTCGCGCTGGTGCTTGAGAAGATGGCGCTGACCGCCGGGCCCTGGCTGATCTCGGAAGACGGCGAGGCGCTGGCCGGCGGCGACACCCTTGGCCTTGTGATGGAGCAGACGGCGACCCCCGAAGCCTATGCAATCACGGCGCAGATCGAAGGGTTCGCCCCGGGGGACGATCTGCGGGCTCTGATGCAGTCCGCCACCTCGCTGCCGCAGCGGTTCGAAACGCTGGAACTGGACATGGTAACCACATTCGACAAGCCGTGGGACCGGACCGCGCTGGAAGAAAGCCGCCCTCAGCCCGTGGCCATTGACCTGAACCTGGCCGAGATCAAATGGGGAGAGCTTCGGTTATTTGCCGCAGGTGAGCTGGACGTGGATGCCCAAGGCATTCCAACCGGCGAAATCGCCATCAAGGCCGAGAACTGGCGCGACATGATTGCGATGGCAAACGCGGCGGGGGCCCTGCCCGATCAGGCGGTCGATCCGGTCACCCGTGCGCTCAACTTTCTGGCGGGGCTGGGCGGCAACCCGAATGCGCTGGATCTGCAACTGAATTTCCGCGACGGGTTTGTGGCGCTGGGGCCCCTGCCCTTGGGCCCGGCCCCACGCCTGATCCTGCGTTAACGGCAGAAGGGACCACGGCGATAGCGCGCCGTGTCCAGATGGAAGTGATCACGGTGGTACCGGTCAGAATTCGGCCCCAGAACCGTTCCAAAAGGCCCGCACGCCCCGCGCCAGACCTTTTTAAGTTGTTTCTGCGAAGGGTTCTTGCGCCAGCCATCATAGACGGTGACAACCTCACCATCCGCCATAACGAAACCCGAAATGTCGATGGCGCGGCCTTTGCCATGTTCAGAGATACGCGCGCCTTTGCGATTGTTCCGCGTCCGGCAGGCATAATGGGCAGCGACCTGCAACTGCACCACCGGTCCGCGCCGCTTGAACGTGGGCTTGACCGATTTATCCACCCACTTGTTCAACGCAATCGCCGTTCCGCAATCCATCGTTGATGGACGGCTGAGCGCAACGCCCGACACCGAGGTAATCTGCACCGCATCCTTGATCCCGCAGGCACTGACCTTGCTGCTCACGCGCCCGACGGGTTTGCCCTGAATCGCAATATCCCCACAAACCGAGCCTTTGCGCAGCTTACGTCGCTTGAACAGAATGGCTTGCTCCAGCGACTCGGGCCGCAGGTAAGGCATCAGGGATGTATCCGGGCCCAGCAACGGCAAATCCGACGGGCGCGCGGCGGCTGCAGTAACCTGCGGTGACACGGGGCGCAATTCGGGGCGCATTTTGGGGATGCTCAGCGGGGTTGCCGCGCGGCTGGAGGCCGCGACCAATTCGACGCTGTTCGAAGTGCTATTGGGACGCGCAACGGGAAACAATGACTGTTCCGGGGGCTTTGCCTGCGCGGCAACGGCCCAAAGCGCCGCCATACAGAACAGGATATGCCCCCGGACACGTGTCACGAATTGACCTTTCCCCGGCCAAAGTCCGGCGCGTCCGTGTCCTGACCCGCATCGATAATCCCGCGCCGGATCGCACGTGTGCGGGTGAAATAGTCGAACAGATGATCCCCGTCCCCGGTGCGGATGGCGCGTTGCAGGGCAAACAGTTCCTCGGTGAAGCGCCCAAGGATTTCCAGCGTTGCATCCTTGTTGGTTAGAAAAACATCACGCCACATGGTCGGGTCGGATGCGGCAATCCGGGTGAAATCCCGGAAACCCGCCGCCGAGTATTTGATAACCTCACTATCCGTCACCCGACGCAGATCATCTGCCACACCCACCATCGTATAAGCGATCAGATGTGGCGCATGGGACGTCACGGCCAGCACCAGATCGTGGTGATCAGCGTCCATCTCATCAACGTTGGACCCCATGCCTTCCCATAAGGCCCGCAAACGCGCGATGGCATCGGGGTCCGAGCCCTCGACCGGCACCAGCAAGCACCAACGGTTGTCGTAAAGCTCCGCAAACCCCGCTTCCGGGCCGGAATGCTCGGTCCCGGCCAGCGGGTGGGCGGGGATGAAATGCACGCCTTCGGGAATATGCGGCGACACCGCCTGAATGACGTGGCGCTTGACGGAGCCCACATCCGTCACCGTCGCGCCCGGCTTCAGAACCGGCGCGATATCTTGGGCAACTGCGCCCATAGCCCCAACCGGAACACACAGCACGACCAGATCGGCCCCTTCGACCGCCTCTTGCGCGGTGTCACACACGCGGTCGCACAACCCGATCCGGCGGGCCGTTTCCCGCGTGGCCTCCGAGCGCGCATAGCCCGTCACCTCACCCGCAAGCCCGGCGCGTTTGATCGCCCAGAACATGGATGAGGCGATCAGGCCCAGCCCGATCAGCGCCACACGGTCGTATATCTGGCTCATGCAGCGCCCCCTTTAAACGCAGTGACGGCTGCAACCACGCGGCGGCAGGCCTCTTCATCGCCGACGGTGATCCGCAGCGCGTTGGGCAGGTTGTAGCCTGCAACGCGGCGCACAATCAAACCCTGCGTTTTGAGATAGTCGTCACATGCCTCGGCCTCGGCTTGATCCGCAAAGCGCGCAAGTATGAAATTGGTGCAGGACGGGTCCGAGGGTACGCCGACCTTGGCCAGTTCATCTGCCAGCCAAACCCGAAGCCGCGCGTTCTCGGTCTGGCAGAAGGACAGGAATTCAACATCGTTCACCGCCGCCTTTGCCGCAGCCAGAGCCGTCAGCGACAGGTTGAAGGGCTGGCGCACCCGGTTCAGCACATCGATGATCGGCTGATGGGCATAGCCCCAACCCACGCGCATGCCGCCCAGACCGTACACCTTTGAAAAGGTCCGGGTCATAATCACATTCTCATGGGCGTCCACCAGCCCGGCGCCGCCATCGAACCCATCGACAAACTCGGCATAGGCCCCATCGATAACCATCAGGCAGGTTTCGGGCAGTGCGCTGGCCAGACGGTCCAGCTCGGCCTCGGGGATCATGGTCGAGGTCGGATTGCCCGGGTTGGTCACAAAGACGATCCGCGTCTGCCCGGTCACTGCGGCCAGAATGCTATCGACATCCACATGGCGGTCGCGCTCAGCCACCATAACCGGTGTGGCCCCGGCCATACGCGCAATGATCGGGTACATCGAGAATCCATGTTCGGTATAGATCACCTCATCCCCCGGCCCCGCATAGGCCTGAGCGATGAATTGCAGCACCTCGTCACTGCCAACACCGCAAATGATCCGCGCCGGGTCCAGCCCGTGCCGCGCGCCAATAGCAAAGCGCAGACTGGCATGATCGGTGCTGGGATAACGATGCAAGGTCGCGGCGCTATCGCGCACAGCTTCAATCGCCTTGGGGCTGGGTCCAAACGGGTTCTCATTGGAACTCAGCTTGATCACATGCTCGACCCCCGCCACATGCGACTGGCCGCCCTGATATAGCGCGATGTCCATGATGCCGGGTTGCGGGGTGATCTTGGTCATTGAGAGGCTCCGTTGATTGGAGCCTCTCATACCTGTCTCAAGAGGTTGAGAAAAGCGGCAATTCCCTCATGCGGCTTTGAAGCGCGCGGTTGCCGGGTCGGCGTTGTAATAGGGCGCAAATTCCGCAGTCCGGCGGGATAGGTCATTGACACTGTCGATGATGAACTGAACCGTTTCCTCGCTCATCAGATACGAGAAGTTCAGCCGCACCCAACCGGGTTTTTTCATTTCCTCACCCGCAGACAGCGCCGCGTGCAATTCGTCTGACGTCGCCCGGTCGATGCCCAGCAGACGATGCGCATAGGGCCCCGCGCAGGCACAGCCGCCACGGGCCTGAATGCCGTAAATGTCGCTCAGCATACGCGTGAACAGCTGCTGGTGCACCAGCTGCCCCGTATTATCCCGCACAAGGAACGAGTAGATCGGTAGACGATGCGCCGCGCCTGTCCCAAGCAAAGTCAGGTTTGGATTGTCCTGCCAGCCGTCTAGGGCCATGCGGTTATACAGCGCCTCGCGCCGCGCGATTTCATCGGTTCCCACCACATCCTTGACGATAAAGGCCAGCGCAGCACGGATGTCGCCGATCACGTTCGGCGTTCCGGCCTCTTCTCGCGTGGCAAGATCGGCGCTGTAGTCATGCCGCCAGGGTGAAACGAAACTGACCGTCCCGCCACCAGGCCAGCTGGGGCTGGTGCGCTGTACCGCCTGCCCGTTCACGATCAACACGCCCGACGCGCCCGGCCCACCCGGAAACTTGTGCGGCGAGGCCACGATCGCATCCTTGCGCGCATCCTCTGGCCCCATATCCATGGGCAGATACGGCCCGCCACCGGCATAATCCCACACCGCCAACGCCCCATGGCGCTTCAGCACCCGCGTGACCGGATCGGGATCCGTGATAATCCCCGTCACATTGGATGCCGCTGAAAACGACCCGATCACAAGATCCGCATCCGCATGGCGCAGCAAAGCGCCTTCCAGCGCACCCATATCAACCCCGCCATCCGCGGCTTCGGGAATCTCAACCACCAATGCCTTGCTTTCACGCCACGGCAGGATGTTCGAGTGATGCTCATACGGCCCGATGAAAACAACCGGCCGGTCTGCCTCCTCCACTCCCAAAAGGCTGACCAGCCGGTTCAAACCCGCAGTGGCTCCGGACCCGGCAAAGATCACCGCGTCGTCTCCCCTCGCACCAACAATGCGGGCAATTTCAGCGCGCGCTTCCTGGCGAAGCCGCGTCATGTAAGACCCACAGAAAGAGGCCTCGGTATGGCTGTTGGCATAGAACGGCAGAACATGCTCGGCCACAAAATCCTCAACCTGCCGCAATGCGCGGCCCGAGGCGACGTAATCCGCATAAACCAGCGATACGTCCCCGTGCAGACCCGGGATCAGAACGTTCTCTCCGATCAGCCCATCGCGCAGCTTGGAATTGCGAGTGGTGGATTGGATTTCTGCGCGAAACTTGGACAAGGTCATTACACCGGCTCCTTACTGTGATACCAATGTGATTGAGCAAAAGCGAGTAAACTTCACCAATCTTTGCATGGAAAACGCAAACTTTGTGTCATATGATCAGATATGACCGCAAAATTAGATCAAATTGACATGCGTATTCTGCAAGCGCTGCAAAAAGACGCCACCCTGTCCCAGCGAGAACTCGCAGATCAGGTCGGCCTCTCGCAAAACGCCTGCTGGCGGCGGCTGAAGGCGCTGAACGAAGACGGTGTTCTTCTGGGTTCCACCGCCCGGATCGCGCGCGAGAAACTGGGGCTCGACCTGGTGGTATTCGTCATGCTGCGCACGCGCCACCATTCGGCGGACTGGCTACAAGCCTTTCGCCGCCATGTGCTCACCATCCCCGAAGTGGTGGATTTTCACCGCATCGGCGGCGACTACGATTATCAGCTCAAAGTCGTCACTCAGGACATGGCATCCTACGACAAGGTCTACCAACGCCTGATTGAGAAGGTCGAGCTGGACAGCGTAACCTCATATTTCGCCATGGAGGCCATTGCCGAAGCCCGCCCCCTGCCACTCTGATCCGCCCTTCATCTGGCCAGAAATATCCCGGGGGAGTCGCGCAGCGACGGGGGCAGAGCCCCCTTCAAACAAAAAAGACCGCGCCAGATGGCGCGGCCCTTCGAATTTCGAATGTCAGCGAAGATCAGTTCTTCGCGTAGAATTCAACAACCAGGTTCGGTTCCATGACAACCGGATAGGGCACATCACCCAGACCCGGCGCGCGCACGAAGGTCGCGGTCATTTTCGAATGGTCGGCGTCGATGTAGTCAGGCACATCGCGCTCGGCCAAAGCAGCCGCTTCCAGAACAACGGCCAGTTGCTTGGATTTGTCGCGCACTTCGATCACATCGCCTTCCTTGACGCGGTAGCTGGGGATGTTGACCCGCTTGCCGTTCACTTTGACATGGCCGTGGTTCACGAACTGACGCGCGGCAAACACGGTCGGCACGAACTTGGCACGGTAGACAACAGCGTCCAGACGGCGCTCCAGCAGGCCGATCAGGTTTTCACCGGTGTCGCCTTTGACACGCTCGGCTTCGGCGTAGATGCGGCGGAACTGCTTCTCGGTCAGGTCGCCATAGTAGCCTTTCAGCTTCTGCTTGGCGCGCAGCTGCAGACCAAAGTCCGACAGTTTGCCCTTGCGGCGCTGGCCGTGCTGGCCGGGGCCGTATTCACGACGGTTGACCGGGGATTTCGGACGACCCCAGATGTTTTCGCCCATCCGGCGGTCGATTTTGTACTTGGCAGACGTGCGTTTGGTCACGGCTGATCTCCTTTACTGTGGCATATCGGCTTGATCCGAAAACCGGTTCCCATTTCTCGGGCCGAAATAGCGTCTCCGCTCGGACCGGGCAGTTCCAGTTCAGACCAGGCGTGGTGCCGGGTTATAAAGGGCGTTGTCCTCTTGAGGTTTCCCCCATGACAGGCATCCCCTTGCGGGGGCCACCAACACCAATGAAGCCGCGCTTATATCTGCAGATCAGTCAGAGTCAATAAGCTATTCGGCAAGAAATTCCCGGGAAAAGGGCGCAATTCGAATGGCCGCAGGTCGCTAAGCCTGGATTGCTACCGCGCTTAGGTCTTCCGCGTCACAGCGTGCAGTGGAAAGGTAACGACGGTTGCGTCCTGAGGTGGCTCGACAAACGCCTGACCGCCAAAATCCAAAACGTCGCAGATCCAGAATGACTGATCGCGCGGTGGGCATCCGTCCGAGAACACAAAGGTCGGGTCAATCTCGCCGTCCTGAACAACCAGATCCGCGCTGAACCGTTGCGCGCCATTGGTCAGAACGACCGAGCCAAAAACCTCACCGGAGATTTCCCGAACAATCGCAAATCGGTCACTGGTCCGAGAGGATACAGCGCCAACACTGCCCGCCCGTTCAACTTCCTGCTCGGCACCATCGCTCAGCAGAACAGCCTGCCCGCGCCAGGACCACGCAGCCCCAACGACCAAAAAAGCCAGAGGCGCCGCCTCAAGCTCGTCAAGCTCTGTCTGTTTCCACGATATGGCTATACGACCGCTTTGCCCTGGTCTCATCTGCCCGCTCAAACCTTTCAACATCCCACCACTTACTCACACGTCCATATCAACCCTGAATTCGGCGAAAAAGAGACCGAATTCAAGCAATCCGAAGATTGTTGCAAAACTGATTCAAATGGGCACCGATCAGTCCGCTACCCTTCACTGTTACAACCGGGTGTCAGACGTCAAATAACAGATAAGTTACCCGCACTTAGAGTGGCCGCAGCTGCGACAGGTCATGCAGCCTTCGATCATGACCATATCGAACTGCCCACAGGATGGGCACGCTTTGCCCCGCGGGGCGTCCATGTTCACCACCTGCGCCTGCGGGTCGGATTTCAGGCCCATCCCCTCGCCTTCCAGAAAGCCGATGCTGATCATGTGCTGTTCGATCACACCGCCGATCGCCGCCAGGATCGAGGGGATATACTTGCCCTTGACCCAGGCACCGCCGCGCGGGTCGAACACCGCCTTCAGTTCCTCGACCACAAAGGACACGTCTCCGCCACGCCGGAACACGGCCGAGATCATTCGGGTCAAGGCCAGCGTCCAGGCGTAATGCTCCATGTTCTTCGAGTTGATGAACACCTCGAACGGGCGGCGGCGGCCTCCGATGACGATATCGTTGATCGTCAGGTAGATGGCGTGTTCGCTGTCGGGCCATTTCAGCTTGTAGGTCGACCCCTCAAGAGCTTGCGGGCGATCCAGCGGTTCGGACATATACACGACCTCGCCACCATCGACCTCATGCGGCGCATCAGCGCTTTCGCCCGGAGCCTTGTCGTCGCTTTCCGATACCGTCAGGACCGAGCCCGTCACGTCGTTGGGGCGATAGGTGGTGCAACCCTTACAGCCCTGATCCCAGGCCTGCATATAGACATCCTTGAACGCGTCAAAGCTGATGTCTTCGGGGCAGTTGATCGTCTTCGAAATCGAACTGTCGATCCATTTCTGCGCTGCCGCCTGCATCTTGACGTGATCAGACGGGCTCAAAGTCTGCGCGTTGACGAAGTAGTCCGGCAGATCCGCGTCGCCGAACTTGTCGCGCCACATCTGCACGGCGTAATCCACGACCTCTTCTTCGGTGCGCGAGCCGTCCTTCTGCAACACTTTGCGCGTATAGGCATAGGCAAAGACCGGCTCGATCCCCGAAGATACGTTCCCGGCATAAAGCGATATGGTCCCCGTCGGCGCAATCGAGGTCAGCAAAGCGTTGCGGATACCATGTTCGCGGATCGCATCGCGCACGTCGTCGTCCATCTGCTGCATCGTGCCGCTGGCCAGATATTTCTCGGCATCGAACAGCGGGAACGCCCCTTTCTCCTTTGCCAAGTCCACCGACGCCAGATATGCGGCGCGGGCAATCGCGTGCAACCAGCGCTCGGTCTGACGCGCCGCCTCGTCGGACCCATAGCGCAGGCCCAGCATTAGCAGCGCATCGGCCAGACCGGTCACACCCAGCCCGATCCGGCGCTTGGCCTGTGCCTCGGCCGCCTGTTCGGGCAGCGGGAATTTCGAGGCATCCACCACGTTGTCCATCATCCGAACGGCAGTGGCGACCAGCTCCTGCATCGCGGCCTCGTCCAGATGCGCGGCATCTTCGAACGGCTCGGCCACCAGACGTGCCAGGTTGATCGAACCCAGCAGGCAGGCGCCATAAGGCGGCAGAGGTTGCTCTCCGCATGGGTTCGTCGCTGCGATGGTTTCAACATAGCTGAGGTTGTTGGCCTTGTTGATCCGGTCGATGAAAATCACACCCGGCTCGGCATAGTCATAGGTCGCCTGCATGATCTTGTTCCACAGATCGCGGGCCTGAACGGTGTGATAGACTTTGTCGCCGAACACCAGCTCCCACGGGCCGTCGGCCTTGACGGCCTCCATGAAGGCATCGGTCACCAGCACGGACATGTTGAACATGCGCAGGCGGGCCGGGTCGGATTTGGCTGTGATGAACTGTTCGATATCCGGGTGATCGCAGCGCATGGTCGCCATCATCGCCCCGCGACGCGAGCCTGCGGACATGATCGTCCGGCACATCGCGTCCCACACATCCATGAATGACAGCGGGCCAGAGGCATCCGCCGCCACCCCATGCACATCCGCGCCACGCGGGCGGATGGTTGAGAAATCGTAGCCGATGCCCCCGCCCTGTTGCATCGTCAGCGCCGCCTCTTTCAGCATGTCGAAAATACCGCCCATGCTGTCCGGTACGGTGCCCATGACGAAACAGTTGAACAATGTCACCTGACGCGCTGTGCCTGCGCCTGCGGTAATGCGCCCGGCGGGCAGGTATTTGAAATCCTCCAGCGCCGCAAAGAACTTATCCTCCCAATGCGCCGAGTCAGCCTCAACCCGCGCCAGGTCGCGGGCGATGCGCCGCCAGCTGTCCTCGACCGTCTGGTCGATGGGCGTGCCATCCGCCTGTTTGAAACGGTATTTCATGTCCCAGATCTGCTCGGCGATGGGGGCGGCAAAGCGGCTCATTGGTGATTCCCTGTTCTGAAAGAGGTATCCAGACTACCCCAATACACACACCTGCCACAACACCTTGATGACACCGGCCAGCGAGCTACAATATAAAGATGGGCCTCGGGACGACTCTGTGGGAAAGCTGTGGATAACTACCTAAACCTCATAAAACTCTCGGTCGGCTCGGAAAGCGTCGAGACCCTGCAAGCGTGGCAGGACAGTCGCAAGCCTCTGTATGAGGACGGCTGCCCGCGCCATGTCACCCGCATGTGGCCCAAACGCGAGGCCGAGATTCTGAATGGCGGGTCAATCTATTGGGTGATCAAGGGCGTCATCCAGTGCCGTCAGCGAATACTGCGTCTGGACGAGGTCCGCGGCGACGACGGCATCCGCCGTTGCGCCATCGTGCTGGACCCCGAGGTACACCGCACCCAGACCGCCCTGAAACGCCCGTTTCAAGGCTGGCGTTACCTCAAGCCCGAGGACACCCCTGCCGACCTGCCGCAAACCCGCGAACAGGACGACGCCCTGCCCGACGATCTGAACCGCGCTCTGGCGGAAATCGGGGTGTTGTAATCAGCCCAGTCGGTCCAGCAATTCGGTCAGAACCGCTTTCTCAGCTACGCCATATTTCGCCACCCGGCTGCGCCATAGGGTCGCCTGTGACTGCAACACAAGCCCGTCCGCCAGGATTTTCAGGTGATTGGCCCGCAGGGTTTCGCCGCTGGAGGTAATGTCCGCAATCGCCTCGGCGGTTTCATTCATCACCGTGCCCTCGGTCGCGCCCTGACTGTCGACAAGCGTATAATCGGCCACGCCTGCATCGGTCAGGAACTCCCGCACCAGCCGGTGATATTTGGTGGCAATCCGCAGCCGGTGCCCGTGGGTCTTGCGGAAGGCCGCCGCTGCCGCATCCAGATCGTCCAGCGTGTCCACATCGACCCAGCAGGCAGGAGTTGCGATGATCAGATCGGCCTTGCCGAACCCAAGCCGCGAGACTTCTTCGACCTGCTGTTCCCAGCGTGGCAGTTTTTCCTGCACCAGATCGATGCCGGTAACGCCCAGATGGATCCGCCCCGCCGCCAGTTCACGCGGGATTTCACCGGCGGACAGCAGGATCAGGGAAACACCGTCGATGCCTTCGACCTTGCCCGCATATTCCCGGTCCGAGCCGCTGCGCGACAGGGTGATGCCGCGCTTTTCGAACCACGAAAAGGTCTTGTCCATCAACCGGCCCTTCGAGGGCACGCCCAGTTTCAGGCTCATTGTGCGTCCTCCTCAACCTCAAGCATCAGGTCCGGGCGCAGCACGCCGCCCACGGCGGGGATTTCCGCGCCATTGCCCAATTGCCGCGTCAGCGCGTCATAGCGCCCGCCGGTGGCGATCGGTGGCAGGTCCGGGCGACCTTCGGCATAGAAACCAAAGACAAACCCATCGTAATATTCCATCGACGTGCGGCCATAGGCGGCCTCGAAATCCAGCCGTTCCACATCGACGCCACGCGCCTGAAGCGAGGCCACCCGCGCCTCGAGCCGGTCCAGCGCCGGGGTGATCTGCGGCAGGTCAACTGCCACGTCACGCAGCTGCTCCAACGCAAAAGGCATGGTTTCGCGCACGTTCAGCAGCGTTTCCAGCCCGACCAGCTCATTGTCGGAAATCGGCGGCGTGTCACGATCCTCGCGCAGCGCAGCGATCCGCGCCTCGATCTCGGAGGCGCGGCGTTTGCCGATCATGGGCACGTCGATGGCCAGAGGGTCGGCAGCCTGCAACAGCGTATCCCGCCCTTCGGGGCCAGATTTACGCCCGGCGAACCGGTCCAGCAGAGTACGGAACCGGCGCGGTCGCCACAGATGCCGCATCAGCGCATCCTTGCGCCTATCGGTCGCACGCAGGCCCCGCACGGCGGCTGTCAGGATACCGATATCCCCGGTGGCCGCACGCAGGGGCAGCCCGCGCAATTGCAGCGCAAACAGCGAGAACACCTCGGCATCCGCCCCGGCGGGGTCATTGCGGTCAAAAACCTCATACCCCACCTGAATGTACTCGTTGGACCGGTCAGGGTCGTGTTCCTGCCGCCGAAACACCTCGCCGGAATAGGTATAACGCGCGGGCTCGGCCCCATCGTTCATATGCATCTGCACCACGGGCAGAGTGAAATCCGGGCGCAACATCTGTTCGCCGCGCAGCGCGTCCGAGGTGACATAGGCACGGGCCCGGATGTCTTCGCCGTATAGGTCCAGCAGCGTGTCCGCCGGTTGCAGCAGCGGCGTATCCACCACCTGCGCCCCGGCGGCCTCGAACCGCACCCGCATCATCGCGGCGCGGGCCTGTATCTGGGAACGGTTGGGCATGGGTCAGTCCTGACTGTCCAGAATTTCGCGGACCTTGGCGACCAGATCGCCGCGCGGTACTTCGAACTGGCTGGGGCGTTCTTTCCATTCCTCCAGCGTGGCGCTTTCGGCGATCCTTGCGCCAAGGATCAGGTCCTTGATCTGGACAATCCCATTGGCCTTTTCGTCACCGCCCTCGATCACCGCAATCGGAGAATTCCGCTTGTCCGCATATTTCAACTGATTGCCAAAGTTCTTGGGGTTGCCCAGATAAACCTCGGCCCGGATGCCCGCATTGCGCAGTTCGGCCACCATCGCCTGATAGTCGGCCATGCGGTCACGGTCCATCACGGTGACGACCACCGGGCCGGTGGCCTGCGCGGCGATGCGGCCCTTTTCGCGCAGGGCGGCCAGCAGGCGATCAACGCCGATGGACACGCCGGTTGCGGGAACCTCCTGCCCGGTGAAGCGCTTGACCAGATCGTCGTAACGCCCACCGCCCGAGACCGAGCCGAACTGCCGCTTGCGGCCTTTCTCGTCGAAAATCTCAAAGGTCAGTTCGGCCTCATAAACCGGCCCGGTGTAGTAACCCAGTCCACGCACAACCGAGGGATCGATCATGATCCGGTCAGCAGAATAACCCTGCGCGTCCAACAAGTCTGAAATTTGCTCTAGTTCATAGACACCTTGCTTCCCGGTTTGTGAGTTAGCGACAATTGATTTGAGGTACTTAATCGCGAACTGGTTTCGGATAGCGCTTTCTTTAGCGTCTCGCCCGATGAGTTGGATCATAGTAGGATCGTTCGCGTGCAACGCGCCCGATAGAGGCATGTGATCCACACCCTGCTTCGCCAAGATTTTCCTGACATCCTTTATCTCTTTTTTAATATTGGAGTCAGCGCTTACAAAGCTCATTACAATATCAACTTGCTCGGGAGACAAGTTGGCACCCTTCGTAAAGTCCCCTGAACTATCTTGGCGGCCCGATCCGAGAAGTGCACGTACTCCCTCCTCTCCAAACCGATCGAGCTTGTCTATTGCTCGAAGAACGATACCCCTTTCTTCCGAATACCGTTCAGGTTCGGCAGAATCCAAGATTCCCGCAATCTCCATGACACCGTTCAGAACCTTGCGGTTATTCACCCGCACCAGATAGTCGCCGCGCGGGATGCCGACGGTTTCCAGCGTATCCGACAGCATCGCGCAGATCTCGGCATCCGCGGCCATCGAGGCCGTGCCGACCGTATCCGCATCACATTGATAAAACTGACGATAGCGCCCCGGCCCGGGCTTTTCGTTCCGCCAGACCGGACCCATCGCATAGCGGCGATAGGGCGTGGGCAGATCATTGCGGTGCTGCGCATAGACGCGGGCCAGAGGCGCGGTCAGGTCATAGCGCAGGGCCATCCAGTCGCCCTTATCGTTTTCGTCCACTTCCTGCCATGCAAAGACGCCTTCATTCGGGCGGTCCACGTCGGGCAGGAACTTGCCCAGCGCCTCGACGGTCTCAACCGCGCTGCTTTCCAAGGCGTCGAACCCGTACCGATGATAGACATCCGCAATAGCCCGCAGCATCTCGGTGCGCTGCGTGACTTCCTGGCCGAAATAGTCGCGGAACCCTTTCGGCGTGATGGCCTTGGGGCGGGGCTGTTTCTTGGGCTTGGCCATGTGGGGCGTCCTTGGGCGTTTAGTGTTCCGCGCGCGGTCTATCCCATGGCCCGCATCGGGGCAAGGCGCGCTTTGGCTGGCCTTGGCCCCAAAGGCCCGCTATGACCGTCGCGGAAGGAGCCCGCAATGCAGCATTTGGAAGAACAGATCGCCCATCTGACCCGCACGGTGGAAGAACTGAACACGATCGTCACCGCGCAACAGGACGAAATCGACCGCCTGACCCGCCGAGTCGCGATGCTGTATCAACGCGAGGCCGAACGGGCGCAGGAAGGATCAGGCGGCATCGTCTATGGCGACGAACGCCCGCCGCATTACTGAGGGATCACAACCCCAGCGTGGATTTCACCGCGTTATCGACCACACCACCCAGAAGGGCATTCTTGTCCGCCGCGCAGCCCTCGGACAGCGCCGCGATGAAGGCTTCACGCAACTGGGCCTTGTCCTCGTCAGTGGTCACGTGATCTTCGATATTGATCTGACGATTATAGAGCGACAGGGCCGTCATCTTTTCGACCACGGCCACAACAAAGGCTTCGTCGCCATCTGCCTCTTCAGCAATCGAAGCGCAGGTGTAGTGCATCACCGGCAAGGCGTCCTGCACCATCTGCTCTGCTGCGTCGTCAGCGAACGCGCCACCCGGCAGTGACAGGCAAAGCCCGGCAGCAGCGATTTTGGACAGGGTCATACGCATCACGTTCATTTCCAGTTATGTCCGATAATCGCACCGGCCACGCCGCCGATTGCTGCGCCCTTGCCGTCGCCGATCAAAGCGCCGACACCCGCACCGATCAATGCGCCTTCGATTGTCTTTTTCTTCTTTTTGTCATCCGCAAAACCCGCAGTCGCCACCGAAAGCGAGATCGCCCCGGCCAACATCAGCGCCTTGGACCCAATTCCTGAAAGTGCCAAACCAATGCCCTCCTGTTTCACAGGTCAATGAGAGTATGGGTTCAGCTTAGCTAGGCAAAAAGGCTGTGGCAACAAATCCGAGGGTCAGACCTCTTCGACCGACAGAACGCCATCCAGCGATTTGATCGCACCCTTGATCTGCGGGTTGATCGGAAACTCCTGCCCCAGGTCCATCTCAACGTCGCCGGGCAGGGTCGGATCCATCAAGCACACCTGTATCGGCCCCCTGGATGCCCCCTTGGCGACGCTCGCCGCGTCCGCCAGCACCGTGGCGACGGTGGACAGGACCTGCGGTTGCTCCACAAAAATACGCAGACCGGTTGACCCGGCCTCGGCAACAACCGAATCCGCTGGACCAACCGAGCGGCCCAGCAGTTTCAGTTGATCGGCCTCCATGGTTGCCTCAGCCGTCAGCACCACCTGCGCTCCGGTTTCCAGAAACTCGCGGCATTTCTCCAACGTGTCCGAGAACAGCGTGACCTCATAAGCCCCCGTCGGGTCCGAGAGCTGGGCAAAGGCAAAGCGGTTGCCGCGCGCGGATTTCCGTTCCTGCCGCCCGGCCACGACACCGGCCATTTTGGCGATCAACGGGCCAGAACGGGCCTTTTCCGTCACCTCATCCAGCGTCAGCACCTGTTTGCGTTTCAGCGCGGGCATATAGTCGTCCAGCGGGTGGCCGGACAGGTAAAAGCCGATGGCCTTGAACTCTTCGCTTAGCCGTTCGGCAGGCAGCCAGTCGGGTGTGGGCGACAGGCGGGGTTCGGGCAGATCGTCCCCTGCCTCGCCAAACAGCGACACCTGGTTCGAGTTCTTCTGTTCATGGATCGCCGCAGAATACTGCACCAACGGATCGAGGCTTTCGAACACCCGGCGGCGGTTCTTGTCGAGCTGATCAAAGGCCCCGGCCCGCGCCATCATTTCCAGCGGGCGCTTGCCGACCTTCTTCAGGTCAACACGGCGGGCAAAGTCGAACAGGTTGACGAAGGGTTTGTCGGCATTTTCGTCCTGCGCGCCTGCGGCGCGACGCCCCTCGACCACCAGATTCATCGCCTCGACGCCCACGTTTTTCAACGCGCCCAGCGCATAGACCAGATGCCCTTCGACCACATCAAACGTCGCCAGCGAGCGGTTCACGCAGGGCGGCACATAGGGCAGTTCCAACCCCTTACGCACCTCTTCGAAATAAACAGCCAGCTTGTCAGTCAGGTGGATATCGCAGTTCATGACGCCCGCCATGAACTCGACCGGATGGTTCGCCTTCAGCCAACCGGTCTGATAGCTGACCACCGCATAGGCCGCGGCGTGGGACTTGTTGAAGCCGTAGTTGGCGAATTTCTCGAGCAGGTCGAAAACCTCGGACGCCTTCTTGGCGTCCACCCCATTCTCACCGGCACCCTTTTCAAACTTGGGCCGCTCGGCATCCATCGCCTCTTTGATCTTTTTACCCATCGCGCGGCGCAGCAGGTCGGCCCCGCCAAGGCTGTACCCCGCCATCACCTGAGCGATCTGCATCACCTGTTCCTGATAAACGATGATGCCCTGCGTTTCTTCAAGGATATGGTCGATCAGAGGGTGAACGGATTCGATTTTCCGCAGCCCGTTTTTGACCTCGCAATAGGTCGGGATATTCTCCATCGGGCCGGGACGATAGAGCGCCACCAGCGCCACGATATCCTCGATACAGGTGGGTTTCATACGCTTGAGCGCATCCATCATCCCGGTGGATTCCACCTGGAACACCGCCACCGTCTTGGCCGCTGAATAAAGCTTGTATGTCGCCTCATCATCCAGCGGGATGGCATTGATCTGGTTCTCGGCCCCGTCGGCGGGTTCATAAAGCTCCGTGCCATCCGCCGCCACATGCAAGGGCCGCCCGGATTTGAAGATCAGATCCATCGCGTTCTGGATCACCGTCAGCGTTTTCAGGCCCAGAAAGTCGAACTTTACCAACCCGGCCTGTTCCACCCATTTCATGTTGAACTGGGTCGCCGGCATGTCCGAGCGCGGATCCTGATACAGCGGCACCAGCGCATCCAGAGGCCGGTCGCCGATCACAACCCCAGCGGCGTGGGTCGAGGCATTTCGCAGCAACCCCTCGACCTGCTGGCCATAGTTCAGCAGACGGTCCACAACCTCTTCGTTGCGTGCCTCTTCGCGCAGGCGCGGTTCGTCTTTCAGCGCCTTTTCGATGGAGACAGGTTTGACGCCTTCAACCGGGATCATCTTGGACAGGCGATCCACCTGCCCATAAGGCATCTGCAGCACCCGCCCGATATCGCGCACTGCGGCCTTGGACAGCAAAGCACCAAAGGTGATGATCTGCCCCACCTTGTCGCGCCCGTATTTCTGCTGCACGTAACGGATCACCTCTTCGCGGCGGTCCATGCAAAAGTCGATGTCGAAGTCGGGCATCGACACCCGCTCGGGGTTCAAAAACCGTTCAAACAGCAGCGAATAGCGCAGCGGATCAAGGTCGGTGATCGTCAGCGCATAGGCCACCAGCGAGCCCGCGCCCGAGCCCCGCCCCGGCCCCACCGGAATGTCGTGATCCTTGGCCCATTGGATAAAGTCCGCAACGATCAGGAAGTAACCGGGAAAGCCCATGCCTTCGATGATACCCAGCTCGAAATCCAGCCGCTCCTGATATTCGTCGGGCGTCACCGCATGGGGGATCACGGCCAGACGTTTCTGCAATCCTTCATTGGCGATGCGGCGCAGTTCGGCGACCTCATCATCAGCAAATTTCGGCAGGATGGGATCGCGACGATAGGCCATAAAGGCGCAACGCCGCGCGATCTCGACCGTGTTTTCTATCGCCTCGGGCAGATCAGCGAACAGCGTCACCATCTCCTGCTGCGACTTGAAATAGTGCTGCGCGGTCAGACGGCGGCGGCCCTCTTGCTGATCGACATAGGCCCCTTCCGAAATACAGATCAGCGCATCATGCGCCTCATACATATCCGAGGTCGGGAAATAGACGTCATTGGTGGCAACCAGCGGCAGGTTCTTGGCATAGGCCATCTCGACATGGCCCCGCTCGGTCAGACGCTCGGCCTCGGGCTGGCCACCTTCACCGGGATGACGCTGCAACTCGATATACAGCCGATCCGGGAACATCCCCGCCAGCCGGTCTACCAGAGCCTCAGCCGCCGGGCGCTGCCCCTGCTGCAACAGCATTCCCACCGGTCCGTCCGGCCCGCCGGACAGGCAGATCAGACCGTCCGACCGTTCCGCCAACTCGTCCAGCGTGACCTGCGGCAACTGCCCGCCCTTGTCCACATAAAGGCAGGAACTCAGTTTCATCAGGTTCTCATACCCCACCTCGGACTGCGCCAGCAGCACCAGCGGCGCGGGCGCTTTGGGCTTTTCACCGGGCTGCGCCTGCACATAGGTCAGATCGACCTGACACCCCATGATCGGCTGCACCCCGGCCCCGCTGGCGGTGACGGAAAACTCCAGCGCCGAGAACATCGAATTGGTGTCGGTCACCGCAACGGCGGGCATCTCGGCCTTCTCACAAAGCGCGGGCAGCTTTTTCAGCCGCACGGCGCCTTCCAGCAGGGAATATTCGGTGTGAACGCGGAGGTGAATGAATCGTGGGGAACTGCTCATGACCCCTACGCTATCCCAGCCAGAGGCGCGGCAAAAGCGGGAACCGACGCTTTGGGATGCCTAAAAAATCGGCGCTGATTATTCGTCTTTTTCAGAAGGTGCTTCGGGGGCCGCGGCTAGGCCGCTGCAAAAAACGCTTTAATTTCAATCGCCTGAACATTACTGAAAACCCGCACCTTCGCGCCGACTGGGGGTAATGGTACATCACATAGGCAGTTTTTCTTGCCAGAGAACCTGCCCTGTTTCTAACATCACACGGCAAGCACTCCGCCCGCCACTCTTTCTACGTCGCATCGAAGGAGGGCACCCAAGGGCGCAACCGGGTAACGCGACGGGTTTCTCGTATGACGATCACGTTTCTTCTGAACGGAGAGACAGTGGAACTGGCGGATGTCGATCCGACAGCCACCCTGCTGGACTGGCTGCGCGAGGATCGCGGCCTGACCGGCACCAAGGAAGGTTGCAACGAAGGCGACTGCGGCGCCTGCACCGTCATGGTGACGGATGCGGATGGCCACAAGGCGCTCAATTCCTGCATTCTGTTCCTGCCCCAGTTACACGGCAAAGCGGTCCGCACCGTCGAAGGGGCCAGCGGTCCAATCGGCGAAGCCCACCCGGTGCAACAGGCCATGGTCGACCTGCATGGCTCGCAATGCGGCTTCTGCACCCCGGGCTTCGTGATGTCGATGGTCGCAAGCCACGCCACCGGTGCCACCGATCACGACACGCAACTGGCCGGAAACCTCTGCCGCTGCACCGGCTACGCCCCGATCATCCGCGCCGCCCAAGCCGCCGAACCAAAACCGACACCGGACTGGATCACCAACGACCAGTCCTTCTCTTGTTCAAAAATACCTCGGGGGGAGGCCGCAGGCCGGGGGGCAGAGCCCCCCTTCCTCCCCAACAACTCCGACGAACTGGCAGCTCTTTACGCTGAACACCCAAGCGCCACCCTGATCGCCGGGGCCACCGATGTCGGGCTTTGGGTTACCAAGCAGCTGCGCGATCTGGACCCGGTGATTTTCCTCAGCCGCTGCGACGACCTGAAACAGATCAGCATCACCGATGACGAAATCCGCTTTGGCGCGATGGTCGATATGAACCGCATGGGCGCGGCGCTGGCCGATCTGCACCCTTCCTACGCCGAAATGATCCGCCGTTACGCCAGCGTTCAGGTGCGCCACGCGGCCACCGTGGGCGGCAACATCGCCAACGGCTCGCCCATCGGGGACAACCCGCCCGCCCTGATCGCGCTGAACGCCACGCTGCACCTGCGCAAAGGCGACACCCGCCGGGCCCTGCCGCTTGAGCAGTTCTTTATCGACTACGGCAAACAGGACCGCACCCCCGGTGAGTTCGTCGAGGCCGTCAGCTTTCCGCTTCAACCCGACCGGCTGAAGGCGTATAAACTCAGCAAACGGTTCGATCAGGATATCTCGGCCGTCTGCGGCTGTTTCAACATCACCGTCTCGGACGGCACCATCACCCAGGCGCGCATCGCGTTTGGCGGCATGGCAGCCATCCCGAAACGGGCAACTCAGGTCGAGGCTGCTTTGATCGGCAAATCCTGGACCCGCGACACCATTCAGGCCGCGCGTTCCGCCTTTGCCGACGATTTCACCCCAATGACCGACATGCGCGCCTCGGCCACCTATCGTTTGGAAACCGCCAAAGCGATGCTTGAGAGATACTTCCTCGAAGATCAAGGCGAGGTGACAAACGTGCTGGAGGTGTCGGCATGAGCGTGACCAAACCCCTGCCGCATGACGCGGCACCGCTGCATGTCTCGGGCACCGCGCGCTATGTGGACGACATCCCGACCCCCAAAGGATCGCTGCATCTGGCCTTTGGTCTCAGCCCGATCGCCAAGGGCAGGATCACCGCGATGGACCTGTCTGCGGCGAAGGTCGCCGACGGGGTCGTCGCGGTCCTGACCGCAGACGACCTGCCCTTTGCCAACGACGTCTCGCCCTCGATCCACGATGAGCCGCTACTGTCGGACGGCACCGTTCACTATATCGGCCAGCCGGTATTTCTGGTTATCGCCACCAGCCATCTGGCCGCCCGCAAAGCCGCGCGTCTGGGGCAGATCGATTATGCCGAAGGCACCCCGATCCTGACGGTCGAAGAGGCTCTGGCCGCCGACAGCCGGTTCGAAGACGGCCCGCGCATCTACGCCAAAGGCGACGCCGACGCGGCCATCGCGGGTGCGGCCCATGTGATCGAAGGCACGTTCGAGATCGGCGGGCAGGAGCATTTCTACCTCGAAGGGCAGGCCGCGCTGGCCGTGCCGAACGAGGGCGGCGACATGCTGGTCCACAGCTCGACCCAGCACCCGACCGAGATTCAGCACAAGGTGGCGGACGCCCTGGGCGTGCCCATGCACGCGGTCCGGGTTGAGACCCGGCGGATGGGCGGTGGCTTCGGCGGCAAGGAAAGTCAGGGCAACGCTCTGGCCGTTGCCTGCGCCGTGGCGGCGCGGGCAACCGGCAAAGCCTGCAAGATGCGCTATGACCGCGACGATGACATGACCATCACCGGCAAGCGCCACGCGTTCCGGATTTCTTACAAGGCCGGGTTCGATGACAATGGTCACATTCAGGGCGTCTCGTTCCTGCAATATGCGATCTGTGGCTGGGCGCAGGACCTGTCCCTGCCTGTCGCCGACCGCGCCATGCTGCATTCGGACAATGCCTATCTGCTGCCCAACGCGCGCATCGAAAGCCACCGGCTGAAAACCAACACCCAATCCGCCACCGCCTATCGCGGGTTCGGAGGTCCTCAGGGCATGGTCGGGATCGAGCGCGTGATGGATCACGCCGCGCATGAACTGGGACTGGACCCGGTCGAACTGCGGCGGCGGAACTACTACGAGCCTGCGCATGTTGTTGCTGACCCTGTTCTCACGGAAAAACCGCTCGGTCACCCCGACCCGCACGAAGACCTGACCAGCCGCGGCGCGGTTGAGACCGGCAACGCCCCAGTGCGCCCCCTGCCCGCAGGCGGCAACACCACCCCCTACGGCATGGAGGTCAGCGATTTCGAACTGCACGGCATGACCGAGGCGTTGCTGAAATCCAGCGACTATACCGCGCGCAAGGCCGCTATCGAGAAATGGAACGCCGAAAACGCTGTTATCAAGAAGGGCATCGCCTTCTCTCCGGTCAAGTTCGGTATCTCCTTCACGCTGACCCACCTGAATCAGGCGGGGGCGCTGGTGCATGTCTATCAGGACGGCTCGGTCCACCTGAACCATGGCGGCACGGAAATGGGTCAGGGCCTGTTCCAGAAGGTGGCGCAGGTCGCAGCCTCGCGCTTTGATATCCCGCTTGAGATGGTGAAGATCACCGCCACCGATACCGCCAAGGTGCCCAATACCTCGGCCACGGCGGCATCCTCGGGCAGTGACCTGAACGGCATGGCGGTCAAGGCCGCCTGCGACACGATCCGCGACCGGATGGCTGACTATCTGGCCGAACGGCATCAGGCCGATCCGTCGACCGTGACCTTCTCGGACGGGCATGTGTCGGTCGGTGAGGAACGCTATACCTTCGCCGAGGCTGCTGCGCTGGTCTATCAGGGCCGGGTCAGCCTGTCGGCGACCGGTTTCTACAAGACGCCCAAGATCGAATGGGATCGGATCAAGGGCCGGGGTCGCCCGTTCTTCTACTTCGCCTATGGGGCCTCGGTGACCGAAGTTGCCGTAGATACTCTGACCGGCGAAAACCGCATTCTGCGCACGGATATTCTGCATGACGCAGGGGCCTCGCTGAACCCCGCGCTGGATATCGGACAGGTCGAAGGTGGCTATGTGCAAGGCGCGGGCTGGCTAACGACCGAGGAACTGGTCTGGGACCACAAGGGCAATCTGCGCACCCATGCGCCCTCGACCTATAAAATCCCCGCCTGTTCCGACCGGCCCGACATCTTCAACGTCGCGTTGTGGGACGGTGAAAACCGCGAGGATACGATCTATCGCTCGAAAGCGGTGGGAGAGCCGCCCTTCATGCTGGGCATCTCGGCCTGGCTGGCGCTGTCGAATGCAGTGGCGGCCTGCGGGGATGGATACCCGGCATTGGATGCCCCCGCCACGGCCGAGGAAGTCTGGCGAGGTGTCCAAAGGATGAAGGGAGGCATCTGATGGGATTTGATCTGGAGGCTTTGAGGGAGGCGGTCAAAACCCACGGAAAAGTGGTCCGGTTGGTCATAGCCGGGATTAAAGGGTCGTCCCCGCGCGAGGTCGGTGCCGCGATGCTGGTCTGGGAGGGCGGGCAATCGGGCACCATCGGCGGCGGTACGTTGGAGTATCAGGCGGCGCAAGCCGCGCGCCATCAGACCGATCGGGTACGGCTGAGCCAACACGCGCTTGGCCCGGATATGGGCCAGTGCTGCGGCGGGGCGGTATCGCTGCTGAGCGAGGTTTATGACCTTGATGCGGTCAACACTCTGGATGACAAGTTCATCGCTCGCCCGGTTTCGGGTGGCGAAATGCCCCTGTCCGTCAAACGGCTGCTGGCGCGGGCGCGGGGTCAGGGCATCGAGCCAGACCCGCAACTGATTGACGGATGGATGATCGAACCGGTTCACCAACCGGCTCGCAATCTCTGGATATGGGGCGCTGGCCATGTGGGCCGGGCGTTGGTTGATGTCCTGTCACCCCTGCCCGATCTGGCGATCACATGGGTTGATACCGGGCCAGAGCGCTTCCCCGAAACCGTGCCGCGCGGCGTTACCGTCGTCCCGGCGGCAAAACCGGCGGAACTGGTGCGCCATGCGCCCCGTGATGCCGAACACCTTGTGCTGACATATTCACACACTCTGGACTTGGAACTGTGCAACCGGCTGCTTTTGCACGATTTCCGCTTTGCTGGGCTGATTGGCTCGGCTACGAAATGGGCGCGATTCCGGTCGCGGTTGGCGGCCCTTGGGCATTCGCCCGAGCGGATCAGCCGGATCACCTGTCCAATCGGGGACCCCGGCCTGGGCAAACACCCGCAGATGATCGCCGTTGGCGTCGCGGCACAGCTGCTGCGCCCGGCCCGGCGGAACGAATTGAAGAAGGACCTGAGCGCGTGACCACTCCACTTCTAAGCTTGCAAGGGCTGACCAAAGCCTATCCCGGCGTCGTGGCCAATGATCAGGTGTCTTTTGACATTGGCGAAGGCGAGGTTCACGCCCTGCTGGGCGAAAACGGCGCGGGGAAATCCACGCTGGTCAAGATGATCTACGGGCTGGTGAAGCCTGACAGCGGCACAATGCTGCTGCGCGGCCAACCCTTTGCCCCACCTGAGCCCCGCGCGGCGCGGGCAGACGGCATTGCGATGGTGTTCCAGCATTTCTCGCTGTTTGACGCGCTGAATGTGGCCGAGAACATCGCTTTGGGGATGGAGAACCCGCCCCCGATGGGCGATCTGGCCTCGCGTATTCGGCAAGTGTCCGAGACCTATGGCCTGCCGCTGGACCCGTACCGCACGGTCGGTGATCTGTCTGCGGGTGAACGCCAGCGGGTCGAGATCATTCGGTGTCTGCTGCAAGATCCCAAGCTGTTGATCATGGACGAACCGACCAGCGTGCTGACCCCGCAGGAGGTCGAAATCCTGTTCGAGACGCTGAACAAGCTGCGGTCCGAGGGCACCTCGATCCTGTATATCTCGCACAAGCTGGAGGAAATCCGCACGCTGTGTGACCACGCCACGATCCTGCGTCTGGGCAAAAATGTGGGTGAATGCGTGCCGTCCGAGACCTCGGCGCGGGATATGGCCGAAATGATGGTGGGCTCGACCCTGCAGACGCCGGAACGGTCCGGTCGCGCGTTCGGCGAGGTTGCGCTGGATGTCAGCGGCTTGTCGGTGCCGTCGCCATCGGAATTCGGGACGGCGTTGAAGAACGTACATATGACCGTCCGCAAGGGTGAGGTTCTGGGCATTGGTGGCGTTGCCGGGAACGGACAAGATGAATTGCTGGGGGTTCTGTCGGGTGAAATCACGACAGCCGCTGATGCAATCAAGTTCAACGGACAGCCGGTTGGCAAACTTGGACCGAGCGCGCGCCGGAAGCTGGGCGTGCTGACAGCACCCGAGGAACGGCTGGGCCATGCGGCGGCACCGGACATGAGCCTGACTGAGAATGCCCTGCTGACCGGATCTGTCCGCGAAGGGCTGGAGAGCAACGGTTTTCTGAAATGGGCAGAGACCAAGGGTTTCGCCGAGAAGATCATCAAGGCGTTCGACGTGCGCACGCCGGGGCCGGAAAATGCGGCGCGGTCGCTGTCAGGCGGCAATCTGCAGAAATTCGTGATCGGACGCGAAGTGCTGCAGGACCCGGACGTTCTGGTGGTGAACCAGCCGACCTGGGGTGTGGACGCGGCGGCTGCGGCCTCGATCCGTCAGGCGATTCTGGATTTGGCGGCCAAGGGGACAGCGGTTGTCTGTATCTCGCAGGATCTGGATGAGTTGATGGAAATCTCGGACAGCTTTGCCGCCCTGAACGAAGGACGACTGAGCGCGCCACGTCCGACGACGGGTCTGACCGTGGACGAGATCGGCCTGATGATGGGCGGCGCGCATGGCATGGAGGTGGCGCATGTGTGATCTGTTGAGCCGCCTCCGGCGGGAGTATTTACAAAAAGATGAAGAACGTGGGGGGATGAGCAGGTGATTGTGTTGGAGAAGCGGCCACAGCCCTCGAAGGCGTGGTCTTATGCGACCCCCTTGGTGGCGGTGCTGGCGACCATGGTGTTTGGTGGCATTCTATTCGCCATTTTGGGCAAGAACCCTGTCGAGGCTATTGGCACCATTTTCTGGGAACCACTGTTCGGCGAATTTGCATTCTATTACCGTCCGCAATTGCTGGTGAAAGGCGCTCCGCTGGTGCTGATCGCCATCGGCCTGTCGCTGGGCTTTCGGGCCGGTATCTGGAATATCGGGGCCGAGGGGCAGTATATCATGGGCGCCATTTTCGGCGCGGGCACTGGTCTGGCGTTTTATCCGCTGGAGGCGTTCTATATCTTTCCGATCATGGTGATTGCCGGGGCCTTTGGCGGTTGGCTCTGGGCGATGATCCCGGCCTTTCTGAAAGTGCGTTTTGGCACAAACGAAATCCTTGTGTCGCTGATGCTGGTCTATGTGGCCGAGCAGATGCTGGCCTCGGTTTCGCTGGGTCTGCTGAAAAACCCCGAAGGGTTCGGCTTTCCCGGCTCGCGCAACCTGCAATCTTATGACAGCGCGCATAATGCCGAGCTGATCGCCGGTTCGGGGATGCACTGGGGCGTCGTGACCGCGCTGATCGCTGTGATCTTTGCCTATGTGCTGTTGAACCGCCACATGCTGGGCTTCCACATCCGCCTGACCGGCGAGGCCCCGAGGGCCGCGAAATTCGCAGGCGTGAACCCGGCGCGCCTGATACTGTTCTGCCTCGGCCTGTCCGGTGCATTGGCCGGATTGGCGGGGATGTTCGAGGTGTCCGGCCCCTCGGGCGTGGTCAGCATCGACTTTAACGTGGGCTATGGCTTTACCGCGATCATCGTGGCCTTTCTGGGCCGGTTGCATCCGGTGGGTATCCTGCTGGCCGGTGGCCTGATGGCGCTGACCTATATCGGCGGCGAGATTGCGCAATCCCAACTGGGCCTGCCTGCCGCCGCCATTCAGGTATTCCAGGGGATGTTGCTGTTCTTCCTGCTGGCCTTCGATCTTTTGACCAACTACCGCATCCGTGCGGCCCGTAGCGAGGTAGCGTAATGGACCTTGGTGAAATCAACCCCGTCCTTCTGGTCGCCTCGCTGATGGTGGCCGCAACCCCCCTGCTGCTGGCCGCGATCGGAGAGCTGGTCGTCGAAAAGGCAGGTGTTCTGAACCTTGGCGTCGAGGGCATGATGATCGTGGGTGCCATCAGCGGCTTTGCGATCTCGGTCGAGACCGGCTCGCCCTGGCTGGGCTTTATTGCGGCGGCGATTGGCGGCGCGGTTTTGTCGCTGCTGTTTGTGCTGCTGACGCAGGTGGCACTGGCCAATCAGGTGGCGAGTGGTTTGGCGTTGACGCTGTTTGGACTGGGGTTCAGTGCGCTGATGGGTCAAAGCTATGTCGGGGTCAAACCCCCCAGCATGGGCGACATCCATATTCCGTTGATCAGTGATATCCCGGTGATTGGGCCGATCCTGTTCCAGCATGATCCGATCCTGTATGTCGGCATTGCGTTGACCGCCGCTGTTTGGGCCACGCTGAAATACACGCGCGTCGGCCTGATCCTGCGTGCAGTGGGCGAAAACCACGATGCCGCGCACGCGCTTGGCTACAAGGTCATCAAGATCCGCATCCTGGCGATCCTGTTCGGCGGGGCCTGTGCGGGCCTCGGCGGCGCTTACATCAGCCTGATCCGCGTGCCGCAATGGACCGAGGGCATGACGGCTGGCGTGGGATGGATCGCCTTGGCGCTGGTGGTGTTTGCCAGCTGGAAACCCTGGCGGGCGTTGCTGGGTGCCTATTTGTTCGGCGGAATCACAGTCTTGCAGCTTAATTTGCAGGCAGCGGGCGTTGCCATCCCTGTCGAGTATCTGGCAATGTCGCCCTATATCATCACGATCCTTGTGCTTGTGATCCTTTCGGCCGACAAGAGCAGCGCACCTGCCTCACTGGGCCGGATCTTCCATGCCTCACACTAGGGGCCAACTGAACCAACTTGGGGAGTAACTAAATGAAATTTAAATCACTTCTGACGACGGCTGCGATAGCGCTGGGTCTGGCGACCGGTGCTGTGGCTCAGGACAAAACGAAGGTTGGGTTCGTCTATGTCGGCCCCGTGGGCGATGGCGGCTGGACCTATGAGCACAACAAGGGCCGTCTGGCGGTCGAGGAGCATTTTGGCGACAAGGTCGAGACTGTCTTTGTTGAATCCGTTCCCGAAGGCCCCGACGCCGAGCGTGTGATGACCCAGATGGCGCTGGAAGGCGCGGATCTGATCTTTACCACCTCGTTCGGTTATATGGACCCGACCATCAACGTGGCCAAGAAGTTTCCGGATGTAAAATTCGAACACGCCACCGGGTATAAGACTGCCGACAACGTTTCCGTGTACTCGGCCCGGTTTTACGAAGGTCGCGCGGTTCAGGGCCATATCGCCGGAAACATGACGGAATCGAACATCATCGGTTATATCGGCTCGTACCCGATCCCCGAAGTGATCCGTGGCATCAACTCGGCCTATATCCACGCCAAGAAGGTGAACCCGGATGTCGAGTTCAAGATCGTCTGGGCCTACACTTGGTTCGACCCGGCGAAAGAAGCTGACGCCGCCACCGTTCTGATCGAACAGGGCGCGGACGTGATCCTGCAACACACCGACTCGACCGCGCCACAAGCGGCAGCGCAAGAGGCAGGCAACGTGGTCACCTTTGGTCAGGCCTCGGACATGAGCGAATACGCGCCATTCCCGCGCGTGTCGTCGATCATCGATGATTGGGCACCATATTACATTGCACGGACCCAGGCCGTCATGGATGGCACATGGGAAAGCGCCAACACCTGGGATGGTATCCGCGAAGGCATGGTCGCAATCGGTGAAATCACTGACGCCGTTCCGGCTGATGTCAAAGAAGAGGCGCTGGCGCTGAAAGCCGCCATGGCTGCGGGTGAATACCACCCCTTCACCGGCCCGCTGAAGAAGCAGGACGGCAGTGACTGGCTGGCCGAGGGCGAAACCGCTGATGACGGCACGCTGGCTGGCATGAATTTCTATGTCGAGGGGCTGGAAGGCGAAATTCCGCAGTAAGCTCTAAGTCAAGCAAACAAAAAAAGCCCGCACCGATGTGCGGGCTTTTTTTGTTTCGGTCTAAACCCGCTTAGAACAGGCCAAGGAACTTTGATTTCTTTCGGGTGCTTCCGTCTTCAAAGGAATAGCCAAACAGCTCGATGTCACGCGCATAGGCCTGCGCAACCACATCCCGGCTGTCGTCATCGAAATAGTCACGGTAGTCCGAACGGGCCGTCTTTTTCCTGTGGCGTACCGTCGACCTTCGAAGGCCAAGCTGTTTCATCACCACTTTGAGATCGTCATCAAAGCGTTCGAACCGGCCGATGAAATCAATCGGCATTTCGCCCGAGCGTGTCGTCAGAAAGTAGCTCTGCGGTATGAAATACCGGATCTTGAGGAAGCGGTCCGGGTCACGCGCAAATGTCGCCATGAACTCGTCAAACGACCCGCAATCGCTGACTTCTGTCAAATCCGGGCGCCGCTGGCACACATAGTGATAGGCCGAGACAAAGCGATCCCACGGGTTTCTGACGAACGCGAACTTGTAGTAGTCATCGGCCTCATCCCCCACCAGTTTCAGCAGCCCGGAAATGGTCGCGCGTTCTTCATCCTGTGGATGGCGTTCGTTCACACGACGACTCAACAGATGGTCGCGCTTCAGCAAAGTGGTCACAGTCGACCCGCCGGTTTTCGGGATATGCACAAAAACAGTGCGAAGATTTGTGTATACAGGCATCCGGCGTCCTTAACAGTGCCACGTGTCGGCGTGGTACGGCTTTGGTGATCGGTTGGTTCAGCGGTCAAAAGCGTGTACCGCCACTTCGGCGCGGTCGCAATCAGAACCGATATGCGACACGCGCGGTTATGGTGCTCAGATCAAAGTCACTGTCGTTGGAAGCTTCATCAAACTGGCCCGAGACGTCGCGATAGGTGTAATCAGCGGCAACGAACCAGCGATCCGTGACGTTGTATTCGACGCCCACGCCGATATTGAAACCATC
The DNA here is from genome assembly GCF_056531805.1 of Ruegeria sp. K5. NCBI lineage: Bacteria > Pseudomonadati > Pseudomonadota > Alphaproteobacteria > Rhodobacterales > Roseobacteraceae > Ruegeria > Ruegeria sp. K5. The sequence continues at coordinate 139,353 of NZ_JBQFML010000005.1, read as the reverse complement.
CAGCGTCGTTTGACTTTCCCGAGACTCAAAAGCTGCGCTTGGATGAACGCGCAGGCGCGACCAGGACCAACCCACGGCACCGTAAAGCAAAAAATCACCGCGGATATAGCCCACGCGCCCGCGCACGTCTGCGAAATCCATGACTTCACGGTTTTCCGGTGCGGGTGCTCCGCGTTCAAGCACGTAAGACAGGTTCGAATACCGGGCTTCGGCGCCGTACAAGATATTGCCGCGTTGCAGGTTGTAGCCAACCAAGACACCGAAACTGCGTCCGTTATCCGGATCGAAAGAGGCATCTAAGGTTCCACCGGACAAGACAGGGTAATCCGTGTCACCGCTTGCCGTGGCAGCGCCAATTTCCAACCCGGCATAGAGGCCATGAAAGGCCCCGTCAGCCCCTGTCAGCCCATCTTGCGCCTGCGCGGTTTCTGGAATGAACAGCGCAAGCTGTGCTAGCACAATACCTGCTACCGCATTTCGCATCTTCGACATACGTAACACCTCAATCGTTCCTTTTTTCGCCGCCTTACAGCGCCCGATACACAAAATCTAGCAGCACCTTCTGAAAAGCCAAAAACGACTTATTCTTTTCGCGCGCCTGCGGGACATACCCGCAACAGTCGCTAAAATAATGGGCATCTTCCAAGTTGTGCCTGATCAAATCGGCCCGTTCGTAACTCACTGTCTCATCTTGAGAATACCACGGGCAAGCGCATTCCTAAATCCCTTATCGTCCTGAACACTCGGGACATGTTCGCCGCATGGCGCTAAAGCCACATTGCACCCGTTGAGTGATCGGATGCTCTGACCAAATCATCGCAACGATCTGCGCGTGTTCTCAAAATCCAGCAAGAAATTGCCTAAACCCCAAAAGGAAGGGAACTATCGGGGCACTGGCAGAACGCGTCAAGCCCGCCCAAACCGGTCCAGAACATTGCGGGTGATCTGCTCGACCTGCCAATCGCGGCGTGTCAGGCCCATGACCCACTCGCAGGTGGCGGCGGTAAAGACTTCGCCTTGCCCACGCTCCCAATGCACAATAACTCCGTTTCCGCGCGTGCTGCGGTCAAGCGTTTCCTGGGTCAGTTCGCCGAACAGTGTCTGTGCTTTGAAAGCAGCGTCGGCGCTGCCGATATACATCGTCTCACCCCAAATTCCGTGATCCGGCTCTAGGTTTGTTGCCAGACCCATGGCCAGAATAGTGATTTTGGGGTCGGCTCCATCGGTCCCCGTCGGAAACGGCAGGCCATCCTCCATTCTGTAATCCAGCCCGTCGACCTCATACCCGTAAATGCGCGAGCTGCTTCCCAGTTGGTCGCCATAGCCCAATTGCGTTCTGGCAAGCGCCCAGTGATCGGGGCGGTAGACCGTGAAACCGCTGTTCTGCCCCGCGCACCTGCCCAAGCCCGCGTAGATACCCTTAAGCCCGTTCACCCCGAATGTCTGGGCACCCGGCCAGTTTACCGGATCAACCTCCCACGCTGCTGTCACCAGATGCTGCTGATCCGTTCCGGCCAGCGGATCGAGCTCTGCCGTGTATTTGTAGCAGATCTGGGTCTGCCCTTCGTCTTCGATCCGGGTCTGCCACAGAAAATTCCCTGCAAACCGGGCGACCCGACCGCCGTTGGTGACAAAGCGATTCACGGCCTTGCGCATATTCGCCGACCAATACTCGTCATGCCCGACAAAAACCGCGCATCTGTGGCGTTCCAACAGGTCGGGATCAGCCTCCAGATCATGTTGGGTGGCAAAGTCGAATTCATAACCCTGCTCTTCGGCCCACCTTGCAAAATGCCGTTCATAGCTGGCCCACCCGGCCGAGGCATATTTCTTCGAATACCCATAGGCGTAGGCCCATTCCATATAGGGGTAACGTACCATCTCACCAGCAGTATGAGCCCTGTCAGGCACCGCCCGAGGGGCCCCGGCTGGCAGTTTGCAAAACCCCCGCGTCCAGGGGCGTTGGGTTGAAACAACAGGTGAAAAGGCATTCTGGTCCGGGCCGGTGATACCCTCATAATGGTTGGACCCGCCCCAGCAATTATACGCCAGCCATGTGCCCGTGGCGCAAACCAACAGATAGGGCGCAGCCGGTTTGTCCTTTGCGCGGCGCAGCAGAAACAGATGGTGTTCTTCGACGCGATCCCCGTCTCGCTCGGCCCTGAACGTCACCAGATACCCGCCTGCGGGCCAGTCGGCAGGAATGGTGAATTCGTAAGACACCTCCCAACCGCACCCGGAAACCGAACAGTCGAAGGGCGTATCCTGATGCACCCCCTTCAACCCGCTTTCCCGAAGCACGGGCTGGTAGGAGACCCCATCCCGGCCAATCTCCAGATCCCATTTCTGCGCGGTTGTCGAAACGCGCAGCGCCACGCGTTCACCCGGGGCGTAGGTCATGCGGTCGGTGTAACCCCAGATCTCCAGCACATCGGCGTCACGGGACGGGCCAATGTAATAGTTGTCCAGAATATGCCGCGCCTTGGCGCGGGTTCGTGGCGTGATGGCCGGTTCGCTGGATTCTGAACGTGTCATTGGCGGATCGGCTTCGATGGGTCGAGTTCAGTCTTTGGTCGCATCTTCAGGCTGGCTTGGCTCATAAGCGGCAAGAAACGCCTTAAGCCGCGTGTTGTGGGTTTTGACCGCAACTGCGGCTGTTTGCGAAAACTGTGCCCAAGGCCATTGAGTGCCGTCAACAAGCGAGGACAAACGGTCGAACAAGGGGTTATCGGCACCTTCCGGCCCCGCCTTATGCAACGCCACGCGGTAATCACCTGGGGCATCCGCTTCGTTATAAAAGCGCAGCGAGGCAAGGTTCAGGTCGGCATCCATAAGAACCGCCGCCCCTCCGATCAGGGGTTGCGGGTCGGGGCTGTCGACCACCCAGCCGCCGCTGTTGACGGCGGTGAAACGGGGGGCAGTGAAATCTTCGATCTCCATCACTTTCTCAAATGGCTTGTGCGTGTGGCCGAAAACCACGGAAATGTCGGCGGGCACCGGCTTGTCGCCATAGGCGGCCCTGATCTGACCCTGAACCGGAACCTGCAAAAACCGACGCAGACCTGCACCACCATCGCTGAGCAGATGCTGCGCCGAGCCTCGCTCGAACGCTTTTCCGACCAGATCGCCCACCAGTTCTCCGGCCCCCTCGCCCAGCGATTTGCCCAGTGACCCGGCCTTGGCCTCCAGAAAACGCCGGACCGCCGCGCCTGCCAGCGCCCCCAGTTCCTTGGGGCTGTTGCCGAGGTTATAGATGATCTCTTCATCCGGCCCGATCCGGCCTGAACGACCGATCAGGGACCAGACAAAATCGATCCAGGCAAAGTTCTGCGCCTCCCATTCCTCCATCGTGACAGGGGGCTTGGTGTCGGGGAACAGGGTATCGGCAAAGGTACTGGCCAGCAGATAGACGTCTTCGATGAAGTGACCGTGGGTATAGATCACCAGCTTTTGGCCCGCGGCAAAGGCCAGGTTGGGATAGACCGTTTCGACCGTAAGATCGGACAGCCACGGCAAGCGTCGGCCAATCGATTGCAGCAGGCAATCAGGCAGCGGATCGGGGTCCATCAGCTGAGTGGTATGCGGCACGGTTGGCGCGCTGTCTTGCCAGTCAGCCCCTGCAAGATGATCGGCAAACCGGCGCTCCCGGCAGGTTTGCCACAGATGGTGATCATGGTTGCCCGGCAGATAGATCATCTTGGTCGAGAACAACCGGCTATCGGGATCCTCGGGCATGGCCAGTTCCAGAAACTGCTGAAACGCCATGGCCGAAACGGTCTTGGTGCTGAAGGCCAGATCCAGAATATCGCCATTCAGAATCAGGGTCGGAAGGGGCGCATCCCCGTTTGCGTTGATTAGATGACGCAGGCAGCCCACCAGTTGCACCAGCAGATCGCTTGGATGGTTCGGATCCACCTTACCATCGGCCGAGGTCAGCCGCGTCAGGATGCTGTTATCGGCCCCGAAATGCATGTCGGACAGGCTGATGTACCGGATATCGCTCATGATTGTGCTTTCTCCTGCGGCCCGTTTTTCGAGGCGATTGCCGGGGATATGGCCCAGGTCAGAGGCGCCAACTCATACTTGACGCAGGGGAACTCATGCGGTCAAGCTGAAAGAGTTAACGCGTTAAACCTTATTTTGGGGCGTTTCAGGGGGCAGAGATGGTTCATTCCGACGAAGACCTCTCGAACCGGCACAATGTCGTCGGCGAGCGCCGGCAGCTTGTTGTGGTCTTCGTCGATCTGGCCGGATCGACCGATCTGAGCGGCCGGATCGACACCGAGGATTACGCCGCGCTGATCCTTGCCTATCAGGAAACCGGACGGCGCATTTTCACCGACTATGGCGGACGGGTCGCCAAATATCTGGGCGATGGCCTGTTGCTGTATTTCGGCTATCCGCAGGCGCGGGAAAACGACGCTGAGCGCGCTGTGCGGGCCGCACTGGACCTGTTGAACGCGATGAAACAACCCCTGCCCGGTACGGACCCGGACGCACCACGCTTGCAGGCCCGCATCGGGGTGCATACCGGCGAGGTGGTGGTGGGTGAAAGCGAACAGGGCGGGCGCGATGTTTTGTTTGGTGAAACAGTGAACATTGCCGCCCGGATCGAGGCGCAGGCCCGTCCCGGAACAGTATTGGTCAGCGATCCGGTGATGTCGCTGCTCAAACAGAAATTTGTATCGCAACCTCTGGGACCGGTTGACCTGAAAGGCGTTGCCCGCCCATTGCCTCTGCACCGCGTATTGCGCCCTGCCGCTGCCAATGCAAGGTCGGGAAACGTCACAGGCTCGACCCCGCTGCTGGGGCGCGAGGCGGTGCTGGGCCAATTGCGCGAACTTTGGCAAAAGGCAACCGAACACGGGCCGGTCGCGGCAACGGTGAAAGGCGATCCGGGGATTGGCAAAACCAGCCTGCTGCGTGCATTCCGGGCCCAATTGGCCGAAACGCCCCACATCTGGCTTGGGGTACAGTGTGACGCGTTGTCGTCAGGCGCGCCGCTCGCACCCTTCATCGGGCTGATCCAGCAAAGTCTTGGTATCACTCCGGGCATGGAGGACGAAGAGGCGCTCAACCGTCTCAGACAGGGTGTGACGCAACAAGACAATGCACCGGACGAGACCGTGCCGCTGATTGCCCGGTTGCTTGGCATCCATACCTCCGAAACCACCACATTGGAAAATTCCAGCCCGGAAACTCTGCGCCACCGGACCCTTCTGACCCTCGGTCACTGGCTTGCACGACTTGCGGTTGATCGTCCTGTCGTGCTGGTCTGCGAAGACCTTCACTGGTGTGACGCCACCAGCCTGGAACTTCTGGAGATGCTGCTCGACTGGCCTCAGCCGCTGCCGGTTTTCTGCCTTGTGGCGCAGCGCGATGATGGCAGTCCGGGGCTGCCCGCAAAACGGTCCGAAGTGATCGCGCTTGCAGCGTTGGATCACGACCAGGCGACGCAGTTGGCGCAACGGGCCGCAGCCCCCGCGGACCTGTCGGATGCGGTACTGGAAGATATCCTGACACGCGGCGCAGGCAACCCCCTGTATATCGAAGAACTGGCCCGCTTTGCCGGGGAAAACCAGACCGGACACCGCCAAAGCCGCGCGGTTCCGCCAACCCTGAACAGCCTGATCATGGAGCGGCTGGACGCCCTGTCGCCCGAGTCGAAAAAGACCGCTCAGGTCGCCGCCGTTCTGGGCGAGGATCTGGATATGTCGATCCTGTCCCAGGTCGCCCAGCGCGATGAGGTCGAGATATCCGGAACGGTCGGGGATTTGCTGGAGGCCGATATTCTACGCCCGCGCTCGGGCACCAACGATGGCTACATGTTCCGCCACGCGCTGACGCAGGACGCGGTCTATGCCACGCTTCTGCGGGCCGAGCGGACCGATCTGCATGCCCGCGCCGCTGCGTGCCTTCAGGATGGGACGGCGGAACAGCCCGACAAGATCGCCCATCACCTGCATGCTGCCCGGCATTTTACCGATGCCGCCATCTGGTACCGCGACGCCGGGCTGCGCGCGGTCAAGCAAGCTGCGGTCGAGGATGCAACGGTGCTGTATCGCCGTGCTTTGGCCTCGCTGGAGCAGACCGAGGAAAACCGCCAGCGGGACGAGATCGAGCTGTCCATCCAGATCCCGTTGGAAAACGCGATCATGGGCGTGCGGGGCTTTGCCTCACCCGAAATCAAACCGGTGCTGGATCGCGCGTTGGAACTGGCCGAACGTCTTGGTGACGCGGATGAGACCTCATCGGCGCTGAACGGGCTGGCCGCGCATTTTCTGGACAAGGGAGACTGCGCTAAGGGCATAGAATATGCCGACCGCATTCTGGCTATGCCCGGCGCGGGCGCGAACCGGATCGGCATGTTGCGCGCCCATACCACGCTTGCCTTTCTGCGGTTTCAACTGGGCGAAGGTGAGATTGCCGTTGAACATGCAGAAGAGGCGATCCGTCTCTACCGCCCCGAGGATTACGCCGAAGTTACCTATGGCATTGGCACCGATCAGGGCGTTCTGGCCTATGGGGTCAGCGCGGTGGCCCATTGGTGGTGCGGCGCGCCCGATACGGCGCTGAAACGTGCCGAGGCGGGGTTGGCGCTGGCCGAGGAGTTGAACTCGGCGCTCAGCTTGGCCGCCGCACGGGCCTTTCTGATCATAACCCTGCATTGTCGCCGGGACAGTGACCGCGCCTATGCGCTGGCCACCGAGACCTACGAGACCTGCACCCAGCTTGGCATCCCGCTTTGGGGCGGGCTAAGCCAGTTGTTCCGGGCCGGGCAACCCATCGACCCGCCGGACAAGCGGTGTCAGGAGGTTGATGCCGGTCTGGCTCTGTTGGCGAAAACCGGCAGTCAGACAGGTTCGGGTATGGGGTTTGCGATCATGGCTGACACGCGGCTGGCCAATGATGACCCGGATACAGCGCTGGCGATTGTTGACACCGGGCTGCAAATGTCGGGGATGTTGAACCAGCCGGTCTGGAACCCGGACCTGATGCGGCTGAAAGCACAGGTGCTGGCTGTTCTGGACCGACAAGACGAGGCCGAGGCGCTGCTGCGCACCGCAATTGACGAAGCCGGGGCTGCCGGATCGGTTTCGCTGGCTCTGCGCTGCGCGCGGGTGCTGTCTGATATGCTAACCGGCACCGCGCGCGAAGCCGAGGGCGCGCAGTTGGTTGCCGATTGGGCCGGTCGGCTGGAGCCCGGCGCAGCCGCTTCAGACCCGGCCTGACGACACTGAATTTTAACCAGAGGACCATTTCATGACAGACCATATCGTTTTCTGCTCGGGCCCGATGTTCAGCGTCGGTGATCTTTGGGAGCAATATAACATCGCCGCCGTGCTCGAGGCCGGAGGGTTCGGAACCTATCTCGCCCCGCGCGACGGCGTCGAGATCGCCAAGATGATGGATATGTTGCAGGACCCTCAGGTCTGGTCACAAAAGGGCCAGGAGATGCTGTATATCATCCTCAAGGTCGGCTACGCGCAGGATATCTACCAATTGCTCGGGCGCTGCTCGAGCCTTGTGTTCAACATGGATGGCCGGGTGCCCGATGGCGGCAGTATTGTCGAGGTGACAACAGCCTACGCCGCTGGAATGCCCCTTGTGATCTACAAGACGACACCGGTGACGCTGTTTGGTGGGGTCGATAACCCGATGATTCAGGGGCTTTCGACCAATTGGGACTATGTGCATGACACCGCATCCATCGTGCCCGCCCTGCTCAAACGGATCGAGGCGCAATCGCAGAACGGCTATGTCTACACCCCGCCCCCGAATGTCAGCCTTGTGATGGAGGTTGGGGCGATGACGGCAGACCCCAGTTCCGACCTTCACAAACGGCTCGACGCGATTTCGAATGCGCCAAACGAGAAGGCCGCGCTGGAAGCGGGTGAGGAACTGATCGACTGGGCGAAAAGCAACAAGGCTTATCAGGCGGCGTTTGGCGGGTCGGCACCCACATAAGCCCTGTTGGATTGGTGGGGTTGAAACGAATTCAGTGGCACTCGCCTTGATTTCGAGACCTCGTTCCTGGATCTCATCCAACACACGCTGATAGCGCCAAGCTGCATCACAGGCCGTTCTTCACTCGGGCATTCTGAATGGTCGGTGCGCGTGGTCTTGCAAACCGCGCCCATTTGTATACCATTGGATACAATTGATCCCATGACATCGGGCCTGAAAATTGTCCGTCCAAGCCACATCACCAAGCCGCCCCGTAAGGCGGGCCATCACCTTCGGCCTTGCCGTGCTGGGAACGGTCGTATTCTGGATGCTGGGCCTGCCCCTACCCTTTCTGTTCGGCCCCATGACCGCCTGCCTGATTGCGGCACTGGCGCATGCGCCGATGGAAGGGTTCGGGCAGATCTCGGTCGCGGCGCGTACCATCCTGGGCGTGGCGGTGGGGGCTTCGATCACGCCTGATCTGTTTGGCCAACTGCCGAAAATGGCAGCGTCAATTGCTCTGATCCCGCCCTTCATCCTATTGATCGCTTTGGTCGGGGTGCCGTTCTTTCGCAAGGTCTGGGGCTTTGACGACAAAACGGCCTTTTACGCCGCGATGCCCGGCGGGTTGCAGGACATGATCATCTTCGGCACCGAGGCCGGTGCCAATCCGCGCGCCCTGTCCCTGATCCATGGCACGCGCGTGCTGATCATCGTGACGCTCGCCCCGTTGTTCCTGACCCTGTTCTACGACGCTGACCTGACCAACCCCATTGGCGAACCCGCCCGCGACCTGCCCTTGCACGAACTGGCGCTGATGGTCGTGGCCGCCATTGTCGGCTGGAAAGGCGGTGAGCGGATCGGCCTGTTCGGAGCGTCCATTCTGGGCCCGATGATCCTGACTGCGGCCTTGTCACTGGGCGATTTCATCCACACCCGCCCACCGCGCGAGGCGATCCTTGTCGCGCAATTCTTTATCGGCTGCACCATCGGCGTAAAATTTATCGGTGTCACATGGGTCGAGCTGCGCAAAGTTGTGGCGGCGGGCTGCGCCTATGTTGTTGTGTTGGCCATACTTGCGGCGGCCTTCACGGCCCTTGTGACCACGTTGGGGTTCGGGCAACCGATTGAGGCCTTCCTAGCCTATGCCCCCGGCGGGCAGGCTGAAATGACGGTCTTGGCCATCGTCTCGGGCGCGGATCTCGGGTTTGTCATTACCCACCACCTGACACGGATCGTTCTGGTGATCATCGGCGCGCCCATCGCGGCCAGTCTTCTGGTGCGCTGGTCCCGCTCTCGGGATTAGAGGGGTTTCGCAGTTTGATTTGGATTCAATTCCTTCCGGGTTGCAATCCGACGCTGCGTGCTTTGCTGGCACCAGTAGACAGGGCTTTGGCCTTATGAGACTGTGCAGCCGATGGTGTCCGACGCTCTGAGTCGGCTGAAAAGGGAATGCGGTGCGGGCAAACGCCCAAGGCCGCAACTGCCCCCGCAACTGTAAGCGGCCAGCGACCCCCGACAGACCACTGGATGACCCCGCTTGGGTTGTCCGGGAAGGACGGGGACAGCGATGAACCGCAAGTCAGGAGACCTGCCATCTCCGGCGCATATGTGCCGCAGTCACCTTAACTCGGGCGGGGTGCCCGTGGACGGAGCGACAAGAGATGGACCGCACTGGCCAGACATCACTGTTGATGCCCCACACAAGCCGCCCAAAAGCGCGGAGGGCGTCGTTATGCTTGACCTGACCATTTCCCAACTGGACACCGGCCACGTGCCTCCGCAGCGCGCGCAAGAGCTGGGGCAGATGGGCTATATGCAATGGCTGGGCGGCCTGCCCGGTTCCGCGAACTACCATGCGCAGGCGCGGATTGCTTTGGCCAAGGCCAAACCGTTTGCCGAGACCTCACCCGCCATCGCTGTGTTCTGCGACCTGCTGGCCAGATCCATGCAGATGCCCCTGGAACCATTGTTCCTGGCCCTGCCCGCAAAACAGCGCCGAGGGGGCCATCGCGCGCGCCGCGCCGCCTTATGACCTCATGCGGGCAGTTCAGCCTGTGCCATCGCCCGCATTTTGGACGATTTTGGCCAGGCAAAGCTTTGACTGCTTATTAGTGATTTCGTTGGATTTGCACGCCGAACAAGGTGCATTATGACGCAAACTCATAATTTAGTCGAATAACAATCATTTCACCTCATAATGCCAACGCGCTATACCTTCGGCCCACACAGCCGATTGGATACCGCGAATGCTTGACTTTACCTTGCCCGACACACCCGCGCTCGCGACGCTGCGCGCATTGGCTGCCCAGCGCATCCTGATCCTTGACGGGGCCATGGGCACAATGATCCAGACGCTGAACATGACCGAAGAGGATTTTACCGCCAACGGTCACATCCATGGCCCCGGCTGTCGGCATCACTATCACCCGGATCATCCGCAACAGGGCAACAACGACCTGTTGGTGCTGACCCAGCCGCAGGCGGTTGAGGATATACAGTATGAATTCGCAATGGCCGGGGCGGACATCCTTGAAACCAACACTTTTTCCTCAACCACCATCGCGCAGGCCGATTACGGGCTGGAGGCTGCGGTGCATGATCTGAACGTCGCAGGCGCGCAGGTGGCGCGGCGCGCGGCGGACCGGGCCACGGCTGAGGACGGCAAACCCCGGTTTGTGGCCGGGGCTGTGGGGCCGACGAACCGGACGGCCTCGATCAGCCCGGATGTGAACGATCCCGGATACCGCGCCGTCAGTTTTGATGATCTGCGCATAGCCTATGGCCAGCAGATCGACGGGCTGATCGAAGGAGGCTCTGACCTGATCCTGATCGAGACGATCTTTGACACGCTGAACGCCAAGGCGGCGATTTTTGCGGCTTTCGAGAGCTTCGCCAAGGCCGGACGTCGCCTGCCGCTGATGATCTCGGGCACGATCACCGATGCCTCGGGCCGGACGCTTTCTGGCCAGACACCCACCGCCTTCTGGCACTCGGTCGCCCATGCGCGCCCTTTCACCGTCGGGCTGAACTGCGCCCTTGGCGCTGCATCCATGCGCCCGCATATGGCCGAGATTTCGGGCGTGGCGACCGCCCTGACCTGCGCCTACCCCAACGCGGGCCTGCCGAATGAGTTCGGCCAGTATGACGAAACACCGAACCAGACCGCCGCTCAGGTCGAAGAGTTTGCCCGCGATGGCATCGTCAACGTGGTCGGCGGTTGCTGCGGCACCACGCCCGACCATATCCGCGCGATCGCCGAAGCGGTTGCGCCCTTTGCCCCCAGAAAGGTACCCGCATGACCCGTCATCTGCGCCTCTCGGGGCTGGAGCCTTTTGTCCTGACGCCAGACATCCCCTTTGTGAATGTGGGTGAGCGGACCAACGTCACCGGCTCGGCCCGGTTTCGCAAGCTGATCGTGAACCGCGACTATGCCGCCGCGCTGGACGTTGCGCGGGATCAGGTGGAAAACGGCGCTCAGATCATCGACATCAACATGGATGAAGGGCTGATCGACAGCAAACAGGCGATGGTCGAATACCTGAACCTTGTCGCGTCCGAGCCCGATATCGCCCGCGTGCCAATCATGATCGACAGCTCGAAGTGGGAGGTGATCGAGGCCGGGCTGCAATGCGTGCAGGGAAAGCCTGTGGTGAACTCGATCAGCCTGAAAGAGGGCGAAGAGGCGTTTCGCCATCACGCGGGTCTGTGTCTGGCCTATGGGGCTGCTGTGGTGGTCATGGCCTTTGACGAGGCCGGTCAGGCCGACACCTTCGAGCGCAAGACCGAGATTTGCGCCCGCGCTTATCGCATTCTGGTCGAGGATATGGGGTTCCCACCCGAAGACATCATCTTTGACCCCAACATCTTTGCCGTCGCCACGGGAATCGAGGAACACGACAATTACGGCGTCGATTTCATCGAGGCGACCCGCTGGATAAGTCAGAACCTGCCCCATGCACATGTCTCGGGCGGGGTGTCGAACCTGTCTTTCAGCTTTCGTGGCAATGAACCGGTGCGCGAGGCGATGCATGCGGTGTTCCTGTACCATGCCATTCAGGCCGGGATGGATATGGGCATCGTCAATGCGGGCCAACTAGCGGTCTATGACCAGATCGATCCCGACCTGCGCGAAGCATGCGAGGATGTGGTCCTGAACCGCCAGCCGAAATCCGGCGGCAGCGCGACCGAGAACCTGCTGGACATCGCCGAACGTTTCCGTGGCGACAAGCGCGAAGAGAAGGTCCGGGACCTTGCCTGGCGCGACTGGCCGGTCGAGAAACGGCTGGAGCATGCGCTGGTCAACGGCATCACCGAGTTCATCGAAGAAGACACCGAGGCCGCGCGCGTCAATGCCGAACGTCCCTTGCACGTTATCGAAGGCCCTTTGATGGCCGGGATGAACGTCGTGGGGGATTTGTTTGGTGCAGGCAAGATGTTCCTGCCGCAGGTGGTGAAATCGGCCCGTGTGATGAAACAGGCCGTGGCCGTTTTGTTGCCCTACATGGAGGAAGAAAAGCGCCGGAATGGCGGTGAGGGCCGGCAATCTGCGGGCAAGGTGCTGATGGCGACCGTGAAGGGGGACGTGCACGATATCGGCAAGAATATCGTCGGCGTGGTTCTGGCCTGCAACAATTATGAGATCGTGGATCTGGGCGTCATGGTCCCGCCGCAGAAGATCCTGCAAGTCGCGCGCGAGGAAAATGTGGACATTATCGGCCTGTCCGGGCTGATCACGCCGTCGCTGGACGAGATGGTGCATCTGGCCTCGGAGATGGAGCGCGAAGCGTTCGATATTCCGCTGCTGATCGGCGGCGCAACCACGTCGCGGGTGCACACAGCGGTCAAGATCGCGCCGCGTTACACGCATGGGCAGGCGGTCTATGTCACCGATGCCAGCCGCGCTGTCGGGGTTGTCGGCGCATTGCTGAGCCCGACGCAGAAGCCCGATTATGTCGCCGGGATTCAGGCCGAATATGCGGATGTGGCCGACAAGCACGAGCGCGGCGAACGCGCCAAGAACCGCCTGCTTTTGGCCAAGGCGCGGGCGAATGCGCTGAAGCTGGATTGGGATGATTACGAGCCCATTGCTCCGTCCTTCACCGGCGCGCGCGTGCTGCCCGATTGGGATCTGGCCGAAATTGCGCGCTATATCGACTGGACGCCGTTCTTCCAGACCTGGGAAATGCGCGGTGTCTATCCCGGAATTCTTGAAGATGAAAAACAGGGCGCGGCGGCGCGGGCGCTTTTTGCCGATGCGCAGGCAATGCTGGAACAGATTATCGCAGAGCGCTGGTTCACACCCCGAGGGGTTGTTGGATTCTGGCCTGCCAACGCGGTCGGCGATGACATCCGGCTGTATACCGGCCCGGATCGCGCTGAAACTCTGGCCGCCCTGCACACGCTGCGCCAGCAGACCGTAAAACGCGGTGATCGACCGAATGTCGCGTTGTCGGATTTTGTCGCCCCGGAAGGCCATAGTGCGGACCATGTCGGCGGGTTTGTCGTCACGGCGGGACCGGAGGACTCTGACATTGCCGAGCGGCTGGACAAGGTCAACGACAATTACGGCGCGATCCTCGTCAAGGCTCTGGCCGATCGGATCGCCGAAGCCATGGCCGAGATGCTGCATGAAAGGGTCCGGCGTGAATTTTGGGGTTACGCAAAGGGTGAAGACTTCGACCCACAGGCCCTGATCAGCGAACCTTATGCCGGTATCCGCCCCGCGCCGGGCTATCCGGCCCAGCCCGATCACACCGAAAAACGCACGCTGTTCAGCCTGCTGGACGCCGAGGCCGCGACCGGAGTGGCGCTGACCGAAAGCATGGCGATGTGGCCCGGTTCATCTGTCTCCGGGCTCTATGTCGGGCACCCGGACAGCTATTATTTTGGTGTTGGCAAAGTGGAACGCGATCAGGTCGAGGACTACGCCCAGAGAAAACGGATGACCGTGGAAGAGGCCGAACGCTGGCTGGCCCCGGTGCTCAACTACGTCCCGGCCAAGGCATCGCGCAAGGCAGCCGCGTAAGGTGATATGTTGTCAGTCAATCGCCGGGCTAAGAAGTCAGCAAACCCGACAGTTTGCGCGCACCGTCCTGTAGCAAGGCAAGAAATTGTTTCAAACTGTTCAGATCATGGCGCTGCGTCGGCGCATGAACGGACAGAGTGGCGGCCAGCCTGTTGTTCTTGTCTATGACCGGGACCGCAATGGCCGTCATACCGGGCATGAACTCCTCATCATCTGTCGAATACCCGTTCTGTGCGACGCGGGTTATTTCGGCCCGCAAGGCCTGGGGCTTCGTTATCGTGCGGTCGGTATTCGGGCTGAGGTTACCTGCGGAAAGAAACCCATCCAAAGTGCTCGGGCGCAGGGTCGACAAATACATCTTGCCACTGGCGGTGCAGTGAAACGGGACTTGTGTTCCGATCGGCAACTGAATTCTCAGCGGCCATTTCGTCTCGACCCGGTCCAGATAGATCATACCCTCGCGATCCGGGATCGCCAGATTGCAGGTTTCGCCGATTTCATCCGCGACGCCGCGAATAATGGCCAAACGGGCCGTGCGAAGATGTTCGGACGACACTGTATTCAGCGACAGCTGCCGCAAGCGCGGACCGGGACCATAAGACCGACCATCCAGATCACGCTGAAGAAATCCTTCGGCCTCGGCTGTTTGCAGCAGGCGATGTATCGTGGGCTTTGCCAGACCCAATGCGTCGATCAGGTCCGAGGGTTTGACGGCGACGCCGCGCCGTGCCACCTCTTCCAGGATCAGCAGCAGGCGCAGGTTCGTGGGAATCTGGGTGTCTTTGTCTTTTGTGTCCGCTTCGGTCATCCCGCAACAGTCTAGTTATTTGGCAGCAGGATCAAGGCCAGATCGGGCACCAGCGAAACCAGAATCCAGACCGACAGCAGTGCCACCAGATAGGGAACCGTATAGCGCAGAAGCCGGAAATAGGGCACGCCAGTCACGCCCGACGCCACATACAGGTTCAACCCGTACGGAGGCGTAATGAACCCGATGGACGCGCCGACCAGAAAGATCACCGAGAAGTGGATCGGGTCAATCCCGACCGAGGCTGCAATCGGCGCAAGGATTGGCGCAAGGATGATGGTCACCGGCAGGCTTTCCAGCACCATGCCCGAGAAGAAGACAATCACCATCGAGGTAAACAGAACTGCATGGTAGCCGCCCATCGAGGTCACGAAGCTCCCGATGGTTTCCTGTGCCCCCAGCAGGGACAGGATTTGCTGCATCACCACTGAAATCGCGATCAGCGGCGCCAGGATGCCGGTAATCTGGGCCGAGCGGATCACAATCGACGGAATTTCCGGGATCGTGAAGCCTTCGACCACGAACATCTCGGCAAAGGTCTTTTCGGTGGGTGGAATGTCATTCCGCGCGCCCATGATGCGGTTGATCGGATAGCTGACCAGACCCGCGATGACACAGAAGCCCACGGTCACCCCCGCCGCCTCGGTGGGTGAGAATTTGCCCGTATAGATGCCCCACAACACAAGCCCGATGGCGAAGAAGCCAAGCCATGCACCGAACGCGGTTTTCAGAACGCGGTTCAGTTGCAGCGGGATCAGGTGGCCCCAGCCATTCATGCGGCAGATGATCCAGCAGGCGAATTGCATCCCGAACACCATCAGCGCGCCGGGCAGGATGCCCGCCACGAACAGCTCGGAAATCGGCAGATTCATCAGGAACCCGTAGACGATGAAGATAATTGACGGGGGGATGATGATCCCCACCGTGCCGCCCGCCGCAGCGGTCGCGGCGCTGAACCGTTCGTCATAGCCGCCCTTAACCATCTCGGGGTGCAGCATCGAGCCAATAGTGGCCGTCGTGGCCGAGTTCGACCCCGAGATCGCCGCAAACAACCCGCAGGCCCCCAGCGACGCCATCGCCAAACCGCCGCGTATCCAGCCAAGACAGGCGTAGGCAAAATCGCTGAGCCGTCTGGCAATGCCCGATTTGTTGATAAGGTCCCCGGTCAGGATGAACAGGGGCATCGCGAGCAGGGCAAAACCCTTGTTGAACACGTTCAGCAATTCGGCGCCCATATTGTCCAGCGTCAGGCCGAGGACAAAGGAACAGCCGATGACCCAGTAGCCGATCACCAGCAGAACCGGCACGCCCAGCATGAACAGGAAGGTGACCCCAAGCGAGATCAGTGTGACTATGGTTCCATCTGTCATCAGTCTGCTCCGATCACGGCCTGCTTGATCAGCGGCTCGCCTGTTTTCCAGTTGCGCAGATCGTCGGCAAGGTTTTGAAACACGCGCCCGACCATCAGAAAGAAGGACAGTGGCGCAGCCAGCAGGAACCACCACTGCATGATATTGTCGGTGCCCAGAACGATCTGGAAGTTAGACGCCGAGAGCGCCACCAACCGCGTTGTGGTCACGATGACGATCACCGCAAAGATGAACCACAGCACCGCATCCAGGATCAGACAGGCCAGTTGCCCGCCGCGGGGCATGGATGTGCGAAACTCGCTAAAGCTCAGATGGGTGCGCAGGCGGACGTTATATGACGCGCCAAACCAGGCCATCACCATGAACAGAAGCGGAGGAATGGTGGTGGACCACGGTTCCTGATCGTTGAACACGAACCTGTCGATCACGCCCCAAAAGATGATCAGGGCAATCGCGAGGTAGGAATACACCATCACCGACCGTTCGAAATGACGTTCGACAAAGGGAACTGCCCGATAGATCAGCATGATCACGAACCCGCCGATGGCCGAGACAATTGCACCCAAAACCCATGCGGCATCGGATTCCAGTGCGGATTGAATCTCGAACGAATCCTGGCTGAGAAAAGCGCTGAAAATAGCGCCGATATCTGCCCAAAACGACATGTACCCCGTCCTCCCAGTCGGTGTGTTTTTTGGAACCGGCCCGCGTGGGGCCGGTTCGCATCAGCTTATCAGGCCTGGCCCATCCACCAGCGGCGCGGCTCGACATTCTCGGGCAGCATATCTGCCGGGATCTCACGCGCGATGTCATAGATTTCCTGATAGGTGTCGATGCCACCCGCCCATTTGTTCAGACGCTCACGCCACTGCGCCCACGGCTCGGGGTTGAAGTTGGGGGCACACATCTCTTCGGCCAGTTTGATCTGGTCATCAGGCAGGAAGGCCGCGCGCACGCCGTTTTCGGCAAAGATCGTATTGGGCAGTTGCGGGTCCGAGAAGCCAACGGTGTTCAACAGCGCCGCCTCGTTTGCGCCCTGAATCAGTGCCTGAGTGAAGTACGAGGACTCCATCACGGCATCCTGCAACTCACCGCCCAGACTGTCGAAGACCTTGGCCGACATCGAGGTATGCTCGGTCCCGCAGAAGAACTTCAGGTTCACCGACTGCGATACCACTGGTGCCATGTTGGCATAAGCCACAGCCGAGGCCCATGTTTCGGCCCCATCGATCAGACCGGTTTTCAGCGCGTCCAGCGTTTCTTCCCACGCCACCGGAACCGGGTTCAGGTTCAAGAGCTGCATGGCGATCCGGCCCAATTGAGTGCCCGTCACGCGGTTCTTGGTGCCGAACAGTTCTTCCAGCTTGGTGACAGTTGGCTTGTCGGCAAAGGTTGATCCCATTTGCAGACCGCGCAACTCGCAATGGGTGAACAGGAACTTCAGCCCGTGCCGTTTTTCCAGCGGGTCGCGCAGGATGCGCTGACTGGCGGGGCTATAGAAGAAGTGATACTGCGCCGCGCGGCTGGGGAACATATAAGCATAGTCCAGCACGTTCAGATAAGGCGCACCACCGGCCGAGTTCTGGGTCGAAGCCGCATAGATATCGACAATGCCCTGCTGGGTTTTCTCGACACAGCTTAGCTGTCCGCAGATCTGGTTGTCGCCGATGAACTCGATGCGAATCTCACCATCTGTGCGTTCTTCCAGGTCACGGGCGAATTCGATGGCCCCGGCGCGCTCGATCAGAAGGTTGCGGGTATTGAAGCCCGACGCACCAAATTTCAGCGTATGTTTCGGCTCTTTCGAGAAGCGTTTTTCGTAATTTGATTCAGCGGCCTGCGCCAAATTCGCCAGACTCATCGCGCCGCCGAACCCGCCTGCCGCAAGCAGCGTCGAGCTCATGCCATAGCGTCCGGCCACGCGGAAGAAATCCCGCCGTGAAATCCCGCTTAGTTTCTTACCGATCTCCATTGCTTACCTCCCTGATCGCAATTATTGAGACGTTTTGTATCAAAAAATGCTAGTATAATTCCTGCATCTTGCATAGAGTTTTTTTCAACGACGTTGGAAGGAGGCGATCATGGAAGTGGATTATGCGATTGTCGGAGCAGGGTCTTCGGGCTGTGTCATCGCCAATCGACTCAGCGCCGATCCCAATACCAAGGTCGCCCTTCTGGAAGCCGGTGGGCCGGATACCAACCCGTGGATTCACATCCCGGTCGGCTATTTCAAAACCATGCACAACCCGTCGGTCGATTGGTGCTATCGGACCGAACCCGACCCCGGCCTGAACGGCAGAAGCATTGATTGGCCGCGCGGGAAAGTGCTGGGCGGATCATCCTCGCTGAACGGGCTATTGTATGTGCGCGGACAGAAAGAAGATTACGACCGCTGGCGCCAGATGGGGAATATCGGCTGGGGTTGGGACGACGTGCTGCCCCTGTTCAAACGCTGCGAGGATCAGGAACGGGGCGAGGACGAATTCCACGGAGTCGGCGGGCCCTTGTCCGTGTCGAACATGCGCATCCAACGCCCGATCTGCGACGCCTGGGTCGCGGCGGCGCAGGCTGCGGGCTATCCGTTCAACGCCGATTACAATGGGGCCGAACAAGAAGGGGTCGGCTATTTCCAACTGACAACACGCAATGGCCGACGGTGCAGCGCGGCTGTGGCCTACCTCAAACCTATCCGCAATCGCGACAACCTGAACATCATCACCCATGCCCTGGTGACAAAGATCGAACTGGACGGGAAACAGGCGACCGGAGTGGTCTATCAGGACCGGTCCGGCGAAACCAAGACGTTGAAGGTACGTCGCGAGATCATTCTGTCCGGCGGCGCGATCAACTCGCCACAAATCCTGATGTTGTCCGGGATCGGAGACCCTGATCACCTGAAAGCCAATGGCATTGAACCGACCCACGCCTTACCTGCTGTCGGCAAAGGGCTACAGGATCACCTGCAGGCCCGTCTGGTGTTCAAATGCAACGAACCCACGTTGAATGATGAGGTGCGCAGCCTGTTCAATCAGGCGCGCATCGCGCTGAAATATGCGCTGTTCCGCGCAGGTCCAATGACAATGGCGGCCAGCCTGGCGACCGGCTTCCTGAAAACCCGCCCGAATGTACAGACGCCGGATATTCAATTCCATGTTCAGCCATGGTCCGCCGACAGCCCCGGCGAAGGCGTACATCCGTTTTCCGCCTTCACCATGTCGGTCTGCCAGCTTCGCCCCGAAAGCCGGGGAGAGCTGCAATTGGATGGTCCCGACCCGTCCAAATACGTGAAGATCATCCCCAACTACCTTTCAACGGAAACCGATTGCCGAACCATCGTCGCCGGCGTGAACATCGCGCGCAAGATCGCCACCCACAACCCGCTGGCCTCGAAAATCTCCGAGGAATTCCGGCCAACATCGGACCTGTCTTGCGACGACTATGAAGGCACGTTGGATTGGGCACGGTCGAACTCGGTTTCGATCTATCACCCCACTGGAACCTGCGCGATGGGCACCTCGGAAAACGCGGTTGTGGATCCGGAACTGAAGGTGAAGGGGATCGATAACCTGCGCGTTGCCGATTGCTCGATCATGCCGGAAATCGTCAGCGGGAACACCAATGCGCCCGCGATCATGATTGGCGAGAAGGCAAGTGATCTGCTGACCGAGCGCAGTTGAACCAAGCGACAGTGCCAATCCGCGCCATTCACCTCGCTTGCCCTGATGCACCACCTGATGCAAACTGATCTGCGGAGGAGGGATGTGCCATGACATCCAAAACCGCAGGATCCACACCACCGGACAATCTGGCGCCGCAGCAGCCAGCCGCGCCCAAGATCAACAAGGTGACAGCAGATGACATCACCGCATCTCTGAAAGCCGGGTTTTCCGACTTTCTGGCGCGCCCTTTCATGAGCGGTTTTTTCGGCCTGTTCTATGCAGTCTTCGGCATCCTGCTGGTTTGGTGCCTGATCTGGCTGGGAAAAATCTGGATGATCATCCCCGCCATTGTCGGCTTTCCGCTTGTTGCGCCGTTTGCTGCCGCGGGCCTGTATGAAATGTCCCGTCGCTTGCAAAAGGGCCAGAGTTTCGGCTGGTCAGACATCCTGACTGTCATGGCCAATCAGCGCAAACGCGAGATGGGCTGGATGGCCTTTGTCACCCTGTTCATCTTCTGGGTCTGGATTTACCAGGTTCGGCTTTGGCTTGCGATCATACTGCAGAATGTGTCTTTCTCGGATTTCGACGGGTTTTTGAACACCGTTTTCTTCACGCCGCAGGGCTGGACCTTCCTTGCTGTCGGCACCTGCATAGGCGCGTTGCTGTCAGCTGTGCTGTTTGCGGTGACTGTCGTTGCCATGCCCATGCTGCTGGACCGGGAAATCAATTTCGTGTCGGCGATGCTCACGTCCATTCGGGTCGTCAACGAAAGCCCGGTGGTCATGCTGGGCTGGGCGGCGATCATCTCGGTCACGATGTTGCTGTCGATGGCTCCGGCGTTTCTGGGCCTGATCTTCACCCTGCCGATCCTTGGGCACACCACATGGCACCTGTATCAGCGGGCGGTGACACCGGCGGAGGGGTGATCCATCCCAACCCGGATCAGCAAGATCACCCCTATTCCCGGCGCTGCGGTGCCTTGAACAAATCCTTGCGCAGTGTCATCAGCGCGCCTGGGTCGATTTTGGCCTGAATAACAGTTGTTTCCCCCGAAGCTATTGCCTGTTGCAACGCAGGACCCATACCACCGGGGCCATTGACCCAGATGCCTTTGCCGCCGCAAAGTTCCGCGAATTTGTCAAAGCGGGGCGACTGGATTTCGGCCCCCAACAGACGTCCGCCATAGAACTCTTGCTGATAGGCTTTCTCGGCCCCCCATGCCTCATTATCCAGAACCACGATCACGATGGGCAGATTGTGTGAGATGGCGGTCTGGATTTCGATCATCGTATACCCCACCGCACCGTCGCCCATGACGGCAACAACGGGCCGGTCGGGGGCTGCGGCCTTGGCCCCGATGGCGACGGGCAGGCCAAAGCCAACCAATCCGAAATCCAAAGGGGTGATCAGCGACAAAGGCTCATAATGCGCCAGACGGTCCGCGGCTTGAAGGCAGGTGTTACCGGTGTCCAGCGTGACGATGGCGTTTTCGGGCAGCGCGTCGCGCAGCTCGCCCAAGGCACGGCGGGGATGCATGGGCAGGGTCTCGATTGCTGCTTCCTCGGCGCGCTCGGCCCGAAGGGTCTCCATGTCGGCACGAAACGCATCACGCCATGGATCGCAATCAGGTTTAGGGACCGCATCGATCAGCGCCTCGGCAGTCAGGCGCGCATCCCCCTGCGCCGCGATTTCAGCCGGGAAATAGCGCCCCACCGCAGATCCGTCGATATCCACATGGGCAATCCGCGTCTCGGCCCCGACATAATCGTTTGAATGAAAGGTCGAGTTGAACCCCAGCCGTGCCCCAAGCACGACCATCACATCCGCCTCTTTCGTCAACCGGCTGGCCACCCGGTTGCCACGCGGCCCGGCCTGCCCCGCAAACCACGGGTGTCCGTGGCGCATCACGTCGGCATGGCCGGTTGATGCAACCACCGGCACCTCAAGTGTCTCGGCCAAAGCGGTCAGCGCGTCTCGCCCGGCGCTCCATTTGAAGCCACCGCCGGCAAAAATCACCGGGCGTTTGGCTTCACCCAGAAGCGCGGCGATGGCGGCAACATCTTCGGAGGCCGCAGGACCGGGCCGGGCGATGTTAACTGACACCGGGTCAACCGCAGGCAACTCGGCTGCAAACAGGTCGCGCGGCACATGCAGCACAACCGGCCCGCGACGGCCCGTATTCGCTAGCCGTATTGCATCTTCCAGCATCGGGACCAGACGCGACGGGTCCGTAACTATGACCGAGCGTTTGCAGATCGGGGCAAACAAAGCCACCTGATCGACCTCCTGAAACGTGTCCTTGTGCTGATCGGCCCGCGTGATTGCGCCTGCGATGACCACCAGCGGGGAATAGGCCAGATGCGCCTCGGCCACGGCGGTGACGATATTGACCACGCCCGGCCCGGCCTGCGCGCCCAGAACAACACCGGGCTTGCCGGTCATCCGCGCCCAGGCATCGGCCATATGCCCCGCCGCCCGTTCATCGCGCGCGCCCACGTATCCGATTTCGCCGCACTGATACATCGCGTCATAAAGTTCGAGCATCGAGCCGCCCAGCAGGCCGAACACGGTGTCGATCCCATTGGCCTTGAGCACGCGATAGACGGCCTCGCCGCCGGTGATTTTGGTCATGGTCTAGTCCTCGGATCGGGGTCTCAGGTTTTGTGGGTCAAACAGGGCGTCGTCATGCACGGTCACGGGGATGGCACGGTTCAGGATTTGCACGCTGAGGCCATCGCGCGGGGTGCCTTTGCGCACGAACAGCCAGCCCAGCGACTTGCCCACCGTATAGCCATACCCGCCCGAGGTGGTCAGACCAACGGGCATGCCATTCAACGACACAGGCTCGCCGCCATGAATGTCGATGCCGTCGGCACGGAGTTCCGCATAGAAGAGCTGCCAGTCCGGATCACGGGCCAAAAGGGCATCCTTGCCGATGAAATCGCGACCTTCGGCGCGGACAAAGCGGTCAAGGCCGACGTCGAACGGACCGACATCCGTGGTCAGCTCGCCGCTGGCGCGATAGGCTTTCTCCATCCGCATCCCGTTGAACGCGTAAGAACCCAGATCGACCAGCCCGTGCGTGGCACCAGCCTCAAACAGCGCATCATAGAGCGCACCGATCCGGTCCAGCGGCACGTGCAACTCCCACCCGAGCTCACCCACAAAAGACACCCGCAGCGCATAGCAGGGGATGCCTGCAACGGTGATCTCTTGCCCCGACAGCCAGGGAAAGGCAGCGTTGCCGAGGTCAGCCTCGGTCAGTTCCGACATGATCCGGCGTGACGCCGGGCCGGACAGGGACAGCATCCCCCAATCGGCGCTGCGATTGACCATCTGCACGTCTTCACCGGGTCGGATATGGGATTTGATCCAGTCAAAATCCGGGTTCGCCCGCGCGATGGCGGAACCGGTGAAATAGCGACCATTGGCGATGCGCCAGATGGTGATTTCGGTCTCGAACCTGCCCTTCGGAGTCAACAGGTGGTTCAGGCTCATCCGCCCGTCTGTGGCGGGGATTTTGTTGGCCGACAGCCGGTCGAGCAAGGCGCCCGCATCCTTGCCGGTGATCTCGAACTGGGCAAAGGCGCAGAGGTCGATCACACCAGCGGCGGTACGAGTCGCTTTGGCCTCGGCCATGGCGTTTTGGTGCCAGGTCTGGTGGCCCCAGCCGATCTGCTCGACCTCACCCACCGCACCGAAATAGCGCGGGCGTTCCCAGCCAGCGACCTCGCCAAACACCGCGCCCTTGGCGGCCAGCCGGTCATAAAGCGGATGGCGGTTCAGCGGGCGCAGGCTGTCGAACTGCTTGCCGGGGCAGGGCGTGTCATGGCGGCGCATGAACTCGTCCTTGGTGCGCTCGACGATGAAATTGTCGGTGCTGAAGTCGCCATAGCGGCGCGGGTCCATCCCACGGGTGTTGATCTGGGTTTCGCCATGCACCATCCAGTCGGCCAGCACCTTGCCAGCCCCACCGCCCCATGCGAGCCCGATGGAAGACCCGCAGGACAGCCAGACATTTGGCGCACCCGACGGCCCCACCAGCATCCCGCCATCCGGCGTATGGGTGATCGCCCCGCGCACCACGCGCCTGATCCCCAGTTCGGCCAGCACGGGCATCTTATCGAGCGCCACCATCAGAAAATCGCCAATCGAGTCGTAATCGACCTCGAACAGCTCATTCTCCGCTGCCCATGGCGCGCCTTGCGGCATTTCCCAGACCGTAGGGCAGACATGGCCTTCGTAAATCCCGATCAGGCCCGATTTCTGCTCCTGCCGGATATAACCGCCAAAGGCATTGTCGCGCATGACGGGCAGTTCGGAACGGTCCTGAAATTCGGGCACCGTATCCGTGACCAGATAATGATGCAGGCAAGACACCGACGGGATTTTCAGCCCGAACCATTCCCCCACCTGATTGGCGTACGAGCCTGCGGCGATCACCACATGCTGGGCGAGAACATCACCCTTTTCCGTCGCCAGACGCCACATATCACCCTTGCGCGATGCGCCGGTGACGCGGGTATGCCGCTCGATCCTGGCCCCACGCGCGCGGGAGGCGGCGGCCAGCGCCATGGTGACACCGGATGGGTCGATATGGCCGTCTTCAAAGGTCTGCACGGCGGCCTTGATGTCAGAGGTCCGGTAGAAGGGGTTGCCTTTGGCCACTTCCTCGGGCCCGACCAGTTCCATCGGCAGGTCCAGCAGCCTGCCGACCCCCATAATCGACTTCATCCAGTCGACCTCATCATCGGTGGTGGCGATCCGGAAGCCGCCGACCTGATGCCAGCCGATGCTCTGGCCGGTCTCTGCCTCGACGCGCTTGTAGGTCTCGATCGAGGTCTTGTTGATCCAGCCCGCGATCCGACTGCCGACCGCATGGGCGATCTGGCCCGCCGCATGCCATGTGGAACCGGAAGTCAGTTCTGCCTTTTCGAACAGGATCGTGTCGGTCCAGCCGTTTTCGGCCAGTTGAAACTGGGCGGCGACGCCCATGATCCCGCCGCCGATGATCGCGACCTGAGTGGTGCGGGTCGTATCACTCATTGGAATGCCTCTTTGGCGGGTTTCGGGGCGGCGCGGGCGGTAAAGCGGGTGCAGGCGATTTCCACCTCCACCGCCCATGTGCCATCTGCGGAGGAAGATTTTTCGTCGAAAAATCTCGGCGCGCCCGAGATCATTGCCAGCGCAACAGATCGGCCGAACCGGTAACTCCACGCGGCAGAGGTGATCTGGCCCGCGACCTTCCCTTCGAAATAGACAGGCTCGTCATGGATCGGGATCGCATCCGGGTCATCGAATAACAGCGAAACGATCCGGCGTGCGGGCGTGTGATCCCGCAACGCCTCTTCGCCCACAAACCCGGTGCCCATGGCGCAGAATGCGTCCAGACCGGCCTCGTGCGGGGTGGTGCCGGGGGTCAGCTCGTGCCCGAAAGCGCGGAACCCGCTTTCGATGCGAAGGCTGCCGCTGGCGTAAAGACCCGCATGGCTGGCCCCGGCAGCTACCAGCGCCTCATACGCGGCCATGGCCATGTCGGCCTGGATATAAAGCTCGTACCCCTCTTCGCCGGTAAAGCTCAGCCGCCCCGCCCAACCGCGTGCAAGGCCGATTTCGACCGGCGCGAAGTGAAAGCGCTTCAGATCAGGGACCGGCATGTTCGAGGTTGCTTGCAACACGGAGCGCGCCCGTGCCCCGGCCAGTCCCAAAATGGCATACCCGCTGGTCACATCGATGAATTCCACCCGGAAATCGCCCCGTGTCTCGCGCATACGCTTGAGGACGCGCACGACCTCGCCCGTGCCGGTGATCAGCAGATAGGTCTCGGGGCCGTGGCGCTGAACGGTCAGATCGCTTTCCACCCCGCCGCGTGCGTTCAGGATTTGGCTGTAGGCGATGCGCCCGTCGGGCATATCCATCTGCGCCGCGCAGAGACGGTTCAGAAAGGCGTAAGCGTCCGGCCCCTGTACCATGATCTTGCCAAAGGCGGATTGATCCAGAATGGCGGCACCGTTGCGGCAGGCCTCGACCTCGGCCCCGACCTGATCGCGCCACGCGGGCACACCGAATGTCAAAGGCAGATGCGCGGCCTTGCCGCCGAAATGCACGGCGCGTTCCCAGCCGCCGCGCGATTCAAACTGTGCCCCCGCAGCCACCAGACCGGCGTGAATGGGGGACCGGCGCTGACCGCGGGCGCTGTCCATGGCCCGACCCGGATAGGGGTTGTCGTAATGGCGGCCCAGCACCTCGGGGATGCGGGCCTCCAACGCGCCCAGCACGTTCATTTCGGGGCTGAAGCGGCGAATATCGGCCTCGTTCAACTCCATTGTCGGCTCGCCTGCGATGATCCATTCGGCCATCGCCTTGCCCGCACCTCCGGCAAGGGCAATGCCGGTCGAGTTCATGCCACCCAGCAGGAACAGGCCCGACACCTCGGGGCTTTCGCCCAGCATGAACTGGCTGTCGAGGGTAAAGCTTTCAGGCCCGTTCAGCAGCATCCGCACCTCGGCCCGTTCCAATGCAGGAATCCGGCGCAGCGCGTTTTCCATCATCGGCATGAAATGGTCCCAATTCTCGTCCAGCAGATCAAAGCTGAAATCCCGGGGTAGGCGGTCCAGCGGCAGACCCTTGGCGTTGGGTTCAAAGCAGCCCACCAGCAACCCCTCGACATCGTCGCGGGCATAAAGGAACGCGTCCTGATCGTTCAGTGTCGGCAGATGTGCCCCTTTGCCAAGCGCCTGCACCTCGGGCAGAGGTTTGGTCAGGATGTAGAAATGCTCGCAGGCATAATGCGGCATATGGGCACCGGCCATCGCCGCCACCTCGCGGGACCAGAGGCCACATGCGATCACCACCTCGTCGGCCTCGATCACATGGTCCCCCACCGCGACGCCCGAGATATGCCCGGCCTTTTTCCGCAAGCCGGTGACGGCGGTATCCTCGAAAATCCGCACCCCCCGTGCCCGCGCCCCTTTTGACAGCGCCAGTGCTACGTCCGAGGGGTTCACCCGCCCATCCGCCGGGGACCAGACCGCGCCGATCACGTCATCGGTTTCGATCAGCGGCCACAGCGCGCGCGCGCGGGCGGCATCGATCACCTCGGCCTCAAGACCAAAGGCACGGCCCAGCGAGACCTGCCGTTTGATATTGATCAACCGGTCCGGGTTGGTGGCCAGCGTCAGCGACCCGGTCTGGGTCCAGCCGGTGGCTTGGCCGGTTTCACGCTCCAACTCCCTATAAAGATCAATCGAATAGTTGATCAGCTTGGTCAGAGTTGCCGAGGGCCGCAGGCGGCGCACCAGACCGGCGGCGTGCCACGTCGTGCCGCTGGTCAGTTTCGAGCGTTCGAGCACCACGATGTCCGTGCGCCCCTCGCGCGCCAGATGATAGGCGATGGAACAGCCGATAACGCCGCCACCGATCACAACCGTGCGGGCATGGGACGGCAGGGTCATGGCAGTACCCCGTCGCTGATCATATCGGACAGCGTGGCGCGAAACGCCTCCAGCGCCTCATCGATCATGTCCGGCTCATGCGCCGCCGAGGTGACACCGGACGTGTAGGACATGATATCCACCCCGCGTGCCAGCAACCCGTCGCGGTAGGCTTTGACCGTCGATTTGGGCAAGCCACGTATCTGAGCCGGGCCAAGACCGTCCAGAGAGTCTTGACCAAAGAACACATGAAAGACCGAGCTGTCGCCATAGGCCAGACCGGCAACGCCTAGATCGGCCAAAGCGGCATTCATGCCGTCCCGCATCCGCGCCGCCATCGCATCGGCCTTGGCCTGAGCCTCGCCACTGGCCAGCAACGGCATTGCGGCGCAGGCTGCGGCGGCCACCAGAGGTGAGGCATTGAACGTGCCCTTATGACTGACCGCCGGTGCGATGCCGTCGCGCATGGTCGCGTTGTTCATCAACTCCATGATCTCGACCCGGCCGCAGACCGCACCGCCCGGCAGACCGCCGGTGACGATCTTGGCCAGCGTTGTCAGGTCGGGCACGATGGCGTCTCGGGCCTGTCGCCCGCCGGGGGACCAGCGGAACCCGGTAATGATCTCATCAAAGATCAGCACCACACCCGCCGCCCGCGCCACGTCGTGCAGTGCCCGCAATGTCGCGGTCGACAATGGAACCGATCCGTAGTTCGCTCCGGACGCCTCGATGATGACCGTTCCGATACGATCATCTTGCAGCGCATCTGCCATCACGTCGGGGTTTGCCGCGCAGACATGGATCAACTCATTCACCGCCTTTGGTACGCCCAGCGACGCGGCTTGATTTGTTCCCGGTTTTGCACCTTTGAGCGCGTGGTCGTGCCAGCCGTGGTAATGCCCATCCACACGCAGCACGTGATCCTTGCCGGAATACGCGCGGCCCAGACGCAAGGCGAGCATTGTCGCCTCGCTGCCTGACGCGGTGAACCTCGTACGCTCGGCGCAGGGGTACAACTGATTGACCCATTCGGCCCAAAGGATTTCAGCCTCGTGACAATCGGCGCTGAAGATCGACTGTCCGGCCTGCTGTCTGATCGCCTCGATGATCGCAGGATGGCCATGGCCAAGCAGCTGGCTGGCGCTGCCCATCTTGAAATCGACATAGCGGCGGCCTTCGCTGTCCCACTTCTCGGCCCCCTGCGCACGCTCGATGTAGATGGGATGCGGGTCGCGATAGCGCAATTCGTGGCTGACACCGCCCGGAAGAGCCGCGCGGGCGCGCTGGCTGAGGTCAGAGTTCTTCATTCAGGTCGTCCGATTTGGGTCCGTGTCAGACGGATGTCAAAACTGCCCCGTAAGCTGCGATCGATGTGATCGGGGATATGCGCCGGGAAGTGGCTGTTCAGGATCTCGCGCGCCCGTTCGCGGGCGACGTCGCCGATCCTTTGCCCGCCGTCTTCCTCCCAGTCACGCGGGGCCCGACGGTCGCCGATTTCGGGGTAGAAATAATCCGACTTCATCCGGCTGAACGTGTGCATTTCGCCCAGATAATGACCCTCGCCCCGGCACACATCTGCAATGACATCCGCAGCGATGTTTTCCGGCGTGGCCTCGATCCCGCGAATGGTGCGCAGGATGTTGCCCAGCAGATCGTTGTCGCTGACATAGGCGGCGTGGCTGACACCCAGAAGGCTCGACATCATGCCCGCCGCCTGCGTGACGATGTTCGACCCTGCATGAGCGGCCATGGTCACGGCCAGTGATTTCTCGGCACCGTATTGGGCGTCCAGCCGCTTGGCATCGGTGATCCCGGCAATCGAGCTGGTAGGCAGATCCCAGTGCCGCCCCATCTGCGCGGCCCCTGCCATCAGTATGGCCTGTTCGCCGCCACCACCACTCATGGAACCGGTGCGCAGATCGGCCACCAGCGGTTTGGGCGCAAAGATCGCCTTGACCTCGGGATCGACCAACCGCGCAAAAACCAGCCCGGCCAGAGTTTCCGCCACCGCCTGCGCCAGCGATCCGGCAATCGTCGCCGGGCTGGTCGCCCCGGCCTGACCGGCGCTGATCAGTTGAACGGGAAAGCCTGCCCTGATCGCAAGTTCCAACACCTCGCAGGCCTCTTCGGCAAAGCGCATCGGCGGGACCACATGACAGACCATAACCGTCAGAAAAGGGCGGGCACGAAACGCGGCCTCACCACCCGCTATGCCGTAACAAAGCTGGGCGATCTGGGCGACGTTCTGCGGTTCAGTGATCGAGATCGACACATGCTTGGACGTGCCCGCCAGACAGGCATAAGCGGTATTAAGGTCCATCACAGCGGGGTCCTCGATATCCCGCGCCACAACCGACCGGCTGAAATGATGGATATTGCCCATCTGATCCACGATCCGGGCCGCATCATAGAGGTCCTGCAACGTGGAATCGCGATACTCGTGCGTGTTAAGGTCGAACACCCCCGGAGCAGCCCCGCCGGTTGACATATGCACCCGCGATCCTTCGATTTTAAGGTCGCGGTCGGGGTGCTGTCCACAAAGCGAGAACCCGCGTTTCGCCCCATCAATCGCCCAGCGCACCAGATCGGGCGGAAACAGCAACCGCCCGTCACCCGTCCGCACACCGCCCGCCGCAACAACCTTGTCGATCATCGACGGGGTGGCCTGACTTAGACCAAGCGTTTCCAGCAACGCAAAGGCAGAGCTTTCGACCAACGCCACCTCATCCGAGGAAAGCGGTTTGAGACGACCGCCCATGACCCCCGGCCAAACAGGCAGAGAGCCTTCGCTTTGCAGGGTGTCCTTCAGCCGGTCTTTACGACCTCGGCGGCGGCTAAGTTTGACCATCGACTCATGAAGTTTGCTTTTTGTCGAGATCAGGCTTTCATATCAAGAACACGTTTACAAAGGCAGCTTACTCAGCAATAGATGAGTAAAACTATTCAATAGGCTTGGCATGAAACCGTCCCTTCCCGCCCTGCGCGCCTTTGAGGCCGCCGCCCGGCTGGGCAGTTTTCGCGCCGCGTCCGAAGCCTTGTCAGTCACCCCGACGGCGATCAGCCACCATATTCGCGGGCTGGAAGATCAGCTTGGCACCAAGCTGTTCGCGCGCAGCGGTCGGGATGTCACCCTGACCGAAGACGGCGAACGGCTTGCAAACGCCGCCGCACAGGCCTTTGGGATATTGGACGAAGCGGTGCGCACGCTCCACCGCCGGTCCCGCAAGGTGGTCCGCCTGGCGGCCGGCCCGATTTTCACCGCGCGCTGGCTGATGCCAAAGATCAGCGATTTCTGGGCCTCTCACGCGGATATCGAGCTTGAGGTTCTGCCCACTTTCGAACCCGGAACAAGCGTGCGGGAAAACCTCGACATCGTGATCCGCTGGGACCGCATGGCCGAGACATCGGGTGATGCAATCAAATTGCTTGAGCTCAGCCCCGTCGCCATTGCGTCCAAGTCATTCCTTGACACCCACGGCCCCATTAAGGACCCGAAAGACCTGCTGAATTTACCCCTGCTACACCAAAGGAACCACTGGGGGTGGCTGGATTGGTTCGCAGCCATGAACGTGCCCGTCCCAAACCGGTTGCGCGGTTCGATCTTCCAGGATGCAAACGCCCTGCTGCGCGGTGCTGCCGAAGGGCAAGGGATCGTGATCGGCTGGCTGCCGCTGATTGATCAGGACCTTGCCGAGGCACGGGTCGTTCGCCTTTTCGATGAAAGCATCCCCCCCACCCATGCCTATTTCGTCGAGGTGCGCGGAAGCCGCCCCGTGAGGCGGGAGGTGCAGCAGGTCGTGGACTGGCTTGCGGGCTGATGCTGCGCTATTGCTTGCGGATTGAAGCGCGTTTGATTGTGGTCGTCACACGAACCCGTTCACATAATTCTCCAGTATCTCCTGACGCCCTGAATGTGGTTCGGGGTTGATCCCATCCCGCAAGACTCGGGCGGCAATGTCGTCGAGGCTGCTGTTCAACATGGCTTGCGCTGAGGGTGAGCTCCAATTGGAATACCTGTCAGAAAGCGCAGCATCCAAGCCCCCGTCTTCGATCATTGCGGCAGCGGCCCTGAGACCTCGGGCGCAAATATCCATGCCACCGACATGCGCGGCGACAAGGTCTTCTGCATCAATCGACTGACGGCGGATTTTGGCGTCGAAATTCGTGCCGCCGGTTGTAAAGCCGCCCGCTTTCAGAATGTAGTAGTAGGCCAAGGCCACATCGGGCGTGTTGTTGGGGAATTGATCCGTGTCCCAGCCGGATTGGTAATCGTTTCGGTTCATGTCGATGGACCCCAGCATCCCCTCGGCCGCGGCAACTGCGATCTCGTGTTCAAAGCTATGACCGGCAAGGATTGCGTGTCCCTGTTCGAGATTCAGCTTCACCTCGTCCTCCAACCCGTATTTCCGCAGAAACCCGATGCAGGTTGCAGCGTCATAATCGTATTGGTGCTTGGACGGCTCCTGCGGTTTGGGTTCGACAAGAATGGCACCCTTGAAGCCGATCTTGTGTTTGTATTCCACGACCATGTTCAGAAACCGGCCCATATGGTCCAGTTCAGTCTTCAGGTCGGTATTCAGCAGGGTCTCATAGCCTTCGCGGCCACCCCAGAGGACATAGTTTTCGCCGCCCAGCTTGTGGGTTGCGTCCATGCACGATTTCACTGTTGCAGCCGCAAACGCGAACACGTCGGGATCGGGATTGGTGCTGGCCCCGGCCATCCAGCGTCGGTGGCTGAACATATTGGCCGTCCCCCACAGCAGTCGGGTGCCGGACGCCTGCATCTTTTCACCGATATAGTCGGTGATGTCTTCCAGCGTTCTCAGATTGTCGGCAAAATTGCCCTGTTCGGGCCGGATATCGGCGTCGTGCCAGCAAAAGAAGGGCTGGCCCAAAAGCTCGAACAATTCGAATGCGATATCCGCCTTCATACGGGCCCGGCCCATATCGTCCTGCGGATGCCAAGGGCGTTCGAACGTGGGACCACCAAAGGGGTCTCCGCCCTCCCACGCGAAGGAATGCCACCAGGCGACCGCAAATCGCAGATGATCTTCCATGCGTTTGCCCATGATCACCTCGTCCGGGTCGTAGTGGCGAAAGGCCAAGGGGTTTTTGCTGTCCGTACCCTCGAACTTGATCTGTTCGATCCCGTCGAAAAATCCGCTTTTCATTCCTGCCCCCTAGTCCGCCTTCTGACCGGGCTGTTTGCCCAGAATAATCATCGACAAAAGATCGTCATCAGTGACGTCTGCGATATCGACAGTTCCCACCAGTTTCCCGTTTTTCATCACCGAGGCGCGGTCGCACAGATCCATGACCGCGTGCACGTCGTGATCAATCAGGAAGATCCCGATGCCCTGCGCCTTGAGTTGATGGATCAGATCCGCGACCATCTGCGTTTCATGCGGGCCAAGCGCCGCGGTGGGTTCGTCCATGATCAGGATGCGGGCATTGAAATAGACGGCCCGTGCAATCGCCACAGACTGTCTTTGGCCGCCCGACAGCGCGGACACCGGATCGCTGAACTTCTGAAAATTCGGGTTAAGCTGCGCCATGATCTTGCGGCATTCAGCCTCCATGGCGGCGTCGTTGACCAGCCCAAAGGGCGTCGCCATCTCGCGCCCCAGAAACAGGTTCGACGTTGCATCCAGATTATCGGCCAGCGCGAGGGTCTGGTAGATGGTCTCGATATTATTCGCCCGCGCATCACGTGGGTTGTTGATCTCAACCGGATTGCCATCAATCAGGATCTCGCCATGATCCATTTGATAGGCACCCGAAAGCACCTTGATCAGCGTCGATTTCCCGGCCCCGTTATGGCCAAGCAAGCCAACGACTTCGCCGGGGTAAAGATCGACCGATACATGATCGACCGCCTTGATCCCCCCGAAGGAAATCGAAATGTCGCGCATTTCGACCAAGGGCGGCGCACCGGTTCCGCGAGCGGATGTTGAGGGCGTTTTCTGCGTGTCCTGAGCTTGCATCACTTTGCCCCCAGTCGCTTGCGGTAGACGATGTCGATATAGACGGCCAGCACAAGAACGCTGCCGACCACGATGTTCTGGAACGGCGCGTCAACGCCAACCATGGCCATGCCGGACTGAAGCGCCTGCATGATCAATGCGCCAAGGATCGCGCCGTATATGGTACCGATGCCACCGGACAAGGCGGTCCCGCCGATCACTGCCGCCGCGATGACCCTCAGTTCATCCAGCGTGCCGATGTCGTTCGAATGGTTCGCCAGCCGCGCCGAGGCAACCACGGCGGATACGGCGCACAGGAACCCCATCAGCGCAAAAATCTTCACGGTCAGCAGACGTGTGTTGATACCTGAAAGCTCTGCCGCGTCCGGGTTGCCGCCGGTGGCAAAGATATAGCGGCCGAACCGGGTTTTTCGGGCCACAACTGTTAGGGTGACCGCAACGATGATCAGGATGAGGACCGAGATCGGGATACCGTAGCCAACGACCAACCCTTCGGGCATCGTCTCTCCGCGTGCTTCGAACATGCGTTCCAGACGGCGCGTGGGAATGGCGTAGCTGTTGACAACGTATACATAGCCAAGGATCGCGACAGCGATGATCCCGGCCAGGGTGCTTTCAGCCCAGACGGGTTTGACAGGAAACCCGTGCGCGGATTTTGCGCGCCGTCCGCTCCACAAGGCCCAGATGGCGATTGCGGTGGCGAACAGCCCGAACAGCCAGCTTACCGTTGTGCCCAGGGTTCCATTTGTGCCGCCGAACATCAGGAAGGTGCTGTCCAGCGGGCCAATGGTCTGACCGCTGGTCAGGTACCAGGCCACGTTTCGCCAGACCAGAAAACCACCAAGGGTGACAATAAAGGCCGGGATCGTGAGATAGCCGACCAACCAGCCGTGAAATGCACCGATCAGCGTGCCCGCAAGCAGGCCGATCACTATGGTGATCGCCCATGTTGCCGGATTGTTCAAACCCATCCCCAGCATGTGCGGCAGCAGTTCGGTCTGTGTCATTGCCATAACCGCCGAGGTTGTCGCCAGCAACGCCCCCACCGACAGGTCGATATGCCGCGTGACGATGATGAACACCATCCCGCAGGCCATGATCGCCACTGAAACCGTCTGGATGGACAGGTTGAACAGGTTGCGCGGGGTCAGGAACCGCCCGTCGGTGACGATGTTGAACCCGATGCACAGGATGACAAACGCGCCGATCATGCCCAAAAGCCGCATATCCAGTTCCAGTTGCTGGAACAGGCTGGGTTTTGCCTTTTCAGGTATCGGCTGAGACGAAGTTTCGGTCATTTCCGATCTTTCATTTTCAGCAAGTACCCCCGGCCCAATCAGGGCCAGGGGCTGAGTGGTTTAGTTACAGGGGGCAGGTCCGTTTTCGACGCCCTGACACAGCGCTTCCTGCGAAATCCAGCCCGCATCCACGACAACGGACAGGTTATCCTTGGTAATCGGGACCGGAGCAAGGAAGACCGAGTTCATCTCGGTGCCGCCCGGCGATGTCCAGCTGACCACACCATCCACGTCTGCAGGGCTTGTGCCACTGCTCAGCGCAACTGCAATTTCACCGGCGGCTTTGCCCAGTTCACGGGCATCCTTCCAGACCGAGACAGTCTGTGTTCCAAGTGCAACCCGGTTCAGCGCTGCATGATCGCCGTCCTGCCCGGATACCGGAATACCCTCCATGCCCTGCGCCGTCAGCGCCGCGACAACACCGCCTGCTGTGCCGTCATTCGACGCAACAACCGCATCGACGTTGTTTTCATTCGCCGTCAGGATCTGTTCCATGTTGCGCTGCGCATTCGCAGGCAACCAGCCGTCGGTATAGGCCTCACCAACGATGACGATGTCACCGCTGTCTACCGCCGCACCGATGATCTCTTGCTGACCGCCCCGCAGGAAATCGGCGTTTGGATCGGTGGGGGACCCCTTGATCATCACATAATTGCCCTTGGGCATGGCATCAAAGACGGCGCGGGCCTGCATGCGGCCGACCTCGACATTGTCGAAGGTCAGGTAAAAGGCCCGGTCATCCTCGATCAGACGGTCATAGGCAATCACCGGGATACCTTCGTCAGCCGCAGCCTGAACGGCCGGCCCGATGGCCTGCGCGTCCTGCGCCAGAATGATCAACGCGTCCACGCCCTGTGCGATCAGGCTTTCAATATCCGAAAGCTGCTTGGCGGATGACGACTGCGCATCAGATGAGATGTATTCAGCACCACCCGCTTCCAGCGCTGATTTGATGGCCGCTTCGTCCGTCTTCCATCGCTCTTCCTGAAAGTTGGACCAGCTTACGCCGACCACCGGCTCTGCGAAGGCAGCAGAAGCCAACAAGGTGGCCGCAGCCGAGAAGCTGAGAATTCTTTTCATGATTTCCTCCCATTTGCCGAGCCATCGAATCTCGATTCGCGGCTCTCACAATTTTGAATACCATATTTATTTCAGTCGGTAAAATATTTACTCTACAAGAAGGCGGCAATTTCAAATAGATTGGGCCAACGGCAAGATTCGCGAGGATAAGATGCTGAAAAGCAAAGCCTCTCTGGTTTCATTGGAGCAAAGAAACACAACCCGCCTGCGGGTGTTGGAGCATATTCGAGCGCAAGGATCCGTCTCGCGGATCGATATCGCATCCGCTTTGCAAACCAGCCCGGCCACCGTCACGGCAGCAACAGCCGATCTTATTTCCGCCGGGTTGATCAAGGAAACCGAAGGCGAGGCGCAGCCCGGTTCCGGCAAAAGAGGCAGGCCCAGGGTTTTGCTGCAACTGGACGGGCAATCCCACCTTGTGGCGGGTCTGAAAGTCGCGCGGCAAGTGATTTCGGTTATTCTGGTCGACTTTGAAGGCAACGAAGTAACATCACACAAACAGCCGCTGGAACACGCCCGAATGACACCGGCGGAATTCGTCGAGGCAGTGTGCAAAGCCCTTCGGGAAACCTGCAGGCAGATTGGAGGCACGCTCGACAATCTGGCCGGTGTTTCCATTGGCGTGGCAGGTCTTGTCGATGCAAAACGGAACTTTGTGCACTGGTCGTCTTCGATCACCGACCGGAACATTGATTTCAATCTATTGCTGTCGAAGGAAATCCCCTGCCCGGTCTTTGTGGACAACGACGCCAATCTTGTCGCCAAAGCCGAACAGCTATTTGGGCTGGGCAAGGGGCTGAAAAACTTTCTGGTTGTGACGATCGAGCATGGTGTCGGTCTGGGAATTGTTCTGGACGGAAAACTCTACCGCGGAGAACGCGGCTGCGGCGCGGAATTCGGTCACACCAAGGTTCACCTTGACGGGGCCTTGTGCCAATGCGGCCAACGTGGATGTCTTGAGGCATATGTCGGGGATTATGCCCTGATACGCGAAATGACCGTGACAGGCCACAACAGTGAGATGGAGAGCGTGTCCGACATCTATGATCGCGCCAGTTCCGGGGATGAAAGGGCTGCGTCGGTGCTTGCCCGCGCCGGTCAGATGTTCGGCCTTGGGGTGTCAAATCTGATCAACCTGTATGACCCTGAGTGTATCATCGTGTCTGGCACCCAAATGAGCTTTGAACACCTCTGCTCAGACCAGGTGATGAACCGCATCCGAAATGGCGTTGTCAGTGTCGATGCCCCCCTGCCGGAACTCAAAGTCCACGATTGGGGCGATCTGATGTGGGCCAAGGGTGCGGCCGCCTATGGGATCGAACAGATCTCAATCCTCAAAGTGCAGGAGCTTACGGCCCATGCGTCCTGAACCGCTGGTCTTTTTGGTTCTGGCCAGTGGGGCTTACGCCGAGTTGCCTGTCCCCGAATTCCAGCGCATTGAAATCCCGGCCCATATCTACGATGGCGGGTGGGAGCATTTTGTCGGCGGCGGCGTCGCCGTTTTCGATTGCAACGGTGACACGCTGCCCGAGTTGTTTGTTGCAGGTGGATCAAATCGATCTCAACTGTTCAAGAATACCTCAGGCGACACGATTTCCTTTCGGGCCGAAACACCCGATCAATTGTCGCTGACCGGGGTAACCGGTGCTTATCCCCTGGACGTTGACAGCGACGGCTTGATGGATCTGGCAATTCTGCGCGTTGGCGCAGACCTGCTTCTGCAAGGCCTGCCAGATTGCCAGTTCAAGCCCTTTGACAACCTTGGTTTTCTGTCCGCCGACCATTGGACCACCGGCTTCTCGGCCACTTGGGAAGACGGGCAAGACTTGCCCACTCTGGCCTTTGGAACCTATGTTGATCGATCCGATCCGGACGGTCCGTTCGAGGCCTGCGGGCCGACCCTGCTCTACCGCCCCGAAGGGCACAGCTACGGGCAACCGCAACATCTTGAACCCGGCTATTGTTCCCTGTCCATACTGTTCTCGGATTGGGCACGAACGGGGCGTGCGGACCTTCGTGTCAGCAATGACCGCCACTATTACGTGCGCAACGGACAAGAGCAACTTTGGGCCATGGAACCGGTGCCCCGCCTGTACACGCCCGAGGACGGCTGGATGCCCTATTCGATCTGGGGCATGGGGATCGCCTCGCGCGATCTGACGGGGGATGGCTTTCCCGAGGTTTACCTGACCTCCATGGGCGACCAGAAGCTGCAGGTGTTTGACCCAGCCGCCCAAGGCCCAACATGGCGCGATGCCACTTATGACAAGGGAACGACAGCCCACAGACCTCATGTCGGCGATGATGGCAGGCCGTCGACCGGGTGGCACGCGCAGTTTGGCGATGTCAACAACGACGGCCGCGACGACATCTTCGTCGCCAAGGGCAATGTAGAACAAATGCCGGATGCCGCTTTGAACGATCCCAACAACCTGCTTGTGCAGACACCCCATGGGCAATTCGCTGAGACCTCGGCTGAGGCGGGCGTTGCATCAATGGCAAAGTCCCGCGGTGCGGCCGTTGCCGATCTGAACAATGACGGGCGGCTTGATCTGGTGGTCGTCAATCGAGGCTCGGAACTGGAAGTCAGCCAGAACATTTCGCGCGCTGGCCACTGGCTGTTGCTTGGCGTTTCTCAGGATATATCCAACCGCTTTGCAGTTGGTGGATTTGTCGAAATAAAAACTCCGGCAGGGGTTCAAACCCGCGAAATAACGATTGGTGGCGGTCATGCAGGGGGCATCTCGGGGTTTCATCATTTTGGCCTGGGCGATGAAAGCGACGCGCAAGTTCGGGTCATTTGGCCGGGCGGAGAAACGGGCAAATGGCAAAGGGTCAGCGCCAACCAAATCGTCCGGATTTCCCGTTAATCACTGATCCACCGGCAGGCCACTTGGAACTTGAGAGGGCACCCCCAACCGCTTTGCCGGGTCTTCAAGACTTGCCAGAAAGCTGAGAAGAGCGTCGATCTCCTGATCCGTCAGAGACAGTGGCGACAGGCTGTTGCTTTCCGCGATCTCGTCTATGTGTTGCCGATCCAATAACGGGCTTTGATCATCAGCACCGGGGAAATCCGGCAACAGGTCCATTTCAATCGTGTAATTCCGCAAAGAGGCCACTGGGTCCAAATGGTGGCGCACCATATCCTCGAGCCGGGCGAAGGCACCGTTATGTCCGTAAGGCGCGGTCAATGTCACATTGCGCAGCGATGGTGTGCGAAACGCAAATGCATCTTCCGGGTTACCTGTGACGCGAAAACGCCCGTCATCGCGCACATGACTTTCAAACCGCGCGGATTTTCCCGGCCCGATCTGCGGCACTGCAATCGAATGGAAGCCGTGATCTGTCTGGAACCAACCTGAATGGCAGGTACTGCACCCGGCCTTGCCATAGAACAGGCCCATGCCGATTTCGGCGTCTTCCGGCAATTCACCTTCGCCTCTCATCGCACGGTCAAAGGGGCTGTTATCCGCGCGCCACTCGAACGCGATGAAATCTGCAATCGCGTTGGCAATGGCAGTAAACGTAATCTCGGCATCCGGGGCGATGTCGCCAAACCTCTGCCGGTATTCCGGAATGGCCGCAACACGGGCGGCTATCAAATCCCACGCGCCGTCTTGCTGGGTCAAAAGACCCAGTCGAACCGCCTTGCTGACATCATTTTCCGAGTAGTGACCCGCCATTTCATCCGGCGAAAGCACCGGGAACATGGCTTGCGCCGCCAAGGCGGATTGAAAGCCGGGCCGCATATGCGTGCCCAGCGGCGTTCTGATCCCGTTCGGTTGCGTGGGGTCCGCCTCAAGCCGCCCATCGTGGAAAAACGTTGTAAACTCCGTCGCGCCGAGGTTCCAAAGCCCCGGTGAGTTTCTGGGAATACGTTGCTCAGGCGTGTTCTCGGGATCCAGCCTGCGTTCGGGACCCAGACCAAGCCCCCCTTCCCCGGTGCCAAGGGACAGGCCGTCTGATGTACCAAGATCGGGATGGTGACAGGTTGCGCAACTGATGTTCTTGTTGCCGGACAAAATCGGGTCATAGAAAAGCAGCTGCCCCAGTTCGACGCTGTTGAAATCAGGCTCGAGGAACTCGGGCCGATCACCAAGGTTCTGGGCACTTGTGCTGCCTGCGCTTGAGATCAATACGCAAAGAACCGGAAAGAGCCACCTAACCTTCATCACGACCCTCTGAGATCTCAAGGGTAAGCACCTGCCGGTACGGGTTTTCGGGCGTATGGATAATCGAAGGAAAGGACGGGATGTTCGGGGCGTTTGGGTATCCCGAAGGTTCGATGCACAGACCGGGCGATGCATATGGCGGTTTTGCCAGATTGGCACCTGAATAGACCTGCGCACCGGGCTGGTCGGAATAGGCTGTCAGCGTCAGGCCGGACGGCGCGGTAAACACCGCCACCGGTGCGTTCGGGTCGCGATCCTGATTGAAGCAGAAATAATGGTCGATTCCCTTTGACGCCTGTCTGATCGGACTTGGTGCCGAAAAATCCAGTTCGCTGCCAATGGTCGAACACAGTCGACCAGTTGGAATTCCCTGCTCATCGATGTCCAGATATCGACTTGAAGCAAGTTCCAATCGATGTGCGTGAACGCCTTCGAAGCCACCTAAAGTGTAGTAGTTGTGTTGCGTGACACTGATTGGTGTGGGCCGATCGGGATGTGCCGTGATCGTGTAGATCAATCGCGGAAACCGCAGGGTGACGCGGACCTCGAACCTGACATCCCCGGGGAACCCGCCTTCCCCATCACGTGACTGATGGCTCAGCACGGCCTCGTTCGGGGCGGTCTGCGCAAGGGTCCAGAATTGCCGGGACAGGCCCTGCGCGCCGCCATGCAGAGTGTTGGTGCCTTCATTGGCGTTCAGATCGTAACTGCGACCCGCCAAGTCAAACCGGGCACCGCCAATCCGGTTCGCGACACGCCCAATGATTGCGCCCATGAAACTTGTGTCCGAGAAATACGCGGCCGGGTCATCGAACCCAAGCACAAGTGACGTGTCCTTGTACCACCACCCTTGCGTGATTGCCCCGTAGTTCAGAATCGCGACCTGCATGTCACCATCCGACAACATGGCCGTTTGGATCCGAGAGGGCATTCTCGCATCAGGCGTCATCTTGCAGCCAACGGCGCCAACGCCTTGTAGAATTGCCGGTATCGCCCGTATTCGCGTTCATACAGGTCGATCAGGTCGCTGCGCGGATCGATACGATCCTCGATTTCAGGCGGCGTCATAACCTCGGCTGGCGCGGCGCTGTTGACGGCGCAGATGGCAAGGCGCGCGGCCCCCATGGCGGCACCGAACTCGCTGCCCTTGGGCAGGTCCAGCGGCACTTGCAAGACGGTGGCCAATGTCTCCAACCAGAACCGGGATCGCGCGCCTCCGCCCACTGCCATCAGACTGCTTGGTCTTGTCCCCGTGCGTTTCAGGGCCTCAAGGCAATCCCTCATCGCAAAGGCAACGCCTTCCATGACGGATTGCGTCAGATCAACGGGCTCTGAGGCGACATCCACGCCCAAGAACGCGCCCCTGATGTGGCTATCGTTATGCGGTGTCCGTTCGCCCGACAAATAGGGCAGGAACGTAACCGACGACGGGCCCGACACCCTGCGAGGTAAGGCCGCAACCAGTTTTTCAACAGGCTGGCCCAGATTCCGCGACAACCAGTTCATACTGTTCGTGGCAGACAGGATGACCCCCATTTGTATCCACTTGTCAGGTACGGCGTGACAAAAGCAATGCACCGCCGTTTCCGGCGCAGGGGCGAAACCATCCCGCGCAACAAGCAAAACGCCCGACGTTCCCAGCGAGACAAACCCCGTGCCGTCCCGAATGCTGCCAATGCCACAAGCCGCAGCCGCGTTATCCCCTGCCCCTCCGGCCACGATCACATCGCCGGAAAGCCCCCATTCCTGTTGCAATGCAGCTTTCAACGCGCCGCCCGGATCGCTGCCTTCAACCAATCGAGGCATCTGATCGGCGCGCATATGACCCAATGCAAGCGCTGTTTCCGACCACTGCCGGGTTCCAACATCCAACCAGGATGTTCCAGCACTGTCTGACACGTCCGAAATGTATTCGCCCGTCAGCCAATACCGCAAATAGTCCTTCGGAAGCAAAACCTTGGCTGTCTTCGCAAACACATCGGGCTCGTGTGAACGCACCCACTCCAGCTTTGGCGCGGTAAAGCCCGGGAAGACAATGTTACCCGAGATCGCGCGCATGTCCTGTGCCTGATCCAGCACTGCCGCCTCTTCGGCTGAACGCGTGTCATTCCAGAGGATACAGGGCCGCAACACGCGACCGCCCGCATCCAGAAGTGTCGCGCCGTGCATATGTCCGCTCAGGCCAATTCCACGCAGTTTGGAAAACGCCTGT
Source organism: Ruegeria sp. K5 (assembly GCF_056531805.1). Classification (NCBI taxonomy): domain Bacteria; kingdom Pseudomonadati; phylum Pseudomonadota; class Alphaproteobacteria; order Rhodobacterales; family Roseobacteraceae; genus Ruegeria; species Ruegeria sp. K5. Next base: position 97,362 of record NZ_JBQFML010000005.1, on the reverse strand, counting down.
GCATCACGCGCGCGGAGTTCGGTGACAACCTTTTTGCATGCATCGATCCAATCTGACGGAGTCTGCTCGGACCACCCGGATTTGGGCGTTGCGGTCGAAATGCTGACTTCGGCGGCACATAAGACGAGACCAGCGTCATCCACCAGAATCCCTCTGAGACCGGACGTTCCTAAATCCAACCCAAGGTACATTCGGCATTATCCCGTGCTATTATTTTAGTTAATAAAATTAATTGTAGCAGAAATCTTGTCAAGGTGCCTTGAAAGATGCGCCCTTCCCAACCTGAAAAGGCCGCTATGGGCGAACGCCTCTTCCGTGCCCAACGGAAAGTCACAGTTTCAATTGCTATGACGCGGACGAGAACAGACTGTTTTCAGTATGGTTAGGCTGCATTCACAAATTGAGCTGCCATTTTGTAATTTAACCCGGCCTTCGGATTTCAGTTAAGTGTGAGTTGGGGCAAGCCAAAATCTCCCATTGGTTGTGCATTTCCGCCACAGCGCTTCCGTCGAAAAAGCTTAACGTCACGATCAGATTTACTAATTAGATCAATAGACTAATCGTGCCGTCATATTACGTGATTTGAGGCTATTGCTATAAATGGACCCTGCTTCTTCGCCATTAGGCATACATCTTATAGCGGATTTCTTTGATTCAACTGCGCTTTATGATCCTACCCCTGCTCAAGACGCTTTGACGCGCGCGGCACTGGCTGCCAAGGCCCAAGTTCTGGGCGTCGAGACCCATGATTTCGGACAGCGTGCCGGCTTTACCGGCGTTGCGTTGCTGGCCGAGTCCCATATCTCGGTCCACACCTGGCCCGAGCATGGCTATGCCGCCATCGACATCTTCATGTGCGGCGACGCCGAGCCGCAGCGCAGCCTGGACGTGCTGAAATCCTTTTTCCGCCCGCAGCGCGTCGAAGTGCAGTCTATCCAGCGCGGTCTGATCGGCCAAACCGTACCGCGGCTGGCGGTGGCGGGCTGCTGAAGGGCGAATGAAAGAACTGCGCAGATGCCCGGTCACGATCTCTCTTATCCTGTGCGCGATCTGCGCCTACATGCTGTTCGGTCCGGTGCGCTATTCGGGGCCGGTCCTGAGCTTGCCCGACCATCTGGTGTTCGTGATCCGGCATGGGGATCTGAACCATCTGGCGCTCAATTGCCTGATGATCCTTGTTGGCGGTTCCCTGACCGAACCCCGGCTGGGCAGCATCAGGACCGCAGGTCTGGCGGTTCTGAGTACGCTTGCCGGAACGATGGCAGAGTTCGCTCTGGCCGGGCCCGGGTTTGTGGGGTTGTCGAGCGTTTCCTACGCCCTCGTCGCCTATGGCGTGGTTGCGTCGCGCCCGGCAGCGCAGCGTGTCTGGGCGCTGGCGTTGATCTGCGGGCTGCTGACGGCCGAGTTTCTGTATCTGCGGTCTCAGATCGCGGTTTTCACCCATATTGCATCCGCGTTGATCGGAGGAGGTCTTGCCGTGTTTAACGCCTTGTTCGGCTCGAAAGGTCCGACGCTCAAACCTATGGAATGGCGGCATGTTTCGCCCGCCGTTCAGATCATCGCCCAGACCGACGAGGATGACGCGCTTGAGGCTGAAAGCACGTTTGTCAACGAAGGCACTGACAACATGTTTGTGCTGCTGGACCGGGGCGACGTGCTGGGGCTGATCGGCTACAGCGTCGACGAAGACGTGCCCGATGTCGCCTGGCTGTCCTGGACCTATCTGGATCAGGCCCATACCGGCAAAGGTCTGGGCGGGCAGATGCTGAACGACTTGTTGGGCAAGCTGGCGCAGCTGCACATCCGCAAGATTTTCATTGAAACCAGCGACTATGAAGAGTTCGGCAAAAAGATCTATGCCGCCGCACACAAACTGTATGAAGAGTTCGGCGCTTCGGTCGAGCTGACTGTGCCCGGATATCACAGCCCCAAAGAGGCGAAGATCATCTATGGGCTGGACAATCCCGACGCGCCGGACCTGCCGCCCGCGCCTCCGGCCTCGACCGCGGGCCTGTCTGTCATTGACCTGCATAAAGCCGCTGAAACAGATGATGTCGCGGGTCTGCGCTGGCGTGAAGCCGGGACCGGGCTGGCCGGGCTGGATCAGCAGCTTTCGCTTGCGCGAACGCAAAAATACCGCATGGCGGTTCTGGCTGTCCCCTCTGACCTGTCCGATGCCCACGCGGATGAGTTGCAGGCGCATGGGATGACGAAATGCGGCGAACTGAATGAGTTCTACGGCAAGGACCTACACCAGGTGTGGTGGTCCTGCCCCCTTGGTGAAACCTGAAAACACTGACTAAACTCGATAGGAGATTTCATGTTTGGAAAACTTAAACTGATTGCCATTTTGGGCTTTCTCGGCTTCGTCGGCTACACGATGTTCCTGGCCCCCAAATCCGAACAAACCGCCGATCTTGGGCAGGTTCTGGACCGGACCGAATTTGCGATCAATCAATATCAGGAATACCTGACAGCCAACAGCATCGCCGAAGCCTCGGACGAGCAAGTGGATGAATTCACAATATATCTGACGCAGGTCATGAACTCGGAACCGCGCTTTTATGACAAGCCGCTGGGTCTGGAGATTCTGTCCGACGCCAAATTCTCGGGCTATGCGGATCCGAATGGCAATGGCGTTCGCGACTCGAATGAGGGTGAGGTTTTCACCATCGAGATCGACGAGGCCAACAACCGTCTGATCGCCACCGACACCGCCGGTGAGTCCGCAGGCCTGCGTTTCTCGGGCGCTGGTTTTCTGGCGGGTGCGCTGATTGGCAATCTGATCAGCCGTCAGCGTTCGGCCGGGATCAGCGCGTCCAGCTTCAACAATCGCAGCGTGACACCGCGCACCAGCTATTCGGCCCCGCGCAGCGCCCGCGCCGGTGGTTTGCGCGCCGGTAAATAAGCGCCGCGCCTGCCCGAACCCCAACTTTGGCCCGGCGCGCTGATCGCGCCGGGCTTTCCAGTTTTCCGGATTTCACTATGACCGACACATTGACACCGCGTTACACCGACCTGCCGCGCCGGCAGGCGATGGTTCTGCTTGGCGCGATCCTTGTTGTTGCCCTGTGCGGCATCGTCTACGAGCTGATCATTGGGACGGTGTCCAGCTACCTGCTGGGCAACTCGGTCTATCAGTTTTCGCTGACCATCGGCTTTTTCATGTTTGCCATGGGGGTAGGGTCGTATGTCTCGCGCTTTTTCCACGGCAACCTGATCCAGACCTTTATCTGGGTCGAGCTGATCCTGGCCCTGATCGGCGGCCTGTGCAGCGTGTCCCTGTTCATGCTCTTTCCCTATGCCCCGTGGTTCTACACGGTTGGCATGTTCACCTTCATCTCGTCCATCGGGTTTCTGGTCGGGCTGGAGATTCCGCTGCTGATGCGGGTCCTGTCCGAAAGCAGCACGACGCGGGAATCCATCGCCGACGTGCTGTCGCTGGACTATGTCGGCGCGCTGTGCGGGTCGGTTCTGTTTCCGATCCTGCTGCTGCCGTCGCTTGGGCTGATCTCGTCCTCGTTCGCCATTGGCCTGACCAATGCCATGGTCGCGTTGCTGAGCGTGCTGTGCCTGCGCGATCAACTGGACACGCCCAAACGGATGCTGGGCTGCGCCATCGCGACCATTATCCTGCTGTTCGCACTGACCCTGCTGGCCGGGCGGATCACCGCATTCGCGCAGGATCACCTGTATTTCGACCGCATCGTCTGGCGCAAGCAGTCGCAATATCAGTCGCTGGTTGTCACTAACACCTGGCAGAAAAACGATGTCCGTCTTTACATCGACGGCCACCTGCAATTCGCCGAAGCGGATGAGTATCGCTATCACGAAGCCCTGGTCCATCCCGCCCTGTCCTGGGGTGAGGCCGCCCCCAAATCCGTGCTGGTTCTGGGCGGAGGCGACGGGCTCGCCGTGCGTGAGATCCTGAAATACCCAACCGTGTCGCGCATCGATCTGGTGGATCTCGACCCGGCGATGACCGATCTGGGGCGCAATCTGGCCCCCATCGCGCGTCTGAACGAAAACAGCATGGAGGCGTCGGCCCTGCACGTGCACAACACCGACGCGTTCAACTATGTCAAATCCACCGACCAGACCTATGACCGGATCATAATCGATTTCCCCGATCCCCATAACGAGGCGCTGTCAAAGCTCTATTCCGTCGAATTTTACGCCATGGTCCAAAGCATCCTGACCGAAGACGGCGTGCTGGTGACCCAAAGCAGCTCACCTTTCTTTTCGCCTCATACCTACTGGACGATTTCCAGAACCTTGTCCGAGATTTTCCCGCAGGTCGTGACGTACCAGATGTCAATCCCGTCCTTTGGCGTCTGGGGATACAACCTTGCCGCCAATGACCCGAACTCGACGCTGGGCCAGCTTCCGGACGGTCTGCGCTTTGTCACGCCCGATGTTTTTGCCGCCGCGCGGGTGTTTTCCGAGGACCTTCTTCCCAAGCGCGAACTGGCGGTCAATTCCATCTTTGATCCGGGCATTTATCACGAATATTCGCGCGACGTTTCGGGGTATTGATCCCTTCGTGACGCCGGGCGGAGGGCCGGCTTTTGCGGGGGTCGTTTCAGAACTGAATGTTCTGGACCGAATTACCTGTAAAATTTGATGGTCGCACTCTTATGGATACGCGGACCGAATGGGTTCAGTTTCGTTGGGCCGTGACGTGTAACCATCCGGTACAATGGCTGTCTTACGCCCGCTTAGCAGAGCAAACCCAAATCGCGAAACATTGCCCGGCGAATTCATCGATATTCCGATCACTGAATATATTTGCTACCTTAACGCTATTGGTGACGCCGCCAACCTAGACGACCAGTTCCGAGGGGCCAGCAATGCGAAGATTTCTTGCAGTCGTGACATGCGTCCTTGGGCTGGCCACACCGCGTGCATCATACGCCTGCGCGGTGTGTATTGAGCTGCCGGACGCATCTTTGGCTGATCACATTCTATCCGCGGAAGTCATCGTGCTGGCGGGTCCGGCATCAGACAATCCTTTCAGGTTCGAGGCGCAAAAAGTTCTCAAAGGGGATAACGAAAAGCTTAAATCCGCACCGGACATTCCTTTTTTGATCGACAGCGTTACACGGCGGTCGTTCCGCTCGGATCCAACGCGAACCGTTTTGCTGACCTATGGACCGACCTACAAGGATAGTACCGGTCGCAGTTCTTCGCGGCATTGGAGGCGTTTGTTTATTCTGAACCCCGAAAGACACGACTTTCTGAAAGACCTTCGCACCTTCGGTCGGCTTTGGGCCTACGGAGAAACTGATAATCCCAACAGGGTTTTGTTCTTTGCCCGGTATTTAGGGCACTCTGATCATGTGCTGCACAACATGGCCCTGGTTGAAATCGGCCGCGCGCCCTACGCGCTCGTGCGCCCGTTGAGCGACAGAGTTCCCGCAAGCTTAATTCTACAGGAATTCAGCAACATAAACCGCTTCGCATACAGATCCGCCGCCATTCGTTTGCTCGGGTTGCAATCCGATCCCCAGGCGCGCTCGTTTGTACGCGCGCGATATGTTCGTTCGCTGGAATCGGGAGGGCTGAATTCTTTCGAGTGGGCTCTTGCTGGAATAGAAGCCGACCAATCGACTGCAATCAGCGCCATTGGCGCGGCCCTTCAAGATCCTGGCAAGACAAAAGAACACAAAAAGGCGTTGATCCGGGCTTTGGCCGAAGCGGGCACCTTACAACCGGAGTTCAAGCCAAAAATCGTTCAGATTTTTTCCGCTACTCTGGAAAACGACTCCGAGCTTTTGGTTCAAATCGCTGTCGCAACGCGAAATTGGGGTGAAACTGCGCTGTATCAACAGTTTGAAACTTTAGCCGCTTTGGAAGAAACGGACCTCGCAACGCAGTTTGTTCTCAATATGGTTTTGGAAGCTGATTTACCGGCAGATTGATTTGGGTCTGTTCATGCCTCGCCGGTGCTGCACGTCTACGCTCAGGCTTTGGTGCCAGAGCCGACCAAGTAGTCAGCACTTGGCGCACGAAGGAACACGCCTGCATTGCTCAGACCAGCGTTCTGGAAGGCTTCAAGCACACCGGAAAGAAAAACCTCACAGAAACCAAAACACCATGATATAAACAAAATCGAATATAAACAGATTGCGAAAATTCTACTTCTTCGCAGGTTTTTTCGATGTGGGAGGTCCCAATGCTTCGGTTATCCGTTTGTTTTGTCGCTCTGATGTTGGCACCGGCAAGTGTTCTTTCTGACGCCGTGCCCAGCGACCAGGCGGCAGAAGGTTTATTTCAGGATCAGCTGTATTCCCCATATGCCGAACGCTCGTTCCCTGAACGTCCGCTTTGGGGGGACACCCATCTTCACACCGGGCTTTCGCTGGACGCCGGGGCCTTTGGGAACACTCTGCTACCAGATGAAGCCTGGCGTTTCGCAAAGGGCGAGCAGGTCATTTCGTCGACAGGTCAAGCTGTCAGATTGGCACGACCTCTGGATTGGATGGTTCTTACGGATCACACGGACCTGATGGGATTTGCGCCGGACCTTCAAGCCGGAAAACCCGGCGTTATTGCTGATCCAAAAGGGTTGGAGTGGTACGAAGGCTATAAAGCTGGCGGGGAAGAGGCCGGGAAAACGGCCTTCGATATTATCACCAATTTCTCGCAAATGACTTTGCCGGAAATCCTTCTGGAATCCTACAGCCCCGGCGCAGACGCTTTTGCGTTCACTTGGGAACATATCGTTCTGGCGGCCGAACGGCACAATGACCCCGGCAACTTTACCGCCTTCATCGGGTTCGAATGGACCTCGGTTCCCAAGGGTTTCAATCTGCACCGGAACGTCATGCTGCGTGACGGCCCGATCCGGGCCTTGCAGATGGTTCCCCCGGTCACGCAGCCCCCTTACGGCGATACGGACCCCAAATCGCTCTATGCCTGGCTTGAGGAGTATCAGGAAAAAACCGGGGGCCGCGCAGTTGCCTTTGCGCATAACGGCAACCTGTCGAACGGATGGATGTTCCCGACCGAGGATACGTATCACGGCGGCAAGGTTGACGAGGAATACGTCGCGGCCCGCGCCAAATGGGAGCCTCACTATGAGGTTACGCAGATCAAAGGTGACGGCGAAGCCCACCCCTTCCTGAGCCCGGATGACGAATTTGCGGATTACGAGAACTGGGACGTCGGCAACCTCGACATAACCGAATTGAAAACCGATGACATGTTGGCCGGAGAATACGCCCGTGAGGCATTGAAACGCGGCTTGATGTTAGAAGAAAAATTCGGCGTGAACCCCTATAAATTTGGCATGGGCGGTGCGACGGACAGCCATACCTCTCTGGCCACAGCGGAAGAAGACAACTTCTTTGGCAAATCTGTCAGCGTTGAGCCCTCGGCCTCGCGTATCAAGCACCCGTTTATCGCCAATGATCTGGGTGAGATTCCCGGTGATCTTCTCGTAGCGTCCGGCTATACGGCTGTTTGGGCGACCGAAAATACACGTGCTGCAATTTTTGACGCATTCAAGCGGCGTGAAACCTACGCGACCACGGGCCCCCGGATCGGTCTGCGGTTCTTTGGTGGGTGGGGTTTCAGTGATGCTGATGTCGAAACCCGCTTTCTGGCAGATATTGGCTATACCAAAGGTGTTCCGATGGGGTCGGACCTGCGCCCCCGCGAAGGGGACGGCACGCCATCCTTCCTGATCGCCGCTCTGCGCGACCCGATCGGGGCAAATCTGGATCGTGTGCAAGTCATTAAAGGCTGGCTTGATACCGAAGGTGCCTTGCAGGAAAAGGTCTATGATGTTGCGTGGTCAGACAACCGTGTTGCAGATGATAGCGGCAAGATCCCCGCGGTGGGGAACACGGTGGATGTGGATACCGCCAGCTGGACCAACACAATCGGAACCGCCGAACTGGTCACTGTTTGGTCTGACCCTGATTTCGACCCGAACGCGCGGGCCTTCTACTACGTTCGGGCGATCGAAATCCCGACCCCGCGTTGGGTACTGTACGACAAGCTAAGGTTCGGCTCCGAACTGCCGGAGGATGCAGTGCTCACACATCAGGAACGCGCGTATTCGTCCCCGATTTGGTATACGCCGGCCGAGTGATCCGCTGCGTATACAGATCTGCGAACCGAGGTCGTGATCGCGACCTCGGTGGGCACGGCCAGCCCCTAAATCGGCAGCCGTCCATCACCTTGCAAAATCCAACCCTCTGATGCCAGCATCGAGACGTAGAACCAGATCACGTTTTACGAGGAGCCTTCATGCGAATACTGAAAGAACCTCTGTTCCACTTCTTCCTGATTGGAGCGGCCATTTTCGGTTGGTTCCATATTGTTGCGCCAGAGTACCAGACGGCGGAAACCTCCGAGACGATTGCAATCGACGAAGAAGATGTTGCGGCTTTGTCCTCTCGGTTCAAAGCCAGATGGAAACGCCCACCAAACGATACAGAGCTTCAGTCTTTGGTCGATGCATCCATCCGCGAAGAGGTTCTGGTCAGGGAGGCAAGGAAACTGGGCCTGGATCGCGGAGATACCGTGATCAGGTCTCGGCTAAGCCAAAAGATGGATTTCCTGACCGAAGCAATCGCCATGTCGGTTGTTCCGAAAGATGAAGATTTACAGGCATTTGTCGATCAAAACCCGGACCGCTATGCAACGCCTGACAAGGTTGCCTTCACCCACGTCTTTCTGGGGGAAAGGCCAAGCGAGGCAGAAATTGAATCAGCTTTGGCCGCGCTGCCTGAGACCGACGAAACCTCGGCTTTCGGGACCTCAACGCTGCTGCCCGCTTCGATGCCGTTGACCGCGACAAAGGTCATCGACTCGGTCTTTGGGACAGGGTTTTCTACGGGGCTAATACTGGCCGAAACAGGCCGCTGGACGGGGCCTGTCCAATCCGGATACGGGACGCATCTTGTGCAGGTAATTGCCGTTGAACCGAGCCAGACACCGCCGCTGGCTGACATTCGCGATGCGGTACTTCAGGACTGGCGTCGCGCCACAAGCGAAGACATGGCTCGGGCGCAATACGAGACGCTTGCCGCCAGCTACGAGATTGTAATCCCCGATCTTTCAGGCTTGGCGAAATGAGACCCCTGATCTGCCTATTGTTTGCGATGTCGCTGTCCTGGCTGGGTGGCAACGCCACAGCCCATGCCCTTGACCCGGGATACTTGGAAATGCGGCAGATCGCGCCGGACACCTGGGCTGTTCATTGGCGAAAACCCGATGTGAATGGTCAACCGATGGCGATTGAGCCCGTATTGCCGGAAACCTGTGTTCCGGCCCGTGGTCCAGATCCCGTTTTCGACAGCCGGGCCTGGGTTTCATCCTGGGTCACGGAATGCCCCAAGGGCATGGCAGGTGAATTCATCGCCATTGAGGGTCTGAAAAGGCAGTTGAATGACGTATTGGTACGTTTGCACCCGACGGTATCCGAACCTGTGACGCTTCGACTAACCCCTGACGCGCCCGTTCAGGGAATTCCTTCCGATCAAACGACGTGGTCGGTGTTCGTGGCATATTTCCAGTTGGGATTTGAACATATTCTGGAAGGCTGGGATCACCTGCTGTTTGTTTTGGCGCTGTTCATTCTGGTTCGCGATCCTTGGCGGTTGGTCGGCGCCGTGACAGCTTTCACCCTTGCGCATTCCATAACTCTGGCGCTGGCGACTTTTGGCGTGCTGAGCATTCCCGGCCCTCCGGTTGAAGCCGTTATTGCGCTGTCTATCGTCTTTCTGGCTATGGAGATCGTAAAAGGCAGCGAAGGTGGATTCCGGCTTTCGAACCAAAAGCCCTGGATTGTCTGCTTCGGGTTCGGGCTTTTGCATGGGCTAGGCTTTGCAGGGGCTTTGGCCGACATTGGGCTGCCCGCGAACGATATTCCCGCGGCGTTGTTCGCGTTCAACCTGGGTGTTGAAGCCGGTCAGCTGAGTTTCGTCGGCGCTCTGGCTTTTATGGTTGCTTTCTGGCGGCTGATCGCGCGCCCGGTTGGCCAGAGGGCCACAGTGATTGCCGCCTATTGTATCGGCTCGGTGTCGATGTATTGGCTCATTGAACGAACCAGCGGGTTTTGACTGATCCCCGGCGTTGCTCTTCCAGAGAGTGCCGCAGTAAATGAACGCGCAACACGGCAATCATTCAGGTCAAATACAGCCCGAAGGCGATCAATCGGCGGGTCGGTCCGGCAATCCGGCAGTCCGCAAATCGTCGATAAAGCGATCCGGAATGCCCTGATCCCGGAACTTGCCCTTAAGACTGTGTCGTTGATCCTCAATCGTATAGCCAGGTTGATTTTCCAACAGCTTGTCTATTGAGGCTTTGGCCTCCTCCAACCGCCCCAACCGGACATACAGCGCCGCCTGTGTACGGCGCGCCAGATTAGGAATGTTTGTCATCCGATCAATCGCGTCTAACCCGGCTTCATACTCACCGGTGAAATACTGCGCCCAGGCGAGGCTCCACAGATACCAGTCCGGATGGTGCGGATTCAGCCGGATCGCGGTTTGAAGCCTTTCGACGGCCTCGGTCGCGCGGCCAAGATATACCAGCGTTTCGACCGAGCCCGCCAGCACACCCGCCGAGTTCGGATTTAGCGCAATGGCGCGGTCGTACTCTCTTTCGGATTGCTCAAGATCGTTGGCCTGCATAAACGCGTGCGCAAGAACCCAGTGCGCCAGAGAACTGTCGGGATCAAGTTCAACAGCTTTGCGAGCCGCCGCAAAGGCGAGGTCCAGAGCTTGGTCTCGTGGCCGGTCAGCACACCATCCCCACCGATCACAATTGATATGCACCCAGGCAAGGCTGAAATATGCAACGGAATAGTCGGGGTCCAGTTTGATAGCCTCTTCAGCCAACCGCTTGGCCTCTTGATTACCAGCCGGCGTGAATTTGAAACGTTCGGCGCGGCTTAGATAAACAAGTTCATACGCTCCGTGGCTTTGAGTGGACTGGCGCAGCAATCGGTCGAATTCGGCAAGATCAAGGTTCTGTTCCAGCGTTGCAACAATTGTTCGGGTAATTTCATCCTGCAGCGCAAAGATATCCGTCAAATCGCGATCATAGGTTTCAGTCCAAATTGCATTGCCAGCCGCCGCGTCAATAAGGGTTGCATTCACGCGAAGCTTGTCGCCGAACTTTTGCTGGCTGCCTTCCAGTACGTACCGAACGCCAAGTTCTTTGGCGATTTCACGAATATCTGCCGATTTGTCTCGGTAAAAGAAGCTCGAGTTTCGGGCGATGACAAAAAACTCGGGGAACCGGGAAAGCTTGGCAATGATCTCTTCACTGATTGCGTCGCTAAGGTAGCCCTTGTCGGCACCCTGACTTACGTCGCTGAACGGCAGCACGGCAATCGAAGGCTTGTCCGGCAGTGGATGTTCCATTTCTGCCGTTGCTACCGGCTGAAAATCCGGTGTTATGAAACGCCAAGCGACAAATCCGGCGACAAGAGCCAAAGCAAAAAAGGCAATGGCAGCCGTCCGCACGGCAAAGGGTTTTCGGTCAGGTTTTGCGGTTTTGACCGAAGATACTAGCTTTGCCGCTTTCTCGTTCAGGTCCAGGCGAAACACCGGAACAGGCTGTTCGATATTCTTGACCGTGATCCCGCCCAGATCCTCGAAATCCAGATCCAGTTTTCCGCGGACCTGACTGAAGACGTTGCGGTGAACGCAGACTCCGCCGGCTTGGGCGAGGCTCTCGATCCTTGCAGCCAGGTTTACACCGTCGCCGAAAATGTCCCCGCTCTCATCAATCACGTCACCGACGTTGATGCCGATACGAAATTCTATTCGGTCGCCAACGGGAACGTCCGAATTCCTATCGGACATGGCGCACTGTATTTCGACGGCAAATCGGACCGCATCGACAACGCTGGCAAATTCCATCAACGCACCGTCGCCCATCAGCTTGATCGTTCGCCCGCCATACTGAACGGCCTTTGGATCAATTAATTCCGAGCGATGCGCTTTGAGCGCGTTTAGTGTTCCCGTCTCGTTTTTTCCCATGAGGCGGGAATAGCCCACTACATCGATTGCAAGTATGACCGTGAGTCGACGTTTCACCATGGGCCTCCCTTAGTGCAGGTTAAGGAAGAACGATAAGGAATTCCACTTTGCCCAACGGTCTTAGAAATGCAGGGCTTCATAGCGTAGTTGTTTCGGGGTCACGCGGCCTTGGCGACAGCCTGTCACTCACGGCCGAGGTCAGCAACTGAAGGATCCTATCAGCAATCAGCTGTCAGGTTCGGGCGGATTCGAATTCAGACCACGCGGTTTCGAAAGCTTCAAAATCAAATCCCGGCTGGCTGGCCGCGTCCAGGACAATGCGCTCGGTCGTCAGCAGCTTTTGGATCGCGGCTTCCAGTTGGCCCGCGACGTCTTCGGGCACCACCAGCGCGCCGTGACGGTCAGCATGGATCAGATCGCCGGGATTGACCTTCAGGCCAAAAACCGAGACCGGAGTGTCGAGCTCGCGCACATGGACAAAGCCGTGGCTTGGGCCGACCGACCCGGCAACCACCGGGAAGCCTTGCGGAAGATCGCCGAGGTCACGCATCACCCCGTTGGTCAGCGCCCCCGAAAGGCCGAAACCTTTGTGGACCGTCGTGTTGATCTCGCCCCAATAGGCACCGATGCAATCGGGGTAGTCCAGATCCTCGATCACCGCGACGGACGGCGACGGTGCTTCGGCCATGTATCTGTAATAGGCCATGCGCCGCGCCCTGATGGTCTCGGGCGGTTCGGCGGGCGGATTGACGGCGGCGATTTTTGCAGTCCGTGCGTACCCCACAATAGGTGGTTCTTCGGGGGCCGAGCAGTGCATGGTGCCGCGCGTGAAACGGTCGAAACCGCGCTGGCCTTGTGCCACTTCGATGGCATTGCAGACCGTGGGGGTATCAACCTTGCGAAGCAAAGACAAAAGGGACGGTTTCATAGGTTCTCCAACCAGCGCGAGATTGCGGCTGTGGTTTCATCGGGTTTTTCGAGGGTGGGCAGATGGCCTGCGCCGGAAATGATTTCGAGCGTGCTGTTAGCCAGAAGGCGGTGCATCAGTTCATGGCGTTCTACGGGGCAAAGCCCGTCATCCTGACCGCACAGAACCAGAGTTTTGCCTGCATAGGCAGACAGGGTATCGCATTGATCAGGGCGATCCATCAGGGCCCGCGATTGACGCAGAAATACGTCCGGCCCCAGATCGGTCGCCATCGCCATGCACAGGTCAAGAACGGCCCCCTGCCTTGGTCCGTCTGCCAGATAGTTGGGCTTCATTTCGTCCCGCATGACGTGCCACAAGCGCCCTTCGCGCACAGCAGTCATCTGGGGTGCGCGGCGGGCCTTTACCTCGGGGGTTTCAGCAAGCGGGTTGGTATCGAGCAGCGCAAGGTGCGACACGCGTTCAGGGGCCTGACGCACCACCTCCATCGCGACAATCCCACCCATCGAAAGGCCCAAAAGCGCAAAAACAGGCGGCGCGTTTCTCAGAATGTCTGCCGCCAGAACTTGGACGCTGTCATGCTGGCCAAGTGGAAAGGTCATTACCGGCATTCGACCCGACAGCGCCTGAATCTGCGGGCCGAAAAGGCGCGCATCGCACATCATGCCGGGCAACAGGATCAACGGAGTCATGATGCGGTCAACTTGGCCCCGTCTGACAACGCCGCCAGCTTGGCATAAGCGATCTGAGGATCAACCGCGCCAAAGCCCGCAAATGTGCCAAAGCCGCAATCGCTGCCGGCGATGACACGATCCACGCCCACGATCCCGGTGAACCGTTCGATCCGTTGCGCCACAAGTTCGGGATGTTCAACGAAATTGGTGGTGGTATCGACCACGCCCGGCACCAGAATCTTGTCATCTGGAATCTCGACCTTGCGATCCCGAAACACCGTCCACTCATGCGCGTGGCGGGGGTTTGACGTTTCGAACAGGACATAGCGCGATTTGGTCGCCATCAGGGTGCTGAACACCTTGTCCATCGCAATATCGCAGCAATGCGGGCCTTCGTAATTACCCCAACAGATATGCACGCGAACTTTCTCGGCAGGCACGTTCTGCAGCGCGTGGTTCAGGGCCTCGACATGCATGTTGGCGATCATGACGAACTCGTCATCAGACAGATCGGTGAACAGCATATGCCGGGACAGTGCCAGATCCGGGCAATCCAGCTGAAGGTCCAGACCTGCCGCCACGATGGTTTCGTATTCTTCCTTCATGGCATCGGCCAACGCGGCCAGATACGCCTCGCGCGTGGGGTAGAAATCATTCTGCAGGAACAGCGAAATGACACCGGGCGAGGCCGCATTCATAAAACCCCGTTCGGCCCCGTGTTGCGCCATGGCGGCTTTGAGGTTGGCGATGTCCTTCTCCAGCTCACCCTGCCCTTTTGAGCGAACCTCATCCGTGCACATGGGCCGCGCATATTGCGGCGTGCCACCATCATCTGCCAAGCGTTGCAAGAAACCCGGAAACATCTTCAGATCCGCAGGCGCATTGCGCGGGCTGTCACCCGAAAAGCCGGTGTAGCGGTCTTTGACATAAGTTGCGTAGGAGATTTTCGAGGTCTCCCCATCGCTGACAATATCGACCCCGGCTTCAACCTGTTTGCGCACCGTCTCGGACACGGCATCCGCCATACAGGCGTCAAAGGCCCCCGCGTCGTAGGGTTCATTGTTTTCACGGGCGAAGATGAAATCCACGACCTCCTGCGTGCGGGGCAGAGACCCGACATGGGTGGTTTTTACGGTCATTGGGGCCTCTCCTTACAGTTTTCGTGCCATCAGGACTGTGTGGCTTTGGGTTTCGGGGTCTTCGGCCAGAAATCCGGTCAGGTGCAGCCTGTTTTCTTCCAGACACACGGCATAGCCTGCCGGGGACAGCGAGGCGTGATATACGCGCTCGGCTCCTACCGTGCCGCTGACCTCACCCGCACGTGGACCGACGGTCAGCATCAGCATTCCACCGGGCCGCAAATGGCGCGCCATACGCGCGATGCAACCCTTCTGCTCATCTGCTGTCAGATGAAAAAAACTGTTCCACGCGATGATGCCGTCAAACTGCTGGTCCAGCTCGAAATCCCGCATGTCGGCTTTGCGCCAATCGCCATCGGGCCAGCGGTCCCGCGCCAAGGCCAGCATCGCCTCGGAAAAATCGACGCCGGTGACGGCGAAACCTTCGGCCATGAACCAGCGCGCTATAGGGTCGCCGGTGCCGCAGCCCAAATCCAACACATGATCGCCGGGCTTCAGGCTGGCCGTAAAGCGCGCCAGCCAGCGCGCCTCGAACAAAGCCTTCGAGCGGCGCTTGTCGTATTCGCTCGCCTGCCGCTCGTAAACGTCGTGTGTGTCATTGGGATCTGCTTTCATCCTGTCCAGGTCGCTCCTGCCGGGTCATCGGTTGCGGTGATCCGGTACAGGCCCGCCTGCCCGGTCATCGATGGAACAACGCGATAGGATTCACCGGGCAGAACCAAAGCGGTGTCTCCAACGGACAAAGTGGTTTCGTAGCCGTCGACAGTGACACGCCAATGGCCGCTGGCTGGCATTAACACCACGGGTTTCTCAGTTTCGGTCGCGTCTGCTACGCAAGAGCCCCGCCCAAGGAAATCGACCTCAAAACCCGGTCTGTCCTTGATCAAGCCATCCTCGCCAATAACCACGGCTGGCTTATTGGACGACAATGCCATCAGATCCCAGTACCGGGCCACGTATTTGCCAACCACATCCTCAACCGGAACCTCGGGATACGTCTTCAGTTGGTCTTCGGTCAGCAAAGGCATCGGGCGCACATTGTGCGGCAGCTCCTGCCCTTTCTTGGAATCATAAAGAACGCCGTTGTCGCCCAGCATCAGACCATGCGCCTGCGCGTCTTCGATCACCTGCGGTGCCCATGTGACGCCGCCGCCCGCATCATCGCCGCCGAGGATCGACATGATCATGCCGTAGTCCTGACCGACATTTTCAAAGCCACGAAAGATACCGGTGGGGATGTTGAAGATGTCACCTTCTTCGGCAATGAACTCACCAGCCGTGCCATAGCGGCCCCAGAAGAACCGCCAGCGGCCTTTGGCGACAAAGAACACCTCGGCCGTGGTGTGGCTGTGCAAAGAGTTGCGGCATTTCGGAGGTTGCCCGGCAGCGCCGATATTGAACCCGATCTTGTCGGTGATGTGCACATGCTGATCCGGAGATTCGGACACCCCACCGCCGATGATGGTAAAGTTCTCTTTCTGATCGCTGCCCGGTGTGTGGGCGTCGATAAACGCGGTTTTGCAGGGTTTCAGTTCGCCGTAGCGGACGATGCGTTGTTGAATGGTGCTCATGTCAATTTTCCTTGTGTTTGGGGTACAACGATCTCAACCCCAAAGCCCGGAGGACGGTTGTTCAGCCGCCGGGCGCGCAGGCTGGCCCGATGGGCGTGGAACCGCCGCATCGCCTGCCCGGCATCCAGATTTGACATAAGACAGGCCATCTTAAAGATCACCGGTCTTCAACAGGATCTGTTTCCAGACAGATGTTTCATCGAACAGCGTGTATTCGCGGCGCAGGCCCCACGGACCGAATTCGGCATGGCTGATGCCAAGCACAAAAACCTCGGCTCCGGTTGGTACACCGAAGACACCCCACCCATCGTGTTTGCCGTGCAACGTCCAACGAAGCGCGGCACGCGGCGGCATCATCGGGTCGTCCCGACCGATATGGTGCTGGATTTGGAACTCGGCATTCGGGAACGAGGCGCGCAGGCCCATCCAGAAACGATCAACCGGTCCCCAACTATGTCCGGTCGTCCCGCCGGGATATTCCGACTGCACGGCCCGGTCATATTCGGCCTCAATAGCGCTCATATCCGCGCTCATGATCCGGGTCAGGATATCGGCGTATTTCTGACCCCATTCATTGTCATTGCCGCTGCCTTCATACGGGCCAGGCTGATCATTCGACGGGGTGTAA
Source organism: Ruegeria sp. K5 (assembly GCF_056531805.1). Taxonomy (NCBI): domain Bacteria; kingdom Pseudomonadati; phylum Pseudomonadota; class Alphaproteobacteria; order Rhodobacterales; family Roseobacteraceae; genus Ruegeria; species Ruegeria sp. K5. Next base: position 80,420 of record NZ_JBQFML010000005.1, on the reverse strand, counting down.
GGCCGCACGCAAGCCTCTGGTCCGCCTTCGCGTGCGATTAGATCACGGGCATAGTCTTTCGATTCCCAGCCCATCTGCTGCACGATTGCACCCTGATCCCGGATCAGCCACTCATCATTGATCTGGTTATTGATGGCGTGGCAGTCGGCCAGAATACGGTAGACCAGCTTTTTCCCGGTGGCCTTGCCGTACACCCCGTCCCCAAGATGTGTCGCAGTCGACAAAAGACGGTGTGAGGACAGCATCCCCTCTTCCGGCGTACCTGACCAGATCACGTCTTCGCCCAACAGCGTTCGATCCGGAAACTCGGCCAGCGTCGCCATCGTGGCCGCTATTACCCCCTGATTGCCGACAACCACCGACCCGGGCGAGCGCACGACAATGTCCGGCGCATAGTAATCATGCAGCGTGGCAATTCCGCGATCTTCCCAAATCTCTTTGGTGATCCCGATGATGTAATCGGGAAAGTCTTTGAATTTGGGGTCAAATCCCTTCATGTTTTCCATCCTTCAGGTATGCGGGCAGAGCCTCGGATGATCAGCGGCCCATCAATCTCTAATCGTCGGGGACCCCTGCGCGGGTCATCGATTTTACTCAGCAAGATGTCCACGGTTTCAGACACCATGCGGTTTGCGGGTTGTCGGACGGTGGTCAGGTCGTAGCTGGGCCAGGCTGCAACGGTTACGTCGTCATACCCCACAACGGACACGTCCTCGGGTATCCTCAGACCCAGCTCAAACCTGAGCGTGTCCATCACAGCGATGGCCATGTGATCGTTGGCAACAAAGACCGCTTCGGGCGGATCCGAGGCGAACATCCTGCGGGCCGCTTCCTGCGCCTTTTCGGTTCCGAAATTGCCAACCTCGCGGGAATGCAGTTCTACGCCGGCTGCGTGCAGAGCCGCCGTAAAACCTGCTTCGCGATCACGCTGTGTCGATGCACCTTCCCATCCGGCGATGTAGCCGATTTTCTTGTGTCCGGCGGCCAGCAGGAACTCGGCCACTTTGCGGCCGCCCGCCGTGTTGTCCGAGGTGACCGATGACATGGCCGGGTCATCCTGCGCCCGGTTAAACAGTACCATCGGCACACCGGCAGCGCGGCACCGATCGGAAAGGTCCGATGACAATGCAACCGACGCCGCAATGATCCCATCCACCTGAAAATCAAGAATTTCTTCGACAACCTTGTCGATATTCTGAGCTGAGTTCGAGGCCATGAAGATCAAGACGTGATAGCCGCGTTCCTGCAACGCGTTGGTCAGTTTTTCCAGCGCCTCGGGGTAGAACTGATTGTTCAGATAGGCGACCACAAGGCCAATGATCCGGCTTCTGCCCGACACCACAGCCCGGGCCAGAACATTTGGACGATAGCCCAACTCCTCTGCCGCTTTGCGGACCTTTTGAATGGTCTTTTTGGAAGCCGATGCGCCGGGGGTGAAAACACGACTGACCGCCGATTGGCTTACTCCGGCCAACCGCGCAACGTCCATCGATGTGACCTTCTGTATTGCCATCAGTCCGCCGTCCAACCTCCGTCCACCAGCATGGAGGTGCCCGTGACCAGCGCCGAGGCGTCAGAGGCCAGATAGACAACCGCGCCCATGATGTCTTCGATCTCACCCGGTCGGCCCAGCTTGATCTTGTCCAGAATCCAGGCGCGTTTATCAGGATCTTCAAAGGTCGGGCGCGTCAGATCGGTCAAAATGAAGGTCGGGCAGATTGTGTTGACGCGAATTTTCTCCGGGCCGAATTCCAGAGCCATGGCTTTGGTGAAGCCTTCGACAGCAAACTTCGAGGCGCAATAGACCGCACGCTCGCGCCCGCCGACATGGCCCATCTGGCTGGAGATATTGATCAGCGATCCTGACCGCCCGGCCTCCAACAACCCCCTTGCCACGGCCTGAGTCAGAAAATACGCACCCCGGACATTCACATCCATGACGGCATCAAAATCCTCGGGGCGCGTGTCCACAGCCTTGCTGTGACGCGCCAACCCGGCTGAGTTCAAAAGAACATCAAACGGGCCGCTTTGTGCCACTGCCTGCGCCGTCGCCTCGATATCCGACACATCCAACTCCAGCACATTGGCCTGCCAGCCACGCGCCTGCATTTCAGCGGCTATGTCTTGCAGCGCGCCGGTCCGGCGCGCTGCTAATGTCACCTCTGCCCCGTGTTCCGCCAGCGCCACGGCACAGGCCATGCCGATGCCAGAGGATGCCCCCGCAACCAAAGCGCGCTTGCCGCTTAAACTGAAACTGGGGGTGCTGGGGAATTGGGGCATATCAAACCTCGCCGACCGGGAATGGAATCTCGCCCTGTACGCGTACCTTGTTGAATTCACGCAGCCGGGCAAAGACATCTACGCCCAGTTGCCGGTAGGCGTCCAGCAGGTCGACCAAAACCCAGTTTTCACGGATCAGACCATTCTCCAAGCGCCAGAAATCAAGGCTGCGCATGGTGATCCGCTTGCCAGATGGCGCAATGCCCATCCAACCGTCATGGGTCACCGTCTGGATCATGTTCGGCCAGCCGGTCACGGCGGCGTATTCAGCATCCCCGAAGAAATGATAGGTGATGTCGTCCACGTATTTGCCGCGATCCGGCATCCCGTTCAGGAATGGGATCTGATGCCAATTGCGGAACCCTGCAATGCCGCGCCCGGTGCCGATCCCTGCGGGGCCATACCAGTTCATGCGAGGATGCCAGAATTTTGGCATCTCCATCACCTCAGGGCCACCCTGGCTTGGGTGTTTCTTGAGGTGTTCCAGCATTTCAACGATATGGGCGCAGGACGCCTGAGATTTGGCCTCATCCCACGGGCCCGGCACAATTCCGTCTAAGGTGGCAGGGCCTGGAATACAGAACTCCAGACCCAAGGACGGCGCCATGGGCCAGGCTTTGGCCTGCATCATCACTTCGGGGATATCCCAGAGCGTCTGAATCTCGACCACTTGCCCATCCACGACGCGATAGAATTCGTGATACCGCATATGGGTCAGGTGCCCGGTTGGCGGAATGTCCAGCCACGGGGCGACAAAGGTGCCGTAGTAATGACCGCCGCACCCGATCCAGTCATCGCCATGTTCGGTTTTGCCGCCCATCACGATCCAGTCCCGTCGTTCAAGGTCGGGCATGGCTTTCAGCAGGGGCGCATAGCAGGTGTCATAGAGTTCCTGCGGACCGGTCAGATCACCGAAGGGATGCGGCATATGGATGACGGCGTCGGCGGCGATCACGCCCTTCAGCGCCGCCTGAACACGGACGTCGTCAAAGTCATACATCGCGGCCCGAAGCGGCGCGATCAGTGCCTTGTTCGCCGAATGGATATCGCTCATTCCGCCGCCTCTCGATAAGGCGCACCTTCGCCATAGGGAACATTGATGCCGCCATAGCGACGCACCCGGATATTGCACTGCTCAGCATGGCCAACGAAACCTTCGAGCATACACAGGCGCGACCCGAACTCGCCGATCATCGTTGCGGCTTCATCCGTCAGAACCTTTTGATAACTGTGCGTTTTCAGGAATTTACCGACCCAAAGACCACCAGTATAACGCCCGGCTTTCTTGGTGGGCAGCGTGTGGTTGGTGCCGATCACCTTGTCACCATTGGCCACATTCGTTCGCGGCCCCAGGAACAGCGCGCCATAGCAGGTCATGTTCTCAAGGAACCAATCGTCGCGGTCGGTCATGATCTGCACATGCTCGGACGCGATGTCATCGGCCACTTTCAACATCTCTTCATACGTGTCGCAGACAATCACCTCACCATATTCATCCCAACTGACGCGGGCCGTGTCCGAGGTTGGCAGGATTCCCAGAATACGGTCGATCTCGGCCAAGGTGTCCTCGGCCAGTTTGCGCGAGTTGGTTAGCAGAACACAGGGGCTGTTATACCCATGCTCGGCCTGACCCAGCAGATCGGTGGCACAAAGCTCGGCATCTGCGGCAGTTTCATCTGCGATCACCATGGTCTCGGTCGGGCCCGCGAACAGGTCGATGCCGACACGGCCAAAGAGTTGCCGCTTGGCTTCCGCAACAAAAGCGTTGCCGGGACCGACCAGCATGTGCACGGGCTCGATCGTTTCCGTTCCGATGGCCATGGCGCCCACAGCCTGAATGCCGCCCATCACGTAGATCTCATGCGCGCCGCCCAAATGCATCGCCGCGATGACAGCGGCATTGGGCTTGCCCTGAAACGGCGGGGTGCAGGAGATGATGCGTGGGACACCGGCAACCTTGGCCGTCGCGACGGACATATGCGCCGACGCCACCATCGGGAACTTGCCGCCAGGAACGTAGCAGCCCACAGACTGAACCGGGATGTTCTTATGCCCCAGGATCACTCCGGGCAAAGTCTCCACTTCGATGTCCAGCATTGAATCGCGCTGAGACTGGGCGAAATTCATCACCTGCGCTTGCGCGAACTTGATATCCTCCAGTTCCCGTTCAGACAGCGATGCGATCAGATCGTCGATCTGTTGCTGGCTCAGGCGATAGCTTTCGGGTGAGTAGTTGTCGAATTTCTCCGACAATTCGCGCACAGCCGTATCCCCACGCGCTTCGATGTCTTTCAGGGTCGCCTCGACGACAGCGCGGGTCTTGGCATCATCTTCGGCCCTGTCGGCCTCGGGTTTGCCGCGTTTCAGATATTCGATTGCCATTATCCTGATCCTCAGTTTGCGGGCCAGGGCGGCGTTTTCTCGCCCCGGTCAAATGCTTCCCAGCCTTCGCCGTTGAAGACGTCCACGCCCAGCTGTGCGGCGACATGAGCGAAATCGACATTCACCCAATTGTCGACGATCTTGCCGTCGACAACTTTCCAGAAGTCCATGTAGCGGATTTCGACCCGCTTGCCGGTTGGGGCGATCCCCAGAAATTCGCCTGAATGGGTGGCTTCCTGGCGACCGAATGCGGCGGCCCATTCGCCCATGTAAAGGCGGGCCTCATCAATGCAGGTCTTGTCCGAAAACGCCGCCTGAAACGGGCGTTGCCAGTTGTCCTGAAACTGTTGCAGGCCGGTTTTGGTGCCACATCCCTGATTGCCCATCCAGCGGAAGCCCTGCGAGAAGAACTCGCCAATGTCGTCGATGCGATGATCGTTCAGCCCATCGACCATCCCTTCGATAACAGCGCGCGTTTCTTCGGTTTTGCTCATATCCGTGTCTTTGGTCAGCACGGCCTGTTCGGGGCGGGAGCCCTTCATGTGTCTCGTCCTTTTGTTGGTGCGTAAGGAATTTCCGTTTTTTCAGAGAGTGTTAATGCTCTGACAGAAAATCCCTCGGCATCCGGTTGAGCGCAGGGTGACGCGCAATGGCCTTATGTCGTGCAGACGCGCTCATCAGCCTTTTACCGCCCCGGCAGTCAGACCGCTGACAATCTGGCGCTGGAAGAACAGGATCAGCACAAACAACGGAGCCGTGGCCGATACCACAGCCGCAACCGCATACATCACCTTGCCCTCGACCTGGGTGGTGCCCATGAAGCTGTTGATGGCCGGAATGATGGTTTCATTCTCTTCGCTCAGCAGCATCACCGCGACGGTAAAGTCGTTATAGGCCAGCAGGAAACTGAACAGACCCGTGGTGATCACGCCGGGCCACATGACCGGAACGATCACATGCCGGAAGGCCTGGAACCGGGTGCAGCCATCGACCATGGCACTTTCGTCCATGTCTTTCGGGATGTTCTTGAAGAATGAATGCAGCATCCACAGCGTGAAAGGCTGATTGATCGCCACAAGCACAATGATGGTCGTTGGCAGAATGCCCCAGACGTTCCATTCGAAGAACCACAGCAGATAGCCTGAAACCAGCGTGATATGCGGCATGGCGCGGAATACCAACGCCGCCATCAGGATCCAGAACGCATAGCGGAAACCGGACCGGGCCAATGCGTAGCCGCCCAATGTTCCGAAGGTCAGCGAGATGACCACAGTGAAGAAGACAACGATGCCGGTGTTCTTGAAGTTGAACCAGAAATCTTCCTCGATCCACGCGCCGTAATAGCCTGCACCGGTAAAGGCGCTTCCGGTTTGCTCGATAGTGTTTGTGCCGCGCAGCGCGTTCATCCAGTCGGCTTTCGACAGGAAGTCAGCCTGAACCTTGAAACTGCCCCAGAAGGTCCAGAAGAAAGGGAACGCTGCGATGATCAGCCAGAACGCGACAAAGGTGTATGAGAACAGCTTTAGCGGGGTCATGCGGGATTGTGCTTTGGTCGCCATGTCGTGTCCTCAGTGAGATTTACGGGTGAAGTCGCGCCATGTGCGCACCAGCACCGGCATCATCAGAATGACCACGATGATGATGGTGATCAGCGAGGTCGCGCCAGCCGAGGCATAAAGCGGATTGCCGCTTTCGCGCAGGTCGTTGAAAATGATCCAGCTGAGCGAGCGCGCATGGGCCTCGGCCTTGAAGCTGACGATGGGTTCAAAGACACGCAGGTTGTCCATGATCATCATCAGGGTCACAAACGAAACCAGCGGCATCAGATGCGGCACAACCACATGGATCATGCTTTGCCATTTGCTGGCACCGTCGATCTGCGCCGCTTCCATCGTGTCTTCGGGCACCGTCTGAAGCCCGGCATAAAAGGTGATGAAGCTGAATGGCAGGGTGTGCCAGACACCATACACCATCAACATGATCCACATCAGCGGCGTGGATGCCTTCAGGCTGAGGGTTGGATCATTGAAAAGCCGTTGAATTGTTGCCCCGATCACCCCATCACCGTCGACCATCCAGAACAGGATCAAGGAACCAACCAGTGGGGTTACGAGGAATGGCAAAAGGGAAATGAAGATCGCAAGGCCCTTCAATGCGCGTGGCAGGTTGTTGACCCCAACCGCAATCGCCAAACCCAGAACCAAGACCAGAGGCGTTACAATGAAGGTATAGGCCAGCGTGAAGGTCAGAGCGTTGTAAAATGGCAGGTTGTAAACCTTCGACCAGAACTCACCCAGGCTTTCTGAAGTTGACCAGGCCTCCCCAATGTCGGCGAGTGCCAGATGTGACCGGTCGAAATACGTGCCCAGACCGTTGAAACGGCCCAGCGGTTGTTCTTCCCGCAGCTTCTCGGTCGCTTCCGTATCGACTGTTGTTGTCGGGTTACATCCAAACGGACCGCAACTTTCCGAGACGACCAGAACCTGCTCGTGTTCGACAAAAAGCGACTGGATAAACACCGACACGATCGGCAACGCGATGAACAAGATCATCGCTGACAGTGTCGGCAGAACAAACCAGAAGAAGGTGCGGTGTTTCATAACATGCGTCCCGATCTAAATTCGAGAAAGAGAGGGGGCCGTGACAGCCCCCTCAAGTCGGGGAGATTTACTGGAGGAAGCCAGCCTCTTTGGCCGACGTCCGGTAGGACGCTTCGACATCCGAAAGCGCTTGCTCAGCAGACTCGTCACCCTTCAGGAAGTCTGACAATTCCTTGCCAAGCGCGGCATGCAGAATGCCGATCTGCGGGATCATCGGATACGGTTTTGCACCGCCTTGCGCCGTCGCCGAAACACCAGCTGCGGCTGGTCCAGGCTGATAGCCATTCAGCAGCCAGACGGCATCATCGTTGTTTGCCGCCACCATCTCCGGTGTCAGCGCGCTGACCAATGCCGCAAAGGTTGCCTCGGCCTCTTCATCCGACACGTTCGAGGCAATCGAAATGCCATCCCACCACAGGGTCGCAGCAGGGATCGAACCGCCGCCAACAGTCGGTGCTGCAGACAGTACCGTGTTCGACGTCACCTCTTCCGAGGATCCTTCGTCGTCCAGAATTGGCGCACCGCGCGAGCCCCACATGACGCCCAAAGCTGCCTGACCGGCTTCCCACAGGCCTTGCGTCTCGTTGGACGCATGCGTCAGGTGATCGGGGTGCGCGTATTCTGCCAGCGCCTTCATGGTTGCCAGCGTGGCCAGACCTTGTTCGTTGTTGATTGCTGGCTCGGCTGTGCCCGGCTCAAAGAACTCGCCGCCATGCCCGAGGTAGATCATGTTGAACACCTCAGCGAGGTTCCAGCCGCCGTCACCGGCGCTCAGGTTCATCACGATCGGATGTTCCATGATACCGGCGGCGCGGATCATTTCGGCGGCTTCAAGGACTTCTTCGTAGGTTGCGGGAATACCGTCAAAGCCTGCCTGCTCAAGAATGTCCGTACGCGAGAACAGGTGCTGCGAGTTGGCCATGAAGGCCACCGCCATGACGTTGCCATCGATGGTGATCAGAAGGTTGGGCGATATGTTTTCGCCATACTTTTCAACCAGATCGTTCAGCGGACGCACCAGACCGTCATTCATCAGCTGGGTCAGCGTTGAATTTGCCAGAATGACCGAGGTGTATTCAGAAGGGTTCGGCGTCAGCGCCGCGTTCATGATTTGGCGCGCCTCGGTTGTGTGGTTGGTCGAAAACTCGGACGCCCCACCTGCACAGTTTTCCTCGGCTGTGCCTGCAACGGCATGGATGGCCGGAAAATCACTGGCCAGAATTCGGATGGATTGACCTTCGGGACCGCAGTTCGCCGCATATGCAGCCGAACCCATCAATCCGACGAAAGTGGTTACGGTAGCTAGCTTTTTCAGAAACATCTCATCTCCCTGTTTCTCTGAAGTGTCGTGCGCGCCCCTGTCGCGCACAAAGTTCTGGTCCCGAGGCTGATCCCCGGTGATTTACGGGGCTACTTTCAGATCCGTTCGCCGGTTTGGCCGTCAAACAGATGGCAAATCTCGACCGGCACCGAGATCGACACCATGTCGTCAATTTCAGCCCGGAAATTCTTGTCGGCCTTCACGGAAACCAGCGCGCCACCAACGCGAACCGAGATCATCGTCGCGTCGCCCAGCAACTCCTGGGTATAGATCGGAGCATTGATTTGCCCCTGCCCCTTTTCCGCAAGCGTGGCATCTTCTGCGCGGAACCCCAGTGTCAGCGGGCCCTCGGGCGCTTGCACGCCGGGAATCTCCACGTTCTTCGTGACAAAAACTCCGTTGCGAACCTCGCCTTCCATCAGGTTCATCGCCGGGTTGCCGATGAAGCTGGCGACAAATGTGTTGGCAGGCGTGTCGTAAATCTCGGTCGGGCTGCCCACTTGCTGCACGACGCCCTTCTTCATAACGACCACACGATCAGCAAGCGTCATCGCCTCGATCTGGTCATGCGTTACGTAGATGGTTGTCACCGCAAGCTCGTGGCTCAGGTTCTTGATCTGGGCGCGCGTGGAAACCCGCAGCTTGGCGTCGAGGTTCGAAAGCGGTTCGTCCATCAGGAATACATTCGGCTCGCGCACGATTGCGCGCGCGAGGGCGACGCGCTGACGCTGACCACCGGACAGTTCCGCCGGTTTACGATGCAGAAAGTCATCCAGTTCAACCATAGCCGACGCGCGGCGCACCTTGTCGTCATGGGTCGACGGGTCAATGCCGCGTACTTTCAGCGGAAATCGGATGTTTTCGTAGACGTTCATATTCGGGTAGAGCGCGTAGGACTGGAACACCATCGCTACGTCGCGGTCCTTGGGCTCCATATCGTTGACGCGCACCCCGTCGACCAGAATGTCGCCTTCGCTGGCATCTTCCAAACCTGCGATCATCCGCATGGTCGTGGTCTTGCCGCAGCCCGAGGGCCCCAACAATACAAGGAATTCTTTGTCAGCTATGGTCAGATCGAAATTGTCGACGCCGACAAACGAACCCCATCGCTTGCCAACATTCCGCAATTGAATCTCGGCCATCAGCCCCTCCCGTCAGATTTTTTTGCATACGCTTGCAATTACGGTAGACTTAACTGCGGCATTTTGGCAAGATTTTTTTGCAATCGTATGCAGGGAGCGCCTTCACATGCCAGATTTTTCGGCGGAAAAACAAGTCATAAGAAACTTCTACGCCAAGCTGGACACTGCCGAACCGGGGGCTGAAAGCAGCGTTCTGACCGAGTTCTACGGCTCGAATCACATATGGCGAGGCTTTCATCCCTTCGACGAAGTTCACAACGCAGCAGAGGTCACGCGCACCTTCTGGACCCCATTGAAGACTGCCCTGATAAACCTGCAAAGACGGCAGGATATCTTTATGGCCGGGGCCAACGAGATTGATGATTTCTCGTCGGTCTGGGTTGTTTCGATGGGGCATTTGATGGGGTTGTTCGATGCACCCTGGCTTGGCATCCCCCCCACCGGCAAACTGGCGTTTCTGCGGTATTGCGAATTCAACAGGGTCGAAAACGGGCAGATCACCGAGACAGCCATGTATTTCGACATACCGCATCTGATGCTGCAAGCTGGTTTGCGGCCCTTTCCACCGCAAACGGCAGCGCAGCTTGTTCAGCCCGGCCCCATGACCCATGACGGGTTGATTTTCGAACCGCAGCCTCCTGAAGAAGGGCAAAAGACCCTTGCCGCAATCAACGCGATGATCGCAGATCTCGGCCAATGGAACAGCGGTCTGAGCCTTGAGGATGAACTGCGGCGCACATGGCACGAAGACATGCTGTGGTGGGGACCGACCGGCATCGGCGCGACCTACACGATCAAGCGATATGCCAAGCAGCATGCCGGGCCATTCCGGGCCGGGTTCACGGACCGGTCAAAGACCAAACATATCTGCCGCATGGCCGAGGGGCATTACGGGGGGTTCTTCGGATGGCCCAATTTCACCGCACGGCCCACCGGCGGTTTCATGGGCATGCCCGCCACAGACAAGGCGGGTGAGTTCCGCGTCATCGACATCTACCGCCGCGCCGGGGACAAGCTGGCCGAAAACTGGATCTTCATCGATCTGCTGCATTTCTGGAAGCAGCAAGGCATCGATATTCTTGAACGCATGCAAGAGGTGCCGCGCACATGACCGGATGGATCGACGCCCATCACCATCTTTGGGATCTCGGGGCGGTTCACTACCCCTGGCTGATGGCCCGCGGGGTAAAGCGCTTTTTCGGGGATCCGACGCCAATTCAAAGAAACTACTTACTGGATGAATTCCGGTCCGACGCAAAAGCCAACGGCATTTGCGCCTCGGTTCACATTCAGGTCGGCGCTGAAGACGGCCTGGCCGAGGCCCGCTGGGTTCAATCTGTTGCCGATGCCAATCCCGATTGGCCAATGGCGCAGGTCGTTTTCTGTGATCTCACCGCACCGGATCTGCCCGACCAACTCGACGCGCTCCAACACCTAAACACAGTGCGCGGCGTGCGCCAGATCGTCGGGCGCGCACCGGGCGAGGATGCCCGGACCGGAACCAATGCCCTGTTGGGCGATCCCCGCTTTCTCGCAGGATTACAGGAGGCAGGGCGCCGCGGGCTGAGCTTTGATTTGCAACTCATCCCCGAGCTTTACGCAAAAACCGCCCACATCCTTGCGCAAGCCCCGGACACGCAGATAGCGCTATGCCACGCGGGCTCCCCTCATGACCGGAGCGCTGACGGTTTGGACCAATGGGCTGATGATCTGCGGGCATTGTCAGAGCTGCCCCACATAACATGCAAGTTGTCCGGTCTGGGCATGTTTGATCACAGTTGGTCAGCCCAGAGCATTCGTCCGATCATTGATATTTGCCTCGCGCAGTTCGGAAGGAACCGAGTGATGTTCGGGTCGAACTTTCCGGTCGACAGCCTTTACAGTGACTATGCAACACTGATGAAAGCCTTCCGCGATCTGATCCCAGAACAGGCCAAGTCAGCGGTATTTCGCGAGACCGCGGAACGGTTTTATCGATTTGGGACTTCTTAGAGCGGTTAGCGGGTGCGTTGAAGATCTGGAAGCAGGTCAGAGCCAGCAGGCTTTGCGGCGGACATATTTCAAGTCTGCTCAGCTCAATCCCAACGACTAGGCTCATGACCCAAACTACTGGATGCTGCAAAATGCACCAGGATCCAGCAGTGTCCGACCCGGTCAATCGAGGGCGATCCTTTGCGCTCGACTACAGCTGGGCGCGCGAGATTCTGTGTTACACTCAGGTCTTCAAGGCTTCGATAATACAGATCACTTTCGAGTTTTGATCGTGCAGTATTGTGACGGTCAGCTACGGCTATTCGCCCCAAGCCGGACAAGCCGATACCCCAACGTTGTCGCTGTTTTTTTGATTTCCAAACAACACGTTACCCGGAAATCAATGAATTAGTGACTCAAGAGTGTCTATTAGCTTAAACTTTATCCATTAACGGGTCGAGGTATTTCAATGAAATTGAATTCCAAAGAACCTAACTCTGAGAGTGGGTATCCTGAAACCAATATCATCATAATTTGTGCGCGCCTTCTTCAGGATCGATCTGAAAGAGGATCGCGCGATTTCTTACAATCAATGAGCGCGCTTCACTTGGGATCATTGATTGATCGGAAAAAATATAATCTGAAAATTCATTTGGAAGATTGGCATGGCCCATACAATTGCGCCGAGACTACTGGTGTGGATATCTGCGTTCTGACCGGACTCCAAACGGATTTTGACCGCATGCGGCAACTTGCATATTCCTTTCGAAGCGCCGGTGCAAAGGTGGTCGCCGGGGGTAGTTTGTGCACGCTGTTTCCAAGATTCGCCAGTCAATTTTTTGACACCGTCTGTGCAGGCGGGGTGGAAGCGTTCCGGGATTTTCTAACCGACTACGAAATCGGCGAAACGAATGAGATCTATTATTCGTCGTCGCATCAGATTCGAGATTATGAGATTGATCACGGTTTGCTTTCAGAGAATGGAATCGACCTGCCGCTTCATTTAATCGAGGCGTCACGTGGATGCAGCTTTCGTTGTGATTTCTGTGTTCTTCCGGCAGAAAATGCCCTGCACGCTAAATACAAATTGGAGCGGGTGGCCGCAACGATCGACGACGCAATCAAAAAAAGCCCGTCGGGCAGCACTCGCGCCAAATACCCAATTATCTGGTTCATCGACAACAACTTTATCGACAACCGCGCCCACATGAAGGCAGTAGTCAACCTTCTTGCCCGCAACCCAAAAGTCAGAGCGTGGGGCGCAATGCTCACGCAAGATGCTTTGCGGGACCGGGATTTGATCAATCTTCTTGTTCAATCTAAATGCAAATACGTCTTTGTTGGAATTGAGTCGCTTGATGAGAATTTTCTGAAGAGCCACAGAAAAAAGCAAAACCTGTCACGCAGATCGAATGTCATCGACGACGTTATTTATGCCGAAAAGCAGGGTTTGTGTGTCGGATACGGGTATCTCTTTGACCCTGAGACAACATCTGTCGAGACAATGCGCCGACAATTGCGCCACATTGGCGATAGGCGCGATTTTCCGCTACCCTGTTATTGCAGTTTTGTGACGCCCTTACTCGGAACCGGATTTTTTTGGAAGTGCGCCCGCGAGAGGCGCCTTATGCCCAATGTCCGTCTGCGAGATCTGGATTGCGAGACTATCGTGGTAAACAACACGATTAGCTCCCATGATGAAATTACGGTTTTCGCTCGAGAACTGCTTGAGAGCCCCGGACGTCTGTTTGGCTGGGCAAATGTTGTTTCATCAACACTGTACCGGCTTTTCCGGACTCGCAGTCTTAATCCATATTTTTGGTTTATTGCTGTACGTTCCAACCTGCGCATGATGTCTTTTGCCTCTCGATATTCAGATGTGGCAGAGCGCAGTTTCATTGCCGGCCAAGATCGTCTGGATCCTCAATATGCCAATATACCGGACGGCATTACCGAGGCGGATCGAAGAAAGTATTTCGAGCCAATTATGATAACCGGCAACGACGGACAACTGGAAAGTTGGCTGATGGATGCTGCGCCCAAAGATGTATTGGAAACCGACGAGATGCACTTGATGGAGGCGCATTCATGCTGAAGGGTCAAAACTCGCAATCGTCAGGCGGCGAAAGACGTCAGATTACAGCTTTGTTTTGTGATCTCGTTGATTCCACCCAGTTGTCACAACATATCGACCCCGAGGACTTGCACAGCATTCTAGAAGGGTTTCGCGAGGAATGTATGAATGCGGCCCGGGCGGCGAACGGGAAAATCGGCGGCTTTTCCGGGGACGGTGTTCTTGTTTACTTCGGTTACCCAACCGCTCACGAGGATGCCCCTCGATTTGCAATTTCGACCGGGCTGGAGATTGTGCAACGCATATCAAAACTCAACGAACGGTTCTCTCTCGCGCTCGACAAACAGCTGCAGATACGTATCGGTATTCACACCGGAATAATGTTTGCGAACGATACGGGGGCTGACGAAGGGCCGGAGGCTGCAGAGATCGTTGGCGACGTTCCCAACGTAGCCTATCGCGTCCAAGGAATGGCAGAACCCAATTCGATTGTTATCAGCGCAAATACCCAACCACTGGTCTCTGGTTATTTTGACCTTGAAACGATGGGGTCGGTCGAGCTTAAGGGTGTTTCTGTTCCGATAGAGCTGTTCCGCGTCGTTTCCAGCCGCGATGTGCCCAACAAGCTCTCCATCCGGCTTCATAAAGTTGTCAGCCCTCTTGTGAATCGTACAAGCGAGCTAAGAATTCTCGAGGAGACGTGGAAGAGTACGACCGAAGGTCAGGGTCGCTGTATTGTCCTGATAGGGGAAGGTGGGATAGGAAAATCCCGCCTGATCAGGGTGCTGCGCAAAAAGCTTTCAGCTCAGGGTAATGCCAATATTCTATCTCTTTATGGCTCAGCAGAACATAAGAATGAGGGGTTCTTTCCCATCTTCGATGGTATAGCGCGGCTATCGGCATTGAACATGCCGGACGCGACCCACAACACCCCTGCTCAACTACACGAATTACTAAGTGAGGCAGAATTCGATGGCTCAGATCTCGCGAATTCCCTATCGCAGTTCTTAACCAAAGAACCCAAGCAAACGAGCGAAACGAGAGATTCCTGGGAGCTTCGCCAAAAACTGGTTTCTGATCTGATCCAGTTTATTCTGTCACTTGCGGAACAGAAGCCGTTGCTTGTCATTCTCGAAGACGCGCACTGGGTCGATCCTTCAACGATGGAACTGTTCGGCCGTTTGATCGCGGAGATTTCATCACGGCAAATTATGATAGCAATAAGTTCGCGTGAACCGATCGCTATGCTAGCCGGAACCCTCGCAGTTGAAGTCGCGTTGGACCCGCTTTCTCGCGATGATAGCAGAAGATTATGCCTGCAAGTGGCTGATGAAGAAACTTTGGTAACCGACGCGGTTGACGCGATTGTCGCTCGGGCCGATGGAAATCCATTGTTTATTGAAGAGGTCACTCGCGTATTTCTCGATGCCGCCGACAAGGAAAGTCATTACGATTCAGGTACCAGCGGATTCCGTGTTCCCGCGACACTGCGGGATTCTTTGATGGCCCGATTGGACAAGCTGGGTCCGGAAAAGGAGCTTGCGCAAGTTGCCGCCGTTTTTGGCCGCAGTTTCGACAGGGCGGGTCTGAGTGCAATACTCGGATGGGATGAACTTGAAATCGACCAGGCACTGGAATCCTTGCTTGCGGCGGGACTGATCTTCAGGGTTATTCGAGACCCGTCCTCTGATTATCGCTTCAAACATGCGTTGGTGCGAGATGTGGCCTATCTGTCCCTTCCGAAACCGCGGCGACGGGAATTGCACAAGGTTGCGCTGGACTTTCTCAGAAAGATGCCTTCCGACCGCAGTTCCTGTTCGCCGCTTGTACTTGCACAACACGCGTCCCGGGCGGGGCTTGCCAAGATCGCGGCGACCTACTGGCTGCAGGCGGCGCAGCTTTCGTTGAATGGATCATCCAATCTGGAGGCAATCGCAAACCTTCGTCATGCGCTGGAAGAAGCAGAAAAACTGCCTGAAGGGCAAGAACGGGATCAGTTGGAGTTGGCGGCGCAAACCGCGTTGCTAGGACCATTGTTCGCAACCAAGGGTTTTGTTGCGAGCGAGGTTGAAACCGCAAGTGATCGCGCGCTTGAACTGTGCCACAAACTTAACGACACACAGCGTTTGTTTCCGCTGCTATACGCGCGTTGGGTTTCACGGCAAACTGCCGGAGATGTCTATTCCGCACTGTCGCTGGCCCAAGAGTTTCTGTCGCGGGCCCGGCGCGAGTCGCACGACGACGCAATTCTCGTAGGGCTGCGCCTAGGCGGGTTCTCACTCTTCTTGTCAGGCCGCCCCGCCGAAGCGCGCGAGCACCTGGAAGCGGCCTTGCATCAATACCAAACTGAACGGCATCGTGATCTCGTCTACTTCTATGGCACCGATGTACGTGTGATGGCACTGTGCAGCCTGGCGCTGGTCTGTTGCGCCGAGTGCCGCGGTGGTGAAGCCAGCAGGCTGATCGAGCGTGCGTTAGTTGAAGCGAAGGAATTGAACCATGCGCACACGCTGGGCTATGCGTTGTCATTCGCGCATTTTGTAAAGCTGAACACCGCGCAGTTCGACGAAGCTGAAACGATCTCGGAAACGATCTTTGACTTTGCAAAAGAGCGCAACATGCCATTCTGGGAGGTGCTCGCTGACGAATGCCTAGGCATTGTCGGGATCATGCAAGGGTATGCTGCAGAAGCAGTCAACCGCTTGGAAAGAGGTTTGGCGATACATGCCGAGACCGGGGACAACTTCGCTGAGCCGTTCAAGCTGGTTTTCCTTGCGAAAGCGTATGCGATGCTGGGAAGGCAGGATGAGGCGCTAACGGCCTTGCAGAGCGCCGAAGAGGCAGTCGAAACCGGAGGAGAACTTTGGGCCCAACCAGAGGTCATTCGAGCCAAAGCCGATCTGCTCGCCGCAGGGCGGGCTGCTGATCCGGCTGCCATTGAGGCCTTGTATTGTTCATGCATAGAGCAAGCCCGCGAACAAGGGTTCAAGTCACATGAGTTACGCGGCGCCCTGTCGTTCGCGGAATTCTTGGGCGCAACCGGGCGGCCTCGTGAAGCCGCCCAGGCGCTTTTGCAAGCGGTAGAGGGGTTGGACCCAGCCGCTGACAGCAAGGAAGCCGAAATGGCGCGCGCGATTATCGAGGGCCTGTCGAGCTGATCATCCCTCGAATTTGGAGCAAGGGCCAACAAAGCAGCATTCCTTCTTGCTGCAACCAGCAGGACAACGGTGCCGAGGGGCCAAAAACTCCCGGCGGGACAAGACCGGAGTAAAAGATGGCCGACCAAACCAAGAAACTCTCACCAGGGACCGGTCGCAGGCTGTTCATGAAGGGCGTCGCAGCGCAACTTTTGCTCAGCGGTTGCACGGTCTGGCCGCCACGCGCTTCCACTAGGCAACTGCCGATTCGAGCAATCGACCCCCACTGCCATGTTTGGAACGCGTCCGACATGCCGGCTTGGGGTTTCGTCTACTATGTGCTGCTAGGTCACGATGAAGAATTCGGGCACCCCGTAGGGGTGAAGAAAAAGATTTATGACCCATTGGTGGCTTTCTACGTAAACCTCATTTTTGGAAAGGCCACCACTGCCAGAGAAGAGCTAGAATTGCTCAGCGATGAAGGGTTAGAGGCAACAGCAAGGGCTAAGTCGGACGAGGAGTTTGAAGATGATTTGGCAAAAACATTGGATTTCTTTCTCAACCGACCAACCGTGGCATCGCAGTTATATGGCGTCGACGCCCAACCCTTGCGCGATATGATCGTCAAGGATCTCAAACTGACGCCTGACGGTTCCGAGTATAACTCGAGGACAGCTGCGCGCCGCGCGATGCGAAGCCGTTCCGTTCTCTTTGCACCTTTAGTGTTTGTGCGACACATGCGCCAAAACCGGTCGTTTCTGATAAAAGAAATGAACCGGATCTATGGTGGCGAAGCACGTGTAGGATTGTTCACTCCGGCGCTTATCGACATGAAGGCCTGGCTGGCTGGGGAGCCAGGACAGGAGTGCAATCTACCTGTGCGCAGAAACACCTACAGGGGCGATGTGCGTGACGACCAGCGTTCAAAACTGATCGATCAGCTTATTCTTATGGATAAGTTGCAGCAAAAGCGATTTGACACGCCGTTTCACTGTATGGTCCCTTTTGATCCTTGGCGTCAGGCACGGGATAGACAAAAAGGACGCTCAGAACATTCGAAAGGGGATAATCACACTCGGGAAAGCGCGCAGCAGCTTTCTGCGTTGGGCATGGTGCAATGGGCTATTGATTGTCTCGGTTTTGTCGGCGTGAAGATTTATCCGGCAATGGGGTTCAAGCCATTGGAAAACGGTAAATTTGATCTATACCCGTGCCGCGCGATCAAAGAATTTCGACAGTTTCACAAAGAGTTAGATAAATCGCTCGAGGAGCTCTACAGGTGGTGCGTCAATGACGAAAATGACGTACCAATCTTGACCCATGCATGGAACAGTCAGGCTCCGGCCGATGGGCTGGGCAAACGGGCTAATCCAAAATACTGGCGGCCAGTACTCAAAAAGCATGAGTTTTCGAAACTTCGAATTTGTCTTGCGCACAATGTTGGACTTAAGCCGAATAAAAAAGGGGAGCTTCCAAAATGGACACATGAGTTTGGGAAGACAATGAATCTTCCTGATCGAGCTGTTTATGCCGATATCTCTGATTTAGGGGACATCCTGCTTTGGAAGAACAACTTAAGTAAATATGCCAGAGGTTTACGCGATTTCGTCGATGACTATGACGAAGACTGTAACCGGTTAATGTATGGCAGTGACTTCGCTGCTCTAAGCCGAACGCCACGCTACGCGCGGTATCCGGACAGAATGAACGCATTACTTGATGCCGCCGGATTTGACGAAGCGCAAAAGCACCGTTTCTTCCAGAAAAATGCGTTGGATTTTTTGGGTTTGCGCCCAGGCAGGAAAGCCTACGAACGCCTGCGTGAATACTATGCGCGACATGGCCTGAGCTTCGAGCGAATATCGAGCTTTAGTCAGTCAACTAAAACTTGACTGTCCAGCCGTGGATCTTTGTCGATGTCGAAAATGATTGGTCAAGCCTGTTTCCACAGTGTTTTCGTCGCGGCGTTTTGCCAGTTCGCTGGGATCTGGACCCATTGATTTGGTTGCCCTCGACGCGCCGAGATTATCAAAACTCTGAACTTCAGGAGGCGAGATGAGCAACTTGCTTTGGTTGACCGACGAGCAGATGGCTAGATTGAGTCTATACTTCCCAAGGGTCATGGCAAGCCATGCATGGATGAAAGGCACATGGTGCGGGGGTTATCTTCTTCAGTCGCAACGGCAGGAGATGGTCGGACGCTCCGCCCGCCACATACACTTCACGACCGCTGTGAGCGTTGAAAGTAAGTGGCAAACGCCATTGGTCAGAGCGCCGCTGAAAACAGGGTGTGTTTGCCCGGATCATGGAAGGGCTGACCGCCGAGCTTTCCGATCACAAGGCTATCATGATCGATGCAACCTATCTGAAGGCACATCGCACGGCTTCAAGCCTGCGGCAGGAATCCCGACAGGTCGGTGTCACCCTGATGGCGGTAAAGGCTGCACTCCGGACCAATTTCCGCCGATAGGAAAGGAAAGATAAAGCGAACGGCGGCAATACGGACTGCAAACGCGGCATTTGGAGTGCAAGCCTAGGGTCCGAAATAGGCCACCAATTGCAAAATGGACTTGCCTCTACTCCCAGCGACAATCGACCCGGGTATTCACCTAGCTCGGCAGGTATTCCTCACTCCAAGACTCGGCGACATCGCGGGATTTGATCATCACTTCGATGGCCTCGCTCGAATAGCCAATTTCACCGAGGATCGTGCGGGTTGAAGTACCGAACTTCTCGGATGGCTCGACGGCAAAAACCTTTGCACGGGTTGGGCGCACCGCGTAGGGATCAAGCTGTGTGACTTCATGCCCGCTGGGGTGATCGGGATAAATCGAGAAAGAGTAGCTGCCGTTTTCGGTGCCCGGTGTGCCATCCGCCACGCGTGAATTCCTCGCCCGCAAGGCGTCAAGGTTTTCGCAGATTGCCACGCCGATATCGGCGGCGCGCAGCTTTTCCACCCAATCCGACGCAGGCAGGGATTGGAAAGCCGTCGCCAGATAGGCGGCGCGGTCTTCTTCTGGCAGATCAGGCAAATCCTCCAAGCCTTCGACTTTGCGGAACCTCGGTAGGTCGGCTTCGTAGGCGCTGAGCAGGACGTAGCGACCTGATGCGGTGCTATAGAACCGGGTCAATGCATCATAGCCATTTGCCTCGGGGCCTGATGGCTCGTCAAATAGCCCACGGCCCTTGTAATCAAAAGCAAAGGGGATCTGCAAAAGGCCGCTATTGGAACTGAGCGAGGTGCGCCCGCGCCCAATCCGACCGAAGCGGTATTTTTGATAAAGGGCTGCCGCTACGCCAAGCGCGCCACCAAATCCGCACATAACGTCGATCGTGCCCACATGGGCGTGCTCCTCTGGTCGGTCCATGGCACCACCAAAGCGCAGCATGATGCCGGTTGTCGCCTGAACCAGATCGTCATAGCCGATGTAATCGGTCCGCGTGCCCCGGCGGACACCGCTGAAACAATCGAGCTTGCAGAACAGCGCATCCGGGTTGAGCTTGCGCAGGCTGTCAGCATCAAGACCCATTTTCCTGATCTGATTGTCGGGTGCGTTCCAAACGATGACATCGACAGACTTCACAAGGTCTTCGAATACCCGGCGTCCGTGATGTGAGGTGATATCGGCCAGAACAGAGCGTTTGCCGCGCATCTGCGACATGCCATAGATGACGGTGTTCCAACTGTCATACATCGGCACCGATGGGTCGAGCTTGATCACCTCGGCCCCGAAGCGTGCCAGATAGCTGGCCGAATGCGGGCCCGCGATCACATTGCACAGGTCCAGAACACGCACGCCGGACAGCCAGCCTTCCCTGGCGGCTGTGTCAGAAGGGGCTGGGATCTCGGTGCGGTGTTTCTGCAATAGTTTCAGCGCTTCGTCGAAGTCGACCCATCGGCGGGGCTCGGGCTGCAATGCCTCTTCACCGCTTTCTTCCATCCAAACCACCGGGCCAGGTTGCGTCATGTCCCCGTAGATCGGGTCGTGAACGTCGATCATCAGCCCCGAGGTCTCGGCATATTCGTCGTGAATCCATTCCTGCAGCCAGCGCTGCGGCGCGCCGGGGATCAGCCCACGGCCGAACATTTTCTTCCACTCGTGCGATGTGCGGGTCATGAAGACCTCTTTCATCCGCGCGGCGATCTTGTCGGCCCAGAACTTCGGCATCGGATAGACACCCAGCGAGGTGTCGTGTTCCCATTCCGACCATGGTTTGTAGGTGTCTTCTTCTGACGTCAGCCCGTCCGCGACCAACTCGTCATAAATGCCGAGCACTTCCAGACAGCGGCGGGCGTGGTTCTTATGGCTGGGGCAGACCACATAGAACATGCGCCCGTCCTTGCACATGTAGCTTCGGAAGAACGGGTCCAGCAACTCCTGCAGATCTTCATATGTAACATTCATCGGCAGGCCTTCGATGCGCCGGCGTTCAATCTCGACCTCGCGCTGGGTCAGATAGCGCTCGGGCATGTTTTCAACCTTGATCGAGTTGTAGCAGAGCCCCTCCATCACGGCGGCTGCCAAGGGAACTTCGATCTGGTCGCCAAGGCCAGTCACCTGACGGGACTGCAGAGCCAACACCGTGGCAGAAGCCGCGATCTGCGACGCGTAAGCCGAGGCAAGCGGCAGAGGAGAAAATGACGGGTTCAGCCCCATCAAAACCCGATTCAGCCCCATGTCGGTAAACACGCCGGAACTTGCCGCGACGATGCTTTCATAGGCACGCAACTCGCGCCGTTCTTCGTCGTTCGAGGCAAAACCGGGGATTGAGATCGTGATCAGCTCGGGCCTTTCGTCACGCATTGCCGCAAAGTCTATTCCAAGCGCGGCCAGTTTCCCGGGGCGGAAGTTCTCGACGATGATATCGGCCTCGGCGCAGAGCGTCTTGGCCCTGTCCAACCCCTCTGGTGTCTTGAGGTCCAGATTTACGATCACCTTGTTTCGGTTCAGAGCAGCATTAGCCGGGCTGTCCCACATCGGGCCGTCAGGTGGGTCGATATGAACCACGGTTGCGCCCAGATCGCCCAGCAACATCGCAACAGCAGGGCCCGCGATGTACTGACCGAAATCGACGACCTTCACGCCGGTTAGCGGAAGATTGGAAAACGAATTGCGCATGGGTCCTCCCGGAAACTCTTATACCCGCATGTCGACGTGTCTTATTGGCCCGCCAGCATCCAGCCTGCGGCCTTTTCTGCGATCATGATCGTGGGTGAGTTGGTGTTGCCACTTGTGATCCCTGGCATGACAGAGGCATCGACCACGCGCAGGCCGGCCACGCCCTTCATGCGCAGATGCGGATCGAGAACGGCGGTTTCATCGTCCTCGCGGCCCATCTTGATCGTACCAACTGGGTGAAAGATCGTGCTGGCAATGTCGCCTGCCAACCGGGCCAGTTCCTCATCGGTTTGATATTGGATGCCCGGTTTGAATTCTTCTGGCTCGTAAGCTTCCATAGCGGGCTGAGCCATGATTTCGCGCACCTGCCGCAGGCTTTGGGCGGCCACTTTCCGATCTTCGTCTGTGTCCAGATAATTGGGCGTGATCTGGGGCGGCTGACGGAAATCCGAAGACGCGATGCGGACATGCCCACGGCTGGTCGGGTTCAGGTTGCAAACACTGACGGTGATAGCGGGGAAATCATGCAGGTCTTCACCAAACGCCTCAAGGCTCAGCGGCTGGACATGGTATTCGAGATTGGCGTGCGGGCGCGTCGGATCCGAACGGGTGAAAGCACCCAACTGGCTGGGCGACATGCTCATCGGGCCCGAGCGTTTCAGCACATATTCCAGACCGATCTTGGCCTTACCTACAAGGGAATTGGCCAAGGTGTTCAGCGTCTTGGTGCCCTTGACCTTGTAAACCGCACGGATTTGCAGGTGATCCTGCAGATTTTCGCCCACATAGGGCGCATCCATCACCACATCTATCCCATGCTCTTTTAAAAGGGCCGCCGGACCAATCCCCGACAGTTGCAGGATTTGCGGTGAGTTCACGGCACCAGCCGACAGGACCACCTCTTTTGAGGTCGCAACCGCAATGGGTTGTCCTTTGTGGTGAACGACCGCTCCGGTGCAATGCAATCGACCGTCTTCGCCTTTTTCAAAGGTCAGCTTCTCGACCTGCGCCTCGGTCCATATTGTCAGGTTCTGACGCGACTTGGCGGGGCGCAGAAACGCCTTGGAGGTATTCCATCGCCACCCCGCGCGCTGGTTGACGTCGAAATAGCCCACCCCGGCATTGTCGCCTGCGTTGAAATCATCGGTCTTTGGAATGCCGTTTTCGACCGCAGCATCGGCAAAACTGTCCAGAACATCCCAGCGCAGACGCTGTTTTTCGACCCGCCATTCACCGCCATGTCCATGCAGGTCGGAAAACCGGCTGTTGTCGCCGGTGTGCGGGTCGGCGCCATCGTCCAGCTTGTAGTGGTTCTCATGAGCCTTAAAGTCGGCCAGCGAGTTTTCCCAACTCCAGGCCTCTTCACCGGTAAGCTTGGCCCAGTTGTCATAGTCGCGGGCTTGGCCCCGCATATAGATCATCCCGTTGATCGAGGAGCACCCGCCGAGCGTCTTCCCGCGCGGGTAAAGCAGGCTGCGTCCGTTCAAACCTTTGGCTGGCTGGGTCTTGTACATCCAGTCTGCGCGCGGGTTGCCAATGCAGTAGAGATAGCCAACCGGGATGTGTATCCACGGATAGGTATCGGGCTTGCCCGCCTCAAGCAGCAATACCCGGTTCTTCGGGTCAGCACTCAGCCTGTTGGCCATCAGGCATCCGGCTGATCCGCCACCAATCACGATATAGTCGAACCTGTTAGCGCCGTCAGACATGTTCGTCTTCCACCTGTTCTGTCGTTTCATTGCCAACTGTGCCGCAGGCGGAGCGATGAACCGTCTTGGTTCGTGGTGACCTAAGGCAAGCCGGTTTTGATGATTTCTGAAGCGCGCTTACAGAAAAAGCTAATGACAATTCGCACAATGCCATATTAGTAAATTTTATATGGACCGGTTTTCGAACATTAACACCATTCTGGCCTTTGTGACGGTGGCTCGTGAAGGCAGCGTTTCACGCGCAGCCGAGGTGTTGAACCTGACCCAACCGGCCATCAGCCATCAGATCAAGCGTCTTGGTGAAGAGACGGGGCTTACGCTGTTCAACCGAACGCCGACCGGGTTGCAGATTACCCATGACGGAGCGGCGGTCCTAGCGAAGGCGCAAAGAGTTCTCGATGCAGTCAGTGACTTCCACCGCAGCGCCCGCCAGCGCGTCGGTCGCCTGAGTGGAAAACTGACAATCGGCACGATCGTCGACCCGGAGTTCATTCGGTTGGGCCGTCTGTTGGCACATCTGCGCGCCGAGCATCCGGGCATCGAAACCGAACTGGTACATGGGGTCAGCGGAGACATCCTGACATGGCTCAGGCGGGGTCGGGTCGATGCGGGGTTCTACCTGTGTGGACCCGATGACCTTTCCAGCATCGAGTTGGACGGAGGCGATCCGGTGCACGCCATAAAGCTGGCCGATTTCACCTATCGCGTGATCGGGCCTGCTGGTTGGCAGAAGCAGGTGGAAAGCTCCGACTGGTCTTCGCTTGCAGCCCTGCCTTGGATTGGCACCCCCGAAGCCTCTGTCCACCATCGCCTTCTGGCCAAGGTTTTCGAAAGTCAGGACAGCCGCCCGAACGTGGTCGCCTTGGTGGATCAAGAAGCTTCGATGCTTGAAATGGTAAGATCCGGCATTGGCCTGAGCCTCTGCCGCGACTCCATCGCGCTCCATCAAAAACAATCCTTCGGACTTGCTGTCTGCAATTCCGTGTCAGTTCCTGCTTGCCTGTGTTTCGTGGCGTTGGAACGGCACAAGGATAGCCCGATGATAGCTGAGACATTCGACCTGCTGCACCGATCCTGGTGATCTGGTTTTCAGAAGCGGCACAATGACTGACGTTGAAGCTGTGGCGGTTATCGAACCGCCCTGATCAGATGAAAGACCTTTTAGTCGCAAAAAAGGTAACACCTCGCCATTTTCGCCTCACGTCTTTCATCCAGCACCTACGCTGACTTTCTGTTCAGACGGCGAAGCCGCCTGTTCTCGGTAGGCTACCGCGTAGCGAACGTGGGAATGGGGCGAGGCAACGCTATTCAACAATGGTGGTGCGGCAAGCAGGCGCAGCTTAGGACAAGGTGCAGTCTATTAGGGTCGCCCGTGGGGGAAGTCAGCGCCTTAAACACAAACGGAAGAACGTGGTACTGTTCCACGCTGGATCAATCCCCCAGCGGCTGCGGGCCTGTTCGTCCATGATAAGCGGTGAGGGATGCCCTGATCCTCCGCAGGTTCTCTTTGGTCTCGTCCGTCATCTCTTGCGCCACGGTCATTGCTAGTGCATCGACGATTGCAAGATGGGCGTATCGGGACGCGGTTGGTTTGTAGATGTCGCTGTCTTCCGGCAGGTCGGTCAGCAGGGCGATCTTTGAGGTATTGGCCAGTCGCGTATTTGGCCGGGTGATGCAGATCGTTGTTGCCCCATAACCGTTGGCGACTTCGGCCGCGGCTACGATTGCGTCCGCTTCGCCGCTGGCTGAGACTAGAAAAAGCACATCCTCGGCCCGCAGAGACGCGGCTCGCATTTGCAGGACATAGCTGTCATTGGTGAAAAAGGACGGGATGCCCAGCCGGAAAAACCGGTTGGACGCTTCCTGCGCAACAAAGGATGACCCGCCGCCGATGCCGGAAAACAGGATCTGGCGCTTGTCCAGACAGGCGTCTCGGGCCGCTTCCAATGCGTTTGTATCGACCTGACGGCGCATGGTCTCCATGGTTGTGAACATGGCACCAAGCACCTGATCTATGGCGGTATCCGCGTCCGATCCTGCGTTGCCGGGATTGCCAAACAGGTATTGCGCGCTGACCGCGATGTTCTGCGCCAGACGCAGTTTGAAGTCCCGAAACCCTTCGCAGCCAAGGCTGCGGCAGAACCGGACGACCGTTGGCTTGCTGACCGCGCATTGCTCGGCCAGATCGCCAATCGCCATGGCGCTGATGTCGTTCAGGTGCTCTTTGACATAGTCCGCGACCTTTTGTTCCTGAACGGCCAGCTTGATCTGACCGCTGTGCAGGGCCGAGATCAAATCCACAGCGCCCGAGCGCCCTTTGTGGGGCGGGAATTCGTTCTGGCCGGAGGGTTGGTCGTCGTTCGGCACGGTTTGGCCTTTCTGCATTTTCATGAAACTTAGTTACACAATTTCTTGTGAGCAAACAAGAAATGCCGGGAAATTGGGGAATGTATAGCAAAATGTCGTAACTCAGTAACATTTTTTCGTTGATTTGACGTCGATTCCCACGCAAACTGAAACTCAGTTACAGATTCGCGATCTTGGGAGGGATGCGAATGTCCAACTGGTTTGCCGACGCAAGCGCGCGGATAAACTCTGTCATCGAGGGGATCGTTGCCGCGCTGATGCTGGCCCTGGTTCTGGATGTCTGGCTGGGTGTCATCGACCGCTATTACTTTCACTGGCAATTGCCG
The DNA here is from genome assembly GCF_056531805.1 of Ruegeria sp. K5. Taxonomy (NCBI): domain Bacteria; kingdom Pseudomonadati; phylum Pseudomonadota; class Alphaproteobacteria; order Rhodobacterales; family Roseobacteraceae; genus Ruegeria; species Ruegeria sp. K5. Next base: position 53,991 of record NZ_JBQFML010000005.1, on the reverse strand, counting down.
TGGCCCGAGGTGTTGGCGCGGTACCTGATGATCTGGGCGTCGCTGCTGGCGGTGTCCTCGGGGATCGCGCGGCGCGATCACATCGGGCTTACGGCGTTTGTCATGGTGCTGCCGCGCCCGGTTCGACGCCTTTTGTTGATCGTGATGGACATTCTGGCGCTGGCCCTGTTCCTGTATGTCGCCTGGTTCGGCATCAGCTTTGCCCAAAGCGGAGCGCCGAGGCAGGCCATGATCTTCGGCGCAAGCCTTGCCCCGTTCTATGCAGCCATTCCCGTGGCGGCGGCCTTGTCGGCGGTGCAACTGGTGCTGGTCCTGTTTAGGGATCTGGGCGCTCAGATCGACGAACCACCTTTTCCCCATGAGGTGGAGGATATGTCGTGATTGTCGCCGTCACATTCGTCGCCCTCATCCTGTTTGGAATGCCCATCGGGTTCGCTATCGGTCTGGCCGGAGTCGTTGGCCTGATCGATATGGGCGGCACCCAGTTTCTGGCCATCGGGCCAAGCAAGGTCTTCAATGGGCTCAACATCTTTCCCTTTCTCGCCATGCCCTTTTTCATTCTGGCGGGCGAGATCATGAACGACATCGGGATCACCAGCCGCCTTGTAAAGCTGGCGCAGGTTCTGGTGGGTCGGTTTCGCGGCGGGCTGGCGCACACGAACATGCTGGCATCGGTGTTCTTCGCGGGTCTGACAGGCTCGGCCACGGCGGACGCGGCAGCCTTTGGCCGGACGCTGGTGCCTGCCATGGTGAAAGAGGGTTACAGGCGCGACTATGCCTGTGCCGTCACGGCGGCGGGGTCGATCATTGGCCCGACCATTCCGCCCTCGGGGCTGATGGTGGTCTATGGCTCGCTGATGGGTGTGTCGATTGCCGGTCTGTTCGCTGCCGGGGTCTTGCCGGGTCTGGTCATCTGCCTTGTGTGCATGGCCGTCATCGCCATCGGCGGCAAGCGCGAAAACCTGCCCAAAGCCCTGCGCGGTGCCACCCCGCGCGAGGTCTGGGAGACTTTCGTATCTTCGCTGACCGCTCTGGCGATGCCGGTGATCATTCTGGGCGGCATATTGGGCGGTATCGTTACACCAACCGAAGCGGCCTCGATCGCTGTCGCCTATGCGCTGTTCATCGGTATCTTTGTTTACCGGACGCTGACGTTCAAAGGCTTCTACCGGATGCTGGTGCGCACGGCGCGTATCACCGGTGTGATCTTTGTCATTATCGCCTTCGCGGGCATTCTGGGCTGGTGGATGAGCTTTGAGCGCATCCCGCAACTGATCGCCGAAACCGTTCTGGGCCTGTCCGACAACCGGTATGCCGTCATCGCCATCATCATCGGGCTGTTGCTGATCGTCGGCATGGTGATGGATATCACCGCGATCCTGATCATCCTTGCCCCGGTTCTGGTGCCGCTGACACAGCAGGTCGGGCTCGAGCCGATCCATGCCGGGATCATTTTCGTGCTGGCCCTGAATATCTCGCTGATGACGCCACCTGTGGGGGCCTGCCTGTTCGTGTTGTCCTCGGTGACGGGTGAACGGCTGGAACGGATATCGCTGAAACTCTTCCCGTTTCTGATCGCGGAAATTGGCATCCTCTTTGTCTTTGCCTTCTGGGAAGACGCGGCCCTGTGGCTGCCCCGGATGTTGGGCTTTGCCCAGTGACGAACTCATCAAAACCAAACCAACAGGAGAAATAACATGAAAAAACTGCTCACAACCGTCGCGATGACAGCGACCATGATGGCCAGCACGGCGCTGGCCGAAGGTGGTGTCATCAAGTTCGGCCATGACAACAAGACCGACCCGTTTGAAAACCCGGCACATGCCTGTACGGCGGTGTTTTCAAACCTTGTGACCTCGGGCACCAATGGCAGCGTGTCGGTTGAGGTCTTCGGCTCGAACCAGCTGGGATCGGCAGCCGAGCATGTGCAGCAGGTGCGCGACGGGATCATTCAGGCGACGCTGACCTCGACCGGTGCGTTGGCCAGTTACTACCCGCGCATCGATGTGCTGAACCTGCCGTTTGCCTTCAACGGCAATGCCGCGACCTATGAGGTGTTCGATGGCGAATTCGGCGAAGCTCTGGCCGCCGATATAGAGGCCGAACTGGGCGATGTTGTCGTGCTGGGTTTCCCGGATACCGGAGGTTTCTTTGCCGTCACCAACTCGCAACGGCCGATCGCGGACCTGAAGGATTTCGACGGCATCCGTATCCGCACCATGACCCTGCCGTCACACCAGAAGATCGTGCAGGCGCTGGGGGCCGAGGCTTATCCGCTGTCCTGGGGCGAGGTCTATTCCGGGCTTCAGACCGGCGTGATCGACGGACAAATGAACCCGGTTCCGATCATCTCTTTCGCCAACTTCGCCGAGGTGCAGCAATACCTGACACTGACCAACCACCTGTTCTCGCCCTATACTTTCATGATCAACCGCGCGTTCTTTGAAAGCCTGTCCGAGGCTGAACAGGCCACGATCCGCACCGCCGCCGAAAACTGCGTCACCGCCAGCCGTGGCCTGTCGCGCATCATCGAAGCGTCGGACCGCGGGCTTGCGGGGCTGATGGACCAGATTCAGGTGACCGCGCTGAATGACGAACAGCGCGCCGCGATGGCCGCAGCAACGCAGCCCGCGTTCGAGGCGCATGTTCAGGAAAATCTCGACGACAAGGCCAATGAACTGCTGACCAGCTTCAAGGCTGCGGTCGATGGCGCCAACAGCGCCTCGTATCTCGACTGATCCTCCCAGACTGCCGGAGACAACCGGCAGCACCTTATGTCGGGGGCCGCGATACGGCCTCCGACCTCACCAGCGAATTGGAATGAACATGCGCGTCTTTTGTGCGTCCGTTGCGACCGAAACAAATACGTTTTCTCCCCTGCGCACGGATTTCTCGGATTTTGAGCAGAGCTTTTACGCACCACCCGGCCAACACCCCGAGACGCCAACCCTGTGCAGTGCCGTGTTCCCGGCGTTGCGGAAACGGGCGCAATCCGGTGGGCTGGAGCTGATCGAAGGCACCGCCACCTGGGCCGAGCCCGGCGGTTTGCTGAACAAGGAAACATGGCAGCGGCTAAAGCAGGAAGTGCTGGATCAGGTCAAAGCCGCGCTGCCCTTGGACGGGGTCGTTCTGGGGCTGCATGGCGCGATGATCGCCGAAGGGTGTCTGGATTGCGAAGGTGTGCTGATCGAAGCCATTCGGGATATTGTCGGGCCGGATACGGTCATCGGAGCCAGTTTCGACCCGCACAGCCATCTCAGCCGGAAACGGGTCGACAATGCGGATGTCATCACCGTGTTCAAGGAATTTCCCCACACCGATTTTGTCGAAGCGGGCGAAACCTGCGTCGACCTGACCCTGCGCGCGATCAAGAGCGATATCCGGCCCGTCATTTCGGTTTACGATGTCCGGATGCTGGATGTCCTGCCGACCAGTCAGGAACCCATGCGCAGTTTCGTGGACCGGATCAAGCAGATGGAGACCGAAGGCGAGGTTCTGTCGGCCTCGGTCATTCATGGCTTCATGGCCGGGGACTCGCCGGATTTGGGGGCCAAGATCATCGTGCTGACCGACAATGACCCGTCCAAGGCAGATCGCATCGCCCGCAATCTGGGGGCAGAGCTGTTTTCCTTTCGGGGCCAGACCAAGCCAGACTACCTAACCCCTGCCGAGGCCTTGTCCAAAGCGGCACAGGCCCCACGCGGGCCCGTTGTTGTGGCCGATGTCTGGGACAACCCCGGCGGCGGCGTGGCAGGCGATTCAACCCTGATCCTCGAACAGGCCATCGCGCGCAATATGACCTCGATTGCATTTGGCACGATCTGGGACCCGATGGCCGTACGCCTGTGTCACGCTGCCGGGGAAGGCGCGGAATTTGACCTGCGCTTTGGCGGCAAAACCTCCGCTCTAGCGGGCAACCCAATCGACGCCACGGTCAAGGTCCTGCGCAACCAGCGTAACGCAGTGCAAAGCTTTGGCGCATCCGTTGTTCCGATGGGCGATTGTTCAGTCATTCAACTGGGCGGGATTCAGGTGGTTCTGAATTCGAACCGCAGTCAGGCATTTTCGCCCGATCTGTTCACCAATCTGGGTATCGACATCTCGCAAAAGAAGGTGCTGGTGGTGAAATCGACAAACCATTTCCACGGCGCGTTTTCCGACGTCGCAAGTGAAATCATCTATGCCGCCGTCGAAGGCCCCTATCCGAACGATCCGACCAAGACGCCCTACAAAAATCTGACACGCGCGATCTGGCCGATTGTCGAAGACCCCCACAAGGAGGCCGCAGAATGATCTTTCCCGAAATCGACACTCCGGCGGTTCTGATCGATCTGGACATCGCCGAGGCCAATATCGACCGCTTTCAGGCCCATTGCGCGAAATACGGGCTGGCCGTGCGGCCCCATATCAAAACGCATAAGCTTCCCTTGCTGGCCAATCGGCAAATGCAGGCCGGGGCCATTGGCATCACCTGCCAGAAGGTCACCGAGGCCGAAGCGATGATTAGTGAGGGTGGCATTGACGACGTGCTGATCACCTACAACATCCTCGGTGACACGAAACTGTCCCGCCTGCGCGCGCTGGCTGAGAAGACGCGCCTAACCGTTGTGGCCGACAACACGGAAACGGTAGACGGGCTGTCGCGGTTTTTCGCGGATACCTCCAAGCCATTGGGCGTGCTGGTGGAATGCGACACGGGTGCCGCACGCTGCGGCGTGACCTCGCCCGCGCAGGCGTGTGAACTGGCCCGTTACATCGAGAACAAGCCCGGCCTGACGTTCCGAGGTCTCATGACCTATCCGCCGGTTGGGCAGGAAGGCGCGGTTCAGGACTGGCTCAGCACCGCAAAAACCCGGATCGAACAGGCGGGGCTGACGGTCAGCGTGATCTCGAACGGCGGCTCTCCGGGAATGTGGCGGGCGCAGGACGTACCGGTTGCGACCGAATACCGGATCGGCACCTATGTCTACAACGACCGCTCGTTGCAGGCGCGGGGTATTTGTACTTGGGATGAGTGCGCCCTGAGCGTTCTGACCACTGTGATCTCGGTTCCTGCGCCTGACCGCGCCGTGATCGATGCCGGGTCCAAAGTGCTGACATCCGATCTGCTGGGGTTGGAGGGGCACGGATATGTTTTGGGCCGACCAGACATTCTGGTTCAGGGCCTGTCCGAAGAGCACGGCGTTTTGAAAGCCGACAAGATCAACCTCAAGGTTGGCGACCGCCTTTGGATCATCCCGAACCACGCCTGCGTGGTGACCAATATGGTGGATCAGGTCGAATCCGTTCGCGGCAACAGCCACCTTGGTCCTTTGCCGGTCGTCGCACGGGGGAAAGTGCAGTGATGCGTTGGGGACGGCGCGATGAGTGACCTGATCTGTCTGGGCGAGCCCCTGTTTGAACTGAACGCCCAACCGGACGGCACGTTCCAAAGCGGCTTTGGTGGCGATGTCTCGAACGTGGCGGTGGCGGCGGCCCGGCAGGGTACTAAAAGCGCACTGATCTCAAGCGTTGGGGCTGATCACTTTGGCGAGCAACTAAAGGATTTATGGTCACGCGAAGGGGTGGATCATACCCATGTGGCGCAGGTCCCTGATGGTGAGACCGGTATGTACTTTGTCTTCCACGACGAAGGCGGACACTGGTTCGTCTATCGCCGAAAGGGTTCTGCCGCGAGCCGGATGACCCCGCGCGACGTGCCCGAGGAAGCCATCGCAAATGCCGGGATGTTCTATACCTCCGGCATCAGTCTCGGGGTGAGCAACGAGCTGCGCGCGGCAACGCAGCACGCCATCCGCACCGCGCGCGCCGCTGGCGTCCCGGTTGCCATCGATCCCAATCTGCGCACAGCCCTGTGGCCGCTGGAACAGGCGCGCGCGGTCACGCATGACGCAATGCGAAACTGCCGGATCGCGTTACCCGGACTGGACGACGCACGGCAATTGACGGGTCTTCACAGCCCCGCAGACATCATCGGTTTCTACCATGATCTAGGGGCTGAAATCGTGGCCCTCACGCTGGGGTCGGACGGCGTCGCGCTGTCGCAAGGTGACGGCATCCACAGCTTGCCCGGGTTCAAGGTCGATGCCGTAGACGCCACCGGAGCCGGTGACTGTTTCAACGGCATTTTCCTGTCCACCTACCTGCGCACCCAGAACGCGCTGACATCCGCCGAGCTTGCCAACCGCGGCGCCGCACTGTCGACCACGGGCTTTGGCGCCGTCGCCCCCATCCCCTACCCAGATGAGTTAACAGAAGGAATAACCTGAATGTCTGAGAAAACAATCCAACGCCTGGGCGATGACAGAACCGGAGCAGGCGGCCAGCCACTACCCTTTGCGCCCGCAGTCCGGGCCGGGGACTTCGTGTTCATCTCGGGCCAGGTCGCGATGCAGGAAAACGGCGAAATCGAACCCGGCGGCATCGAGGCGCAAACCCGAAGAACCATGGAAAACCTGATCGCCGCTCTGGCACTTGCCGATTGTACGCTGGAGGACATCGCCAAGGTCGGCGTCTGGCTGGACGATCCACGTGACTTCTGGACCTTCAACAAGGTCTACGCGAGCTATTTCCCCAATGGCGGCCCCGCCCGATCCACTGTCCGCTCGCAAATCATGGTCGACGCCAAAGTCGAGATCGACGCGGTTGTTTATAAGCCGGTTGGGTGATCCGTAGACGGGCCAGATTGCAGGAAGCCGACGTTCACAATACCTTCGCTACTTTGGCGTCAAACTTGAAGATGCACTTGCAATCGCAAAAGCGATTAAAATTTCGCCAAACATGGATGAGCATTGGCACAAGAGACTGGGCGCGTCTGAGCGCGCCCAGTTTCGTCAAGTCGCGACGTGCGACACGTCTTTGTCAGGCGAGTATATGTCCAAGATGTTCCAGTGCCCGGTCGTTGGCGTCGGGTTGTTGATCATTGGCACGTCGAGCACGGTTGGCTTGCCGCTGGCGATTGCTGCTTCCAACGCGGGCAACAACTCATCAGCGGCGCTCAGCCTATGCCCTTCCGCACCATAGGCCCTCGCAATCTCGGCATAGCCCGGTCCGTTGGCGGGTGCGGCAGCTGATCCGGGGAAGGTTGTGCCATAGGTCAGACCGTAATGCGCCTTTTGCAGACCTGCGATGGTGCCGAAGGCGTTGTTGTTCATCACCAGCCAGATGATGCCCAGATCAAGCTCAACAGCCGTCGCCAGCATCGAAGGGTTCTGACCAAATCCACCATCGCCAACCAGGCTGATCACCACGCGATCGGGTGCTGCCAGTTTCGCGCCGATCGCGCCCGGGGGGCCAAAGCCCATCGTCGCGAACCCGCCCGGCGTCAGGATCGAACCGGGGCTCAGAATATCGAATTGTTGCCCTACCCCGTTTTTATTCCACCCAACATCCGTGGTGATAATGGCATCCTCGGGCAGGGCCTTGCGCGTATCCGCCAGAATACGTTCGGGCATCATCGGAAAGGCTGTTGAGGTCACCATGTCCAAGTTGCACGCTTTGAACTCCGTTCGGAAGTCAGCGATCTTCTGTTCCAGCGCGGGACGGTTGAAGCCGTCGGGATACATCTCGCGGGCAACGCGGGTCAGAACGCGCAGCGCGGCTTTGGCATCTGCGACGACGCCGATCTCGGTGGGATAGTTGCGGCCGATTTCCTGCGGTTCGATGTCGATATGAATGACCTTTGAGCCGGGAATGTTGAACGTATAACCGGGGTACCAACTGGAACAATCAGCCTCTTTGAACCTTGTTCCTACGGCAAAGATGTAATCCGCATTCAGGCAGGACTGGTTCACCAACTCGGTGCCCCAAAACCCGGTCATACCCAGCACCAGCGGATGGTCGTCCCGCAATGCGCCCTTGCCCATCAGGGAATGCGCGACGGGCAGGCCCATATGTTCAACAAACTCGCGCAACTCCTCGCTAGCCTGTGCCAACAGGATACCGCCGCCGACATAAGCGACCGGGTTTTCGGCCTTCGCCAGTGCTTCGACAGTCTCTCGCGCTGTTTCATCGTCAATCGACGGTTTCTTGAGCGCGCGCGTGTTGTCGCGGATACGGTCGAAACTGTCCGAGGGGATCACCTCGGAGAAGATGTCCATCGGCACATTGACCAGCACCGGCCCGGGCTGGCCGCTTTCAGCCAGATGGAACGCCTTTTCCAAGATTTCGGCCATCAGGTCCGCGCGATCCACCCGCCAGGCACGTTTGACGAAGGGGCGATAGATCTCCCACTGGGCGGCGTCTGCGTGCAGGTTCACCTCCTGATGCGGATGCTTGCCGTAGTAATGCGTGGGAATGTCGCCTGCGATCACAACCATCGGGATACAGTCCAGCGCGGCATTGGCGACCCCGGTGGCACAGTTTGTCAAACCTGGGGAGAGGTGTGACAAAACCACCGAGGCCTTGCCCGTCACGCGGGCATATGCATCCGCCGCGTGGCTGGCGATTTGTTCATGGCGCACCGTGACGAAATCAATCGGGCTTTCGGCCAACGCGGCCAAAACCGCGATGTTCGTGTGGCCACAAAGCCCGAACACATGCTTGACGTCACGGCGTTCGAGGAAATCAACGATATGTTCGGCGACGGTTTTGCCGTCCAGTTTCGCTCCGTCCATCATGCGACCTCCTGCCCGTAGAACTCACCGAACAGGTCCGGCTCCGAGGGGCGATCCTCGGGGATCGGACGGCTGACCCAGGTGTAATTCATCATATGTTTCATGGTGACGTTTTCATTGGTGATGTTGCCGCCCCAGATGCCGCAACCAAGGCTGCTGGTCATGGGCATACCGTTGGTCCATGCACCGGCGTTGGCCTTGGACTGAGGCTGCCGCACCATCATGCGGCTGACCGGAGCCAGACGCGCGAGCCGGTCGATGTGATCGTCATTGTGGCTGTAGATGCCGCAGGAATGGCCCTTGCCCCCGGTGTTGTAGATCTGGCGGACTGTATCCAGCGCATCATCGAACGTGTCGAAATGGTAAAGCGCCATCAGAGTTGTCAGTTTCTCCTTAGAGAACTTGTGCTGCGGCCCGATTTGCCCCTGATTTTCGACCATCAGAAACTTGCGATCTTCGGGGATCGAGAACCCGGCAACTTTGGCCGTTTGCTGCGGCGGACAGGCGATGGTCGGGAACGTGCGGTTGCCCTTTTCGTCCCACATGGCTGCTTCGAGCATGGCCTTCTCTTCGTCCGAACACAGATACCCGCCTTCGGCTTCAAGCGCTTTGACCATATCGTCGTAGACCGAGCGCTGGATGATGATGTTACCGTCGGCTGAACATCCCGAGCCAAAGTCGGACGTCTTTGAAATACGCGTATTCTGCGCGGCGATATCCAGATCGGCTGTCTCATCGATGACGATGGACGAATTGCCCGCGCCAACGCCATAGGCCGGACGTCCGGAACTATACGCCGCTTTGACCATGGGCTTGCCACCTGTCGCCAGCGTCAGGTCGCAAATCTCCATCAGATGTTGCGTCAATGGGATCGACGGTTTGCGAATGGATTGAAACAAATCCTCGGGGGCACCGGCGGCACGGCAAGCAGCACGCATGACTTCGACCATTTCATAGGTGGTGTGGGCGGTTCGCGGGTGCGGGCTGAAGATAACCGCATTCCGGGCGTTGGCGGCGGACACGCCAGTTACCGGCGGTGTCATCGCCGGGTTGGTCATCGGGATCAGGGATGCGATCACACCGGCGGGTTTGGCGTATTTCACCAGCCCTTTTTCTTCGTCGACTTCGACGATCCCGGTCGACGGCGTGCGCAGGACATCGCGCAAAACCATGTGAATCTTGAACCGCTTTGCAGGACGCCCTTCGCGATCTCCGATACCGCTTTCGTCCACGCCTTGCTGGGCCAGACGGGTAAAGGTCTTCTCATTCCCCGCATACCACGCAATGGCCTGAGACAGGCGGTCCAGCCGGTCTTGATCCCAATCCTTGATCTCGGCCATGGCAGCGTGGGCGCGTGCCAGCATATCACCCGCCATGTTGCGGTCGTTTTCAGTGAGCTCTTTGCCCATGGTGATCCTCTTGGTGTTTTAGAATGGCTGCAACGGGCATACGGCGCTGTGACCGCGCCGCACCGAATGTTCGCTTGGCGTGGCTGAGACAGCGACGCGCGTGTTCTTCATATCCCAACTCGGCAACGCGGCTTTGGTTGGGCAGTTCGATGGAATAGTCTACGGGTGGCATCCGTTCGATGATGCCGGTGAAATCGATCCATCCCTCTCCGGGATAAAGCCGCGCATCACGGGCCAGCTGGATCATGCCCTCGCGCGTATCGGCGATGCCGGGCAGGCAGTCTGAGATATGCAGGAAGTGAAACAGGTCTGAGGGGACGTGCAAGAGCTCTCCCAAATCCACACGGCTGAGGTGCAGATAGAGCGTATCGACCAGAATACCGCCGTTCGGTTGGTCCGAAGCGCGGACAATATCCAGCGCCTCATCCAAGGTGCGCAGGCGGGAGAAGCTTGGAAACTCAAGGTCCACTGTTAGCCCGTACGGAGCCGCCAGTTCGCAGGTCTCGGAATAGACGTCGATCAGAAAGTCACGATCATCGCGGGTGTTGGTCCACGCGCTCATGATCATGCGCTTGGCGCCCAGTTCCCCGCCGATCTCCAGAGAAGGCTCAAAACTGCGTGGGTCAACATCTTCGGTGATACGCGCAATCTCGATATCCAGAACCTTTAAGCCAGTGGTCGCAAGCGCTGTTTTGGTGGCCTGCACCTGCGCCTTGTCGATCGGGGATTGAGTGAATTCACCGGGCACATGCATCGGAATGAACCGGGGGCTGACGGCATCGTACCCGGCCCGCGCGGCGATATAGACCAGCTCGGGCGGCGTACAGCCAATCAGCGTCAGATGCGCCAAGGAATAGAGAGAGGGGCTTGCGCCAGCCTCTTCGGGTTTCACCATGAATGACAGCTCCACGTGTCTGCGAATCTAAAATTCATCACACGTAGTAAAAAATATCTGATATTTTTAAAAATATCAACTTTTAATGCTGAGTAGAAAATGAAAACGCCCGGACAACGGCCCGGGCGTGTTTGACCTTAGTGCTGGCAGGGCTTTAGATGGTGACCCAATCGCCTCCGGACTGGTGAGAGCGCACAGAGGCATCAATGAATCGGACACCATCCGCGCCTTGTTCAACACTGGGGTAAGTAAGCCAATTGGCCGGAATCGCGACACCATCCCGGCGCGCGGCCACGGCTATGGCAAATTCCGTATAAAGGTTGGCCCAGGCTTCGATAATCCCTTCGGGGAAGCCACGCGCGGTCCGGACCAGACGTTCCGCACCGGGGCCGATGCCGTGCCCGTGACCTCGACTGAGGATACGGTCCGGCTCACCAAACCGATTGAACTTCAGCCGTTCCGAGTTCTCAAGGTCCCACTCCAAGCCCCCTTCGCTGCCGAAGACCCGCAACCGCAACCCGCCCCGGTTTCCGGGGGCAAGGCGCGTTGCCATCAAGGTTCCCGGAACCTCGTTTTGATAGCGGGTGAACATGAATACCGTGTCTTCCAAAGGCTTGGGCGCGCCGCAGACATGGAACTCGGCCCGCAGATCGGTCATGGGCAGGCCCGAGACAAAACTGGCAAGATGCGCGGCGTGGGTGCCGATATCGCCGACACAGCTGGTCGGACCTGAAATCTTGGGGTCCAGCCGCCATTTGACATGAGGCGCATCGGCCACATCTTCGGGTGTCATCCAGTCTTGCATGAACTCAACATGGATCTGGTTGATCTTGCCGATGCCGCCTTCGGCCACGATTTGTTTGGCCTGCCGGATGACCGGAAAACATGACATCGCATAGCCGACGGCAAAAACCTGCCCCGTGCGCGCGGTGATCTCCTCAAGCCCCTCTGCCTCGGCGACTTCATTGGTCAGGGGCTTGTCGCACAGCACGTCAATACCCACCTCCAGAAAGGCTTTGGCCGCGTCGAAATGAACGTGGTTCGGGGTGGTGATCATCACCGCGTCCACACCATCAGGCCGTGCCGCCTCGGCCTGCGCCATCTCGTCGAACGACGCATAGCACCTGTCTGCTGGCAGGAACCACTCAGCCCCGCGCGCCTTGCTGCGCGCAGCGTCAGAACTGAGCGCACCTGCGGCGACCTCCCACCGGTCAGTCATCCGGGCCGCCGTTGCCTGCGTGACCGAGATACGCCCACCGCCAACAACGCCCAGCCGCAAACGGCGAGACAAGCGGGGGAAAGGACCGTCAAAATTCAGGGTTTCGGGTAGCAGTCGCTCAGCCATTCTGAACCTCCATGTCCGGGGCCCGTGCGCCTTCGGGCAGGATTTCAACCGCCATGAAGATGCTGGGGGTGATCGTCTCGTACTGATGCCAGGGATAGTTGCCTTCGGCGTCATACATCGGCTTGTGCGTCGTGCCGGGGGCCATGAATTCTTCGAGATAAAGGGTTTCAACGTCCCGTTCGCGGCATTGCTGCATTTTGCCAAAGCCTACGATTTGCGTATGCACTTCGCGAAACCCCGGAACCGGGCAGAACGGATGATCCTTATGCAATCCGACATTCAGTGGAACTGAGCCCGAGTGGTACATGGTCAGTCCAACGTTACCCACGAAGACCTTTGGCGACATGTAGTGGCTGACACCGCGCAGACGCTCTTCCTGGCGAACATCAAAGGCTGAAGGCCATGTATCCTTCACCCATGCGAACAGCGCATTGTCATCGGCCTGGTCGTCGAAACCATGAACAATGACCGCACGTTCCACGTTTTGGACGGTGCTGTTCTGCACGATCACCGACGAAAGCGGCGCAACGGTCTGATCCTCGACCGCGAGGTCCCTTCCCCCGAGGTTCAGAACAATGGCACGACCCTCGACAGATACTCTGTCTTCATCAGTGATGTGCTGGACGCGAAAGAATGGCTGTGCAAAGTCGAGTGTCTCAATCGGCATGGACCAGCTCCTTCCTCTCATCGTTCAGGAAATCGAACGGCAGAGGTGCAGGCGCTTCGCATCGGCTTTCTATTGTCTGGTAGGCACCGAATTTCGGTGCCCGTTCAATCGCGTCCATGACCTCGAACACGTGGTAGGCCAGCGCACCACTTGCACGGGGTTGGCGTCCTTCTTGTGCCGCCAGGGCAAGATCCAACAGGCCGAGGCCACGGCTGTCTTCGTTAAACCCGTGTTTGTTGTCGACCACCTGCCAGTCTTCGCGACCGGTTGGACGAGGCTGATGAGACCAGCGCGAGGTCTCCCGCGTTTTCAGCCAGACATCCCCTTGAAAGATATTGGCACCATGAACCGGGTCAGGGTCGGGGATGCTGATGGTCCCGTCTTCACCATAAATCTCGAACCGGGGCGCTTCGCTGTCCCAGATGTCGAAGCTCATGGTCATCGACCCGATTGCGCCGGATGAGAACTGCAGCAGGCTCAGGGAGTGTGTGTCGACCTCGACATCCATCCATTCGCCGTTGCGCGGGCCATTTTCGATCATCCTTTTGTCGAACGTGCGTCGCGCCATTCCTGCGACGCGGTCAACGGGACCAAGGCAACAGATCATGGCAGTCAGGTAGTATGGCCCAAGGTCCAGCAAGGGCCCGCCACCCGCCTTGTAGTAGAAATCCGGGTTGGGATGGTGGCGTTCTGTCCCGTGGGTACCGACATGGGCGAAAACCCCTGTTGGATTCCCAATCGCGCCTTCATCGATCAACCGACGAACGGTCTGCCAACGACCGCCCAGAAACGTGTCGGGCGCGCAGCCGACCAGCAGCCCCTTTTCCGAGGCCATGTGCAGGATCGCCCTTCCATCCGTTCGGTTCATGACCAGTGGCTTCTCGGAATAGACGTGCTTGCCCGCCTCCAGCGCGCGCAGGCTGATTTCGGCATGGGCGGCTGGTATTGTCAGGTTCAGAACGCAGTCAATCGTTGGATCTTCGAACACGTCATCTGGCGTGCAGGCCCTGGAGATGCCGTATTGATCCGCCTTGGCGCGGCTTTCCAAAGGATCGAGGCTGGCGCAGGCCACGACCTCGACGTTCGAAAATTTTGATAGTGTTTTTAGATAGATATCGCTGATACGACCACAGCCGATAAGGCCGACCCGGAAGGATTTCGATGTCTCAATTGTCATCATTCCTGTCTTCGTAGAAGGGTAAGTAATTCGGGGGCATGGGCCCTTTGTTGCGCCCGCCCTGCCCCATCTGTTCCCAGGCGTGGGCGAGTATTCCAACCGAGCGGGACAGGCAGAACAGCCCTCGCGACAGGGGCGCGGGAAAGCCAAGTTCGCAAAAGATCACCGCCGTTGCACCGTCGATATTCATGGCGATGGGCCGACCGCCGCGTTGGCGACCAAGCTCGGCCTGAACCTCTTCTCCGATATCGGCAAAGCGGCCGGATACTGTGCCTTCTGCCGCCGCGTCACGAACAAGCTGCATCAGCCGGGGGGCGCGTGGATCGACGGGTTTGTGAAATCTGTGGCCAAAGCCCGATACGATCTTGCCGTAGGTCTCGCGCCAGCTGTCCAGACCGTCCCGAACCGCGTCATTCAATGCAGCCCCCGCATCCATGCGGGCGGCGATATCATAATACAGCTCGGCGCATTGCTCCCCTGCCCCGCCATGTACATCGCCCAGCATGTTCACCGCAGTCGCCATCGCGTTGTTGAGACCAACCCCGCAGGTCGCAGCCATACGCGCCGCCGCGATCGACGGGGCCTGTGGGCCGTGATCCACGCCTGCGACCAATGCAGCCTCGAACAAACGCGCCTGCGCGTCGCTGGGCAGATCGCCCCGCACCATCAGCCAGATCATCTGCGGGAACGAGACGTTCCCGATCAGGTCCTCGATAGGATAGCCACGAAAAGCGATCTGGCCGGGTTTCATGTCGATGATCGAGGTTCGCCACCAATCGCGGACCGCGCGCTCATCATTTGTCATCTGTGTGGTCATTGCGTCTGCACCTCTTTCACCGCTTGGCTTTTGCTCTGTGCAGCAAGGCGAATGGGCGCGTTGCGCGCGCCATACCCGGCATAGCCCGCGCGGCGTTCAACAATTTCAAAGAAGAAGCCGTTAAAGATGGGGCGGCTGTAGATCTGAAAATATTCGGCACCCGCTGCCCGGTCGTAAAGGATGTTGCCCTGACGCATCTGGGCGATCAGATCGTCATCCAACCCGAAAGTCGCTTGCAGATCGGCGTAGTAGTTTTCCGGAATCGTCAGGCTGGGAAAGCCGGACTTGCGCAATTGCGCCGAGGTTTCAAATATGTCGTCCGACTGAAAGGCGATGTGCTGAACGCCCGCTCCGAAACCGTCTTCCAGGAATGACGCCGCCAAAGTCCGACGACCAACGGCCCCGTTCAGGTTCAGGCGCACTTCGCCCTCGGGGCTTTCGATAGCCTGGCTTTGCACAACACCCGACGGGTCGGCGACGTTCACGATGGGCGACTTTGCCATCTCAAAGGTCGAAATGTAGTAGAGCAGCCAGCTTTGCATCTCATCGTGGCGCATGGTCTGGGCCAGATGGTCGATGCGACGCAGACCGGCGGGTTGGGTCGCCTTTGTTTTCGCAACCGGCTCGAATTCGATATCCCACACCCGATGCAGATCGGATTTCTCATCGATAAAATGAACGACGTTACCACCGACACCCCGAATGGCCGGGATATCCAGCTCTCCGGTTCCTACCGGCTGCGAAAAATCCGGGGCCCCCAGCGCGGTAGCCCGCTGAACCGTCTGATCCGCATCCTTGACGCGCAATCCCATGTCACAGACCGATGGGCCGTGGCCCAGCAAGGCTGAATGGGCGAAACCTTCCTTTTCGGTATTCACCACGATGTTGATCGCGCCTTGCCGCCACAGCTCGACGGATTTGCTGACGTGCTTTCGCTCCATTCGAAAACACATGGCTGACAGCATGTCTGCCAGCTGCGCACCGCTTACCTCGTCGGCTGTGAATTCGACGAACTCAAAGCCTGACGCATAGACACGTTCGGGCAGTTTCGGGATGCCATAATCTGCGCTTGGTTCGGTCCGCGACACCTCATCCAGAAGGTTTACCAGCGACCTGTAGCTGTCTCGGGCCAGTGTGCGACCTCCGGGTTGGGGGGCCGCCTCGTTGACGCGGGCGATGGACCAGGGCCCCTTGTACCCGGCGCGGGACAACACCCGCACAAAGCCCGCAAGGTTCAGCGCCCCAAGCCCCGGCAAAAGCCCAAAGTGCCGTTTGAGCCTGCGAATATCCATCTCAAGCCGGGGCGCGTCGGACAGTTGTACATGGAACAACCGCTCTCCGGGGGTGTCCCTAAGACGGGCTGGTTTGGACCCGTCGGCAAGCGAGAAAAATGAGTTCAGGGCCAACCCGAAATGAGGGCTGTCAATTGCCTCGACAATGCGTAACGCCTGCTCATCCGAGTGAACAAGATCGGACCATGGCAAGCCCATATAGGCCAGACGCAGCCCTATCTGTTTGGCAATTTCGGTCGCCTCGCCAAGGTCCGCGATCACCTGTTCTTCGGTGGCATCAGTGCCCACTTCGAACGCGGACCCCACAAGCAAAAGATCTGTGCCCAACGCATCCATCAGATCGAATTTACGCCTTAGCCGGTCAAAGGCGCGTTCCCGCCCCGGGCCGGTCTGACCTTCGAGGTTATGGAACGGCTGCAGCAGGCAAATCTTCAGACCGAGGTCCGACGCAATATCGCGGATGTGCGAAGGCGGCCCGTCAAACGCGGTCAGGTCAGGTTCGTGCAACTCGACGCCGTCAAACCCAGCCCCGGCGATGGCATGCAGTTTCTCTGCCAGATCGCCGGGTATGGAGGTTGTCGAAACCGACAGGCACATTACCCCTGATACCCGAACAGACGCGGCAACCACAGGACCAGATCAGGCATCAACATCATGATCATCAGCGCGAAGATGAGCACCGCCAGAAAGGCCCAGATTTCCGAGATGATTTCGCGCAGCGGAATGTCCGTCACGGCGTTGATCACGAAAAGCAGAATGCCATAGGGCGGCGTGATCAGACCGATCATCGAGTTCACGACGACCAGCACTCCGAAATGCACCAGATCGATCCCAAGCGCCTCGCAGGTGGGAATAAACAGGGGCACGATCACCAGAATGATCGTTGTTGCGTCCAGCACGCAACCCAGCGCAAGGATCAGCAGGTTAACCAGGATCAGGAACACAATCGGGCTAACATCCGAACCCTCCAGCAGGGCCGAAATCGACTGTGGAATCTGTTCCTGAATGACGATGAAGTTCAGGATGAACGCACCGCCAATGACCACGCCCACAGCGGCGGAAGACCGCGCGCTGTCGACGAACACCTGATAAAGGCCACGGAAGGTCAGTGCGCGGTAGAACAATGCGGCCAGCAGCAGGGCGTAGAAGGCAGCCACGGCGGCGGCCTCGGTCGGCGTGGTGACGCCGCCATAGATACCATAGAGCAGGATCGCGGGCATAAGCAGTGCGGGGAACGCATTGGCAGTTTTTGCGGGCAACTCGCGCAGCGGAACAGGTTCTTCCAGTGCAAAGTTCCGCTTTCCAGCCAGATAGTAGTTCATCGCCATCAGGACGACGCCCATAATCAGGCCTGGCAGAATACCGGCCAAAAACAGCGAGCCAATAGAGGCTTTCGACACCAGCGCGTAAAGGACCATTGGAATCGAGGGCGGAATGATCGGGCCGATCGTCGCCGACGCCGCGGTAATAGCAGCGGCATAACCTCTGCTGTAGCGGCCATCCTTGGTCATCATCTCAATGATGATCTTGCCGATCCCTGCCGCATCCGCAACTGCCGAGCCGGACATGCCCGAAAAGATCAATGACGCCACCACGTTGACATGCCCAAGACCGCCCTTGAACCGCCCGACCGCAGCGACGCAGAAGTTCAGCAGACGGTCCGTGATCGACCCCGCATTCATGATATTGGCGGCGACGATGAACAACGGCACGGCAAGCAGGATCGTGCTTTTGTAGAAGCCTTGCAGGATCTTCTCACCCGCAAGCGCGACGTCCAGACCAGCGACACCCAGATACATCAGTGACGCCAACAGGATGGAATAGCCGATAGGTGTCCCGATGCCTGCCAGAACAAAAAGGGTCAGCAGGCAGGAAAGAAGTTCAAAGCTCATTTGCTTGCGTCCTCGTCGTCTTCCACGTCAACGCGGGGATGATCGTCGACCACGTTAAATCCCACGACCATTTCAAGTTCAGTTTTTGGTGGGCCGTTGCGCATGATGTCGAAGAACAGCCATGCATAGCGTGCGGCTACGACCAGCATGAACACGGCATAGATCGAAAACACCGTGCGCAGCGGTACCTTCTCGCCCGAGAACGGGTTGCGAACCGTCGCGGTCTTGCGGATTTTCATCCAGTCGATGTAGTCCCAGGTCGGCGGAAAGCTGTAGAGCATCCCAATGACGATGGCGGCGGCTGCGAGCATCGCAAAGACCTGACGGACACGTCGGGGCACCGACAGGTAGATGATGTCGAACTTCACATGATCCCGTTCACGTACGATGAAGGCGCAGCTGAAAAAGATCACCCAGACCCAGAGGATGCCGATCAGTTCAAGCGTCCATCCGGCGGGGGTAAAGAAGTACCGCAACAGAATTTGCAGAAGGAAGATCAGGAAGATTGCCGCCAGCATCCCGCCGGCAATCGCTTCGGTCAGTCGGGAGAACCCCTTTATGAAGCCTTTCATGGTGGTTCTCCCTTCCGTGATTGGTCTTAGTTGCCCAGCGCGTTGATCTGTTCCAGAACGCCGTCCGGCCACGACCCCGCAAACTCGCTTTCAAGATACATGGACTGAACCTGATCGCGGAACGCGGCCAGATCGGGCTCATAGACTTCCATGCCCTGCTCTTTCAGGAAGCTGACCAGATCCTCTTCCTTCTGAAGCTGCTTCTGGCGACCCGATTCAGCCGCTGCATCCGCAGCTTCCTGAACCTTGGCCTGTTGTTCCGGCGTCAACCCGTCCCAGACCTCTTTGCCGATGGCGATGTAGTTCAGGTCGACCAAGTGGGACGTCAGGATTATCTGATTGGTCACTTCGTAGAACTTGGCATCCACCACGGTCGGCAGCGGGTTGTCCTGGCCGTCAACAGCGCCGGTGGACAGCGCAGTATAGACCTCGGAGAACGCCATCGGAGTTGGCGCAGCACCCAGCGCCTTGCCAAGGAACTGCCACGCATCAGTACCCGGCATCCGCAAGTTCACGCCTTCCAGATCGGCCGGGGTTGTGACCGTCAACTCATCCTTGGGCTGGCGCAGGTTCACCTGACGACGACCCAGATACATGACCGACAGTAGTTTGACGCCCAACTCGTCTTCAGCCTTTTGCTTGAAGGCATCCATAAGGGGATCGTTGAAGACGGCCACCTGATGCGCCGCGTCCTGATGGACATAGCCGGCGGTAAAGATCGAAAACTCGGGGAAGAACTGTGCCAGTTCCTGCGCCGAGGTGATCGACATCTCCAGATTGCCACGGCTGATGGCGTCCAGCTCGGTGCCTTGCGCGAAGATGGTGCCGTTATAGCTGGGCTCGTAACTTGCGAAATCGGCGACCATGGGCGCAAAAACCTCGACCATGGCGACCGAGCGCTGGTCGGTCTCCGATCCCGACGTTGCCATTCGAAGTTGCACTTTGTCTTCTGCCAGCGCACCACTTGTTGCGCTGAACAGAACACCGGTTGCGACCAGGGCTGATACAGCAGCCCGGCGGGTAAGTTTGGTAATCACTTTGCTCCTCCCTGAGACATCATGATGTTTTTTTGACGATTCCGAGTTTTGACCTATTTTGGACATTTTGCAAGATTTTTTACAAAATATCTGATATTTTAAACTATCGTGACCTGAGCCTTCGGTGACTGCTGATAGCTTTCTATCCTAACGGTTTCCCCCGTCCGGCAGGAATTTTGTATTGCTTCAATGACTTGAAGCGTTCTCAGCCCCTCCCACCCAGAGACAATCGGCTCTGCCTTGTGGCGCGCCACGTCAACAAAATGCCTGAGCTGATTGACCAAAGGGTCCGAAGCCCCCTTTTTCAGAGCCGTTGACGAGATCGGAGTCCACCAATCCCGTTGCCCGCCCGGATAATTCCAAAGCCGAAGGTCAGGGACGGACAAGGATCCATGAGAGCCTCCGATCATATAACTGCTTTCCGTGGTTGATGGGTAAATCGGATATTCCTGGGACGTCATCTCCCAACTCCACGGGGCAACGATGCTGTCGGACACGGTTATTGTCCCGATCGCGCCACCCTCGAATGTCAGCAACGCCCCGGCCACATCTTCGTTGTCATACCCGCGTTGCGACGCGATGGACTGCGCCTGTACGGTCACGACCTCTCCGGCCAGATAGCGCAGAAGATCGACGTCATGGACCAGATTGACCGAGATGGGCCCCGCCCCGGGTTTCTTGCGCCAGGGCGCGGACTCAAAATACGCGTCTGGCTTGTAAAACCAGCAATTCGCATGAACCGCGCGAACATCGCCGATCTTCCCGTCTGCAATCGCTTCCTTGGCGGACTTGATCAAAGGGTTGTACCGTCGATGATGCCCGACCATGAGCGGCACATCTGCCTTCGCGGCCTCTTGTACCAGCTCAAGCGCTGCATTGGCTTCGACAGCAATCGGTTTTTCGACCAGAACAGGGCACCCGTGTCGGACGCATGTCAGCCCCTGCTCAACATGCAACGTCGTCGGGGTCGCAAGCACAGCGCCGTCCGGTGATTGGTGGGCAAACATATCCTCAAAGGTCTTGTAACACGCGACACCATGCTCGGCGGCATAGGCACGGCCCTCGTCGCTGGGATCGACGACCGCCACAAGATCGACATGACGCAACGCCCGGATCGCGTCCGCGTGGCGGCGTCCAACAAGGCCAATGCCAATAATGGCAATGCGAAAGTTCTGAGACACTGTGTTTCCTTCCGGAGGGTTCGGACATCTCCGAAACCTGAATGTTCAACCGAGCAGCGTTGCCCAACTTGACCGCGACCGTATTGGGGTTTTTGCGATTCCGCAATAATGTATGATATTTTTATTTTTACCATACATCAGTTTGGATTGCTGATACCCCTGAAAAATGCTAATTGAGCGAAGAAACCAAGAATATCGGGTGAAACGCATGGCGAAGCAGCCGTCTACGATAGGTGCAAGCACCTATCAGCGCATCAAGCGGGATATCATCTTCGGAGAGCTGCAGCCCGGCTCCAAACTGAAGCTGGACGCCTTGAAGGAACGCTATTCGGCAAGCCTGTCGACTCTTCGGGAAACCCTGAACAGGCTTGCCAGCGACGGATTTGTCGAAGCCCCCGAACAACGGGGTTTCCTGGTCACGCCGGTCTCTCGCGAAGACCTGACCGAGATTTCAGAGCTTCGGGTCCTGTTGGAATGCCACGCTTTGGAGTTGTCCATTGCGAACGGTGATACGGATTGGGAAGGCAACCTTGTTGCCGCTCATCACAAACTGCACCTGATGGAACAGCAGCTACTCAAGGGCGACGAGTCCGAGAAAGAAACCTGGAAACGATATGACTGGGAGTTTCACCAGGCGATGATCGCGGCCTGCAACTCCAGGAACCTACTTTCTCTGCACTCGATCATCTACGACAAGTATTTGCGGTATCAGATGCTTGTGCTGACCTATCGCGGCGAAGAGGCCGTCAAAGAGCACAAGGGCATGTTCGATGCGGCATTGGCCCGAGACGCTGGCACCGCCAAGAAGCTGTTGGAAGATCACATCCGCAACGGTCTCGCACACACGCTGGAGGCTATGTAGGGCGGCATGCGGATAGCGTGCTTCGACCTCTTCAGGTCGATTTGGCGGAGACAGTCTTGAAACTCTACAGCGATATCGAGAAGTTTGTGGACGGCCCAAAGCGGCCGTTCGATCTTGCTCGCTAACGTTGCCCGCGCAATCCGCAACAAGGGCATTCGCTCCGCTTGATCGATTTAGGTTGCGGAAGAGGTCAGGACGGCGAGACGGAACGACCGTTCGTTTGGTGAAAGCGAACGGTCAGGCTGAAGCGAGATGAACACTGCATCGCTAGAGCCCCGTGTCGTAGCTGGTCAGTCGAAAGCTGTTTGGTTTGACCAGTTCGCCCATGGCCGCGAACTCGTCCGCCCAGCTTTGTGCTTGCGCGTTCAGGGTCTCCATATCAGGGCGATTGGTCCAATAGTTTACGCAAAGCCAAATACCGTTTTCACCTTGGCCCACGGTACGGTAGAGGAGCGTGTCGTTCTGGTTCATTTTTTGCGTGATGGTCTCAAAAAACGATCGAACATCCGTGGGATCTGCGCCGTCGGCTTGTTCAAACAACACGATCTCAACATGTTTCGGCACACGCAGATCATCCGCACCTACTTTCTGGGTCTTTCCTCCCTTCAATCGCCTGAGTGGCATCTGCAAAGCTGTCGGACGGTCGTCGGGTTGGGCCAGCGGCATGCCGTCAACAGGCCGCGCGCCAAAGTAGAGATGGCCGGCTGAGACATAGAGCACCTCATATTCTGTGGTAGGCGCATTCGCCGCTATCCCCATGACTGAGCATCCGGTTTCAAACACGTCCTGCTCATTGCCGACGGACCACTCTTCAGGTCCACAAGCGCCCGTCTCGGCTGAGTTCAGAAACCCCGCGAAGCCTTCCAACTGCGGCGTGATGGTCAGATAGTCGTTGACGATCAGATCAACATTAAGTGCGCCCTGCGCCACTTCGGATGCCCCTAGGATGTTGACGTCACCGCCAAACTTCAACTCCAGAAGCGGTGCGGAACAATTGGCATCGGAATAAGTGGTGAAATGCGCATCGATGCGGCCGGGTGCAAACGTGATCGAACGCTTAAGGTACCAAGGTGCGACGCCATCCTGCCCGACCTGTGGGCGCAGTTCGCAAGCAATGCTTTCCCAAGTCCCGTTAAGATCAAACGCTCTATCCTGTGCCAGGGCAGGTGTGGCCAGTACACTGGCAGCAAGGAGGCAAAGTGTTTTCGAGGCCAGTTTCACAGTCTTATCCCCTCTCGGCTCATGATACTGCAACGCTGACAGAGCAGATGGCATGAATCAAATCGATGAATACAATGCTTGCATGAGCAAGATTAATGGAAGCCTCGCAGCCCTCGACTTGAACCTGATCACCGCATTGGATGCGCTTCTGGACCGACGATCCGTTTCGGACGCAGCTTACGCCGTAGGTCGCACACAGTCTGCAATGTCGCACAGCCTTGCGAGATTGCGCGACCATTTTCGCGATCCGATTCTTGTTCGTGACGGATGGGCGATGCGGCTCACTCCATTTGCAGAAAAGTTGCGTCCCCGTGTAACAGCCGCAGCCGAAGCCGCAAAACTGATGTTCACAACCGATTTCGAGTTTGACCCTGTTACGACCACACGCCGCATTCGTGTTGCGACGCCGGACCTTTGCACGTCGCTGTTCACGGATTTCATCGGCGACCTCGCGAACGCGGCTCCGCTCGCTTCCGTTGAATTCATTGAAGGGAACATGGCGCGGCAGGCCGTTTTGAGCTCCAAGGCAGACATTGGTTTGGGCTTTGGCCGCCAAAAATCGGACACGAACCTGGTTCTGCACAGAATTGCGCCACTCAACTGGTGCACGTTCACGCCCGAAACGCATGAGTACAGCCGGAATCCGACAACAGAGGTTTGGAGCGCATCTCGACATGTCCTTGTTGGATTAGGTGGTGCGCAAGAAGGGCCGGTCGAAAAGATGCTTCGAAAACACGGCATCGATCGCCATGTCGTTTGCTACGCATCAAACTTTTCTGCTGCGCTTAACCTCGCTTCGGAGACAGATGCACTCATAACGACATTGCGCGCGCCGTTCGAGAAAACAGCACGGCTTTTGGGGATGTCGGCCCAACCAACTCCGTTTGCGATGCCTCAAGCGACGGCCACGCTGATGTTCCGTGCAGATCACGGGAATCCGTTTTCAATCTGGTTGAAGAAGCTCTGCCTGGGCGCTGTTTAGACGGTGTTCATACACGGCCTACATTTGGTGAATTGGAGTGGGCGCGTCAACGAAGTTAAAGCAACCGTTCTCCAACTGCGAAATGGTGGGTAGGCCTGCTCCAATCGTGCGAATTTCCATTGAGGTCGCTTCGCACAAGGCATTTTAAACTCTCTTTGGATTTTACCTGGGGGCAGTTGATGATCCTCGAACGACGACAGAACCTTCAATCATAAGATCTTCATCAAAAACGTTCTTTCCATCCAGCAGGCGGGTTACCGCTGCGTGGCAAAGTTCCATTGCAGGTTGTGAAACGGTCGTCAGGCGGGGGATTACATGCAGTGCAAGGTCAATGTCGTCAAACCCGACCACTGACAGGTCATCTGGCACTCGTAATCCAAGATCGTTTGCTGTCCGCAGTGCACCAATTGCCATCTGATCATTTCCGGTTGCTATCGCACTTGGTCTGGGCGTTTCAGATTGGGTGAGAACCTGCCGCGCAAGTGCCTCGCCGCTGTCATAGTCAAACGTGCCTTCCAGTACATTAAGTGCCACATCGTCAGCACTCGATGCGAACCGTTCGACGGCTTCGACAAAACCCTGTTTTCTAAGCCTGCCAACTTCGGTGTCTTGTGGACCGGCCAGGTAGGCTATCCGTCTATGGCCAAGATCAAGCAGATACTCGGCCGCTTTTGCGGCCGATGCGGAATGATCGATACTCACAAGTCCCGCGGTGCCGAAGCGACGGTCCAGAGACACGATCGGGATGTCAGAGTTCCCCAGTGTGGCGTTGCTGGAATCGTTTGTTGCGACAATGACAAGCCCGTGCAGCGACTGTTCGAGCAATGCCGAGATCTGACGTGCTTCTGTTTCCGGATCGTCCATGGTTGTTGTCAGCATCACGGTGTAGCCGCGCGCTGACGCCTCTTTTTCGATCCTCATCGCCAGCTTTGCAAAGAACGGATTGGTGATATCCGGAACAACAAGTCCAATCACATTCACCTTCTTCGTGCGCAATGCGCGCGCGGCCTGATTTGGCTTGTAGCCAAGATCCTCGACCGCCTTAAGAACCTTTTCCCGTCGCGCTGGTTTTACCGTGCTGTCATGCGACAGAACTTTCGACACCGTCCCGACCGAGACCCCCGCAAGCCTGGCCACATCTTTTACTGTTGCCATATCCGAACCCGATTTAGCCTGGCCGAGTAGTTTACGGCCACAGTTGGTATTCTCAACCATTTGCCAAACAGTGGGAATATGACCTTTTCCTGAAACTTTCCAGTTGGTGTTTGAAGGGCGCGGATGTTGACGCCCCGCGCTGCGTGGTTGCAAACGCCGCTGCATCCATTGCGGTTACAATGGCCTGATCGATGGTTTCTTGGGCGGCCAATCCGTGTGCAAGGGCACCGTTAAAGCAATCACCCGCTGCAACAGTGTCGATTGCGGGGACATTCGGCGCGGTCATCTGACCGTCCTCGCCATCAATGCACCAGGCAACACCCAGCCTGCCCATTGTAACTATCGCGCCCCGCCGCACCGAAGAACACAGCGCGCGCGCGGCGATGCGTGCCTCATCCAGTGTGGTTGGCAACGTTCCGAGAATGAGGTGCGTTTCATGCGTGTTGGGTGTGATGATGTCGAAGGCATTCAGGATCGATTCACTCCAGAACGGAACGGGCGCGGGCGCGGGATCCATGATGACCAATCCTCCGGCTTCATGCGCAATGCGCGCGGCGGCCAGAGATGCAGAGATCGGAACCTCGTTTTGAAGCAGCACAACAGTACTTTGCCGCAGGGCATCCGCGTGGCGTTCAACCATCTTCGCGTCCATGACAGCATTCGCCCCTTGCGAAAGACGAATGATATTCCCTCCATCGGGTCCAACATCGATAAATGCCATGCCCGAGGATCGATCCGGCAACTCGGCAACCCGCAATTCGACGCCCGCTGCCCGAATGTCGGCAACGGCGTCGTGGCCAAAACTGTCTTTGCCGACGGCGCCGATCATCGTCACCTGACTGCCCAGCCTTGCAGCGGCCACTGCCTGATTGGCACCCTTGCCGCCAAGTGTGATCTGGGTGCTGCCCGCCGCGACCGTCTCGCCCACTCCGGGCCAGCGCTCGAGATACGATGTCAGATCGACATTGATGCTTCCTACAACAGAAATACGGGTCAAAACGCCACCCCGCACACCAGAATGACATTTGCGAAAGGTGTCGTTTCACCTGTGCGAATGATTGCCTTTGCCTGTGATGTTCGCGCCTTGAACTCTGCATGGGGCAGGACGGATTGTCCTACCGCCGCCCCATGATTGGCGGGCCAGACGGTCAGCAGGTCAGTGATCTTGCCGGTGACTATCGTGCTGGCTTCGGTCGTAAGTATCGCGTGTTCCACAATCAACTCACTTCCCAGTGCTGTCAGGACCTGCTGCAGATCGGGCACGCCGGCCGTCACAGCAAGGTCGATTATGGGTACGGCCCTAGGGTGTGGCAGCCCTGCATCTGCCACCACAACTTCATCGAGGTGGCCAAGCTCGGCGACGAGGGCACTCAGGTGCCGGTTCAGGAGGACGCCGCGTTTCACGCCGCCGAATACTTTGCGCGATAATGATCAAGAATGACCGCTACCACGATGACAACACCGGTGATCATCTGCCGCATGAAGTCACTCAGGCCGATCAGGATCAGACCATTGGCCAAAACGCCGATGATGATGGCCCCCAAAAGCGTTCCGATGACTGATCCACGACCACCGCTTAGGCTGGTGCCACCAATGATGACGGCCGCAATTGCGTTCAGTTCGAACCCAATTCCTGCAATCGGAGAGGAGATGTTCAGACGTGCCATATATATGATCGCTGCTATCCCGGCGGTCATGCCACAAATCGAAAAGGCTGCGACCTTATACCAGAACACGGGATGACCGGCCAGGCGCACGGCCTCTTCATTGTTGCCGATCCCATAGATCAGACGCCCGAAAACGGTGCGGTTCAGCACGAACCATGCAACTGCGACCAACCCAAGCGCAACCAGGAAGACCACCGGCACGCCATAGATCAGTTTTGAGCCAAACTCTTCGAAGGCAAACGGAAAAGAGTAGATCGTTTGCGCGTCTGAGATCTGAAGCGCTGCGCCCCGGGCAATGTTCAGCATACCCAAAGTGATGATGAAAGAGGGCAAAGCCCAATAGGCACTGATGGCCCCATTCAAAACCCCACACAAGGTTCCCGCCAGAACACCGGCCAATACGGCCAGAATGATCAGCTCTGTTTCGCCAATTCCGGGCAGTGTGATGGCTTTGCCTGCCACAATGGCGGCGAAGGCCATGACGGACCCGACGGACAGATCGATGCCGCCGATCAGGATCACAAAGGTCATTCCAACGGCCAGGATCAGATTGATCGTAATCTGCGTCAGGATGTTGGTGATGTTATTGGCGGACAGAAAATGTTCGCTGGCAATCGAAAAGAAAACCACGATCACAAGCAGGGCCAATCCGATACCTGCATTGTTGACGATAGATCGTAAAGACACAGCGTTCTCCCTTGATGCAGGCGGAATTGATTCAATCGTGCTCATGCCGTTTTCCTTTCAGTGTCGCTCTGCTGCCCGTAGGCGAGATGCAGAATTCGTTCCTGTGAAAATTCCGTCCGTTCCAGGCTGCCCTGAATGCGGTGATTGGCCATGACGAGAATACGGTCCGCCAGCGTAATCAGTTCGGGCAGTTCCGAAGAGACAACGATCATGGACATACCTTCGGACACCAGATCGCGCAGGATCGAGTAGATTTCTGCCTTGGCACCAACATCGACGCCGCGTGTCGGCTCATCCAGCAATAGAATGTCGGGATTCCGTGCAAGCCATTTTGCCAAAACGACTTTCTGTTGGTTGCCGCCGGACAGGCTGGAGGCCGCATCCGACAGTTTCCCGTATTTTAAATGCAGTCTGGCACCGCTTTGGGTCGCCAGTCGTCTTTCTTCGGCAAAATCCAGAAGCCCGCGCTTTGTTACCGAGGCCAGATCAACCAGCGTCGTGTTTGCCGCTATCGGCATATCGAGGATCAGACCTTCTTCTTTACGGTCTTCCGTCACGAAACAGATCCCGGCCGAGATTCCATCCCTTGGGCCTTTGATGTTCAACGGCGCACCGTCGCGGAACACTTGTCCCGACACAGTTGGATCGGCCCCGAATATGGCCCGCAGAACTTCGGTGCGTCCGGCACCCACCAATCCGGCAATCCCAAGAATCTCGCCCTTGTGCAGATCAAAAGAAACGCCGTCGGGCCCGGGATTGGCCATGGTGCGCAGGTTTCGAACCGAAAGGGCGATGTCACTGCTTTGTTTGACCTCGCGCCCATGCGCGGCATCGACCTCCAACTCGCGCCCGACCATATACCGGACAACGTCTGCTGATGTTACGTCAGTTATGTCTTTGGTCACGACCGTCTGACCATTGCGGAAAACGGTGACACGCTCGCAAATGGCAAAGACCTCTTCCAGATGATGCGATACGAACACGACGGTTACGCCCTTCGCCCTGATCCCGGCCACGATCTCGAACAACCGCTCGGTTTCGCGCTCGGTGAGCGTGGCTGTCGGCTCGTCCAGAATAAGGATGCGGCTTTCGCTTTGCAGGGCGCGGGCGATTTCAACCAACTGCCGATGCGCAATCCCAAGTGTTCTTACGGGGGTCGAAACGTCGATGTCACTTAGCCCGATTGCATCCAGTGCCAGCCGAGCCCGGCGCTTCATTTCGCCCCGGTCCAGAATGCCAAACCGTTTGCGCGGCAGATGTTCGATCGAGATGTTTTCTGCGACGCTGAGATCGTTGAGCAGATTGAACTCCTGATGAACCACCTGAATTCCGGCTGCTTTTGCGTCATGCGGGTTTGACGGCTTATACGGTTGCCCGTCCAGTTCCACCGTGCCTTCGTCAAAGGGGTGGACGCCGGAAAGCACCTTGATGAGGGTCGATTTTCCGGCGCCATTCTCGCCGACAAGTGCGTGGACCTCGCCCGCGATCAGGTCAAAACTTACCCCGTCAAGAGCATGCACGCCGCCAAAGGATTTTCTCAGGTTTTTGACAGTCAGAAGTGAGGTATCAGCGCGCATTGGATCGACCTTGTTCAGCCAGAGTGATGGATGCCCGATTGGAGGGGTAACGGGCATCCGCGAGAGTTCCACCTTATTTGGTAACCAGCTCGATAGGTGTCTTGACCCACCCTTCCAGTTGCGGCCCACCGGCGATGACTTCGAGGGCCAGATCGATCGAGTTCGCGGCCATATCGGCACCAAACTGATCCACCGACGCAAGCAAGCGACCATCCTCGATCATCGGAAGAACCGCCGGGATCGCGTCAAATCCGACCACCAGAATGTCGTCACGCCCCGCAGATTCCAGCGCCTTGACCACACCGATGGCCATCGAGTCATTGGCTGCCATCACGCCCTGAATATCGGGGTTTGCCGTCAGCATGGTCGAAAAAACCTGGTTGGCTTCTTCGGTTTCCCAATGCGCAGTGCGGCTGTCGAGCAGGTCAAGCTTGTATTCCGCAACCGAGTCTTCGAAGCCCATGCGCCGCTGATTGGCATTGTCTGCACCGGGATTGCCTTCGATGATAACGACCTTGCCGCCCTCGCCCAGAGCTTTGCCCAAGGCATCACCCGCCAGTTTCGCCCCGCCGCGATTGTCCGGGCCGACAAAAGCCAGTTCCACGCCCTGCTGTTCTTTCGCGCCTTCGTCCAGTGCGACGTCAAAATTGACCACAATGATCCCCGCTTCCATCGCGCGTTTCAGCGGGCGGACCATCGCCTTGGAATCTGCCGGGGCAACGACGATTGCATCGACGCCCTGCGTGATAAAGTTCTCGACCGCATTGATCTGGGATTCAAAATCCGTCTCGTTCTGCATCCCGACGGCAATCAGTTCATAGTCGCCACGCTCGACAGCGTGCGCCTCTGCCCCAACCAGCATGTTTTGAAAAAACTCATTGGCCAGCGACTTCATGATTAGGCCAACGACCGGTTTATCGTCAGCCGCCGCCATACCTGCGGACAATAGAATTCCGGTCGCTGCCGCAGCAGCGAATTTCATGAGCTTCATAAGAGCCTCCCTAGGTTTTCAGCTTGTTCGGAAAGGCAATCTTTCACGCCGATCCACCGTCTTTATACGAAGCCATCGAATCGCTTTTCTGTCAATATGAAACGTTTCATAATTGAATATTCAGGACCCGCCGAAAACACTTACCGCGCGTTTTGGAAAATTTACCTTATTATTTTCAAATGCTTATCGACTTTTCGCCACGCAGCGGATTTATGGCGACTAAAAACGATGGAACCAGGGACCCACGCTGAAGCGCAACGATGATTTTCGCAGCCGAAAGGCAACGGAAGCGTTTTCCGAACATTTCGTGAAAGCAATGATTCGCCATCGAAACCGTCGCTAAACAAGTGCTGAAACAACTTTGTTTTCTGGCACCCGGAATCGCAGGTTTTGATACCGTTGCCCCGCGGTTGTGAACCGCCAAGCCGATCCAAGCAACGTTGATGATGCCTCGCTTTACAGTACGGGTGTGCACACTGTTTCAGCGCGACGCCCGGCAATTGTTTGAGAACGGAGGATCTCAAATTTCGAGGCCTGCATTTCGCCGGCCTACAGTATTGAAAAAATGTATTCGTTTACATTTTTATGTAATCGTATACATTTTGAACAAAGAATCATCGAAACTGGGAGGAAAAACATGAAAAGGTTTGTCACAGCCAGTGCGATCGCAACTGCGATTTCTTTAGTGCCAATAATGACATACGCACAGTCGGAAGTGGTTGTTTGGGTTGCCGGGGAACCCGGTCAAACAAATGTCTACGATGATCTCGCCGAAGCCTATAATGCGCAGAATTCGGATGTTACGGTGACAATCGTCAAGAACTCTTCCGACCTGTTTAACCCCGCTTTGATCCCCGCCCTTTCGGCTGGCGAAGGGCCTGATCTTTTCTCGTTTGGAACCGGCCCGGGTCAACCGGCGGCCCTTATTGCGGGCGGCCTCGTCGCCGATCTGACAGATGCCTATTTCGCAAATGACTGGAGCAGCACAATCCCCGAAGGCATCGTGGTGCAGACATCAAGCGACGGCAAGCTTTGGGCCTTTGGCAATGAGGTCGAGACGACCGGTATGTTCTACAACAGGGCAATCTTTGACGAACACGGAATTTCCGTGCCCACCACATGGGCTGACATGGAAGCCGCCGTGGCGAAACTGCAAGAGGCGGGCTTTGATACACCCATTGGTCTCGGCGCTGCCGACAAATGGCCCGTGTCGCATTGGCAGTCCATGATGTTTGGTCGCTACGCGGGTCCCGAAGGTATCGAGGACGTTCTATTTGGCGATGGCGCATGGACTGACGAGCCCTTTGTGGCTGCCTCGGCAAAACTGCAAGAGATGGGCAAAGCGGGCTGGTTCGGACCGACACCGGTTGCAATCGGATATGGTGAACTGATGGACCGGTTTTGGGCCGGTGAAGTGCCGATGACCTTCACCGGACCTTGGGTGATCGGGGGCGGAACCGAGGCCGCAGGTGATCGCATCGACGACTTTAGCGTCTTCGCCGTGCCGCCACTTGAAGATGGCCAGAAAATCCACCCCACCAACTCTATCGGCAGTGGCTGGTACATTCGCGAAAGCTCTGACAACAAAGACGCCGCGATTGACTTCATGAACTATATGTTCGCGTCGCAAGAAGGTCGCGTCGCACTGTTGAACGCCGGCACAGTTCCTGTCGGCCCACTTGATCAAGCGCTGAGCGAGGCCCAGATGCCCGCGTTGGCCGTAGACATCTGGAAAGCATCGGACGATCACGCAGCAAACGGATCCGTTCCGGCGTTTCTGGACACCATCACACCGGGAAGCCTGACCACGGTTTCTTATGATGGGCTGCAGGCCCTGCTTCTGGATGTCATGACGCCCGAGGAATTCACTGCGGAAATGCAATCCGCATGGGCCGCCGCGAAGGAAGCCGGTGAAATCATGCTGCCGGGTGGCATCGCCGAACGGTAAGGCCCCAAAGAAATATGCCGGTCCATTGGCGCCGTGCCTGTGGACCAGCGCACTCCCTAAGAACCACTCGCATTAGTCTAAGGTGGAGCCATGTTTCTCGACCCGGATTCCAAATTAGCGCAGCGCCTGAACCCTGTTCTGTTTCTGCTGCCCGCGCTGACGATCTACATCGTCTTTGCGATCTACCCGACCTATTCGGTGCTGGAATATTCCTTTACCGATTGGGACGGAATCAGCCCCGAGCGGAATTTTGTCGGGTTGGAGAACTATCAAAAACTGTTCTCTGACAAGATCTTCTGGGAGGCTTTTCGGAATACATTTGTCTGGTCCGGCGTGATCATCGTTATCAATGTCGGTCTTGGCCTGGTGATTGCCGCTATGCTCGCGCGGGTTTGGAAAGCGCGATTGCTGATCCAAACATGCATCGTCCTTCCGGTCGTGATCTCTCCGATGGCCGTCGCCACGATCTGGCGGTGGATGTATCAGCCGACAGGTGTCATCAATCAGGTGCTTGAGAATATCGGGTTGGGGGCTCTCGCCACCCCCTGGCTGGGCAGCCCCGATGTGGTGTTATACGCGCTGGCCTTGGCACATAGTTGGTCGACAATCGGGTTGAGCGTCATCATCTTCCTTGCCGGGCTTCAGGCCGTTGACGAGGACCTGTACGAGGCCGCGCGGGTCGATGGTGCAAATCCGTTGCAATCCTTCCGCTATGTCACTTTGCCCGCCCTGAGGCCTGTGACGGCTGTGGTCTTCATTCTGACACTTACGCAATCGTTCAAGGTCTTCGACATCGTCTGGGCCACAACTCAGGGCGGCCCGATCCGGTTCAGTGAAATTCTATCGACCTACATGTACAAACGTGGGGCGCTGGAAAACCAGTATGGCTATGGGTCGGCTATTGGCGTCGCGCTGCTGGTGATCGTCAGTATTGCAACGATCATCTACATGCAGATTCAGAACAGAGAGGATCGGTGATGGGACGCTGGATTCTGCTGTTCATTCTCGGCGTCATCGCTGTTGTGATGGTCTCTCCGCTCATTCTGACGGTCTTCACATCGCTCAAGCCCACGACCGAATTGGTGAACCCGCCGTGGTATCCGCCGATCAGCCTGACCTTCGAGCACTACGCGCGCGTTTGGACCGATGGCGGCTTTAGCGTGTATTTCTTCAACACCCTGATCATCTCGGTCGTTGATGCTGTCGTCATGATCTTTATCGCCTCGCTTGCGGCCTATGCCATGGTTTTCATGGAGTTTCGCGGCAAGGTGGTGCTGCAAATCCTGTTCCTGATTGGATTGATGATCCCTGTGACGGCCATTGTTCTGCCGCTGTTTCAAATCGTCCGGTCGTTTGGCCTTCTCAACACCCATCTGGGTGTCATCTTCGCGGACCTTGCCCTGGCCGTGTCGGTTTTCGTCTTCATGTTCTCATCGTTTTTTCAGGGCGTCCCCAAGGCGCTGCACGAAGCGGCCCGGATCGACGGTGCGACCGAGTTTCAGATTTACCGCCGCGTTGTCATGCCGATTGCCACACCCGCTGTGGTCACAACCGCACTGCTTGAGTTTCTCTGGAGCTGGAACGATCTGTTGCTGCGACTGCTTCTGTTGACCCAGGACGAAATGCGCACGCTGTCGGTGGGTCTGTTGAACTTTCAGGGGACCATGACCCGCGACGTGACCGGATTGTCCAGCGGTACCGTGATCATGGCGATCCCGGTCGTTCTTTTGTTCCTGTTCTTCCAACGCCACTTCGTGCGCGGCATGACCGCGGGCGCGGTGAAGTGAGGCGAAACATGTCGAAACCCCTGCTCATCCTGGATCAACACTTTCGCCAGTTGGAAGAATTATTCCGACCGTCTTCCTACACCGCCTTGGGCGAGCTTTGCGACATTCATGGTGGCGTAAACTGGCCGATGCCGCGTAAGGATTTTCTGGCCCATCTGCCAGAGGCAGAATTTGTGGTGGCAGCGAAACCGGAACTGACCCGACCAGAGCTGGATGGCGCCAAAAACCTCCGGGCTGTGATCGAGGTTTCGGGCACCTTTCAAACCGGTCTCGACTATGATGCGTGTTTCGAGCGCGGTATCGAAGTGTTGTCTTGCGCGCCGGGATTTCGACGCTCGGTCGCGGAAATGGCGCTTGGTCTGATGATCGCAGGCAGTCGCGGCATCGTTGATGAGCACGAACGCTTCCGCGCCGGATCCGAAAGGTGGTTCAACGACAATATCGGCACGGATTTCTCGCTTTACGGTCAACGCATTGGGTTTGTCGGATTCGGGTCCATCGCGCAGGAATGCGTACGTCTTCTTGCGCCATTTTCCCCAAAGATCGAAGCCTATGATCCGTGGCTGAAAGCAAGCGGAACAGTGTTTGACGGTGTCGAATTCTGCGATTTGGAGCAAGTGACCACCAACAACCGCCTTGTCGTCATCGCGGCAACGCCCACCGACGAGAATTATCAGCTTGTGTCCCGAACCCTTATCGAAAAGATGAAACCCGGGACGCTGGTTGTTGTGATCAGCCGGTCTCATCTCGTCGACTTCGACGCCCTTGTTGAGGTCGCCAGCGCTGGCCGCATTCGCGTCGCCAGCGACGTGTTCCCACAAGAACCGGTGTCCAAGCGCGCCGCGTTGCGACAGGTCGACAATGTCATCTGGTCGCCGCACCGTGCAGCTGCCGTGGAAGGTGGCCGCCACCCGATTGGAGACATGATCCTGCATGACGTCGAAGCGATTTTGTCAGGGTCCCCTGAACGGCGGCTGCAAGCTGCGTCTTTGGACACCGTAAGAAACATCATCCGTGCGCCACTGGCGGCCGGGTAAGGGAGGAAGAGATGGCTGGAGTTGAACTCAGGAACCTGTCCAAGGCTTATGGTAATGTCGAAGTGCTTCATGACATCAACCTGTCAATTGCAGACGGGGAATTCATCGTCTTTGTCGGCCCTTCAGGATGCGGAAAATCTACGCTGCTCAGGATGATTGCAGGCCTTGAAGAAGTGACCGGAGGCGATCTGATGATTGGCGGCAAACGCGCCAACGATCTGTCGCCGCGCCAACGCGACATTGCCATGGTGTTCCAGTCCTATGCGCTTTACCCCCAAATGACAGTGGCCGAGAATATGGGGTTCTCGCTCAATCTTGAGCGCCGTTCGAAAGATGAAATCCAAAAGAAGGTGCAAGAGGCCGCCGATGCGCTGAAACTTGACCCATTCCTTGACCGTAAACCGGGCCAGCTGTCCGGTGGTCAAAGGCAGCGCGTGGCCATCGGTCGCGCCATTGTCCGCAACCCGCAGGTTTTTCTGCTGGACGAACCGCTTTCGAATCTTGACGCGGCGCTTCGTTCGGAAACTCGGGTGGAAATCAGTGAACTGCATCAACGTATGGCAACAACGATGATCTACGTCACCCATGATCAGGTCGAGGCAATGACCATGGCGGATCGTATCGTGGTCCTGAACGGCGGCTATATCGAACAAGTCGGCAGCCCAATGGACCTGTACAACCACCCCGCCACCGAGTTTGTCGCGGGGTTCATCGGTTCACCCAAGATGAACTTCGTCAAGGGCCGTTATGCTCAGGCCGTAGGTGCCTCGACCTTGGGCATTCGGCCCGAGCATTTTGCCGTCGGTCAGGCTGACGACGCATGGGAAGGCAAAGTGACTCTGGTGGAACGGCTGGGCCACGACACAATTCTATATGTGCGGGTTCCGGATGCAGGTGTTCTGACCGTAAGCCTTGATGGTCAGCAGAACCAAGATGTAGGAGACACCATCCACTTGCGACCCCAACCGGGATTCATCCATAAATTCAATGACCAAGGGCGGCCGATCGCCGCCTGAATCAAGTTGGAAGAAGATATGGGTTCAAAGCGTCCAACCGTCAAAGATGTGGCTCGCGAGGCTGGTGTCTCGATCGCAACCGTCAGTCGAGCCATGTCGCGCCCGGACGATGTGAAAGCCGCAACGCGCGAGCACGTGTTCGAGATCATGAAACGGCTGGGCTATCGGGCCAATCAGGCGGCAGGCGACCTGCGGCGTGGGCGCAGTAAAACCCTGCTCGTTCTGGTCTCTGAGATCACGAATGCCTTTTTCGCCGAATTCTTCAAGGGCATCGAAGAAGAAGCGCGCGCGCATGGTTACGTCCTTCTCATAGGCGACACCTCGGAAGACGCCGAAAGCGAGCGTGCGTTCTCGGACATGCTGTTGATGAACAAGGCTGGCGGGCTGATCCTGAACACAAACGGCTTTCTCGAGGATTTGTTGCCCAGCGACGCCAACGGCGTTTATTCAGGCCCGCCGGTCGTTTCTTGCGGCGGGCACAAGGAAATTGATCTGCCGACAGTGCGAACGGATGACGTCTTGGGCGGGCGTCTGGCCGCCGGGCACCTCATAGAACTAGGGCACCGCGATATCGCTCAGGTGTGTGGACCGCTACACACCAATGGGTTCGAGCGGCGCTATCACGGCTTTAACCAGACGTTGAAAAACGCGGGCATCCCACTGCAAAAGGACCGTGAATTGATGGGTCAGCTCTCGGTCGATTATGGTCTGGAGGCAGCCGAACAACTGCTGGCATCGGGCAATCTGCCGACTGCGGTATTCGTTCACAACGATGAAACAGCCACCGGATTGCTGCACGGGCTGGTGCGCGCCGGAGTGCGGGTGCCGGAAGATATTTCTGTCATCGGCTATGACGACATGCCCTATGCCGCCATTTTCAACCCGGGCCTGTCCAGCATACGCCTACCACGCCGCGACTGGGGACGTCTGGCTTGCCGAAAGCTTGTGTCGATCCTGAACGAAGAAGAAGGGGCCAACCAACCGATCATCATCGCCCCCCAACTAATCCCACGTGCAAGCACCGCCGCGCCGCGAAACAACCGCTAATCGGAGCCTTTCATCATGATCCGCGCCGTCGTATGGGGCGAAAACGTCCACGAACAGACCAATCAGGTAGTCGCCTCGATTTACCCCCGTGGTATGCATGACTGTATCGCCGGCGCGCTCAACCAAGACCCGGAAATCGAAGCGACAACTGCAACCTTGCAGGAACCGGAACATGGTTTGCCCCAAAGCCGACTGGACGGAACTGACGTGCTGCTTTGGTGGGGGCACGCCGCACATGGCGACGTCTCGGACGAGGTTGTGGATCGCATTTCAGATGCCGTTTGG
The DNA here is from genome assembly GCF_056531805.1 of Ruegeria sp. K5. NCBI lineage: Bacteria > Pseudomonadati > Pseudomonadota > Alphaproteobacteria > Rhodobacterales > Roseobacteraceae > Ruegeria > Ruegeria sp. K5. The sequence goes on along the minus strand of NZ_JBQFML010000005.1, from coordinate 16,830 downwards.
GGAGGGATGGGATTGATCCTGTTACACTCGGCGCATTTTTCCAAAATCTTCAAAAAACTCATGGGCACGCCATGCTCATTAACCTGGCGCGAGGCTGGTGAGCGCGAACGCCTTTGGGTGACAGCCCCCGGACACCCGATCACGACAGGGCTGCCGAACTATTTCGAGCTCGAGCATGAAGAAATGTACGGCGAGCCTTTCAGCGTACCGGACCCGCTTGAAACGGTTTTTGTCAGTTGGTTTAAGGGCGGCGAGGTCTTCCGGTCAGGCCTGACCTACCGCCGCGGGGCCGGTAACATCTTCTATTTCCGGCCAGGGCACGAAACCTATCCCACGTATCATGACGAGACTGTTCGACTGGTTCTCCGCAACGCGGTGAAATGGGCAAAACCATCCACAACACGCATCACCGATGTCCACGCCGCGCCCAATCGAACGGTCGAAAACGCAATTGAACCTATCGCAGAGCGCGGTCCAAAACTGCACTCGGACGGGGAAGATGGGTTTCGCTAAGTGCGTCTTGTCGAGAACTTGACTAAAGCCAAGGTTGATCGCCTTTGCCCAACTACTCCGGATATCACTGTTGATGGCAACCGTACCCGCAAATGCTGAGGATGTGTGGCCGAATAGATCCTTGAGCCAAAGCCTGAACCTCTTTGGTTTGGCGAAAACAAGCCAGAAACACCGTTTCGGCCATTCTGGAACGGACTTCGTAACAGACTCTATCGGGTAACAGGTCAATGTCCGGTAGCGCTTTCATTGCTGCCGAGTCAGAAAAACCTCGGCGACGATCAGGTGCTTTTTCTTGGTCTCCGAATCCATCCGTATTGCCGTTTTACACATCATCGACCAGCGCGGATTTTGTGCAAGCCTGTCCAGATGTTTGAAAATGAAACGCCAATACAGGCCGTCCCAAACCTCTGCCCAAGGGCCTTTGCCCCAATGGCTCATCTTCCGGATATAGTTTGAACCCGAAAAATAGGGTTTGGTGGTCATCAACCCACCATCGGCGTGCTGGCTCATGGCATAGGTGTTTGGAACCATGACCCAGTCATAGCTGTCCACGAACATCTCCATGAACCAGCGATAAACTTCATCAGGGTCGATCTCGCACAGGAACATAAAACCACCCAGAACCATCAGCCGTTCGATGTGATGACAATAGCCAGTCTGCAGAATGCGCCCGATTGTGTCGTCAATCGGGTCGATGCCGGTGGTGCCATTGTAGAAAGAGGCGGGCATCTTGCGGCTGTGGCCCCAATGATTGGTGGTCCGCATCTCGACGCCAAGATGTTCATAGGTGGCGCGCATGAACTCTCGCCAGCCAATGATCTGTCGGATAAACCCCTCGACCGAATTGAGGGGGATATCCCGTGTCTGCGCGTGTTCAAGCGTCGCGTCCAGCACTTGTTTGGGCGTCAGCAGCCCGATGTTCAGCGCGGGTGTCAGAACAGCGTGCCAAAGCCAGCCTTCCCCTTCAACGATGGCATCTTCAAAATCGCCGAACTGACGAAACCGGCGTTCGAGGAATTGTTGCAACCAATCCGCTGCGGCCCCATGCGATGTCGTATAGTAAAGCCTGTCCAGCGACCCAGGCGCGTCCGGAAACTCAGAGATCACGCTATCCTTTGCAGCCTGGTCAACGGCGCCATGCGTGGGCCAATCAATCCACGGCAAACTGCCAAGCAGCGCTTTTGGAACCTTTTTGCGATTATCCCCGTCAAAGCTCCACCGGCCCCCCATTGGTTGATCGCCGTCCATCAAGACATCCAGACGACGACGCTGACTTTTGTAGAACTCGGCCATGAACCAACGTTTTCGGCCTGTGATCCACGCCGCGTTATCTGCACCTGTGTTCAGAAAGCCGGGCGATGGACGTATCTCCAGAGCGATACTCACAATCTCTGCGGCCTTTTCGACTCGATTTCGCGCAATGAAATCCACCAGATCCGCCATCACGACGCGATCAATCCCTGTCCTTGCCAGCCGCTGAAACAGACGTGTGCAAGCATCTGTCCGCATTTCATAAGGGTAAATTTCGGCATTCAAACCTTTGGCGATCAAATCCTGCTGGTAACGCGCCATGCTGGCCCGATGGAGCCAGAGCTTTTGCTTATGCATCCGCGCGGGATATCTCGCGTCGCCAAAGAACAATGGATCCTCGAACAGAACCACCAGCTCCGGGGGCTCTGCAAAACCCGGATGATCGGTAAATAGCTGGTTGGGCAGAAGGATTGTGGCAATGGGCATGGTCGTTCCGGCACGTTCTGTTTAGAAGCGAAATATGACGCGCCGTACCTTTGGCAAATAATTGTTCTTCTTTTGCCCCGGTCGCCGCCGTTTGCGCGCGCCGGAACGATTCATCGCAACAAGTTCAGATTTGCCAGAATGGTTGGGATTTTCTTTTTCAAAGTGAAAAAGCCGGATTTTGCGTGGGGCCAGGCGACACTATCGTACTTGCGCCTCACCCGGTGCAGCGAAACACCAGCCTCGGCCAATTTGGGTTCGGCTCTGTCCAGATGCGTCCTACGGGACCGATGGGTGGATAGGCAGTAGCGACGGTTCACACCCCGATCTGTTGGGCGGCTGCAAGGATCGGTACACTCCAGTCATCGACGGGCTGAGGCCGCATGTCAAAGCTTGCCAGCATGCTGTTCAATGCAGCCCCAGCAAATCCGAGCGTCGCCTTACCCATTGGCTGAGGAGACCTGCCAACATCCCCAATACACCTGCCGGTTCGTGCGACATAAGATGTGCGCCGCATAAACGCACGACCTCGTCAACGCGTGTGTAGAGCTGGTCCAAATTAGTTTCGCAGAGCCACGTTTAAAACTGCAAAACGACGGCCAGTGCAGATCCTTCCTTTCAACCACTCGCCCAACTACCTCTCGGAAAAGGACGTCAAAATGAATATGTTTGCCAAGACACCCTGTTTCTCCTCGGCTTTGCTGACCGGCGCTGCGCTGGCCGATCCGTACATGGAAATGAGTATTCCCCTAGAATGGGCACAAACTGCGGCCACAGTCGCATCTCAAAGCTGCGCAGGTATGGGATTTGCCACCACGGTTACGGTCGCAAACCAACGCGCGTAGCCCCGCGTCCAACTGATACGCGAAGGCGCGTTTCCCCACACCGTTCACACCAACAGCCGCAAAGCAAACACGGCCGCATCACGCCGCGAAGCGTCCTCGGTGATTGAGGCCCAAAATGAGCATGAACCTACGTTAGGTGCTGTCTTCAATTAAATCGGCCTGGTTACCCTCTCAGAGGACATCCCGATCGTTTACGAAGGCGCCGTCATCGGTTGCATCGGAATTGTCGGTTCTCTTGGTGAGGATGCAGATGGCAAGGAATTCGAAGACATCTGCGCCGAAGCAGGTATTGCGGCTATCAGTAAATATCTGAAGCCATAGTCCAGGCCAATTTGAACTGAGGGGCGTCCCTTGTTGCCCCTTCTCCCTACAACTTCTACAAGGTCTACTTTTGAATTAACCAGAGACTTTAGCGTAGTGTGGGAACAGAGCCGAGACGCCAGCTACATTTGACGATACGCTTTTCTCATAGATCAATCGTCACTTCACAAGCCAAGCCGCCTAAACGTTTCGATGCTCCGAGTTCTAGCTTCGCACCATATGCAGCCAACAAATCCACGGAAATAGACAGGCCCAACCCTGTCCCCCTTATAGAAGTGTCCAACCGACTGCCGGAACGCAAGACCTCATCTCGGGCACTTTTCGGAATACCGGGCCCATCGTCCTCGACGCAAAGCTCGATACCGCTGTCCGTGCGTTTCGCGGTGACTTGAAATGTTGACCGGCTCCACTTAAGGGCGTTGTCGAGAAGGTTTCCGATCACTTCCTCGATATCCTGAGGGTCCATTCGGACGCGAAGACCAGCCTCGCAATCCGAAACGAGCGTCTTCCCCTCGCGCTCTGCCATGACCGAGAACAGCCGGGACAGTCGTTCGACCGAATTCGACAGGTCTGTCCTGGAATGCGTCAGCTCTCCGGTGTTTGATGCACGCATGCGCGCGAGTGAACGGCTAAGCTGCGCGTCTATTCGGGTCAGGGCCTCTTCCGCGGGCTCGGTATGTGCTCCGGCGTCTGCTAGTTCGGCCAATTCGTTTCGCAATATGGCCGTTGGTGTTTTAAGCGCATGCGCCAGATCCGCCGCCTGCCTTCGCGAACCGGCGACAATTTCGCGATTTCGATGCAGCAATTTATTGAGATCTTCCACCAAGGGGGAAACCTCATCCGGGTAGTCTTTGGGAACCAGATCATCGCCCTGATCCCAGCGATGGGCCACATCGGCGCGCAATTTCCTGAGCGGGCCGACAATGGCGGACATCAACAAAAGAGAACTGGCCACGCCGATCAAACCGACCAAGCCGAAGACCGGTAACAAGTTTCTTTGTGCGGCGCTGCGTTCGTTGATCAGTTCGCTTCTGCTTTCGGCGACTGTTACGCCCCACTCCGTCCCGTCTTCGAACGTAATCTTCTGGTAGACGCTGCGAATGGCCTCACCATCCGGGCCCATGGTGTTCCAAACGGTTGTTTCGCCACTTGCGCTTGGAGGTTCGGCAATCGTTTCATCGAAGAGCGAGGCAGACGTATAGATGGCCCCGGCACTGTCCGTTACTTGCCAATAGCGTCCCGAGTAAGGCGTGCCATAGGCCGGGTCGAACACCAATTGTCGCAAGGTTTCAGGGTCATCCGTGGTGGCGCTGAGACCAACGACAAGCTGGGTGTGCCGGTCCTGCAACGCTCCGTCGAACTGATCCAAGACGCGCGTATTGATGTAGGAAAACACCACCAAAGTACCAACGCCTACCGACAAAGCGCCCGAGGCGATACCACCGAGCAAGGCCCGTTGACGCAACGAGAGCATCAGGTTGGATCGATCATGTAGCCGCGCCCCCTGACGGTGGTGATCAAATCAGAGCCCAGTTTTTTGCGCAGGCGTGTAACGAATACGGCAATCGTGTTGGAATCTCTGTCGCCGTCATATTCGTAGATATGTTCGGACAACTCAGTGCGTGACACCATACGACCAATGTTATGCGCCAGATAGGTCAGAACTGCGATCTCCTGCGCGGTCAAATCGACAGGAATACCTCTTACACTGACCCGACCGTTTCGTGTATCCAGTGAGACATCCCCCATTTCTATCACGGGGTTCAACTGGCCGCTTTGGCGTCGCAAGATTGCGCGAACCCGCGCGGCCAGCTCGGGCATGTGAAACGGCTTGGTCATATAGTCATCCGCGCCGGCATCCAGGCCGTCGACACGTTCGCTCCAGCCGTCTCGGGCAGTCAGGATCAAAACCGGGGTTTTGACGCCCGCGTTGCGCCATTCACGCAGGACCGAGATACCGTCACGCTCGGGCAGGCCAATATCGAGGATGATCATGTCGTACGGTTCAGTCGACCCCAGATGCAGGGCATCCGTACCATTATTTGCCACGTCGACTACGCGGCCTTCCGCACCCAACAGCTTTTTCACTTGGTCGCAAAGCTGGGGTTCGTCTTCAGCAAGGAGTATTCGCATATCGAGAGACTATAGGTAAAGGGCCGTCAGCTTCACGCTATTTTTTACCGCCGCCTTTTCCACCACCATTGCCGCCGCCATTACCGTTGCCATTTCCGCCGCCGTTGCCGCCCCCGTTTCCGCCGCCATTGCCGCCCCCGTTACCGTTCCCACCGCCGTTGCCGCCACCGTTACCATTGCCACCGCCGTTACCGTTGCCACCACCGTTGCTGTTGCCGCCGGCATTGCTGCGACCTGCGCTGTTTCCACGGGTGGCAGAGGTGCTCTGACCATTATTGCTTTTGGATTTGGTTGAATTGCGTGCGGCCTCGGAAATCTCGCGCCCGATACTTGAACGGTTCGAGACGACTGTGCCGGTTTGGGCATTTACGATCACACTGACGATCTTTCCGCCCGGCTTTTTGACCAGAATACGATAGTAAATCTTGTCCGTTTTGAATGCGCGCGCGTCGACTGGCGTTCCACCGAAGGCTTTTTCCACGCCCTTGATGACACGGTTCAGCCGTATTGCGCTGCCGGACAACGTCGCCATGCGCAGTTCAGACTGTTTGAGTTCACGTGCGTCCGCCGCCGCTTGCCCTCCGGACAAGACGGTCAGCAAAGCCACAACCAGAAATAACACTTTGGCTTGCATTACACCCTCAAACACAGTCGACGAAGACTATAAGGCCGGACATGAACCGATGATGAACAAGCAGTTAGCCCTGCGTTCAAGCGACCTCAAGTTTAATGCAGCCCAACTTTGTTGATTCGACCAGGGATCATGCTGCCCGGATACAACGGCTAAGCTGTGAATGCTGACAGCCGTTGCTGTGAGTTGTGAGGAGATTGAGATGAAAACCACCAATTGCGGACTGCTGAAAGCCTCGACAATCGCAATCGCCTTGTTGGGCTCAACGGCCATTGTCGCCACTGTCGCAACTCCCGATTTTGCCTATGCCAAGTCAGGCAACGGCAATGGCGGCGGCAATGGCAATGGCGGCGGCAACGGTAATGGTGGTGGCAACGGCAACGGCAACGGGGGCGGAAACGGCAACGGCGCGAAGGGCGAAAGCGGAGATCGCAGCTCTGCTGGCAATAGCGGTCGCGGGAAAGGGGCCGACAAAAGCCGCGGCGGCAGCAAGGCCGGGAAATCCGGACAGAGTAAGACAAAGTCTCAGTCTGCTCGGTCCGGTCAGAAGAAAGGCGGAGGGTTCTCTCTGAAGGACTTGTTCAAAGGGAAAAGCAAAGCCCGCAAAACAGAATCCACTCGCAAGGGCGCCACGACAACACGTGGAGCGCAAAAGGCCAAGGCGCAAAAAACGGTTCGCGAGACTGTAATTGTGGAAGAGTCGAAACGCCCCGTTTCCCGAACCAAAGGCAACCGTCTTGCAGCGCTTCTTGGCGCTCATCCCTCGGAATTGGGCGCGCTTAACGCGGCCAATGCAAGCCCAACTGCACTGGCCAATGCCGCACCCAATTCACGGGTTGGCAGAATAGCCAAGTACCGAGACACGGTGCTGGCAGGTGAACCATTGCGTGAGGAACTGGAAGAACAGTTGGAGGTTCTTGCAGGACTGGAACAACCAGACCGGTCAGTTCAAGAAATCGAGGATGATTTGGAAACCGCGCTGGGCGACGTTCAAGCCAACCGAGACAAGGTTGAAGAGCTTGAGCAGGCTTTGGAAGACGCGGGTGGTACAGATCCTGACATCGAAGCACAGCTGGCCGAAGCCCAGGCCGCTTTGGACGACTCGATCGAGGAAGCCCAGGACCTAAATGACGAAAGACAGGCCGCCATTGACTACAACGAAGCTGTCGAAGAGGCAGAGGAACTGGCAGAGCTTGTTGAAGAGCAGGACCTGGCTGAACGTGAAGCCTTGGAAGCAGCCGCCAACAAACCGGTCACCGACGCGGTTGAAGCGCAGGTTAAATCGCTTCTTGGGCTATGAACCGAAGCTGATTGCCCATTGTTGACCTCCACTCTTGGACGTCCCGAAAGCCGGGACGGTCAAGGGCCTTTCGGCACTTTAAGTGTTGGCTTTCGGCAATCGCGACGCGCACAAAGAAAACCCCGCCCCAAGATGGGACGGGATTTAGGTACAATTCCGATATTTAGGACGAAATCGAGAATTGTTCGGGGGTCAGCTGACTCGCCTTCAGACGTTTTGGTGAGCCTCGGATAGCCGCTTGTTTTTGATAATCTCTGTCAGTGCATATTCGACAGGAGGGAAGCGACCATTGCTCGAATTCATCGTGGTTTGCAGACGCTCTTCAACAGATTTACCGGCGGTTCGCATCGCAGCAGCTCTGCTGTCGTCTTCAGTCACAAAGGCAGGCTTGACCATCTTATTCCCCTTGTTTCCACCAAACGAACTAGGTGTCGTTCGATCCAACTCGATTACTATGCCCAAGCTTGGTTGAACGCATTGAGAATACATTGTTCACCTTCGGTTAATGTTGTTTACGAGACAAAAACAAATGAATTGTCTGGCCGCGCGACCCAGCTATTGCCCCTTCCGGTTTGACGATTTGGAAGGTCGTTAGGTGAGAATGTCGTGCGAAACAAACCAACGCGGCAGAGCACAAGTCGCCAGCGACAAGCTATTCTCCGCCTATGGGTTGGTTAAATCCGGGCGGAGATCATAACTGGGATATGACGCCAAAGGAGGCAAAAAATGATGAAAACGGCATTGGGAATCGCGGCGACGTTATTCATCGCTCAGACCGCGCCTGTTTCGAGCGCGAGCTTCGACGCTCATTCTCACAGTCTTAAACATATTATCGATATAAACACGGCACTGCAGCCCGTTCTCGTGAAATCCAAAGCAAGACATTGCCCACCGGGATTGGCCAAGAAAGCGGTTCCATGCGTACCGCCAGGCCAAGTCAAACGATATCGGGTTGGGGATTACATCTACGATGGGTATGTGCGTATCGACAATCCCAGCCGATATGGACTGCGGCGAAACGGCTATTATGTGCGTGCCGGAGACTATGTATATCAGGTGAACCGAGAGACGCACGAGGTGTTGAACCTGATAGGTGCCATAGCTGATATCCTTAACTGACTGTCTTCTTCACTGACTAAGTATGCTCGGTTATCTGCCGTTTCGACGCAAACCGAAAACGGGGCAATAGACTCGAACGGGATACTGGCCCAGCTTTAAGAGTTCTTCGGGGTTCAGGTGATCCAGGGCCCCGCGCTCGGCCAAAATATTGATCAGATCAACGCACCATTCATCGATCTCTACATCATCGCGGTCTGAAAGACGCTTAACCCATTTTCAATGGCCGGTTCTCCAAAGCCCACTCCAAACGGAATTACAAAGATGGTTATTGGAGCCAACCGCAGCGCCCCGCACAGGATTCCCCGCCATGTCTGGACGAACCTAAGGTTTTCATAACATATATTGGGCGCAGCATTTTTCAAACCATGGTAAAGGTAGCGTTCAAAGCGCCATGCCGGTCAACCCTAATAGTGGTTAGAAAGCGCCACGAACTACAGTACACAAACCATCGTTCGACCGATTACAGGCTGGCTGGCATTGGATTCCCTGAACGCGGCAAACTGGGCGAACGACAATCAGGTCCTAAATGATAAAGTTGGAACGACCGCAAATTTAGACAATTTGGCTCAGAAACTCGGGCTGCCCAATGCGCTTCACTCTTCGTCAAACGAGACAATTCGTGCGTTCATATCAAACCTGAGAAGTGCAATTTTGAACCCCGCACAATTTATAGATCTGAACATTGATATACAATTGCAGAGGCTTGAAGCCTTGCCAAACCGGTCTTTATTAAGCCTGCGCCGCTGGCCTTTGATTCGGCTGATCGCAATCTCCGCGTTGTCGATATTGAGCGATAAGCGCGCACTGACTCGCGTGAAGACGTGCCCCGGCTCCGATTGCGGCTGGCTGTTTCTTGACGAAACCACAAACGCCCGGCGCAAGTGGTGCATCATGGAAACCTGAGGAAACAGAGCCAAAGCCTCCCGCAACTACTCCCGCCGGAAGCAAACAAAATAAAGAGCTTAGCTCAAATACCTGCGCGGCGAGCGATGGAGAGAAATGGGCTTAACTGATGTCTGCAGAGCAGAGGCTTGCACAACATGACGGTGCTGCGGTGAAGCAATTGAACCAGCAATAACGCTGGTTTTCTGACACTATGTTAGATAAACAAGCCCACATTCACGAGAAGCGTTGCTATGAAAATCGGTGAGATCGTCGAAAAATCAGGTTTGACGGAGCGAATGCTGCGCCATTACGAGAGTCTTGGGATCATTGCACCAACAAAGTCGGCAAAGGGTACGCGACTATACAGCGATGCCGACTTATCGGTTGCGCGCTTGATTCATCGGTTGCGATTGCTGGATATCGGTTTGGACAACCTCTCGGAAATAGCGCAAGAGCGCCTGAAACATCAGACCGGTGATGAGTCGGCATCATCTGTTGGGGGGTTGTTGGATAACCTTGCCGAGTTGCTTTCTGAGAAAGCGCAACAGGCTTTGGAACTCAGGTCTGAAATTGTCGAAGCATCCAAGACAGTCAGTAAGTGCCAGGGTTGCAAGAACGTTCCGGCTCCGGAGACTTGCCCGGATTGCCCGATGAATGATGTGGTCCATCACAATTCAGTGGCCGCGATGGTCTGGAAGTAGTCAGTAACGATACACCTGACCGATAATACGCCACCTGCATTCAAATTTTGTATTTTCGTGCAAGCCGCAAGACGCGAGTCGTGGTTCTGGAAACTCGATGCCGCCCCTGGAGGCCGCTTGGACCGCAGACCATGACGCCATTTCGGTCTCAAGACCCTCTGGTGTAAGCCACTTTGTGAGGTGGAACTGTGGGATCTCAATGCGCAGCCCCGGGAACCTGAAACCTTTATATCCGCTGACAACCCACTTTCGCTCCGTCTCCCAAAATGGGGAAATCGCTTCAAAGACGGGCGCATAGGCCTGAGTTACCTGATTTGGCAACTCTGCCACTCCCCATGAAAAGACAGCGAAAATCCCGCCGGGCCGCAAGACCCTTCTTACCTCATGAGTATGTTTTTGAAGATCAAAGTAGTGAGCCGCTTGCATAGAAAATAGAAGGTCTACGCTGCTTGCCGAGTACGGTAACGCCTCTGCACGGCACTTTTGCACGGGGACGTATTGCAACGACTTGCATGGCGGCGCGGAATCGGTCGCGATGACCCGGCTAAACATTGGCTGCAAGTATGCGGAAAACTCGGCTCGACCGGCTCCACATTCCACACATAAGTCTCGTTTGAAGGGCAAAGCAGCAAGCCACCGCAAGAAATCTGCGGGGCCTGGCTGCGTTGTGTGATCCATATCCTAGTTGATCATTGCGAGGAACTTTTGATGTTCGCCCTCATGCATCGTATGACTCTGATCAGGCTTAGGAAACTGCCCGTTCGTTGCGGCAGCGAAGTAGGCTCCGTAGGCACGTTGCATCTCGCCCCATACATCGCCGAAAACCTCTCGCTTTGGCGGGATAGGAAAGACCGAGCACCCGATGATATCGCTCGATACATGGAAAATCCCGTGCGCGTGAGGGCCAGATCCCAGGCTGGCCACGGCCACAGGTAGGTTTTCATAGCACCACTTCGTAAGCTCAACAGATGTATGCTCGAAGAGCGCCGCGAAAATACCAGCATCAATCGAAGCCTTCACCAATTCGACAATCTGGGCGGCTTCTTCGGCCGTTCGTCCTGCGGGAGAATGACCAGAGTTCATGACAGCACGTTCACCTTGAACACCAAAATGACCAACAACAGGTATCCCAGCATCTACGATTGCTCGGATGTGATCTACAGTTCCAAGAGAGGGTTCGATGTGGACCCCGTCAGCACCAAGTTTCACGACTTTTGCTGCGTTGCGCACTGACTCTTCAATCGAGATACAGGCCGTTGTGTTCGGCATGTTGCAAATGATGAACGGGGACGACGCGCCTCTGAGAACACCTTCCAGCATGTAGAGTTGTTCTTCGAAGTCGACCGTTGCCATGGACGGATGGCCCATAAGTCCCATGGGTCCTGGACTGCCGCAGCACAGAAGGTCCATTCCGAGCTCTTCTGCCATGACTGCACTTGGCGTGTCATGGCACTCCATGCCGACAATACGCTCGCCTTTTTGTACTTTTTCGGCGAGGTGCTTCAGTCGTGTCTTTCTGCGCATTGTCTTGGTTCCTCCCACTGCGTCTTAATTTTTGGTGAGAGTATTATCTGACATTAATGTCAGATTCGCAATCCTAATGGGAATATTAGGCCTATAACGCGAAACCTGAACTTCATAATCCAATCATGGCCGTATGGATTGCGCTCTCGCGTCTCCAATTCGAAGAGCGCACGGCGACACTAACCCCGACTGGCTCATGAGGCAGAGCGCAACGAAGCTCAGCTTCTATAATCTGCTGGCCGCACCACTATTGTCGAATAGCATTGCCTCGCCCCCATCCGCGTTCGGCACGTGGCAGATCAGCAGGAACACGCGCCTTCGGCGTCTGATATGCAAATCAGCCCTGATTTTACCAAAAGGAAATCAGGATCAATGAATTCGGTCTGGAAGCTGGATAAAGGAAGTGAGACGAAAATGGCAAGGTTCTGTCGCTGGTGGCAGAACTATGTGTCGCCAGACAAAGCTGTGGAACGTCACTGTTTTCTGACTCAATCGACTTCCAAAACCTCAACAAATGGGTAAACTGCGTCATCCAATTCTGACCCAAACGTCAAGCAATTCTGACCTAACATAGACAACGGCCATTCACTAGCGCTGCGGCTAAGGTCCGCGTTGAGCCAATAGGAGATCTCTCAGATTTTCGCTGCGCGCGCCGCACGAAAATCGCTGCAGATGCTCGGTTTAGGACGCCGCGTGGTGGAAGAGATCGCTGCCATTCGTTCATGGCGCAGCGAAAATCTCGACGGCAATTCTCACATGCGTGACAAAGCCACCTGTCGTCAGGAAGGCACCAATGGTTGCTGTCAGTCTCAGTGAACAAAGCAGAGCGTGTCGAAGTCTTTTCTCCATGAGGCCACCTCCTGACCCGTATCGTCGCCGTTAAGGCCACGCTTTATCAGCCCGGCAAGCTGACTTGCATCGCTCGTCGTCATACCCCAACGGACCAGTTCTGGCGTGCCAATGCGCAACCCGTTCATATCGCCGTCAACCGCAGCCACAGGCAGTCCGATGCCGCAGGCAAGGAACCCATTCGGGCGCAGCTTCTTCGACGCCGCCTGACCGCCACCAAAGGGTTCGGCCAATACGGCGAACTGGTGGGAGTTCGTAAATCCATCGGCCCCTGCGAAGACCGGAACCCCCTCAGAGTCCAATGCCGCAGCCAAGGCTTGTGACATTGCGATCATCTCTTTGGCATATGCTTCCCCGAAGTCGCGCCAATCCAGCATGGTCACCGCCAGAGCGGCCGTCTTCGCAGCATCGAAGTTGGCAGTCATCCCGGGGAACGCGATGGCATCCAGCGCCTTTGCAATCTCGGCATCGTTGGTGACGATCAGTCCGCCAGCCGGCCCCCCAAGGCTTTTGTAAGTGCTCATCGTCATGAAATGCGCGCCTTCCTTCAGCGGGTTCGACCATGCCCGCCCGGCGATGATCCCGCATTGATGGGCCGCGTCGAACATGACCTTGGCATCGACCTCGTCCGCAATTGTACGGATGTCGGCCACTGGGTGCTCAAACAGGTTCAGACTGCCGCCGATGGTGATCAGCTTGGGTCGTTCGGCCCGGGCCAATACTCGAAGCTGATCCAGATCGACCGTGTAGCCATCTGCGTTTACCGGAGCCTCGACCGTGCGCAGGCCGTAAAGCCCAGCACAGCCCGCAATATGGTGCGTCACATGCCCGCCTATCGACGCAGGCGGCGCAATAATCGTGTCACCCGGTTTGCACGTCGCCATGAATCCGTAAAGGTTCGCGATCGCGCCAGAGGGCACGCGGATTTCAGAAAATCTGGCGTCGAACACCTCTGCGGACAGCTGGGCGGCGATGACCTCGATCTCTTCGATCGCTTCCAATCCCATTTCATACTTGTCACCGGGATAGCCCAAGGACGGACGCGAACCGATACCTGACGACAAGAGCGCCTCTGCCCTGGGGTTCATGACATTGGTTGCCGGGTTCAGGTTGAAGCATTCTTCCTCGTGGATCACACGGTTCCGTTCTGCGAGGTCCTGAACCCGGGCCAGAAGATCGGCCGAGGTATTGGACGCAGTCTGGTTGGCAATATCCTGAACCAGAGTTTCGCTCGTTCCGGGAACCCAGTTTCGCTGTGCAAGTATCATCCACCATCCTCCTGTTTGCGCCAATCTGGCGCCCAAAGCGTGACAGCGCAAAGCAGATTTGCTATTTCTTGGCGTAGAAAAACTAAGGTTAAAAATGAGTGTCGCCCCCAAACGTCCGAAAGGACCACCACTGAACGCCATGCGGGCTTTTGAAGCCGCTGCGCGGCACGTCAGTTTTGTCGCGGCTGCGGATGAGCTTTGCGTCACGCCCGGTGCGATCTCTCAGCATATCAAGACTCTTGAAGATTGGGCAGGCACGTCACTCTTTCGCCGAAACGCTCAAGGAGTTGTGCTAACGAAGGCCGGAGCATCGCTGGTCTCGAGGTTCACATCAGCCTTTGACGCTTTGGCGGATGCAACGCGCGCCTTGCGAAACCTTGGACCGGACGTGGATTTTCACATCGCAGCCCTTCCCTCTGTCGCTCAGCTTTGGTTGCCGAAAAGACTGAGTAAGATCAGAGCACACTTCCCCATGATCAACTTCTCGGTCACGGCCATGGAAGCCCCACCGAGCCTGTCGAGAGAACTGTTCGATCTGGCGATCTTCTTCGATGTGCCGGATGGATCCCCCGATCAGGTCGCGATTTGTGCCGATGAGATTGTTCCCGTGTGCGCACCAGCGATTCTGGAACGGGGCGCAGAGTTCGAGACAGCGGTGCTTCTGCACGACCAGACATGGGCAGATGACTGGGCCGTTTGGTCAAAGGCAACAGCCACGCCCACAAGCGATCCGACGCGCGGTCCGAGGTTTTCCCTTTATAGCCTTGCGGTAGAAGAGGCCAAAGCCGGTGCCGGCGTCTTGATCGGGCATCTTTGCCTGATTGAAGACGCCCTGGCGAACGGAGCGCTGAAACCTGCCAGCGAACGCACCTGCAATACCGGGCGTCATCTGTGCGCTCAACTACCTGATGTTGGCAAGCGGAGGCCCGAAACCGATCAAGTCGTTTCGCTGCTCTGCTAGAATTTTCAAAAACCCGCCATTCGAACGTTGTGTGGCATTCGGGAATAAGGGATCAGACCGGCCCAATGCCGCCACGGCATTTCCCAACGAACAAGCAACCGGACAACGGCCGTTCTAAACGCCAGTTAGAGTCAGGTGTCAGCGCGATGCTGATGTCTGGGCTTGGAGGGAGGATTGGAGGACATAATATGCCAAGAGGCCAACTTCCCGCAGTCACCCCGAAACGCAGAGCCTGGAACAGGGCCCGGACCGTCGGCCAGAAAATGTCGCTGCTGCCGAAACAGGTCTGGGCGAGCCACTTGCGGCTCGAACCGGCGCGTAATCTGCGCGACTTTGCGCTGTCCAACGTGGCCATCGACAGCAAGCTTCGCGGATGCGATTTGGTGAAACTGTGCGTCAGCGATTTGGTCAGAGATGACGGCGTTCGCGAGAGTGTGTCTGTGACCCAGAGCAAACCCGGCGACCCGTTCAGTTTGAACTCTCGGTAAACACTAGGGATACCATTGACGCATGGGTCAAATCGCCGGGCATGATTGATTACCGTTTCGATTTCCCAGCCGGTTTCACGACCGCCGCCATTTCTCAATCCGCCAATATGACTGACTTTCGCGGGATATGTGCGCATGACCAAAGCTCAACGACCGCCAAAGCCAAAACCCATGCCGCACACCCCGGAGCCGGACCGCTACGAGCGGATGGTGTATCGGCGATGTGGGCGGTCCGGTATTAAACTCCCTGTTGTCAGCTTGGGGCTGTGGCACAATTTCGGTGCAGACTCACCGCACGAAAACAAGCGCGCCATGTGTCGTACAGCGTTCGACCATGGGATCACTCACTTTGATCTGGCGAACAACTACGGTCCACTTCCCGGTTCAGCCGAAGAGGCATTTGGCGAGATCCTCAAAACGGATTTCGCAAGTTACAGGGATGAGCTGATCATTTCCTCCAAAGCAGGCTACGACATGTGGCCGGGACCCTACGAGGAATGGCGGTCACGCAAGTATGTAATCGCGTCCTGTGACCAATCACTCGCACGCATGGGGCTTGATTACGTCGACATCTTTTTTCCCACCGCTTCGACCCTGACACCCCGCTCGAAGAGACGATGGGCGCGTTGGATCGTATCGTACGGTCTGGTCGTGCGCTCTACGCCGGTATCTCGAGCTACAACTCCCAACGCACGCGCGAGGCGGTGAAGATTCTCAACGATCTTGGGACACCTTGTCTGATTCACCAGCCTTCTTACAATCTGCTCAACCGTTGGGTGGAGCGGGACGGTTTGCTCGATACGCTGGATGATCTTGGGGTAGGATCGATTGCATTCACGCCACTGGCACAAGGCATTCTGACGTCAAAATATCTGCGCCATGTTCCGAATGGCAGCCGTGCCACGCAAGGAAAGTCGTTGCTCGATGGCATGATCAACGAGCGGTCCCTGGCAAGTGTCCGTGCTCTGAACGACATGGCCGAAGCAAGTGGTCAGACTCTGGCGCAAATGGCTCTGGCCTGGGTGCTTCGGGGCGGACGGGTGACGACCGCTCTGATTGGTGCGTCCCGGCCGGAACAAATCGTCGACTGCGCAGGCGTTGTTGATAATCTCGACTTCAGTTCTGACGAGTTGAAAAAGATCGATGAAATCAGTTCGGAAGAAGATATCAATTTATGGGCAAGGTCGTCAGAAACAGAATGACCAATCTTATTATTGCTAAAACCCGAGAACATTTGGAACTTGAGGTCATTGGCGGCTGCAGCTTCTGCAGCTCGGCTAAGTAACTATCAAGACCAACCGGCCCATTCCGGACGTTGTCCGCAACTCGAAGTTCTGCGGCGCAGAGATCTTCAAGATAATTTTTGGTCCAATTGCATGTTCTTTCTGCTCACACAGGCGCGACGGGCTGTTAACGGACTGCGGACACTTCTCTTTTCCGTTGCGCGTCCCGGACCAGCGCCGCAAGCCGATAGAAGCCGTGTGCCATTTTTGTGTAGGGCGTCAGCAGGAAGAAGGTCAGGACCGATCCGAGGTGGATGGCCAGCAGTGCGGGCATC
>NZ_JBQFML010000004.1:0-297511 GCF_056531805.1 Ruegeria sp. K5 | reverse complement strand
GAACGGCGTGCCGTTTGACCCCGAAAAGCCGACCATCACGTCGGGCATCCGTCTGGGCAGCCCTGCGGGCACCACGCGCGGCTTCGGCGAGGTCGAATTCCGCCAGATCGCCGACTGGATCATCGAGGTTGTCGACGGTCTGGCCGCCAATGGCGAAGACGGCAACGGCGCCGTCGAGGCCAAGGTCAAAGCCGAGGTCGCAGACCTTTGCGCCAAGTTCCCGATCTATCCGAATTTGTAATCGGATCGGCTTGGAAAAAGAAAACGGCGCCCAGAACGGGCGCCGTTTTTTTTCAGTAGACGTTCCCGCCCCTTTTGGCATGCATCAAACATGCGAAGAAAAGGCTAGGGCAAGCGCCGCGCAAAGGACAAAACCTGCGATCAGATCAAGCCGCGCCACAGAAGAAACACCAGAACCAACACGGTCAAAGCCAGCAAGTTGAAGGCCAGACCCCCCAACATGCCGAGGAACCAACCCCAGCGCCGATCCGCCAGATTGATCGCCGTCAGGTGCGACTGAACCTCGTCCGAGGCTTTCGTCAAGGCAGGCGTATCCAGAACGCGGCGCAGTTTGGGGTGCGCCGCCATCTGTTCGGCCCTGGCCAGAATCATCGCCTGTTTGAACACCCGGCGCGGCAAACGGTGTCGGGCGCGGCGGATCGAAGCCTCAAGCGTTTTGTCCCGCACACCCAGCTTGGCCCGCAGCAATGCGACGGTTTCCGTGATCCGGTCCTGAATGTCGGTGTCTTGCGCCATGGCCCCTCCTGACGCGCGACACTAGCCTTTGATGCTGTACGCGACAATGGGGCTGGCTGTTTTGGAGCAAGGGCGGTATCACGCGGCTATGCTGAACACGATCATTCACGGCGAACCCACTGCGCTGCCGCCCCTTATTATCGCTCATGGCTTGTATGGATCGGCCCGGAATTGGGGCGTGATTGCGCGAAGGCTGTCGGATGAACGGCAGGTGATCGCGGTGGATATGCGAAACCATGCGCACAGCTTTTGGGACCCCCGGCACGACTATCCTGCATTGGCCGAGGATATCGCGCAGGTGATCGAAAATGTCGGTGGCCCGGTCGATGTGCTGGGGCATTCCATGGGTGGCAAAGCGGCGATGACACTGGCCTTGCGGCACGGCGCACTGGTGCGCAAGCTTGTGGTCGCCGATATCGCCCCGGTCGCCTATGGGCACAGCCAGATTCAATTCATCGAAGCTATGCGGGCAGTCGATTTTTCAACGATCACCCGCCGGTCAGACGCAGAACAGCAGCTGGCGGATCAAGGCGTTGAAAAAGCACTGCAGAGCTTTTTCACCCAATCGCTGGATGTCGCTGGGAAACGGTGGCTGTTGAACTTGGATGTGCTGGCCGATCAGATGCCAAACATCATGAGCTTTCCAGAGCTGGATGGCGCATGGGATGGCCCGGCCCTGTTTTTGTCAGGTGGCGCGTCTGACTACGTCCTGCCGGAACACCGCGACAAAATCCGAGCGCTATTTCCCGGTGCGCGCTTTGCCAAAATTCCGAGTGCCGGACACTGGCTGCATGCCGAAAAACCGCGCGAGTTCGAAGCCGCCGTCCGGGCGTTTCTGAACGCCTGAACCAATCGCCGTGTGTTGATCGGGCAGGCCACGCTTCAGGTGTCTTCGACCTCGCCGCCGCCATTCACCCAGTCGGCGAAACCGCCCAGATTGAACACCTGTTCATAGCCCATATCTTTCAACAGCTTGCCCGCCAAAGCGGCGCGACCGCCGGAGGCGCAATAGATCACAACAGGCCGGTCTTTGCGCATGTTTGGGTCATGAGACTCCAGGCCTTCATCTGCCCGGAATTCGAGCATTCCACGGGGTATATGCACCGCCCCTTTTGCCCGGCCGGTTTTCTGCACCTCAGCAGTGCCGCGAATATCTAACAGTAACGCGCCGTGTTCGATCAGCTCGCGCGCCTTGACCGCATCAACCCGTGGGACGACAGCGTTGGCCGCCGCCATCATGTCTTTCACTGTAACCGGCATATGCACCTCGTGATTTCTTGCCTTCTGCAAAAGGCTAACATGCAAAAACTGGAAGGTGTAGCCTCAAGATCGCTTGGGCTGCGCCGAAAACAGAAGTTGGAACTTGTTGCCAAAGCTCTGATCGAAACAAGATTGGTACCCGCGGCCGGACTCGAACCGGCACGGCGTTTCCGCCTGGAGATTTTAAGTCTCCTGTGTCTACCATTCCACCACGCGGGCATGTCGTGATCAGGGGCGAACCCCGTCCGCCCTCATTACAGGCGCGAATAAATGAAAACAATGCGGTAAGCCAAGGCAATGTGGTAAAATCGCGAGATTTCGAACACGCCCGCGCCCAACTGATTTTTCCACGGCATCGCTACTGCAATTGCAGGATATCCGGAATGCAAAGCTTCCGCTGCGCCGGCATTTGATCCGCACCGTCGGAACGCTTGAGCCGCTTTGGCCCGTCCTTGACCTTGACGTTCGGCTTGGCCAGCGGGCCTTTCAACGTGACCGGCCAAGGGCTGCGCGAAAGCGGCTCGCCTATCTTGCGCGGTTGCAGGTTCAGGTCCAGGGCCTTGTCGGCCATATTGACACCGCCAAAGACGATGACCTGAACCTGATCCGTTTCCAACGTGGTTTGTTTGGTCGAAATGTTGCCGTTGGAAATGCTGAGGGGTGCGCGCAGACATACGATTGGCGCAACCTTCTGCTTTTCCTTTGAAAATACCCAGGGCAAAACGCCCAGCCCTGCCAGATCCAACAACTGCGTTTCGATTGACCCGTCGCGCATGGAAACCGTCGCACTGCCGCTCATCGTGCTGGCAAAGTGTTTGGCGGACTCGGTTCCTCCGGTCACCAAAAAATCTGCATAGATCGTGCCGCTAGCGCCTTTTTTGAAGTTCAGGGTGTGAAGGATGTCGTCCAACTGCCAACCGCCCGCCTTGCCGGTCAGGGTCAGCAGATGCGCCTCATCCGAAAGATCCATCTGCCCACTTACGTCGAACTGTGCCCCGCCATATTCAAATTCCAGCGGACCGGCGCGGAGTTCGTTTTCGTCGAGCGTCAGTTCGCTTTGCAAGCTGCTGACGCCTTTGGCCCCTTCGATATGCCGAAGGTCGATATCAACATCAATATCAATGCCCGACAGAAGAATGGAACGTCCGATGGGTTTCAGCGTCACATCCCTCAATGCGTCGGGTTCATCGGCTTCGGCGCTGGGGTCTTCGACATCCTGCGATGCGCTGCCAAGCTTTCTCAACTGCGCGGCGGCCTGAACGATATCACGCAGTTGATCGATCTTTATCAAGTCACTTTCAATCGTGCCCCGCAGCACAGGATCGCTTGTCGCGTCATCAAGATCGGCCTTCACAAGCAATACGGACTCGGCAAGTTGGACGCTGGCGTTTGCGTTCCAATCAGTGCCTTCACTCACCAAATCGATCCCAAAGCGCGCGCGCCCGGTTTCAACGGGGTCCAGCGACAATGCAGCCATCAGGTCTGCACCGGACGGAACGTCAACATCGATTGCCAGATCCAGATTTTCGAACTTGAGGACATTCTTGACAGTGCCGTGCACCTCAAGGGACCAGACATCTGTTTCGCTCGTCTTGCCATCAAGGTTGGTCAGTGAAAGTTGATTAATGTCCCCGTTCAAATGAAAGTCGCCCGAAAACCGGCCAAGCTGATCGTCTGGCCCCATGAGTTCGGGCGAGATCAAGCTGCTGGCGGGAATATCCATCAGACCTTCGGCCGATACGCCTTGCAATTGCAGCGCGTCATCAACTGATCCATTCAAAATGACAAACGGATCAGCCGGGTTCCCGATCCGCAGATTGATGTTTCCGACCCGCAAAGCACCGTCCGACGTTCTGGAAAGTTCCGAAAATTTGACCGGCGGCGGCCCTTCACCCGCGGTGTCCAACGTGAACCCATTGGTTTTAATGACCATTTGCCGCTGTGGCACCTGCCCCGGCACGCTGTCCATAACCATATCAACCGCAATAAGCTTGAGGTCATAGCGAGATGCCGCAGGGGCCGGTTCCGCATTTTCGGGATAAAGCCGGATGCGAGTTGTCAGCGACACATCTGCGGGGTTCCCCAACTCTCCGATTTGGCCCGTCAGCGAAAGGCTTTGCCCGCCATCCAATTCAGCCAATACGCTCAGATCATCAATCCGGGCTATGCCATCAGCCGATTTGAAGGTTGCCGCCACATTGCCCGACCCTTCCAGCACGCGGTTAAGTTTCAGCACGTCCAGAAGCTGTCCAAGTTCTGCAATCTCTACGGTCGTCTTGACCTGCAACCCGTTCTCTTGGGGGATCTGTTCACCCGAAATCGATATCTGCTCGAAGTCCATCGCCATCTGAAACGGGTCATGCGCTGGGAATGTCCCATTCAGGTCAAACGGCTCGCCATTTAGCGAACCGGTCCCAATGGCAGACGCGGTGTTCGTTCCCTCATCACGCGCCAGCACCAGATCCTTAAGCTGAAGATCCAGATCAAGTCCGTTCAGGCCGTTCTGGTACAGAATGGTGACGTCGGTCAGGTCAACTCGACCATCTGCCAGAATTCCGCCGACAGAGGGTTTCTGAGAGTTCGCAGGCTTTTCGGTTTCCACCGTAGAAAGCGACTGCCAGTTCGTATTTCCGTCTTTGTCGGTGATCAGGTTCAGGTGAATACCCGATATGGCAAGGTTGCTGAGCGACAGCTTGCTGTTCCAAAGATCGCGGGCGGAGATTTCGAACTCAATCGTGTCGATAGCCGCCAAATTCACGTCAGTCCCGGACGAACCGGGAAGCACCAGCCCCGCCGCCGAGACCTGCAGTTGCCGACCAAGGCCCAAACGCACCTCGTCCTCGATCAAGACGTCCTGACCAAGTTTTTTGGAGATCAGGTTTTCAACGAAACCGGTCCTAAGCGAAGAAAACAGCGCCGAGGACAGGAACAGCCAAGCCGCCAAAACAGCAACAAACGCGATCGCGCAGCAAATCAAAACGCCTTTGAAAATCAAACGCACGTTCTACTCCTTTGGTTTCGATGCACTGTGTGGCCGGGCCAATTCCACGTGCGACACTTGAATACGCGGCTCTGCTGATGTTCTGAGAACTGGGCGCACCTGAGGGATAAGTTGCCAATTTCCAGTGACTTAATCAAACAGGAATCAACTTCGGTTCGCGTGAACAGTTGCGCTGTCGTGATGCCGGGCGGCCCAGTACCAAAAAAACGGGAACACCCGCCCTTTTGGGATTTTTTGAAAACGAACAGTCATTTTATGCGCGATCTTTCTGACGGTTCTGACGGCCAACTCGTCCCGGTTTTTCATATCATCAAATTAATGATATATACGATTTCCAATATATATGAGGGACCAATGAACTCACTGAAAAGAATTACACGGGGCATAGGCGTCGCGTTTCGGGACGGCCGGGTCAAAAGCCTGCTTGCTTTCACGCTTGGAATGATCCTCTGGGCATCCGTTTTTTACCACTATGTTGAAGGCTGGAGCTGGCTGGATTCCATCTACTTTTCTGTCGTGACAATCTCGACCGTAGGGTTTGGTGATTTTTCCCCTCAGACTGCGGCAGGGAAGATCTTTACGATGGCCTACATCATCGTAGGTCTGGGCATCTTTGTGGCTGCGGCGACGACAATCGCAAACACAATCCTGTCTCAGGACGACGAATAGTCACCCAAAAAAACACGAAAGGATACAAGCGCAGCAAGGTCGCCTGAAGGTTGGACTTTATTGATTAGGCTGATCGCCGTCCAAGGCGGCGCAAGGGCCCAAACTACGACCAAAGCACGGAATTCACAAAAGATATTCATATTGAGTTTTTTGAGTGTATTGTTGACAAATGAACGGAGGGATGGAATGGAAAAGACACAGGACGCCAAGATCGTCGATCTCGCAATACGTTTGCTCTTTCTCGGGTTATTCCTTTACAGCGCATTGGTAATGATCGCCCCGCTGGCAAGTGTGGTGATCTGGGCCACGATCCTTTGTGTGGCGCTTTACCCGGTATTCGATTGGCTACAGTCCAAGCTGGGCGGGCGAAAGTCGCTTGCCGCAACGATCCTGGTTTTGCTTGGCCTTGTGCTGACCTTGGGGCCGATTGCCACTGCGGTGTCGGGGGCTGCTGAACTTGGGTCCGAGTTTGCCGAACAGGCTGACAGCGGTGAATTGGAAATTCCACCTGCCCCGGACAGCATCAAGGACTTGCCGCTGATCGGAGAAAGAATTGCCGAAGTCTGGGGGTTGTTTGAACGAAATCTGGATGGTGCGCTTGCAAAATACGGGGCGCAGATTCTTGAGATCACAAAATCGCTGTTTGGAAAGGTTCTGGGCATCGGAATCGGGTTGTTGGGTCTTGCCCTTTCGGTGTTGATCATGGGGGGCTTGTTCAGCCCCGGCCCGACTTTGGTGCAAGGTCTTCAGCGCTTTGCCAACCGGGTGTTCGCACCGCGAGGCGGCGAATTCGTGACGCTGGCGGGGGCGACGATCCGGAATGTGACCAAAGGTGTCATCGGTGTTGCAGCCATTCAGGCCGTGGTTGTCTGGATTTTGCTGGCACTGTTCGGGATTTCTTCTGCTGCGACACTGGCATTCATTTGCCTGATCCTCTCGATCATCCAGATCGGGCCGGGATTGGTTCTGTTACCGGTCATCATCTACGCGTGGAGTTCGATGTCAGGTGGTGCGGCCCTGGCATTCACCATTCTGGCCATTCCCACGACGGTAATGGACAGCTTCCTGCGGCCCGTCTTCATCTCAAAAGGTCTCGAAACGCCAATGCTGGTGATCCTGATCGGTGTTCTCGGCGGCATGATGGCCTATGGATTGATCGGCATCTTCATGGGACCGGTTCTGTTTGCCGTTTTCTACGAACTGTTCAAGGTTTGGATCGATGCCTCGCCGGAAGGCAATGACGCCGCGGACGGAGCGGCGCAATGAGGAAGACAATATGGACGACGCTGGCCGTCATTATGGTTCTTCTCGTCTGGTATCTGGTTGCTGATCGAAAAACGCCATTTACGGGAAACGCCAGGGTCAAGGCCGTTGCAACCCAGATCGTCCCGCAAGTCACCGGAACGGTGATCGAGGTTTTGGTCGAAAATGGTCAGGTCGTCTCGGCCGGAGATGTACTGGTTCGGATCGACCCCAGACCATACGAAATTGACCGCGACAAAGCCGAAGCGGACCTGGAAGCCGCAACACAAGAGGTTGGCGCTTCGTCGGCAGAGGTCAGCGCCGCTCAGGCCAAACTGGCACGGGCGCAAAGTGATCTGGACACCATGCGCATCCAGACAGAACGCGTTTTTGCGCTTGAAAAGAAAGGGCTGATTGCCGTTTCGAAAGCAGATGATGCGCGGGGGCAACTGGCCGAATCCGAGGCGAATTTTGAAAACGCCAAAGCTGATCTGGAGAAAGCCAAGCAGAGGCTCGGCGACGAGGGCATTGAAAACCCGAAGATTCAGCGCGCGTTGGCCGCGTTGGCGGATGCAGAGCTTAACCTTGAATGGACGGAACTGCGCGCCCCGGCGACAGGCGTGATCTCAAATCTGCTGATCGCACCCGGAACTTATGCCCGATCCGGGCAGGACCTGCTGACTTTCCTGGATGCGACGGATGTCTGGATCGAGGCGTATTTTACCGAAAACAACCTGGGTCGGGCGTCGGTTGGATCGCCTGTAGATGTGGTGCTGGACATGCATCCCGGCAAAATTGTTCCCGGCGTCATCGAAAGCTTTAGCGCAGCCGTTTCCCTAAGCGGCGGCGACACACCCGGTCAACTGGCCAGCCCCCCAAGCACCAAGGGGTTTCTTCGCGAACCCGAGCGCTTCCCGGTCCGTATCGTGCTGCCGGGTTACGAGGCCGGAAGCACCGAGGATGACCTGCGCTTTCAGCTCAACGGGCAAGCCGACGTGATCATGTACCTTAGCGACAGTTCTCTGCTGAACGCGGTGGGCCGCGCCTACATTCGCGCGGTTTCGATCCTGTCCTATGCGTACTGAGGATCGGCGCGCAGTACACAGACTTGCGCTGGGTGTAACTGGCGTCTTCGCGCTGGGGCTGTTTCTGGGGTGGCCTCTGGCCGTTGTCGGGGCCGTGTTCACGGCCCTGTTTCTTCAGGCCCCAGCCGCTTTGCCACTGGCGGCCTTCGCGAAGCTGTTTGTCTTCTCGATTGGGTTGATGTTCATTTCCTTCCTTTTGCCATCGACCTTCGCGCCCTATCCGGTGGTTTTCCTCATTCTGGTGGCCATCGGGATTATCCTGTCGTTCATTTGGTCGGTATCCGGCGCAGGTGTTCTGCCCGGAGTCATCGCCCTGATGGGGGCATTGATGATCCCCAACCTTGCGCTGCAATCCCAGGATCTGGCTTTGGTGCTAGTGTTCTGGATACCACTGAACCTGCTGTTTGCAGGGTTCGTTTCGACATTGATGTTTGTATTGATACCAGCCGCACCCCAGACAGCGGCCGAGAAAAAAGCAGCACCCCCAACTGACTTTGACCCGCACCGCCGGATTGTCAGAATGTCGCTTGTCACGGTTCCATTTGCCTTGGTGTTCTTTGTGTCCGGCGCATCGGCGTTGCTGGTTCTGTTCTTTGTGGCACTTCTCAGCCAGCAGCTGGCGGCAATGCCTGCCGCGGGCAAAACCGTG
This sequence comes from Ruegeria sp. K5, assembly GCF_056531805.1. Taxonomy (NCBI): domain Bacteria; kingdom Pseudomonadati; phylum Pseudomonadota; class Alphaproteobacteria; order Rhodobacterales; family Roseobacteraceae; genus Ruegeria; species Ruegeria sp. K5. The sequence goes on along the minus strand of NZ_JBQFML010000004.1, from coordinate 288,849 downwards.
GCCAAGGCAATGCTGACGGCAAACCTGCTGGGTGCGGCAGTGTCGATCCTTTGCTACGAAATCAACGTCATCGCCCCGATTATTCTGACGCCAATTCTGCTGTGCTTTTTCTTCTGCATAACGCTTGGAGCACTCGGAAAATCTCAGGCTACGCTCGCCGCCGCGGCAGGCTCGGCGTTGACAACGGTGCTGATCGTCTATGGTGGATCAATCTCTCCGTTTTCGGATGAGGCCGACGTCAAAAGCATCACCCGCGTTTTGCAAGTTGCCAGTGCTGCGATTTTTGTGATCGTTGCCTATGTCGTGGTGGATGAGTTCTGGCCGGAAAAGAAACGACAGATGTCGACAAGCACCTGACGGGGTGTTGCCTGCCGTCCTTAATCAAACGCGATAAAGCGCCAGCCAGATCAGAAAGCCGATATACACAAAAACGGTAACGTTCAGAACCGTATCGACAATTGGGCCGGTCATTTCGAAACCTCCTTTGACAGAGACTTGAGAAGGCAAATCACCAGAATCGGTACGATAAAAACAAATGCGATGGCTGAAAGCGCGATGATCGACCGGACCAGAGAAACGTCGTTCACAAAGATCATGGCCAAACCAAGGGCCCCAAGCACCGCGCCCCAGATTGTGCGAATGCCGGGCGACGGGTTTTCGTCCCCGCCTGTTCCAATCATTGCAAGCGTAAAGCCCGCGCTGACAACGCTGGTCACAACAAACAGGAACGCCGCTGCAATTGTCGCCAACTGCGTCACATATTGCAGGGGAAACTGTTGAAGCAACGCAAAGGTCGTCGCATCAAGGCTTTGGTCGTTGACCTCCAACAACTGTCCGTTTCCTTGCAGCACGTCGAAAATGCCGATCCCGCCGAAAACACCGAACCAAAAGATTGAAAACAGCGTTGGCGCAATAATGACGCCGGTCAAAAACTCTCGGATCGTTCGCCCGCGTGAAATTCTGGCAATGAAGATGCCCACAAACGGGGACCATGCCAGCCACCAGATCATGTAATTCAGTGTCCAGTCCTGGAACCAGGTCGATATGGTTTGGTCAAAAAACTCGGTTGTCGAAAACCCGGCGGGAAGGACGTTGAAAACATACCGCCCAAACCCTGAAACGATCGTGTTCATTGCAAAAGACGTGGGCCCGACAACCAACAGAAAGACCAACAGGATGATCGCGATACTCATCGCCAGATTTGACAGTTTGGACATCCCCTCGCCCAGATCCCGTCTGAGCGGGATGAGGAAGGCAACGCACATGACGACAAATATGAGCGCTGTCAGGTAAAACGAGTTGGGTATTCCAAGGACCCCAGCCAAACCTGTCTGGATTTGAAACACGCCCATGGCCAAAGAACCCGCCAAGCCGACTGCAATGGCGACAACCGACAAAAAATCGAACACCCAAGCCAATGCACGGGTCCAGGCCCTGTCTCCGTACACATCCAACACTGGCGCGCTCAGCAACAAAGAGCGTTCTCGTCGAAAGGCGAAATAGGCAATGATCAACCCGACGACCCCGTATATCGCCCAGGCGTGAAAACCCCAGTTCAGATAGGTGACAAAGATAGCCTGACTTGCCGATTGCGGATCCGGGCTGAACGCGCGAATGACCGAGAAATGCGTCAGCGGCTCGGATGCGCCAAAAAACAGCAACCCCACCCCCATACCCGCCGCAAAGAGCATCGCAATCCACGCGGGCGTGGAAAACTCGGGCTCGGAACCTTCAGGGCCAATTCTGATCGAGCCGAACCTGGAGAATGCAAGGTAGATCGCCAGCAACAAAAGCGCGCTGGCTTCAAGCATGATAAACCAACCTCGGCTTTCGAACTGCACCGCCACGATGCTAGCCGAGACGGACCCCAAGCCTTGAGGATCAATAATCCCCCATATGGCAATCGCGCTGCTCACCAGCAGCGCGGAAACAAGTAGAGCGTTGATTTTCATCGCTTAACACACTGAATAACTGCGTCTGTGGTAGCACCGTACTAACAATTCATCTGTGCTCAAAGCTGCAAAACTTGGACGGCGTTGCGAGGCGACCGACCTTTATCAAGCAGGTTAGTGGCACAGATTTCCAAAAACACGTGCGGCAGACCTGACTGCGGTGTTAATCGTACGGATGAAGCGGCTTGTTGTTCACACTATAATCACTTTTGAATATCAAAACTGTCTGCAATTTACCCCGATTTTTAGGGATGGCAGCCCATTGAAATCAGGTAAATTGTTCTGAGGCGTGATAGTGGTGCCCCCACACGGACTCGAACCGCGGACCTACTGATTACAAATCAGAAGCATTGAAAACTCACCACTAAGTCTATCGTCGTCCGCAATCGTCCACTGCCTTCCAAAAATTCTTATGTTTCACAAGACTTTCTGAATAATTGCGCATTGTCCCCTAGACAAAAAACGTCTACATTCATCCACAACTGTCTATCACAATCCAGCCGATTTTGTCCCCCATGAGTCCCCTAGAGGCGATTTGATGAAAAAGGAACTGAACGACCGATACCTAAAGAGCCTGACGCCACCGGCTGACGGACGGATTGAGATATCGGATACAAAGCGTGTCGGGCTGCGGCTTAGGGTGTACCCTGCCCGCGCGGTGTGGATGTACGAAAAGCGCGTGAAGGGCGGCGCGAAGCGGAAGCACACATTCGGTACGTACTGCACTTGGTCAGCATCGAACAAGCGGGAAGACGGGGCGATTGGTCTTTCCGAGGCGCGAGCCATGGCGCTTGAGATAGAGGCCGAGGCGGCGCGTGGGTTTGATAGGGTGTTAGAGGCCCAACAGGTCCGCCGGGAACAAGAACGAGCCGCAGCGACCGCGCAAACGCTTCAAGATGTGCTGGACCTGTACGAAGAACTACACCTGTCCAATCTGAAACGCCGAGGCGAAAGAAAGCGCCAGCTTGAGGACGCGCTGAGCCAACACCTTACCCAGCCCATTGGTGACTTGACCCGCGCCAGCCTCCAAAAGCCGATTGATGACAAGGCAAAGGAAGGCAAATTGTTCATGGCGAACCGAATCAGGGCCGCTATCAAGCATTTCACGCGCTGGGCATGGCGGCGGGAATATCTGGGACAGGATATCGGTGACCGCTTAGAGCGCGCCACAAAAGAGCAAATCCGGGATCGCGTTCTGTCTATCCCCGAGATACGGGCAATCTGGGAAAAGACTTATGAGCTAGGGGATCTGTGGGGGCCACCTGTCCGCCTTCTGCTGCTGACTGTCCAGCGGCGAACATCAATCAACAACTTGCGCAAGAGCGAGTTGGAATTATCGAAGTCTCGGTTCAGGAAAGCCATATCACAGGAAAAGAACGACCGAGGGCACCTGACCCATTTGTCGGCCCCGGCGCTAGTTGAGATTCAAGCGGTACTGACCCGCCACGAGCAGGCAAAAGCCGATGCGCGCAAAAACAAGAAATCCGGCAAGGCACCTGCTAAAACTGCTGATTTCGCTAAATCGGACCTCTTGTTCACCACGACCGGCAGAACACCGATTTCAGGATGGAGCAAAATGAAGGCCCGGCTTGACGAGTTGCTGGGCGATGATTTCGAGCCATGGCGTTTGCATGATTTCAGAACTGCGTTTGCAACTCACATGGCAGAGCGTGGAATATCTGAGGCCATAGTGGATCGGGTTTTGAACCACGCTGCCACGGGATCAAAGCCGAGTGCGGTTGCGAGGATTTACAATCGGGCTGAGCTACTGGATCAGCGCGCCGTTGCGCTGGACAGGTGGGCAGAACTGGTGACGCAGGAATGTGCGGACGTGATTGCGATAGGAGCGGGAAATGACTGACGTTCATGAAAACCGTCCCGCAATCGACGCGCTTAGAACAGCCCAGATGTACTGGCCCACGGAAGCTGATGAGCCGCTGATTGACACAGATAAGTACGTGCGAATTCGCGAGGTTTGCCGAGCCTTGGAACAGTTGAGGGGCAAGGCCAAGGGTGACGACGTGGATTTCGTAGCCTACGGCGCTGTTTGGAATGCTCTTCGCAGCGGTGCGTTGGCGGCTCGCGTTTTAGAAACAAACACAGTTATTCCCCAAGTGGCTTGGCCGCAAATCCTGCCAACGGCTCAAGATGACGATCCAGAAACGACGCCAGATGAAGCGGTGTGGCTATCCAATCTTTGGTATTCCACGCTTCCCGAGTACGATTTCGTTGAAGCTCTGATGGAGACACCAGAGGGCGGGCTAAGGCCGTTCGCGGGCAAGTTACCGCTGATTGAATTTGATAACGCTGTCAGTTGGTTGGCCCTGACAGCGTCCGCTGGCCGGGTGAAAGCCATAAAATCGTTTTCAACCACCGAAGAAACGGAACGAGAGTTTCTAGCATGGATTGAAGAGAACCCGAACTCAACCGACGCGCAGCGCAACCAATGGTATCGGGATCACGGTCTGAGCCGTAAGCGGGGGCGTGAACTGTGGAGTGACCTCAAGCCAATCGGCGGCTCCAAGCCCGGCCCGAAGTCCAAAGGTAAATAATCCTCGCCGTTTTCTGTCTTTATCCGTCAACGGCGAAGTTGGCGAGGTTCCGGCGACGTTGGCGGCGAAATTAGCATCGGCGACCCTGTGTGCACCAACGCAGCACAGAGGTGAGCAAGATGGAAAACAGTACTCAAGTTCTCGTCAGGCCGAGGGCCACAGACGTAGCTGGTGCGACCAGCTACACAGGCATGTCTCGTGCGACTCTGTACGCCGAGATGAAGGCGGGGAATTTGAAGTTCGTAAAACTCGGTGGTGCCACTCGTCTGGAATATGACGAATTGGATCGCTGGTTCGATCAGAAGACAAATGAATCCGCTTCCTAAAAGAAACCCCCACCCGAGGCACGGGCGGAGGCAAATTCTTTTGGGTGACATCAAGAGTATAGCCGAAAGCCACGTGCCTTTCAACTCGAAAGAGGTAATAAGGCATGATTATCAACAAAAACAAAACTATCGAAAGCAGTTCTCACCCGGTCAAAGTTGTGGGAGCGCGCGAACTGCAGGTAAGCACTCTGCGCCGGAAACATGGATTGCCGGAAACCGCAGCAGGTTTGATTGCAACTTTGCACTTCGGCGAGGTGCAGTCATGACTGGCCAGGAACTGACATTCGCCCTCGGAGGCGTCTGGCGCAATGGGCATGGTTCTGCACCGTGCCCGGTGTGCCAACCGGAGCGCCGCAGGGACCAAAACGCTCTTTCCGTTTCCGAACATGGCGGCAAGCTGCTTCTGTACTGCTTCAAGAGCGGATGCGCCTTTAAGGACATCGCCTACGCGGCCAAAGTTCCGGTTACATCGGTGCGGGTGGATCGCGAAGCACAGCGAGAGGCCGAACAGAAGCGTAAGGACTACGAGGCCAACAAGCTGCGGCAGGCCCAAGGGATCTGGGAAGCATCCCAGCCCATCGAACGCACAAAGGGCGAGACATACCTACGGGGGCGGGGTATCACCTGCCCCTTGCCGCCTTCCCTCCGCTGGGCACCTGACCTGTTCCACACCCCTTCAACCTCTTGGTGCGCGGCAATGGTGGCTCAGGTTTCAACCGGGGCCATTCACCGAACATTCTTCGACAAGAAGGGCATCAGGGTCACCAAATCCCCGAAGCTAATGCTGGGGCCCTGCGCTGGCGGCGCTGTTGTTCTGTCAGAGGCTCAGGGGCCGTTGGTGGTTTGCGAAGGCATAGAAACCGGCCTTTCCCTGCTTTCAGGGCTTCTGAGCGAGCCAGCGAGGGTCTGGGCCACCCTCAGCACCTCAGGAATGAAAGCACTGCGCCTGCCGAATGAACCGGGGGCGCTGATTATCGCAACAGACGGAGACTCAGCCGGACGGGAAGCGGGCGACAAGCTGGCATCTCGGGCGCACGCCCTGGGCTGGAACGTATCAATGATGCCTGCGCCAGACGGGCAGGACTGGAATGACACCCTGACAGAGGGAGCAGTGATATGACGACCTTAGCAGAGCAGGCAATCGTGCCGTTCACACCGGACACAGACGAGATTGCAATCTTGGAATTGGCCGCAATGCCTATCCTTGAATACGAGCGGTGCCGGGACGCCAAGGCACAGGAACTGGGCGTCCGAGTTTCAGCCCTCGACAAGATGGTTGAAGCCAAACGGCCACGAGTAGAACCCAAGTCAGTTAGCATCGTTGATGAGGTTGAGCCGTGGGAAACCCCGGTATCCGGGGCAAAACTGATTGATGAGGTGCTGAGCACCATTCATCGGTTCTGCGTACTGCCGGAACACTCGGATGTGGTTATGGCGTTCTGGGTGCTTCACGCCCACGCCCACGACGCTGCCGACATTTCCCCGATCCTGGCATTCACCAGCCCGGAAAAACGCTGCGGGAAAAGCACGGCGCTGAACGTTGTGTCTGTCATGGTTCCGAAGCCAATACACACCGTCAATACAAGCGCAGCAGTCGTATTCAGGGTCATGGACGCTTATCGGCCCACGGTTCTGATTGACGAGGCTGACACCTTCCTGTCCGACAAGGACGAACTGCGCGGCATCCTCAACGGCGGGCACAACAGGCTGACAGCCAAAGTGTTGCGGACAGTCGGGGATGACCACGAACCCCGCGCCTTTTGCGCATGGGCACCTAAGTGCATTGCGATGATTGGCAGCCTGCCCGACACGCTGGAAGACCGGGCGCTTGTCGTAAGGCTTCGCAGGAAACAGCCAGGGGAAGTGGTTGAGCGCTTCCGGGGTGACCGCATTCAGCAGTTCGTTCCTATTTGCCGTGAGGCCAAGCGCTGGGCACAGGACAACACGGACAGGCTGCGCGGCATGGACCCTAACGTTCCCGATGCTCTGCACGACCGAGCACAGGACAACGCACGGGCGATGATTGCGATTGCAGACCTGATTGGTGGCGAGTGGCCGAACCGGCTGCGCAACGCTTTGGTGGCAATGGCAGCACTTAGCGACGATGATCCCAAGAGCGCCGGGGTGCTGCTGCTGCGCGATATTGCTGAGATACTTGAATCCCGTCGCGGCGGTCACATCACCAGCACAGACCTTGTTGAAGAACTCTGCAAGCTGGAGGAAAGCCCCTGGGCAGAATGGCGTCGAGGGCAGCCCATCACGTCGCGCGGTGTGGCCAAGCTTTTGAAGCCGTACAACATCAAACCCAACCGGACGAGTAGCTATCGGCACTATGAAATCAGCGACTTCCGGGACGCATTTGATAGGTATCTCCACGACACCCCCAAACAAGCGTCTCTAAGTGTCACCAGCAGCCAAATGACTGAAATTGAACAAGAAAAAGGTGACGGATACGATGACACTTACGACCGGATGACACTTGCAAGTGTCACTGCCTCACAAGTGTCACCGCAAGTGTCACCGGAAAATCATTCAAATTCAGCAAGTTATCCAGCGGTGACGCTTGGAGACACTTACTCAGGGGGTGCTGGAGGAAAGGGTACATCTAACGAGGTGGAGGGCGAGGTATGAGCGCAGCGATTGAGTTGATTGAAAGCCTTCAACAGCAGGGCGTCCAGTTCGAACTGGCAGGTGACAAGGTGAAGTTCCGGGGCGACCGCGACTTGCTCACGCCGGATCGGATCGAGGCCCTGAAACAGAGTAAGGGGGAAGTGATTGAGTTCTTGAGAAAGGGCGCGCCCCCAAAGCAGCCCAACAAGGTTGGCGTAGGTGGCAGGCCCGTCACATGGACTGGAAAAGTCGTCAGCCTGGATGAGTGGCGGCGTCTGTCTGATTGGGAACGGTACGGCCCGAACGGGCGCGTGTGGAACGGCAAGACTCAAAAATGGGAAAGAGCAAATGAGCAGTGATGACAACCGTAATAGCGGCGAAAATACGGATGACAGAAACCCGGACGGCACTTTTGCTGTGGGTAACCCTGGCAAGCCGAAAGGATCGCGCAACAGAGCCACACAGGCAGTTGAGCAGATGCTACAGGGTCAAGTCGAGGAACTGACGCAGAGTGCAATCAACAAGGCTTTGGAGGGTGACACCACGGCCCTGCGGCTTTGTCTGGAGAGGATCGCGCCCGCACGAAAGGATGCGCCCATCAGCTTTGAGCTTCCACCTATCGATACAGCGCAGGACGCCTCACAGGCCGCTCAGGCGGTCATAAGGGCCGTTTCTCAGGGCGAGATAAGCCCGTTGGAGGGAGCGGCGGTTATGGGCCTGATTGAGCAGTATCGCAGAGTTTTGGAAGTCACCGAACTGGAAGAACGCATAGCAGCACTGGAGGCAGCGAAATGAACATTCGAAACCGCATTCACAAGCTTGAAGAGAAGTCTGGCAACGCATTCAAGGTCGCGATTGCCAAGGGCGAGTTCATTGACGGCAAAGGAAACCCAATTTCAACGGAAGAAGGTTATCCGCGAAATCTGGAAGAGGACGTTCATTTCGCCGTTGTAAGCGTCTCTGATTGCGATGAGACCGTTACGCTGCACCGTGAACACGAAGAGCCGGGCGCGGATTTCATGCTCCGTTTTGACGAAACTGCCAACCTGATTGGCAAAAGAGCCGGAGCAACCGTGACGTTGCGCTGGGACGTTAAGTGGATCTGAGAGGAGCAGGAAACATGAGCATCCGAAACAGAGTTAACCGACTGGAAGCCCAGAAGGGCACCAAGAAAATGACTGCGATTATTCACTTGCCGAAGGACATGACAGATGAAGATGAGGTGCGCGAAGTCGTGGATCGTCTTACCGCCGACATCCCAGAGCCGTTTGATGAGTGGATAATTCATGACAACGACGCCACCGAGCCGACGATTGGCGTTGTGGATCTGGATGAGTTGTTGGCTGACATAGCCGCCAACAGCAAACGGATTGGGTGGATGCGTGACCAAATCTGGCGACTCTGCTTAATTGAGTGCGGGGTCGCCAAACATCCGTTCTTCGTTTTCAAAGACAGAGAAAGAGATGCGTGGTTGTGCCGGTATCGTAGTTAAGCGTTGAGCTTGCGTACTCTGGCGTTTTCCCAACCTTTCCGCAAATGCGTATGGCCTCAGATTGAATTTCCGGTAAGCTTGGGTCCGCTTCTGCAAAGATGGTAGACTGTTGAATTTCTACGCTACTGCCGTTGAAACCTGTCACGAAAGGGGCGGGTTCTTCGCAGCCAGCGAGGATTAACAAAAATGTAGTACTTGCGAGAATTCTAATCGTCATGAACGGGTCCCATAAAGTATTTGAAAAGCAAGGATATCTTAAGAGTATGGCTTACGAGTTTCAATCGTTCCAATGTCTCCCAACCCTAGAATAGCCGCATAGCGACGGGTGCCATCTGCAACAAGGTTCCGAGTACAATCAGTAGGAGGCCGCGCTTTGCCCACTTGGAAGCTGCCAGCAGGTTCTGAACCATTGGTGCCTGGATATTCTCTTGGGGATCCTTAGATGCCCAGCGGCTAACACCGATATGTAATGCATCATCAGGCTTTAGAATTACCGCCCAAGCCGTTACTCCTGCGCCGACCAGTGTTGCCGTTAGTCCCAGCAGGGTCAGCCAATCCGAAGCTACGTCAGTCATCTATTGCGCCTTCGTTCTATGCAAATCTGCAAGCATTGAAGTGTCACATAAACAATGAAACAAGCGCAAACACTCCCAGCGTAGCTGGGACAAAAAGATACCATCCGTATAGGAGCAACTGCCCCAGTCGATGCACTTCTCTCAGGTTTCGACCGGCGCCGCTCAACGCATTAGACGCGGTAGAAAATCTACCTTCGACACCCTTCAATATCTGACGTATTTCCTTTTCTTCCACACCCGCTTCCGACAACTGCTTGCTAGCATTTCTCAAACCATGCGCGACCTCAGCGAGTACCTCAGAGCGCCCTCGCACATCAACGTTGAACATGTCATCAGCCGTTACGTTCGCTGTGTCGTACCATTTTGAGTAGCTGACCCAGTCAGAGGCCCAATTCAACACAAGCGAAATTATCAAGAAGACCGTCGTCACAGCTCCCACAAAATCAAACAATTCGACTGGCAAGCCTTTGATTCCAAGAACGCTGAGGTCCTCAAGAGGAATGGCAAACCACCAGACTACTAGAATAGTAGAACTCACAATGACCAACGACCGAGCCGCCACTTGAGTTGGCCTCGAAACGAGTTCTCTGCCTTCGATAATCATCTAGCCTCTCACGCAATGGTTTGTTGCATTGCAACTATTCGTGCCGACAAAACGACTCGTGCAAGGTCGCGATGACGGCACGAACTCGTTCATCGGACACCCGATAATAGACTTCCCTGCCCTCTCTCCGACCTGAAACCAGCCCCGACAAGCGCAACCGAGTTACCTGTTGTGACGTAGCCGCTTGTCGCGCACCCAGTGCCTGCTGAATCTCTGTAACTGTCATTTCTCCTTGCATAAGAAAGCAGACAATTGAAAGCCTTTGGTCATGCGCCAGAGCTTTCAAGAAGTCCGTGGCCTCGCGGGACTTCTCTTCGACTCTAGTCGCCGAGAACTGGGTCGATTTGCTGTTCACAACACCTAACTCGATGAATCTGCGCCCATGAAGCTTAACGCGCCTTCGTTGTTTAGCACTTGCAACGCGGCTTCCAGAGCTTCGCTGTCGGAGCCGAACTTGTCATCCCAAACGTAACTGGCTTCCTCGTAGTCAATGACTTCCAAGGTCCACTGGTCCTGGGTTTCCAGTCGGTAGACTTCGATTTCAAAACGGTATCCGTCTACTACAACTGTTTGGCACTTGTCGGACATTACCAATTTTGGCTCATCAATGTTCATGTCATCGCCTCTTCAGTGCGACAAAGTCGAATAATCCAGCACACTTCAAATTTTCTTCCTTCGAAACACTAGTCGTTGTTCGCAGCCCGCAGGTAAGGCTTTAGCCATGCAGCGGGCAACCAGTTGTCAAAGCCGGAGTAGCGAACTTTGAACACTGCTGCCCCGTCTTGAAATATCGGGCCTTCGACAATCGTGCCGACATTGCTCTGAGTATCGTCCGGGAAAATGGCAAATACCTTGTCACCGACTTTCATCTGTTAGCCACTCACTTAACTCCAAATGGTCGTACGAAATGAGTAACACAGAACTCAAGGTGTGACATGCAATATGCAAGTGGGCAGCTATGGGAAACGAGGAGCGACGCGCCGAACTCGTACCCCCTCATTGAAAATCGTAAACCCCCATTCACGACGCGCCGCACTCGCTCGCTATCCAGCCGGAATGTTTGAATTGTGGCAATTTCATTAAAGTAAGCGCGGATATGATCCAGCGGGTTGACCGTGTATTGGCGAAGAAAAAAGGTCAGGCGGCGCAACCTGGTGCAAGGCAATTCCAATAAAGCCAAACTGTCTGGTTGAAGTTCAAAGTGAATAATCCAGCATGCACTACCAGAGTCATTGCTTTCAAAGTGTTTCCTTCTTGTCCAGCAGAACCCTTGGGCGTAACGTTGCGAACAACGAAAGATGTTGGAACTAATCGCAGATGAAAATACGTATTTTCAATAATTTAAGAAATTATTTTGCCCCCTCTCCCGAACCTAAACCAGCCCCAAAACTAAGGGCAAAGGTTAACGTGAACGGTGTTGAGCTGGAACGCTTTCGAGATTTTTCGAATAAAGCATACAAATCGCTGTCTGAATTACTTGGAGACTGCATCCCAGACAGAAGATATGAGCGGATGAACCCCGCGATTATGGCAAACAATATCTTCCCTCGCACTGGCTCACCGGCTGTACTAGACGTGGGCTGTGGTTCCGCCCAGTCATTCGAACTATTTCAAGAAATAAACAGTGACGTACAGTGGAGCGGTGTGGAAATAGCCGAAACCTACAACATTGCGGACTTGGGAAACTTACCGAGCGGTGTTCAAATCTACGATGGCACGAATATTCCGTGCGACGATGAAACCTTCGACTTTTGTTACTCAAAGCAGGTGTTTGAGCATGTAAGGCACCCTGAGGTCCTTCTGGACGATATCAACCGTGTTCTCAAACCGGGTGGTACATTCTTTGGAAGCCTCTCCGGTGGTGAACCGTACCACTGGCATAGCCTCTTCAACTTGACAGCCTTGGGATGGAAGACTGTTTTGGAGGACCATGGAATCCAGCTTAAGGAACTATACTCAGGCATTGATGCATTAACGCTCTTACTTCACCATTGGGCCGAGAACCGCCTTGAGATGGGTGATGAGTATTTTGCAAATCCGCTTATCAATACCGCCTTGTACAAAGAAACAGGGAAAGGCCCTCGAACCACAAAATACGAGAACACTCTGAAGCTTGTTTTTGCTGGTCACCTCGTATTTCGAGCTGAAAAGCCGCAACCAGACAACTGACGTCTCTCCGCTTTCGACTATCGATTAGCGTCCTAAGTTGAGGCCATCGGCTTGAGTCTGCTAGCCCAGCTATCCGCGTATTCTGGCAGCTCTTTAATACGGTTGTCATGAATTGCCATTAAGGCGCACGCAGCCCACATCGCGACATCACGGTCGGCGTCCTTGCCTTTCAGCAAACAGGAAAAAGCGGTCGCAGTGCCTGGCGTTGCTGGTCTGTGTTGCACTTGGCCCTCCCTGCCATCTCGCGGCACTACGGGACTAGCCGAGCTTGCTGCCGGGCCCTCTTAGCACAAGACGCCCCCAATATGATACCGCAAACAAAGGGCCCCTATTCTTTCCGTATTCATGGAAAGCCAGCAATGAAAACAAAGGAAAACCGCACTGTTGCATGGTGGCAAATCTGCCCACCAAACACTCGGATGCTCTCGCCTCAATCTTGCTTTCTGTGGGGTATTATAGTACCGTAAAATGGAGCAAAAGTAACAACCGCAGGCAGGCACATGGGCATTGAAATCCGCGAGATGATTGAAGGGCGAGAGGCAGGGGCAGACGCTCCCGAGGCCGACGTTTCTTACGATCCGATACCGGAGAACAGTGTCATTCGGGTGATTGCTGAGTTCAACGCAGAACAAGCAAGACACGCCCGGCAAATGGCTGCGCTCAGAAAGTGGTTTGCAGGCGGACGGAAAGGACTGCTTGCACCCGAACTCAAAGCGAAATGGCTGGAACTGGTTCTTGAGCATGACGGTGTTGAAGCCGCTGCACGTGAAATGGATCGGCTGGCCACCCACAAAATGCCGGAGGCAATGCAGTGACTAGAATGAACGCAAATATCATCTTAGGGGCACGACAGCCCGACTTAGTGAACGCACTCGCGGGCGGGCAAGAGCTTCGCGCCAGACAGAACCAGTTGAGCCAGCAGAACGTACTGAATGCGTTCCATCAAGAACATGGGGCCGGGATACTGGACGGTGACAAGGCCGCACTACAGGCTTACGCCCGAATTGATCCTGCGGCGGCGGTTGCTGTGCAGGGTCAGCATCAAATTCAGAAGTACCGCGCACAACGGTCAGAACAAGACCTCTTGGAACAGCAGATGCGTGTAGAGGCTCACATCGCTGATATGGATGCAGCGGAGATTCAGCGGGAAGTGGAGATGATCCGGCGGGGTGTTTCCCAAGCGATTGTCCTAGCGGAGCGCGGCGACTTGGACGGTGTGAACCGGAAGCTGATGGAGGCAGGACGCCAGCCGATTGAAAGCCTGGATGAATTTTCCTTGGTGGTAGCCGAGTTCTTGGACGGAACGGATGCCATGGAAGCATACCTGAACCCACCGCAACCAGCCGACGAATATGGCCGGTACGCTCAGGAAGAACGGGCCGCAGGCCGCACCCCTTTGAGCCGTATCAACTACGCACAGGCCAAGAAAGGCAGCGGGGTAAGCGTCACCACCGCAGACGGTACTTCGATATCGTTTGGCGGCGCTCAGCAGGGGCCAGGGTTCGGCACAAAAGCCACCAATGAGATTGAGGGCCGTATCTTGGACTCGGGCGCAATGCTCGGGCGACTGAACGACACGCGCGATTTGTTCAAACCGGAGTATCTGGAATTTGAGACACGGCTCGGCGCAAAGCTTGGACAATGGATGGACAAGGCCGGTAGAGCCACGCCTGAGCAACAAGAGCTTGTGGCAACCTTCGCGCAGTTCAAAACCGAGGCTTTCAACAACCTGAACACCAGTCTGAAAGAACTGTCCGGTGCCGCTGTGACGCCACAGGAGGCCGAGCGCCTGCTTGAGCAACTACCCAGCGTCGGAACGGGCGTCTTTGACGGGGATAGCCCGGTAGAGTTCCAAGCCAAGCTTGAGCAATCGATTACGCAGCAGAAGCGCGCAATCGCCCGGTACAATCTCTGGCTGGCCACAGGGCGTCAGGGTAAGCCGTGGGAGATGAGTTCACTGGATGACATTGACAAACTCATTAACCAGCGCGGCGAACAGATTGAGAAAGAGCTTAGGGCGAGCGGCATCACCGACCCCGGTGTTCTGGATCGCCAAGTTACAATGCAACTTCGCAAAGAGGTGGGTATCTGATGGCCGGTAAGGACTATGCAGCCGAAATCTTCGGTGAAACACGCACGTCGGCAAAAGCCCCGGCAAAGGACTATGCCAGCCGGATTCTCGGTCTCACGCCAGAACCTACTGGCGAAGTCGAGGGCGCTCAACGCAACCCGGACGGCACATACGGCACACCGCCGGAAGGCATGATTTTCAACCCCGACACGGGCCAAATGACGGATCGTGCGCTTCTGACGGAACACCACCGCCAGACAGGCTCACAGGGCGGTGCAGTAGCTCGTATGGCCCCACATGGCGCAACTCTGGGCTTGTCTGACGAAGCGGTTGGGCTTGGGTCTCTGGTGCGCGGTCCTAGCGCGGCAGCATTTGCCATGGAAAACGAGCGGGCCAAAATAGATGCAAACCGCAGCGAATACCCGGTTACGTCCTTCGTTTCAGAAGCCGGGGCGGCATGGCGGTGCCTGCGTCCATTCTCGGGGCATCGGCCAAAGCTGCAACCACTGGGCAGGCGATAAAGCGCGGCGCACAAGCTGGGGCCGTCACGGGCACCGTTTACGGCGCAGGCGAAGGTGAGGGTAACGGCAGGCTGCGCAGTGCGGGTTTCGGCCTCATTGGGGGTGCCGCTGGTGGTGCTGTGTCCGTCCCTGTCACCAAGGTTGTGACTTGGGCTGCACAGCGGATCGGCCAGCCTGTCGCGCGTCTATTCCGTGATCCTCGGTACTACTCTGAGGATGGTGGAATTTCCCCGGCTGGACGCGATGCGCTCAAACAACTCGGATACGACGCAGACCAGATAAGCGATGCGTTTGCCCGTGAGTTCTCCAAAGGCATTGACGAAGGTGTAGATCCGACCCTTGCGGCCCGCGCGGCTGAAATGGAAGAATTTGGGATCGATGCCTTCAAGCACAACGTCACAGGCGATGTGAACGACTTCGCGGACTTCGAACGCGCCCGACGCGGTGTTGGTCCTGACGCGGTTGTTTCGAAGGCTCAGCGGTTGGGGGATCAGCAGGACATGGCCGCACGTCGCGCAGTGGATGGTGTAGCCCGTGAACTGAGCGATGGATTGCCCGGTGACCAGTTGGACGCGGCACAGGCTGTCACAGCCCGCCTACAGACCCAGAGCGAAGCCGAGAGAGCCGCCGCACAGGCCGCGTACAGGGCCGCTGACGACGCAGGGGTGTCTGTGCCCGGAAACGTCGCTAAGGGCGTCGTACAGCGCGTACAGCGACGTCTGGCGGACGAAGAGATAGACCTTACCTCGGATATCTATTCCAACGCCCGAGCGTACATGTCCCGCCTTCAAAAGCGCGGCGAAGGTGAAGGGGGTGTTTCTCTGCGGCTGATTGAGACGTTCCGAAAGGACCTGAATGCTTCGCTGCGAAAAGCAAAGCCCGAAGATAGGCGCGCCCTGTCTATCATCAAATCCGAGTATGACGACTGGGTTGACGATGTGGTCACGGCCAAGCTGTTTGACGGCGATGAATCCGGGTTCGGGTATCTGAAAGAAGCCCGCAGACTATGGGCGCAATATTCGGCCAAATACAAAGGCACGGATGCTGGTTCGCGGTTCCTACAGGACATGATTGACGCTGGCGCATCCCCGGATCAGGTCATGCGCTGGATGTTCGGTGCTTCCAAGCTGGGCAACGGCAAAATGAATGCGCCGCTGGCGGCGAAACTGAAAAACACTCTGGGTAAGGAATCCGACGAGTGGAACTTGGTTAGACAAGCCGCGTTCCGTCAACTGACGCAGAAGCCAGGAACAGAGACACCCGGTGCAACTGGCCCGATCCCTTGGGGTCCGCAGAAAGTGTCAGA
This sequence comes from Ruegeria sp. K5, assembly GCF_056531805.1. Lineage (NCBI taxonomy): Bacteria > Pseudomonadati > Pseudomonadota > Alphaproteobacteria > Rhodobacterales > Roseobacteraceae > Ruegeria > Ruegeria sp. K5. The sequence goes on along the minus strand of NZ_JBQFML010000004.1, from coordinate 272,671 downwards.
AAACATACGGTCCTTCTTCAACAGCCCGCAGACAAAGCCACTGGCAAACGTCCTGTTCACTCCGAAAGAGCGGGGGCAGATGATCCGGCTTTCAACGGCCCTTAATCGCATGGTTCCGCCCCGTGGGGCCGTGAATTACAGCGGCACGGGTTACGAGAACGCACGACTGGCCAAGAAGCTGTGGCAAGGCGCATTGACGGTTATCGGCTACAAGGTCGGTGGCCCTGCTGGGGCTGCGGCGGGTCATGCGACGGCGAAGGGTGCAAGCAAGGGCGCAGGCTGGCTGCAATCCAAGAAGATTGGGCAGAAGGTGAGGGGCGAAAAAGGTATCGGGCCAGTCGCCACTGGCGCTATCCCCGGCGCAAGTGCTGGTCTTACTGTCGAGGATTTCGCTACGGAATTGCTATTCCCAGGCCACCAAGAATGAGAAGCCCGCCGACGAATGCAACCGCAAAGCCCATTGCAACCGCCATGTTGCCGTCGCCACGATTCCAATGGGCTACCGCGCTCTTGGCACAGAAGACAATGCAGTACGCAATCAGAATGCCTGCGGCCACTTCAAGAGCTAATGGGGGATCGGTTGAACTCATGGCCCCAAACTAAGCGCCGATGCGCCCCACGTCCAGATAGGAGGGTTAGAACATGTCGAGTGAAACCAAAATCTGCGGAGCCAACACCCGTCGCGGTGTGTGCATGGAAGCGCCTGTGCAGGGCAAGACCCGCTGTCGCCTGCACGGTGGCCTATCGACCGGCGCAAAGACACCCGAGGGTCGGAAACGTCAGTCCGAGGGAGCCAAGGCACTATGGGCAGAACGTCACCGCCTGATGACTCTGGCACGTGAGCTTGAACAGGCCACGACCTGAGTTTTCGGACGCCATAAAAAGAGGAGCTGGGCCGAGGGGAGTTAAACCGGAAAGCCCAGCAATATCAAAGGCAGTTCCCGGATAAGGTAACAGGATAAATGACGGGCAGGGACAGCAGCACAATCTGGGTAGAGGAACTAAACCCGCCGCTTGTCCGCATGGCGTTTACTCACTTCCCTTGGCAGAACGCGCACAGGATTGGTCAGCGGTCGGCTAAATTGGCACAGAACTATTCCCGAGGCTGGCGCTGCGCATACTGCGGAGAACTCATGCCCGAGTGGAAACGGGTGGATGCCAAGTATTGCAGGGAAGGCTGTCGCAAGATGGCGGCGCGGAATAGGCGGTCAAAAAAAATCTTGGAATTGAGCAGCTGAAGGTTGACTATCGGTTCATATACTTGCCCAACGATTTTTGTAGACTGTATTAGGCTTTGGAAGATTCTGACTATGTCGCTGTTTCAACAACCCGAACTTCTTCTAAAAAACATAATTGGCTACTTGGCAGTTTTTCTTATTCTTCTTCTGACCTTAACAATCCTTTGGACTCAGGGTCGTTATTGGTGGTCAGCTTGGATTGGACAGGGAGACTACGCCGAACACCAAAAGGCGCATCACCAGTTCGTTTGCCGCCCACAAGTGAGCGCAAAAATCCCGAAATCGGAGGAGTCCGACCAGATTCGCCACAGATACTTCGCGCTGATGGAGGTAACACGTCAGGAGGTATCGCCGCCCGACTTTGTAGGGAAATTTCAGCGATTTATCCTATGCTCGGATTTTTCGCGAGTTGGAGTCGGCTCGGTTCAGTTAGCCGCTACTGGTAGCGGAAGCTTCTTTTTCGATGAGATGCACGTTGAAGAAGCTCAAATCCGACAAGGAGAATACGCCGCAATTTTGGAGCGTTATCCGGATGTGCCGGATTACTTGTCGGGAGAGGTGTTATGCCTTCTCCGTCACATGGCTCAGGGTAAAGACAAATTGACTCCAGGAATGTGTTCAGGCGCATCCGATGATGAGATAGGTGTAGAGGAGGTACCTGTAACCGACCCTCCCACTATTCCCACGGCATCAGACGCTCCTGGCCCTTGGATACTTGTTTCGGGTGCCGACCAATCTGACGCCGCAGCGATTCACGAAGTAAGAGCTGCGACAGGCGTCTTGTCGGAGACGAAAGGATACGAAGCGACCGAAGTATTCTTGATCCGTTCATGGCGGCGCACAGTGAGCTATTTCGATAGCAAGGTCAGTGCGGAGGAAGCTCTGGATGAAAGTAAGGCCAAGTTGCGCTATGGCGGATACATTCGAAATACGGCTGAGTGGTGTGACGGGGTTCCGACGGAGGTCGAGCGAACGGTAGACAATGTCAAATTTTGGCGGTGCCAATCCTAGGTGGAATTGGCACAGATGAATTGACTACTCCTCGGAACAATTCTTTGGTAATCCTGCCAGCACAGGCCTCAAATATGCCCGTCAGGCACAATTGGGCGGTTCAGACGCCAAGGCGCGAAGTCAGACAGTCAGTTTGTCGTCCTGTGACCCGCCCATCGCGTTTAGAGTTACCGCTTTCCCGGACACACCCATAGCGCGTTCATATTGATCCACTGCGGCCAAGTACGCGCTCAGTTTGCGACCATCTTCGCTACTGGGTTCAGATCCCCATAAATGCACGAGTTCGCGGAGCGCTGTTTGGTATTCTGTTTGGGTGCGCAAAATGGTCACTTTTCAAAATGTCCTGCCGCTCAAACTCTTATTTTCCGCCTGAAACCGCCCATGAAAGGAGCGGTTATGCTCTCAGTTGTGCATGCTTGACAGTCTTTTGGACAATGCCGGGAAGCCGTCTTCAAGCGCATCAATTAGTTCGCGCTGCTCATCCTGCATCGTGGAGAAGCGGTTTTCCTCCGATTCACCATCGTTGCTTTGCTTCCGACTTTTGAGCTTTTTCAGCTTTTCACGCAAAATTCTTCTATCTTCGTCGCTAAAATTGGATCTTCCAGATTTAAATTTGTTTTTGAATTTCAGAGCCATAGTTCGGACCACCTAGCTAAATTCCTCATCATTATAGTACGTCTGTTTTAGCCTGCCAAGTTTTGCTCAGCCTAACTAGCTCTCCATGGACTTTCTCGAAGTTCGAACCTAGAGGAATATCACCGTCGAAAGTTATGGCCACGGACGCTCGAAGCAGCCTTGCTCCGGACAGAGGTAGTGCGAGTGCCCATTTCCGACAAGGTGGCGTAATGACCTTTAACCTGCCGGTCTTGTCAGGCGAATAGAAACGAAGCCGCCCTTCTGGAGTGCCTAAGTCAGCATAAGCGCCGTACTTTTCTCCGTTTAAGCAAGCGTCTATCAAAGTGCCTGCCTTGCCCAGCATCAAATGTTTGTCAGCATGTTCGTTGAAGCCTTCGCAACACCAAAGATGATAGCCTGCAACATTGTCGCCGGAGGTGTCTATCGGCTTAACCAGCGCGGATCTGAGTTTGGTTTCGCTAAGCCCGTCGATGTTTCTAATCGCAGTGCGAGCTTTTCTGTGAATCTCCTTTAAAAATTCGATTTCTTCGAACCTCGCCTCCAGGACCTCGTCAGCGAAAGCGGCTGATACCAAGACCCAGTCATAGGCGTCTTGAGGAGATATATCGAAGTCGAGAAGCCCAATTTCGGTAGGAACAGGAATGCTGACGTGATGCGCGATTCCTCTTGTGCTTAAGTCAGCCGCTCCAAACAATGCGGTGTTGGTTATCGCGGTGAGTGCCTTGAAACCCTTGGGTTCCTTCCTCACGAATTTCGTGGTCTTTCTTTTCGATGGAGGAAGCCGTTCCGCAGGAATGGACTCGCTCGTTATTACCCAGCTTTCTTCATCTAAGATAAGATGCTCATCGAGGGACCAAGCGGGCAAATTTGACACCATTCCCCCGTCACTAAAATACGACCCCTGAATCTGAATTGGGCGAAAAACTAAGGGGACGGCACAGGAGGCCGCCACCGCTTCTGACACCGGTATGTCTTGGCACTTCAAACTCTCGCTTGAAAACAAACGCATCTTGCCGGTTGAGATTTCAGCCGCGACTATTTTCAAAATGCGACCGTGACGCTTAATATCTCCAAAAGTAACTCTATCGCCCTTAGGCTTTATTTTTTTGGCCGCTAGAAGCTCATCCAGCGCATCCGTAAACAGTTTCAATGAACCGAGTCCGGAAAAGAAGTAAGTGAAATAGACTAAAAAAGCTGCTAGCAACACGTGGCAACAAATGGACAGGCCCCAAGCCAAACTTGCTAAAAAAGCTGCTACCTTTATTGGCACCCAGGGAACAAAGCTGCGTAACTCAAGCATGCTAAAAATTGGCCAGAGGATGAAGAAAATAAATACGACTGTGGCAGTCTTGATAATACGCGTCCTTAAGGTCTCGTTTCCTGCGTTGAGCAGCCAGCGCAGCCTTCTTATCCGCCGCCAATGTCGCGGCTCCAATAAATCAAGAACCTTGTTTTGGCTTGGTCCTAGAAAATCGAAGAGTGATTTGAGAGCGACGCCATTTGCTTTATCTGCTGAAGGTTGGGCCTTTGTTTCATCTTCTGACAGCAAATCACCGGCTTTGTAGCCTGCGGCGACAAGAGCAGCTACTATTGCACCAGCGGATGTTCCTGCTGTGCCAATAATTTTTAGGTTTCTGTGGTCAAGTGCAGTGAGAATTCCTATATGGGAAATACCTTTTGCTCCACCACCTTCAAAAACGACGAAGGTCTCTTTGGCCATTCTGTCAATCCGTTAAGTCAAGTCGCTGTTGGTAATCAAATTTGGGCAGCAGCATATACTGGGATTTCAATTCGTCAAAATCTATCCGCCTTTTGGAAGGTCGGTTCGATTTCTGGCGGAAGTACCAGGGGGCAACCGTCGAAAATGAGCTTTCCCGTTTAGCGGTTTTAGCGAGTCTAGCAGGTCCCTATCTCCGTTTGGGCCATGCTTTCGGTGCTCTCCTCTCAGCCCCGAACAACCCGTCCCGAAGTTTGCTGCCCAATGACCAAAAGAACCCATTCGGCGGTGAATCCACGAAAGGTGCATGTGAAACCGCTATTTCTTTTCCCCTTATTGCAAGGCGCTAACGGCGATAGCAGGAAGCACAGCTGATTATTCTCACTACGAGAACACCCAAATCCTTGAATCAGCTGAGAGGTTGTCGGTCCCCCCCGACGGCTTCTACTGAGGCGGTAGTTGCCTTTTGGCTACCGCCTCTTTTTGTCTCTCCCCCAAAAACCAGATTGGTTCAACGTCTGACGATTGAGCTTTACCTACTGGTCACTTTACTTCCGCAACACTACCCCAACCCCATTGGCCGTGTCGCCTTCGTCAAGGAACTGAGTAGGTCGGCTGTGTGCCTATGGCCGTACGGTGATGGACGCAGGCTTTCCTTGCTCAATCAACGACTGTAGCTGGAAGGCCGTGTCAGCGATTGCTTGCCAATTTCTGAGGCATACGTTTATGGCATCGACGATGTTTGACGACCATTCTGGTCCAGCCAGAAGCAAATCCGTCTCGCTAACTCCGTACAAATAGGGATCTTCCCAGCGTTCTGTGAGTTCCGCTTGGATTGACCCAGGATCGGACTCGCCTTCGAAGACTATTTCGCTGATGACTCCTGCAAGGGCAATCAATGGTTTTTTCTCTTCAGGTACAGAATCGAAATGCATAGTGCGGCCACGCCACGCTTTCTCATCGCTTGAAGCGCCAAAGTTCTCCCAAACTACACATTTGGCGGGTATCCCGCACTCGGACGCGATGACAACCGCGTGACCGGCTTCATGATACGCAACCGAACAGAGCTCGCGCGCGCTGATTTCCTGAATTTTGGACTCCGTCATACCTAATTTCCCGGATGCAAACCAATAAGTTCCTGTGGCGACTTTCGAAGCCTAGCACCAGGTTCTCCACCGTTCAGGAACTCGATTCCTTCGGCGCTGAGTGCGTTATATATCGCGACCTTTGTCGAAAGGTCCGCATTTCTCATTGCCTCTGGCTTGGCTTCCAGGCGCTTTATTGTTGAGCCACCGATCCCAGCTTGTTCTGCCAAATCCCCCTGCGACCAACCCAGCAGCATACGCGCAGCTTTAGTGTGTTGAGGTGTGATGTCTGCATAGTGCATGGTACTTTTTGTTCTCCGGTGGTACTTTTGGTATTGCAGTGGAAGAGTTGCTGCCCATATACTTTTAGTACCACGTACGATACCAAACGGCAACCGGAGGAAACGGCAATGGAAGAACAACGCGCCAGCGCGAACGGAGAAGTTTTGTCTTACCCCAGGAAGGGCTGCACCCGAGCTGAATTGCAGCAAGAGGCACTCATCATCGAATGCCTGTTGGACGCTGCAACGTCTTTGATTGGCGGCAATGACGGGCGGGAACAAATGGTTGAGGTCATGGCTATGGCGCAAGAACGCGCCCACAATCTCAATGTCGCCTTGGATTCAGTTAGCGAGCCGGAGTTGGCATCATGAATGATACATTCGCACTCTACGAAGCTGGATACACGAAGTCTGCTGAAGGCAACTGCTACGCCATCTTCAACCTTTGCCGTGTCGGTATCGCGGCAAGTGACTCAGCAATGAACATCGACCTCGCGAACAAGGGTGGCTACGACGCATTGCTCGAAGCAATCGCCGAACTCGCCGCAGATGCAATTGAGCGCATCGAAACTGCTGACTCAGAAGCAAGGAAAGCGCAAAACAAAGCAGCCTAAGATTTGAGTACCAAAGAAGGGCGCGGCATTATCTGCGCCCGTTTTCCGTTTTGAGATTTGATATGAGCTTTTACACCGTCAACCGGCATTGGTCGGATCAATTCCTGCCTGAGATAAAGAGCATTATCGGCAGTCACATCCTACAGGCCGCGCCAGATCCGCTGGACCACTTCCAAGCCACTGACCTACTTATGCTGGACGCCAAGGACATGCGGATAGCAGCCAGGGTTAGGCGTCACGGCTATGCCGACCGGTACCCGCATCAGTTCACCATCAGGGCAAAGCTGCCCACAGGTGCCGAGACGGAGCTATCCAAGATAGTGAACGGCCACGGGGATTGGATGTTCTACGGCCACGCAGGGCCAGACGGGCATTCAATCCTGAACTGGTGGCTGATTGACCTAAAGGCGTTCCGAGCGGCGCTGATACGGCACAGGACGACCGGGTCACACCTGCTCATGGGTGACAAGCGAAACGCAGACGGGACATGCTTCAAGTGGTTTGATATCAGGTCGTTTCCGAAAGAGCCGCCGTTGGTGGTAGCGCGTGGTTGACAAGGGATTATCCTCTGAGCCTGATGACCTTTTTCACTTACAATGCCCCGTTTCGCTCAGCATTCTAATCCCGTGACAGACTGAAACGTCTCTTGGCCACGTTAGCTTATGAGCGGCCAAATACCTCGACGGCTTCCTCTCATGGGGCTACGCTACTCAAGCATCGAAGCAAATCGCAACCTAGAACAAAAGGTCGTATGAAACGAACGGGCATTTTTATATGGAAAACTTTGTAATTAAGTACCTGTCCCAGATTTTCGACTTCAGCAGAAATTTTCTTTATATCGCAAGCCTGAAACAAGCCGGGATCTCTGATGCTATAAAGTCAAAGGGCTTTTCTGCGCAGTACTCGATGTTTGCAATTTTATTTGGCGGCATCGCCATCTACTTTCATATGAACTACTTGATCGGTGGCATCCATGTGCAAAAAGCAATTGGATCAGCGTTGTTTCAAGTTATCCTCGGATCGATCATCGGGTTTATATCATTGCTACTCTCAGGAAAAATCACCGGGGTAAATGTCCAGTCGGCAAAGGCTTGGAGGTTCTCTATTATTTTTTCGGCAACAGGCACGACTCTAAACGGCATTGTGCTACTTACCCAACTTGGCATCATTCAATTATTCCATTTGTATTGGGATGCAATCGCTCATACCGGTCGGTCTCTCAACTACTACGACCTGGTTAATGCGTTACTTTTCTTTATTTTTATTGTCTATTTTTTGATTTTTGCGTTCACATCGATAAGAGCCTTCTGTGATGTTAACAATATCCGAAAAATCTGGAAATACACTGGCGCCTGGATAGTTATCTCTCTCGCTATCACCGTTCTATCCATCCCGCTATTATTCCTATCTTATTCTATACTAGGGATACCGATTGAAGAATTGGCCCTAGCCCTCGAAGACTTTACCTATGGGCCATGCTGTTCTGACTGAAAAAGTTGCAACCCGAAACATGACAGGACATTGAACGCGTTTTCTGACAGCCAAACCAGCCACATCAAAACCGAAGCGCCAGACATCAGATTGGATAGCTCAAAATACCAACAGTTGGCATCCAGGCGCTCCTGTCCCCCAGAACCTCACAAAACCTGAAATCGGAATCGTCGCCTTATAGCGGGAAACACCGGGCACGCGTGAGACTCGTCGCAACGTGGCAAGAGTCTGTAGTCTGTCAGAGGATATCAAAATAACGATACTTGTCCCCCATATGTCCCCCAGAGCGAACCATGCGGGACACCTGTGAAGCGGGAAAGTCATGTAAGTTGTTGATTTTAAAGTGGTGCCCCCACACGGACTCGAACCGCGGACCTACTGATTACAAATCAGTTGCTCTACCAGCTGAGCTATAGGGGCACTGGCTGCCGATTACTGCCTTCGGAACAGGACTGCAAGTCGGAATTTCAGCATTCGGTTGGGGATTGCCGAAATTTCTGCGATTGTGTGAAACTCAACCTATCGAAGCGGCGGGCTTCGTTCTATGTGATGCGGGTCGAGGAACGCTTGGCAAAACCTTTGGGCGTAAGGAAAATATGCAGGTAGTCATTCACGCTGGGGTCGCCTTCACGGATGAAGGGCAATTGCTGGACTCGCTGGTCGCCAACAAAGGCGTCATCACTCAGACCGGGGCTTTTCCGCTGGGGCCGCGCAAGTGTCGGCATTTTGAAAGGATTATGTCGGATTCGATCCTGAAAAACCTGCCTCTCGCCGACACCCGGGATCAGTTGCGGGCGCTTCTGCCAGATACCTCGGGTTTCGGGCGTTTGATCGTGTCCAGCGAGAAATTCTTTGGCCCGATCAAGACTGCCTTGCAACATGGCCAGATGTATCCGTTTGCCGGACGGCGCATTGCATACTCGCAAGAGGTTCTGGAAGGGGCAGAGGTCGAGGTTTTTGCCGGGCTGATGAACCCGGGATCGTTCATTCCGAAGATTCTGACGGCAATGGACCCTGACCGCGCGCGGTCAATTCTGGACACCACGGACCTGAGCTGCCTGAGCTGGGTCAGCATGATCGAAGACCTGAGCGACCTGGCGCCCAACGTGAAGATCACGCTGTGGGAAAACGAGGACACACCCCTGATCTGGGGCGACATCGTGCGTGCCATGGCCGGTTTGGGGAATGACGTTGCGATAAAGGGCGAGCATACGCTGCTGGCCTCTTTGTTGACCGAGCAAGGCAAACACCAGCTTCTGCCGCTGATCCAACAGGAACAATCGGGGGCCAGGCTTGCCTCGCGCGATGAGTTGATCGCCTTGTTTGAAGACTATGCGCAGCCCGACCAGATCGAAGAGGAACTGGATCTGCCGGGCTGGAACGCAGATATCGTCAGCGCGTTTTCAGAACTTTACGCGCAGGATATGGCGAAAATCCGAACCCTGCCAAACATTCGGGTTCTGGACGTCTAGGCCGGGTTACATCCCCAGCGCTTCCTTATACATCTCCAGAACCGCTTCTTCTTCGGCGATGTCGTCTTTGTCGCGCTTGCGCAGCGCGATCACTTTGCGCATGACCTTGGTGTCATAGCCACGGGCCTTGGCCTCGGCCATCACTTCTTTCTGCTGTTCGGCGATGTCCTTCTTTTCGGCATCCAGACGCTCGAACCGCTCGATAAACTGGCGCAATTCGCCAGCGGTTACGCGGTAATTTGCGGTGGCCTGATCTTCGGTCATATCTTCCATCGACGTCTTTCCCTAAGGCTTGAATTGGATGCAGTTACCTCGCGGATACATCGGGTCCGCGCAGGTCGCAAGCACCCAATCCGTCACCGGGCTTGTCTGTGCCGGTGCGATCCAGTAAGCGCAGGTTCAATTCGCAGCAACTTTTTGGGGCGCAATGTTTGAAGTCATCACCTGGGGCGGGGCCGCCCTGTCACTGGCCGGGCTTGCCGGACTGGTCTGGTGCATTCTGCGCGTGATGAAGGCGCGCAAGGCCGGATTGTCGGATGATGAATTGCGTGCCGTGGTTCAGGGCGTTCTGCCATGGAACCTGGGGTCCCTGTTTCTGTCCGTGATTGGCTTGATGCTGGTCATCCTCGGGATCTCCTTCGGATGACCGCCCGGCGCTAGATCGGCATATTGTCGAACCGCGCTTCCATTGCATCTTCGCACAAAGCGGAATCCAACCGACGCAGGCGGGATGGAACATGCATGCCCTGTCGGCGCATATGATCGACAATCTTGCTGACACTTGGTTGCAGAGCCAGACGCGTATCCAGGCACGCGTTTTCCAGCTTTTGTTCAAGCTTCTCGACTTCGGAATAGATGGATTTCGGTTCCATATCGCTCCTCCCCAGTGATGCCAGTATCTCCGATATAGGTAACGGGATTAAGACCGGAACAGATTACTCTGATACTGTGCGGAAACCCGCCGGAGAGTCCGTCAATTTCGGCAATCCGGCGCGGTACGGTTAAAGTTTAAGCCAAATTAATCAAACCTGCCTTGACGGACATCAAAAACCAAATCGGATATTGCAACACATTCCATGGTCAATATATGAAGTATGGACAGGAGCGGAGGACCCCATGACCCCAAATGTGAAAGCGTTTTTTGACGATCAAACCTTCACGGTGTCCTATGTGGTGAACGAACCCGATGGAGCGGCCTGTGCCATCATCGACAGTGTTCTGGATTTTGACCACGCATCCGGTCGTACCACGACCAAATCGGCGGATGAGATTATCGACTACGTCCGGTCCCAGGGGCTCAGGACCGAATGGATCCTGGAAAGCCATGTGCATGCCGACCATCTTTCGGCGGCCCCCTACTTGCAGGATAAGCTTGGCGGAAAGATCGGAATTGGCGACCAGATCGTGACCGTGCAGGACACCTTCGGCAAAGTTTTCAACGAAGGGACCGAGTTTCAGCGGGATGGCAGCCAGTTCGACGCCCTGTTTGCGGAAGGCGACAGCTTTCACATCGGGCAGATGCGCGGCGACGTGCTGCACACGCCGGGTCATACGCCTGCCTGTTTGACCTATGTGATCGGGGATGCGGCCTTTGTCGGGGATACGCTGTTCATGCCCGATTTCGGCACCGCGCGATGCGATTTTCCGGGCGGTTCCTCATCTACGCTATATGCCTCAATCCAAAAGATCCTGTCTTTGCCCGATGATACTCGCGTTTACGTCGGACACGATTACAAAGCCCCCGGGCGCGATGAATATGCCTGGGAAACCACGGTGGGTGAGCAGAAGGCGCTGAACATCCACATCGGCCAGGGGCGCAGCATCGAAGAGTTTGTCGAAATGCGGGATGCGCGCGACGCGACATTGGCAATGCCGCGCCTGATCCTGCCGTCTTTGCAGGTCAACATGCGCGCAGGTCAGATGCCGCCGGCAGATGAACAGGGCGATGTGATGCTGAAGCTGCCGATCAACAAGCTTTAACAAAGGGATCAATCGAACATGATGACGGCTTGGGTGATGGGCTTGATTGGCGGTGTGCTGATTGGCCTTGGCGGCGCGGTATACCTGTTGGGCAATGGCCGCATCATGGGTGCCAGCGGCATTTTGGGTGGGCTGGTCGATGGCAGTGCGCGCAACGAAGCGGTCGAGCGTTTGGCTTTCCTCGCCGGGGTGATCGGGATGCCCTTGCTGCTGCGGCCATGGATCGCACCGGGGGCCGAAACGCATTTGACCGGCAATCTGGTGCTGGTGATTGTGGCGGGGCTGTTGGTGGGCGTCGGTACGCGCATTGCCAATGGCTGCACCTCGGGGCATGGCGTGTGTGGCATTTCCCGGTTTTCAATGCGTGGGATCGTGGCCACGTTGATCTACATTGCAGCAGGCGGGCTGACCGTGCTGGGCTTGCGGCATATTCTGGGGATCGCATGATGCGAGTATTGATCGCAGCACTTGCCGGGTCCCTGTTTGGCATTGGCCTTCTGGTCTCTGGCATGACCGATACGACCAAAGTGCAAGGCTGGCTGGACGTTTTCGGGGATTGGGACCCGACCCTTGCCTTTGTGATGGGTGGTGCAATCCTGCCAATGATCCTTGCATGGCGTCTTACGACCGGACGGCACCCCATGGCAGGCGGTGAGTTTCCGGCCCCGACGCGCGCCGAGTTTGACCGGAGGTTAATTGTGGGCTCGATCTTGTTCGGGATGGGATGGGGCATGGTGGGGCTGTGCCCCGGTCCGGCGCTGGCCTCGCTCAGCTTTGGCGGCAGCGGCGGGGTGGTGTTTCTGCTGGCCATGATCACGGGAATGTTCCTCGCCCCTCACGTGGGGCCACAGCTAGACAGGGCTGCAAACGCGGCCTAAGGAATTGGCATGGAGATTCGACCTATTACCCCCCGCTACGCCGTCTCACCCCAGATCACGGTCGAGGATGTTCCGGCCATCGCCGAAGCCGGTTTCGTCAAGGTGATCTGCAACCGTCCGAATGCCGAAGTTCCGGCTGACATGCAGTCGGATGCAATCGGCGAAGCCGTGCGTGCAGCGGGTCTGGAATATGAAGTTCTGGAACTGACCCATCAGACAATGACACCTGAAAACGTGTCGCGTCAGCGCGACATGGCCGAGACCTGCAGCGGCCCGGTGCTGGCTTATTGCGCGTCCGGTACACGCTGCTCGGTCGTCTGGGCGCTTGGGCAGTGCGACCGGATGAGCACGGATGAGATTCTCACCGCAACAACCAACGCGGGCTACCAGTTGGAAAACCTGCGCCCAGCCCTGGATCAAATTCGCAACAACGCAGAGTGATCTTGCGGCCCTTCGGTCACATCGGATCTGCGCCATCATCCGGGCCGGTCAGGCCCGCCAGTTGCGAGATTTCCGCGACCATCTGATCCGAATCCGCAAATGAAAGATCGGTGTCCAGCGGATCGGGAATTTCGGTGACATTGGGATATGGGGTGACATCCACTGCGTCAGCGCCCCGGTTCGGCGTCCCGGCGCGGCTTGCGATGAAATCTTGTGCTTCAATATCGGACAGGGCGGGCAAAGCTGCGTGTTCATTGATGCGGACGGCCCGCAGACCGCCACTTTGCCCAAGTCGCCCCACTGCAGCCCGCGTGCGATCGATCGCCAGAACCTCGGTGCGATCAAGACGGGCCCGTTCCAAGGGCAAAACGTCACCAATCCCCAGCCCTGACAAATCGGACAGCGGCACATTCATACGGCACAGCACGGCGTTCAACTCGGCCCGCACAACGCCCGAGGATTGCTCAAGGCGTGCCCCCGCATCCGGTTGCGCCCCGGCATCCTCTTCGACGTCGCAGGGGCGTTGAGGCAACAGGATTGCGATATGGCCCTGCCGGACCCCTCCGGCCAGATCGATTGTCAGTTCGAAACCGCAATAGACCTCTTCCACCAGTGTCAGGCAAAGCGACCGCAAATCCCCGGCGCGGGCCATATACTCGTAACCGGTCAGGTCGACCTCTTCCTCTACCATCTCGGCCAGTTCCGCAGCCTTGACCAACGCTTCTTCCACCAAAGGTGCAACCATTGCCGCATCGGTGTTGGTGAAGGCGCGCGCCTCGGGCGGTGTGGCGGAGAGCTGTCCAATCGTCTGGGTCTGCACAATTGCCGACACAGTGTTCGGGTCCAGACAAGCTGCGGCAACCCCGTCAGGACCCCGGAAGAACAACAGCAACCAATCGTCGCCCACATCCGCAACCAGATCGGCAGCGGGCTGGTTGGACTGTTTGGCCCCGATAACCGCCAAGGGCAGGTTCAGCCGATCCGCTGCGGCCCGCGCAAAACCCAGACGCAAGGCCCGCAGAATCGAGCGGGGCCGGTTCTTCAAATCCTCCCGCCCCGCTGAAAGCTTGCGCGCCAAAGCCGCATTCACAGTCTGTGCCATGCCCAAAGTTCACCAATTTGTCGTGTCCCTGACCACTGGTGTAACCCGGCGAGTGTTACGAAGTTCTTTAGACGACCCCTACTGCGCCGCCTGCTGATAGGCCAGCGGCAGGCTGACACGAAATGCGGCCCCGCCCTGCCCCGGCAGATAGGTGATCTCGCCCCCCAGTCGCTGCATGATCTCGCGGCAGATCGCCAGACCCAGCCCTGCGCCCCCGGCCTTGTCGGCGCCGACACGGGCGAATTTCTCGAAAACCAGCGATTGCGCCTCGGCGGGGATGCCGCCGCCGTTGTCGATGAAATCGATCACCAAGCGCCCGCCGACATCATGGGCCGAGATAGTCAGAACAGGCTCGTCCGCATCGCAGTATTTTTGCGCATTCGAGATCAGGTTGATAAACACCTGCCCCAACCGATCCAGATCGGTATGCAGAGCAAAGCGTTCGGACGTCCGGCTGCGACGCACGGTCAGGCCCCTGTCCGACCCGGCCAGGGCACTGGACACCGCGCGATCCAGAATTGAACGCAAAGTGCCTTCACCCATGTTCAGATTGACCTGCCCGTTTTCCAGAACGCTCAGGTCCAGCAGGTCGTCCAGCAATCGGGTCAGTCGCAGCGCCTCGTCATGAATGATCGCCGCATAGCGCGTTTGCTCTTCGGCGCTCAGCCCCTCGGTGTCGCGCATGATCTCGGAAAACGCTCGGATCGACGTCATCGGCGTACGCAATTCATGGCTGACCTGGCTAAGGAAGCTGTCTTTTTGTTCAGACACCAGCGTCAGCTTTGTGTTCGCTTCACGCAGTTGACGGGCGGTACGGCTCAGCTCGGCCGATTTCATTTCCAACTGGCTGGAATATTCAAGCAACTGAGCGGATTCGTCGGCCACAGCCAGCAGATCCTCGACCGACACCGACGCGCCACCGACGATCTGGCCAATCATCGCATGGGCCGTCGCCGCCCCGACGGAACCGCTGAGTTCCCGCTCCAGCCGGTTCAGGAAGCCCGGCGTCGGTTCGGGCATGTGCGAACGGGCCCCTTGTTGTTCCGCTTCGGCCAGAAAGAACTCCTGCGCGGGACCTGTGCCCAGAATCCGCTGGGTCATGATCATCAGGTCTTCGCTTTGCGCCACCGATCCGGTCCACCCGCGCGGGGCGACGGAATGATCAAAGACGTTGACGAACTGCGCGCCTTGCAGGCGTTCCAGCGGGCTGGGAAAGCTGAGCAGCGAGGCAACGCAGAATGCGATTGTGTTCAGGGACATCGACCACATCACGGTGTGGACCATCGGGTCCATTCCTTCGATGCCGAACATCGCCTGCGGGCGCAGCCAGCTGATCCCGAACGGCCCGTAGTCCAACACCGACTGCGGCATCCAAGCCCCGCCCATCCCGGGTAGAAGCAGCGTGTAAATCCACAGAACAAACCCGACCGACAGCCCAACCAAAGCGCCCGTCCGCGTCGCCCCTCGCCAGAACAGGCCACCGACCAGAGCGGGCAGAATTTGTGAGATACCGGCGAAGGCGATCAACCCGATCGAGGCCAGCGCCGCGCCACCCCCGGACAGGCTGTAGTAGAAATACCCCAGCGCCATGATAACCGCGATGGATACGCGCCGCGCCATCAAAACGATGTTGCGCACATCGCCTGAAACCGAGCCCGCGCTTTCATGGGTATTCAGCCAGATCGGCATGACCACATGGTTCGATACCATCGTCGACAAGGCCATGGCCGTCACGATCACCATCGATGTGGCCGAGGAAAACCCGCCGATAAAGGACAACATGGCCAGCCAGTCATTGCCCTGAGACAGCGGCACCGTCAGAACAAACAAATCCGGGTTTGATCCGGGCGGCAACAGGTCCAGCCCGACGACAGCGATGGGGACGACAAACAAGCTCATCAACAGCAGATACAGCGGAAAGGCCCAG
Organism: Ruegeria sp. K5; assembly: GCF_056531805.1. Classification (NCBI taxonomy): domain Bacteria; kingdom Pseudomonadati; phylum Pseudomonadota; class Alphaproteobacteria; order Rhodobacterales; family Roseobacteraceae; genus Ruegeria; species Ruegeria sp. K5. The sequence continues at coordinate 256,798 of NZ_JBQFML010000004.1, read as the reverse complement.
GCGGCGGTTCTCAGGTGGCCTTCGTCGTCGTTTTCCACGACCATGACCTGAAACATCCGTGGCAGGCAGACGAAGGCGGCGGCAGACAGAAAGATGAAGGTGGTCCAGCGCCCGGCATCCACATGCCACTGGCCAATCTCGGACGCATCAATCTTGTCCATCATCGGACCGATGCCGCCAGCAATGCCCCAGACAACGAAGACGCCAACCGCAATCAGGGCAAACAGCTTGACCACGGATTCAACCGCAATCGCCATGACCACGCCATGGTGGCGCTCATTCGCATCTAGATTTCGGGTGCCAAACAGAATGGCAAAGACGGCCAGCCCGGCGGCAACCCAGAACACGTTCGACCCGCCACGATAGAGGCCCGAGGGATCAGCCTCGACAAAGATCGAGAAGGACAGCGTGATCGACTGAAGTTGAAGGGCGATATAGGGTGTGCCGCCCAGAACGGCCAGAATGGTGACGCAGACCGCCAGCGTATTGGATTTGCCATAGCGCGACGACAAAAGGTCCGCGATGGATGTCACCCGCTGGCTGCGCCCGACGCGGACCAGTTTACGCAATCCCCACCACCAGCTGACCATCACCAGCGTCGGGCCCAGATAGATCGTCACATATTCCAACCCGGATCGGGCCGCGTTACCGACCGCGCCGTAAAACGTCCAGGCGGTGCAGTAGATCGACAGGGACAGCGTGTAGATCAGAGGTGAGCGTAGCCACTTCCCCTTCCCTGCCGCAGCCATTCTGTCGGCGGCAAAGGCAACGCCGAACAACAGCACCACATAGCCCAAACTGACCAGAATCAGGATGTTGAGCGTGGCCATCACTCGGCGTCCGCGTCAAAGTCGCCGCGCATGCCCAAACGACGGGCGGTCAGGCCAAAGATCAGGCCAACGGCGATCAGAAACCCCCAGCAGATGAAGATGTAGAACATCGCCGAGGACAACGGCACCGCCTGATCCCCAGACGCCCGGTCAGGCCACAGCAACGGGATCGCCAGCAACGCGGCCCCCATGAAAGGCAACAGCCGCGCCGCGTCGGTCAGCCTGCGGCGGCGATAGCTTTGGCGTCCCAGAAACAGCGAGGGGCGTGTGCCTTTTGGCTTGGGGTCGGTCTCTTCCGGGGGGCTCATAATCGGGATGCCTGCGCGTGCAGATCCCGCACCGCAGTCAGCACCTCTGCATTGGAAAAGGGCTTGGTCATGAAGCGGCTGACACCCGCATTCTCGGCCATTTCCCGATCCCTGGATTGTCCGCGCGCGGTCAGCATCAGGATCGGCAGGCTTTGCATGTCGTCCAGGTCTCGCAAGTCGCGCAGAATATCCATGCCACTTTTCCCGGGCAGCATGACGTCCAGAATCACAAGGTCCGGGTTCGCTGCCCGGATCACCTGAACGGCGTCTGCCCCATCGGCATGTGTTTCAACCTGCCACCCTTCGCGGGTCAGCAGAAATCGGATTGCCTCAGCTATGTTCGGCTCATCCTCGATCAACAGAACCTTGCGGCTCATATTTGCAGTTCCTCCCCATGGCAACTGGCGCACAAAGCCCGCTGCCACCGCCAGATTAAGCGTTCAGTCAGGATACTGTCAAAAGCCTTCGTTTAGAATCGAAGGCTCGCGCCGGGATGCACAGTCTTTGCTGGGGCACACCCGGCAGTTTGCCCCAACCCGGGTCGAGGCGACACCCTGTACCCCATCCCCGACCGGGCGCACCAACATCGCCGAGCGATAAGCAGGGTCCTGATCGTATCCGGGCGTTGAATGAAGCCAGGCATAGGCGTGGCATTCAAATTCAGCCGAACTGCGCCCAAGCTGCGCGATCTGCTTTCGAACCGGTACCAAGGGACGGCTTAACGCGGTGAACAGCGGCCATAAAGGGCAGGCCTCGCCATGTCGCGACAGAACAAAACCGGGAAGCGGCTTGAAGAACAGGATGCTGCCGGATGCGTCGCACAGAACCAACCCGGCCGGGCGGTGCAGTACACTTTCCGGCAGAAAGGCCAACCGCCGCAGAACCGTTGCAACATCGACCGAGAACAGGCGGGCCAGTTCGATTGGGTCGGGCTCTTTCTCCTCCATCAGCTTTTTAAGCTGGGCAAGCGGCATCGCCCTTGCGTCCTGTGCGCACAGGTCCAGAACCTCGCGCGCCACGGTGCGCGCGGCGGCTGTGTTTAGCCCGTCCAGATTGACATCGGCGGACCCGCCCTCCTCGAGTTCGGGGAAACTGTAACCGCGTGCAGCAAAATAGCTTTCGACCTCTTCCAGGGGTACGCCCCGCGGGTCGGTGGCCGAGTCGCTTTCGTCCAGATAGGTCACCAGCGCCTTGGAGCTGTCGGCCAGCCGCTCGGCATCCTGATGAAGGTTCTTGTGAAACCGCTCCTGCCACTCGGCATCAATGTCCTGCGTGTCAGCCAGAATGCCCGCCGTCGAGCGAATCGCGGCTGCCGTCGACAGAACCTCGTGCATCGCGGCCGCCAGATGCGGGTCGTGGGTCAAACGGTCTGACAGGGTTTCTACCGTCCGCTCTAACGAGATCACCCGCTGATGCATTTGCGCCAAAACACCCGCCCAGCCCGGAAAGCGCCCGGCGAATTCCTCTAGCCCGTCAACCTCAGCCTCTTGCCCGACCGCATCAACCGCCGCCTCTCTTAAGGCCGAGATCAGCGTGGCCTCGATCCCCTGCGTCAGCAGCGATGGCTCAACCGCCAGTGCCCCGGCAATATCGACCAACAATTTGCCCCCGATCCGGCGGCGATTGTGCTCGATCAGGTTCAGGTAGGACGCAGAAATTCCGACACGACGCGCCAGTTCAGCCTGCCGCAGCCCGGCAATCTGGCGCCGTTCACGTATGCGGCTTCCGGTAAGAGTGTCGCGCATAGCTCCACCTCCTGAGCGCTGCGAATGATCCAGTTGTTTTCAGATTATTCTATTTTTTGCATTCAGTTAAGTCGTACTTTTCACTATGGATTTACAGCTTTGACACCGACGGCAAAAAGCACGATGGCGCAGAATATCCGGCGACTGCGCAAGGCCCCTTCTAATCCACCTCAATTCCCGGCACCATAAGACCATGAGCGACCCCGCATTCGAATACGCCCCCATTGGTCTGGTTGAACTGGAAAACCGGATCATCCGGCGGTGCAATCTGCAATTCGCACGCACCTTCGGGGGCGAGGAAGTCGATTATCGCAACATGCCGCTTTTGCATCTGTACCCTTCGGTCGCTGATTGGGAACGGATCGGGGAACGCAGCCTGCAGGTGATGCGCAGCACCGGCTATTATACCGACGAACGGGTGATGCGTCGGCGCGATGGCGATCTGTTCTGGTGCCGGGCGCGAGGACGGTCGCTGACACCCGACGACCCGTTTCGCCATGGAATCTGGAGCTTCTCCGATATCTCTGAAGAGCGCCCCCTCGTCGAGTTGACCGTGCGCGAACGCGAGGTCGCAATCCTGTCCTGCCGGGGTCTTTCGGCAAAAGAAATCGGCATGGAACTGGGGCTGAGCTACCGCACGATCGAGGCCTATCGCGCCCGCCTGCTTGAAAAATTCGGGGCGCGTAAACTGCCGGAACTGGTGGCGAAACTGTCAGGCATGCCCCTGTGACGCGAAACTGCCTGTGCAGCAGGGGCAAAAGGTTCGTTTTCTCCTGTCAGACTGCGCTTTTCATGACCGGTCGCTTGGCTTATAACGCTGCGTAATCATACCAAAGCCCGCGCGAACAGACGGGCCAAAGGGGAACCGTCGAGGACACTCATGACAGATACCAAACACGAAGCGGATGTGGCGTTCATCAAGGCACTGGCCGAATTGCTGCGCGAAAACGACCTGACCGAACTGGAAGTCATGCGCGAATATGGCGACGACGACAGCCTGAATGTCCGCGTCAGCCGTGCGGCTCAGGCGGTTGCCGCCCCGGTGCAGGTTGCCGTTCCTGCGGCTGCACCCGTCGCACCCGTTGCCGCAGCAGCCCCGGCCGCCGCGGAAGCCCCCGCCGCACAGGAAGATCCGGCCAGCCACCCCGGCGCTGTGACGTCACCCATGGTCGGCACGGTCTACATGCAGCCCGAACCTGGTGCGCCTGCCTTTATCTCGGTCGGTGCGTCCGTGTCCGAAGGCGATACGCTGCTGATTGTCGAAGCGATGAAAACCATGAACCACATCCACGCGCCCAAATCGGGCACCATCAAGCGTGTTCTGGTCGGCGATGGCGATGCTGTGGAATTCGGCACCCCTCTGGTCATCATCGAGTAAGGCGGGCCCATGTTCGACAAGATCCTGATTGCCAACCGAGGCGAGATCGCCCTGCGCGTCATCCGCGCCGCGCGCGAGATGGGGATTAAGACGGTCGCCGTGCACTCCACCGCCGACAGCGACGCGATGCATGTGCGCATGGCAGACGAATCGGTGTGCATCGGCCCTCCGCCCAGCCCGCAAAGCTATCTGTCGGTGCCTGCAATCATCTCGGCCTGTGAGATTACCGGCGCGCAGGCGATCCATCCCGGCTATGGCTTCCTGTCCGAAAATGCCGAGTTCGTGCAGATCGTCGAAGACCACGGCATCACCTTCATCGGCCCCACCGCTGAACATATCCGCGTCATGGGCGACAAGATCACCGCCAAGGACACGATGAAGGAACTGGGTGTGCCTTGTGTTCCCGGCTCGGACGGTGGCGTTCCCACGCTGGAAGACGCCAAACGCATCGGTGAGGAATTCGGCTATCCCGTCATCATCAAGGCCACCGCAGGTGGCGGCGGCCGCGGCATGAAAGTCGCGATGAACGCCGCCGAGATGGAAAGCGCCTTCATGACCGCCCGGGCCGAAGGCAAAGCCGCCTTTGGCAATGACGAGGTATATATCGAGAAATACCTGACCACGCCGCGCCATATCGAGATTCAGGTCTTCGGCGACGGCAAAGGCAACGCCGTCCATCTGGGCGAGCGTGACTGTTCCCTGCAACGCCGCCACCAGAAGGTGTTTGAAGAGGCCCCCGGCCCCTGCATCACCCCCGAAGAACGTGCCAGAATCGGCAAGATCTGCGCCGATGCGGTGGCCAAGATCAACTATATCGGCGCGGGCACCATCGAGTTCCTGTACGAAAATGGCGAGTTCTATTTCATCGAGATGAACACCCGCCTGCAGGTGGAACACCCTGTCACCGAAGGCATCTTTGGCGTCGATCTGGTGCGCGAACAAATCCGCGTTGCAGCTGGTGAGCCGATGTCCTTCGGTCAGGACGATCTGGAAATCAACGGCCACGCCATCGAGGTTCGGATCAACGCCGAAAAGCTGCCAAACTTCTCTCCCTGCCCCGGCAAGATCACCGCGTATCACGCGCCGGGTGGTCTGGGCGTACGGATGGATTCGGCGCTGTATGACGGCTATTCGATCCCACCCTATTACGACTCGCTGATCGCCAAGCTGATCGTTCAAGGCCGCGACCGGGCCGAGGCTCTGGCCCGTCTGGATCGCGCTTTGGGAGAGTTGATCGTGGACGGCATCGACACAACCGTGCCCCTGTTTCACGCGCTGTTGCAGGAACCCGACCTGCATAGCGGCGACTATAACATCCACTGGCTGGAGCACTGGCTTGCGGAGAATATGGGCGAATAAAGTCGCAAGGCCGGACGGGTCCACCCGTCCGGGCTCCGGGCATATCCGATGAGCCTGACCCCTGAACTTCTGCTGCATGGATATTCCATCGGCATTTTTCCGATGGCCGAACATCGGGATGACCCGGACCTGTTCTGGGTCGACCCGAAACTGCGGGGCGTGTTCCCGCTGGACGGATTTCACATCTCACGAAGTCTGGCCCGGCGTATCCGTAATTGCGGTTTCGACGTCACTATCAACCGGGATTTTGCCGCAGTCGTCGACGGCTGCGCCGACAGGGCCGACACCTGGATCAACGCCGAACTGCGAGATCTCTATAGCCAATTGCATCAGGCCGGCCACGCGCATTCGCTTGAAATCTGGGACCATGACCAATTGGTCGGCGGCGTTTACGGGGTTGTTCTGGGCACAGCTTTCTTTGGGGAAAGCATGTTTTCGCGCCGCACCGATGCCTCAAAAATCGCCCTGGCCTATCTGGTCGATCGGCTTCGCCAAACCGGGTTTCAACTGTTCGATACCCAGTTTCTGACGGCCCACCTTGCCTCACTCGGGGCCATCGAAATACCGCGCAGCCGCTACAGGAAAGCATTGGAAGATGCGATCAGCGCCAGCGCCGATTTTACGGCCCCGATAACTCAGTCGGCTGGGGGTGTGATACAGCGGATCACCCAGACATCGTAACGCGCGTGATCCAAAGCGTTCAGCGCGGGCGACGTGGCGATCATCCAACCATCAAACAGCTGATCGGCTTTGCCCGTTTCCCAGATCGTCAGATAGGCAAAGGCATCGCCCGTCGGGTTGTCCGCCGGATAGCGGCAATCCCCTAGTGCGACGTCCAGACCAAACACCGGCTGAGTCTCGCCGCTTTGCATTTCGACATCGACCGTCTGACCGCTGACCTTGTCCAGGCCACGCAGCATCGCCCCGGGCCCGGATTCAACCTTCTGCTGTGCCGCCGCGCCCGTCGCGCAGAGCAGCAGAGCGGTCAGCGCCAGCCCCCTCATTCGCCGCCGTCTCCGGCAACGAATTTGACCAGCAATGAGATCAGGCTAACCGCGCCCTGTGTGTCCTCAATCTCGTCCCCTGGCTCAAAAAAGAACGGAGAGCCGCCGGGCATCACCTCGACAAAGTTGCCACCCAGCAACCCCTCGGACGAAATCACAATGGCGCTGTCATCGGGCACCAGAATCCCGTCAGAAATCGTGAAGGTCGTATCCGCACGGTACGTGTCCGCGTTTAGTTCAACACCGGTTACGGTGCCGATCTTGACGCCAGCCAGACGGACATCGGTGCCAACACCAACCCCTTCGAGCGAGCGGAAGGACGCGCCCAACTCGTAACCAGTGCCGCCCTGGGACAGGCCGGTCGATTGGCTGGCATAAACGCCAAATGCAACGGCAACGGCCAATACGGCGCCACCGACGAAAACTTCGGTCCAATTATGGGTCGACATTGCTCGCCTCTGCTATTCGGGGCTCCAGGCCTCGTAATCTTTGCGCTCGACCGGATCAGGCCTGCGCAACGATCCTGCCGGAGTGTATGCCAATGCAGTGCCCGTCAGGTTTTCCTGATGCGGCTTTTCCCAGGATTTGTGGGGCAGCGGCTTGTCGGTCGGCGGCTCATCCCAAGTCCGGTGCAACCAACCGTGCCAGTCCGGATCAACGCGGCTCGCCTCTGCCTCACCGTTGAAAATCACCCAGCGTTTGCTGTCATCCGCATTGCGGTAAAACACGTTGCCTTCATTGTCTTCACCAACTTTGACACCTTTGCGCGCTGTATAAAGTTTCGTGTTCAGGGTCGCCCCGTTCCACCAAGTCACAGCCTGCAAAAGAGTGTTCAGAAGTCCCATAGGTGATCTCCGGCGTGTTCGTCAGGCAAGATATGACCGAAAGGCGGGCAAAGGTCCAGTACCACCCGCGTGACTGCGTCACTCGGGCAAGAATGCCGTCACTTCGATTTCAATACGGTATTTCGGATCGATCAGACCACACTCGATCATCGTCGCCGCCGGAGGGTTTGCGCCAAAGGTTTCGGCCAGAATGGGCCAGCAAGGTTCAAATTCATGACGATCCGGCAACATGTAGGTGACGCGAACAACGTCTGAGAATTCCGCTCCGGCCTCTGCCAGTGCTTTTTCTATGATGGACAACGCAGACCGGCATTGTGAGACAACGTCATCTCCCTGCCCGACGGTCCCGGCAACATGTACCCAACCACCTGCAACCACGGCGCGGCAATACCCGGCCTTGGCTTCGAATTCGCCACCTGAAGAAATACGTTTCACTGCGATCCACCGTACCGAGAACTTAAAAGGACTCCACCACGCAAACCGGATTCATTGCGAGGCTCTGCCTCGCGCTCCGAGATATTTTTAGCCAGATGAAGAAAGGATCCGCACTTCTTCTGTTTCAAAATACCTCGGGGGAATCGTGGCTTGCCACGATGGGGGCAGAGCCCCCCTGAACCGTCGCTTGGGTTAACCTGCGGATGCAGATTCCGGTGCTGCATCTGCGTAAATGATCAGGGGCTGCGCGTCCGAACTGACCGCCTCTTCATTGACGACAACTTCGGTCACGTTCTTCATGCCCGGCAGCTCGAACATCGTATCCAGAAGAATATCCTCAAGGATCGACCGCAGTCCCCGCGCGCCCGTTTTGCGTTCGATCGCTTTCTTGGCAATCGCCTTCAGCGCATCGTCCGTAAAGCCAAGCTCGGCATCTTCCAGTTCGAACAGGCGCTGGTACTGCTTGACCAGAGCGTTCTTGGGCTTGGTCAGGATGGTGACCAGAGCATCTTCGTCCAGATCTTCCAGCGTCGCCAATACCGGCAGACGGCCGACAAATTCCGGGATCAGGCCAAATTTCAGCAGATCTTCAGGCTCGAGATCCTTGAAAATCTCACCCACGCCGCGGTCATCATTGTCACGCACATCGGCGCCAAAGCCCATGGCCGAACCCTTGCCACGTTGCGCAATGATCTTGTCGAGCCCCGCAAAGGCCCCGCCACAGATGAACAGGATGTTCGTGGTGTCCACCTGCAGGAACTCCTGCTGCGGGTGCTTGCGCCCCCCTTGCGGCGGAACGCTGGCCACGGTGCCTTCCATCAGCTTCAACAGCGCCTGTTGAACACCTTCGCCGGAGACGTCGCGCGTGATCGAGGGGTTCTCGGACTTTCGGGTAATCTTGTCGACCTCGTCGATATAGACGATACCGCGCTGCGCGCGCTCGACATTGTATTCGCTGGCCTGGAGCAGTTTCAGGATGATGTTCTCGACATCTTCACCCACGTAACCGGCTTCGGTCAGCGTGGTTGCGTCCGCCATGGTAAACGGTACATCCAGAATACGCGCCAGAGTCTGTGCCAAAAGCGTCTTACCGCAGCCCGTCGGGCCGATCAGCAGGATATTGGACTTGGCGAGTTCAATATCGCTGCCCGCTTTCTGGGCGTGGTTCAGACGTTTGTAGTGGTTGTGCACCGCCACGGACAGCACGCGCTTGGCGGTGGCCTGACCGATCACGTAATCGTCCAAAACCTCGCAGATATCCTTGGGCGTCGGCACACCATCGGATGACTTCAGCCCGCTGGCTTTGGTCTCTTCGCGGATGATATCCATGCACAGCTCGACACATTCATCACAGATGAAAACGGTCGGTCCTGCGATCAGCTTGCGCACCTCATGCTGGCTTTTTCCACAAAAGCTACAGTAGAGCGTGTTTTTGCCGTCACCGCCTGAATTCGTCGACATGATCTACCTTTCGGGCTTCGTCCCTGCGCCCCTGTCTGCCGGGGCGCCCTTGCGCATGTTCGTGCAGCTTAGGCCAGCACTGTGGCGGCTACAATCTCAAAATGACCCCCGCGCGATGGGCGCGGGGTCCGTCTCTTAGGCCTCTTCCGTGTCCATCTTGGCACGGTTTTCAACGATCTCGTCGATGTGGCCCCATTCTTTCGCCTCTTCCGGGCTCATGAAATTGTCACGATCCAGCGCCTTTTCAACCGCCTTTTTGGTTTGGCCGGTATGACGCACGTAAATGTCATACAGACGATCCTTCAGCTTTTGCGTCTCGGCCGCGTGGATCATGATATCGCTGGCCTGGCCCTGATAACCACCACTGGGCTGGTGCACCATGATCCGGCTGTTGGGCAGCGAGAACCGCATCCCCTTTTCACCACCGGCCAGCAGAACCGACCCCATCGAGGCCGCCTGACCGATCACCAGCGTCGAACATTTCGGCTTGATGTACTGCATTGTGTCGTAGATCGACAAACCGCTGGTCACCACACCACCCGGCGAGTTGATGTAGATCGAGATTTCCTTGTTGGGGTTTTCCGCCTCAAGATGCAGCAGCTGGGCCACGACCAGATGGCTCATCCCGTCATGGATCGGACCGTTGATAAAGATGATCCGCTCTTTCAGCAGACGCGAGAAGATGTCATATGCGCGCTCGCCCCGGCTGGTCTGTTCGACCACCATGGGGACAAGCGTATTCATGTAGGTGTCTACTGGATCGAACATTCGTAACCTGCCTGATTTGCTATGGTTCGGGAGACTATCCCAACAAGTATTACCCGAGTCTTAGTGTCGCCACTGGGGGGCTGCAAGGGGGGCTGCAAACATCGGCCCCCGATTGTGGAATTGTTGGTGGTTTGCGACGGCTGACATGCCTGAAACCGACCTGTTCCGCGAATGCCTCTGGATCATAAGGGACAAGGGTTACGATAAATTCCCCTTACATTCATCACGACATTTTGATTCATGCATATAGGAAAATACGTCCAAACTACGTAACAGAGTGTTTCGCACGCAAAGCACTTATGGAATGAAAACAACGCCCGCTCATCGGGCCTGCAAGGAAAAGAAGTGATGGCCCTTCCCCAGCTATCTTCGGACATGACTCGAGATGATCTAGACCGAATGGTCGACAATGCGACCCGCGCCTCAAACTTTCTGAAGGCGATCAGCCACGAAGGTCGGTTGATGATCCTGTGTCATCTTGTGTCCGGCGAAAAATCTGTAACCGAACTGGAAGAGTTGCTGTCCGCCCGTCAGGCCGCCGTGTCGCAACAATTGTCCCGGCTGCGGTTGGAAGGTCTGGTCTTGCCGCGACGCGAGGGCAAAGCCATTTACTACCGGCTCGCGGATGATCGCCCCCGTAAGATGCTGGAAACCGTCTACGAACTGTTTTGTCAGGACGACGTTGCCTAACGCTGGCCCGTCGTTGGAAAAGGTGCTACCGAACACAGGATCGAGCACTAAGGAGACAAGCATGATCCGCGCAATTCTGATTGGCCTGAGCCTGTTTGCACTGACCGCCTGCGAAACAGCCAAAGGCGCTGGTAAAGACATTGAAAAGGCCGGAGACGCGATCCAGAACGCCGCGACCGACGTTCAGGAAAGCATCTGACACGCCCAGCATATTGCGGGATCGCGTAGAATTGCATCAACATCTTGTTGAAAACCTGATCCGAAGGCGCTAGGCTGACAAGCATAGGTGCATAGACGCGGCATTGCATTTCTGACGTTAAGACGGGGTTCTTTCGTTCGCGCGAAAGAACCCCGTTGCCATTTGCGGGGTCGTAAGTGGTAGCCTGTATGGAACCCTGATCTGGAATAGGAAAAGGCGTCAGGTGCGCAGACGCGGTCTTTGCATGCATCCTTTCGGACACTCCTGACGCCTTACCGGTCCGACTTGCCCCGAGGGGTGCGTCGATCCAGTTACCTCAGCCCCTTGCGAAACTGCGGCTGCCGCTTTGAACCCGAAGGCCTCCGCAGCGCGCCTGAACCGTTTAAGACGTTGATCTCTCACCACTGGGCGGACACCCAACACTGACCGATCACCGCCTGGCAAACCTTTGCAAACTAAACAAAATCCTAAGATCTGCTCAACTTGCTCCGGCCACCTTGGCCCTTGCGCCCCGCCGCCCTATCCGAAGAAGTGCTGCGGTAATAAGACTGTTACATTGCGCCCTGTTTCCGGCAAGAAAATAGCACTGCAGCATGGAAATTAGACGGGGATAACCTGTTGATATCTGGCTGGAGGGCGATGTGGATAAATCGAGAAGTTTTGCAACCGCGCAGGCTTGGTGCCGGAAAAGTCGAAACACCGGACGCAGGCCCAAAAATCACCCGATGCTGCAGGTGCGAACTTGAAAACAGACGGTCACGCAGCCGAATCCACCCCAAAACCGCCCCGAATCGAACGACTCGGGGCCGTTGATCTGAGAAGCGTTCCGACCTGACCTTAGCTACCTATTACAGGCCGCCGGAATGGACGGCAGGTACCCCCTACATGCGATCAGGCCGGAAACGCTTCAGTTCACCTGTCGTTCCAGAACGGTGCTGTAGGTCGTTCCGGTCCGCAGGCTACGGAAATCCGCATAGATCCTGCCATCCTCATAGCGCGCATCGATCAGCGCGTTCACACCGACGGCTGGCTCGGCCGAGCTTTCGACGATCCCGATCTTGCCCGAGCCGTCCTGACTGATCGAACCGGTCGCCTCATACAGCGTCCAGTCATCCATCGCATTGCGCCGCCACATGCTGGGGCCCCAGAACACGTTGTCCTGCTGCGTCTGGATCTCCAGCACCCATTCCGACTGGTTGAAGCGTGGCGCATCGCCTGTGGCCGCGTTCGACGGCGACACGGTCGTCTGGCTGGCCGTCCAGGTGCCGCGTAGATCGGGCGTGGTGTCGGCAGCCGCGCTGCCAAGGGCAAGGGTCGAGGCCAAAGCAGCCGCTCCGGCAGTCATATATCTGGTCATGGTCTCTCCTCCGTCAAATCGTGGCCGTCACTGGCCTTGTCGAACAGATTGGGACAGGGAGAGGCGGTTACAACTTACCTAAAGGAAACTTAACGGCAGGCTCAGCTTGGCGTTAGATGACGCGCGTCCTCAGGCCCAGGCCAGCGCGGTGCCGAGGATGACCAGACCGATACCTGCCGCCTCGCGATACGAGAAGTTCTCGCCAAACAGAAAGAACGAGGCGATGGCGATCAGGATGACCTCAGCCCCCAGAATGCCGGTATAGATGATGCCCAACCGCTCCTCGCGCAGCGCAGCGAGTTCCAGCGTCGCGCCCGCCAATAACGTGGCGACGATCAACAGGCCGAGGCCGACACCGGGGATTTTCCACCAGAACTTCATCGCGATCATGGCAACGGAATAGAGGCCAGCCGACCCGAGGGCGATGATAGGGATCATTGATGCGGACATCTGCGCCTCCTGCCGAGAGTTCCGTAGGGTCAAGCATAGCAGAAGGGCGCGTTTGGGGCTGTGAGGTTGGTCACATTGGGCCGGGGTGATGGGTGTTCACACCCATACTACGCAGGGTAGGTGTTCACACCCACCAAACTACCCGTAGGGCGGGCTTCAGCCCGCCACCCCACACATTACGCGTTTGTTTGTCCCGAACTCGAATGGCGGGCTGAAGCCCGCCCTACGGAGGCGCAATGGTTGATCAACAGAACGGAGGGCAGCGCCGATCCGAGGGGGTGAGGCCCGTCTCGAGAACGGTCCGGGGGACCGTTTCAGGGCCGAACGGGCGGAGCCCCCGAGGCACAAACGCGCCGCCCGTTTAGCCGGAGGCAATCCTCTGGTTTGACGGGGGCGGATCATGCCGAAGGCATGCTTTCAGCATGACGCGGCCCGGCGGTTCCGCCGGGCGGGTTGCTCTAACAACTCAGGGCTACGTCAACGCCACCTTACATTAGCAAGCATTCCTGCGTTCAAATTTAGACATGCTTGCTACCAAACAGCAAGCATGCTATCTAAGCACTCAGCAAGCATACACCTCAAAGAGGATAGAGTAGTGACCAACACACCACAAAGCGATGGCGGCAAGGCGCGCGCCAAGAAGCTGTCCAAGCAAGAGCGCAGCGAAATTGCTCGACGTGGGGCGCAAGAAAGATGGGCCAAGGAGAAATCCTTACCCAAAGCGACACACGGTTCGGCTGACCGACCACTGCGAATCAGCGAAGCTGAGATCCCCTGTTACGTGCTCGACGATGGCAGACGTGTACTGTCGTTGCGCGGCATGATTGTTGCGCTCGGGATGTCCGGCGGCAGTTCCAGCGGCGGCGAAGGTGACCGTTTGGTTCGGTTCACTGACGGAAAAACGATTTCACAATTCGTGAGCGAAAAGCTTCAAAATAGGATTGCCAATCCTATTCGCTTCAGATCTCCGCATGGTGGCGGTTCGATTACAGGCTATGATGCAGAATTACTTCCCGAAATCTGCGAAGTGGTTTTGTCCGCTCGCCAAGCGGGCGCACTGCAAAAACAACAGCTTCATATTGCGCAACAATGCGAAGCACTTGTTAGAAGTTTTGCAAAACTAGGCATCGTCGCCTTGGTCGACGAAGCAACAGGCTACCAAGCTGAACGCGACCGTGAGGAATTACACAGAATTCTGGAAGCCTATCTTGCAGAAGAAAGGTTGGCATGGGCTAAGAGGTTCCCTGACGAATTCTATAGACAAATTTATCGTTTGCGGAATTGGCGATGGCCACCTGCCGGTCGTGCCAAACCCCCTATTTTGGGACATATAACCAACGACATCGTCTACGATCGATTGCCGCCGGGCGTGCTAGACGAATTGCGCAGGCGCAACCCAACAAAAGAAGATACAAAACGCAGACAATGGAAGCATCACCAGTTTTTGTCTGAAGACTTCGGCCAAGCAGACTTGCGTGACCATCTGCTGCAAGTCATTGCGGTCATGAAAGTTTCTCGAACATGGGATGGGTTTAAACGCAATTTCGACGATGCGTTCCCTAAGCCCGGGACTCAAATTGAGATGCAGTTGGAAGACGACTAAATCTTGTGCATCCTTAGGTGCAACGCCTCTCCAGCTTCTAACAAAATGAAGATAGGCAGCCTTAGCTGTCCATCTTCAATGCAGAAATAAACGCCTCCTGCGGGATATCGACCTTCCCGAACTGACGCATCTTTTTCTTACCCGCCTTCTGCTTGTCCAGCAGTTTGCGTTTCCGGGTGGCGTCGCCTCCGTAGCACTTCGCGGTCACGTCCTTGCGCAGCGCCGAGAGGGTCTCGCGGGCGATGACCTTGCCTCCGATGGCGGCCTGGATCGGGATTTTGAACATGTGGCGCGGGATCAGGTCTTTCAGCTTTTCGCACATCGCCCGGCCCCGCATCTCGGCCCGGTCGCGGTGAACCATGGTCGACAGCGCGTCGACCGGCTCGTCATTCACCAGCACCGACATCTTGACCAGATTATCCTCGGTATAGCCGGTCATCTGGTAGTCAAAACTGGCGTAACCTTTTGTTACGGATTTCAGGCGATCATAGAAATCGAACACAACTTCGTTGAGGGGAAGGTCGTAGACAACCATCGCGCGTGAGCCCGCATAGGTCAGGTCCAGCTGAATGCCGCGCCGGTCCTGGCACAGTTTCAGCACGTCGCCCAGATACTCGTCCGGAACAAGAATGGTCGCCTTGATGCGCGGTTCTTCAAGGTGGTCGACCTTGGACAGGTCCGGCATGTCGGCGGGGTTGTGCAGCTCGATCATCTCACCGTCTTTCATGTAGACGTGATAGATCACCGACGGCGCCGTTGTGATGAGTTCGATATTGTATTCGCGCTCAATGCGGTCGCGGATGACCTCAAGGTGCAGAAGGCCCAGGAAACCGCAGCGGAAGCCAAAGCCCAGCGCGGCCGAGGTTTCCATTTCGTACGAAAACGAGGCGTCGTTCAGCGCCAGTTTCTCAATCGCGTCGCGCAGATCTTCGAATTCGGCGCTGTCCACGGGGAAGAGGCCGCAGAACACCACCGGCTGCGCGGGTTTGAAGCCGTCCAGCGCTACTTCGGTGCCGTTGCGATCATTGGTGATGGTGTCGCCGACGCGGGTGTCGCGGACCTGTTTGATGGATGCGGTCAGAAACCCGATCTCACCGGGGCCTAAGGACTCAACCATCTCCATCTCGGGCCGGAACACGCCGACGCGGTCGACGTGATGCAGGGTGCCGTTCGACATGAACTTGACCCGCATGCCCTTTTTCAGCGTGCCGTCCATGATGCGGACCAGAACGATCACGCCCAGATAGGCGTCGTACCACGAATCCACCAGCATCGCCTTGAGCGGCGCGTCCAGATTGCCCTGCGGCGCGGGCAGTTGGGTGACGATGGCCTCGAGCGTCTCGTGGATGCCCTGCCCCGTCTTGGCGCTGACCTGAATGGCGTCAGTGGCGTCGATGCCAATCACATCCTCGATCTGTTCGGCCACGCGGTCACAATCAGAGGCTGGCAGGTCGATCTTGTTCAGCACCGGCACGATCTCATGATCGGCGTCGATGGCCTGATACACATTCGCCAGCGTCTGCGCCTCGACCCCTTGGGTCGAGTCCACGACCAGCAGCGACCCCTCGACCGCACGCATGGACCGGCTGACCTCATAGGCAAAGTCCACGTGGCCGGGGGTGTCGATCAGGTTCAGCACGTATGCCTCGCCATTATCGGCGGTATAGTCGATGCGAACCGTGTTGGCCTTGATGGTGATGCCGCGCTCGCGCTCGATATCCATGCTGTCGAGCAACTGCTCCTTCATGTCGCGATCCTTGACCGTCCCGGTCTCTTGGATGAGCCGGTCAGCAAGGGTGGATTTGCCATGGTCGATATGCGCGACGATGGAGAAATTGCGGATATGAGCGAGGTCTGTCATGGGTTGGGGATATGTAGAGGAATCGTGGGTTGGTCAAGGCGTCATGTTAGCCGAAACCTAGCAAGCTATCCGGAAAAATGGGGGGCCAATGATTGCATTTGATGACCTAGTTTTTCAGCAAGCAAGGACTGTCGCGAGCAGAGAGAGTTTGCGAGCGCTGGGTCTGTTCAGCGCACCAACCGGCTCGGATGCTTTTGGTGAAAACGAACTCGATACTTGGCTACTCGTTGTACTGCGTTCGCTGATCAATTGTGTCGCGGGGGATGAAGATTCTGCGCTCTTCGCTCTGGATCACATGAGACGACATAGAAAGGCTACTAAGCGTGCGCCAGATAAAGAGGCAATTGTTGATCTGAAATCCATAGCCTCAGTAGCTGAAGAAGTTTTATTGGGCTTTTGTGCGCCGGGCTTCAGCGTCAATACCGATCAAGATGACTCGGTCGTCGCACTCGCTGACGGAATTTCGTCGGTGTTACCCGGCTCAATAGGTTGGAAATCTCTTCGCTATAGTAACAACGAACTTATCCAGTTTGTGCCTCCAGCGGATCTCGATTTTAGGATTCCACTCTGGGCCAACGATGACGCAACAGCAGAAGAGCCAGATCAATGGATACTCTCCAACCAACCTCAAACCGCACCGCTACTAAGCTATTGGAGCTACGATGAGAAAATATGGGCCTTTTGGCAAACTTGGTATCGAGGATTTGTAGATGGCTCGCCAGTTGATGTGGCACTCCAACGCCGGATAGCTCAGATTCACGATACAATTTGGAAAACGGGCCCAAAGCGGTTGCAGACGAAATCGAACGCATTCAGGCTCAGCTCCGGGTCGAGAGCGCACTAG
The DNA here is from genome assembly GCF_056531805.1 of Ruegeria sp. K5. NCBI lineage: Bacteria > Pseudomonadati > Pseudomonadota > Alphaproteobacteria > Rhodobacterales > Roseobacteraceae > Ruegeria > Ruegeria sp. K5. The sequence goes on along the minus strand of NZ_JBQFML010000004.1, from coordinate 239,661 downwards.
AAAGTCTCAAGGGCAGCTTCAAAGTTCAGACCTCTGCACGCCATGGCATAGGAGGGAACAACCCTCCTGAGAGCATTCAAGACAAGCATTTGTCTAGTGCTGTCACACTGATTTGGGATGCGGAGAAAAAACTCTCGAAGGCTTTGGAGCAGGAAAATCCTGCTCGCGAGTGGATCGAAGCCATTCTGGATAAACTAAAATCCGGGTTGACTAGTCTTCTCAAATGGTGCGCGAGGAAGGTCAATTTGGCTGTTGGCACCGCAATCGTGGTTGGAACCACCAAGGGCGCAACGGTCGTTGTGGATGCCTACATTGCAAAACATCCAGAGAAACTCGAAGCCTTGATTGAAGCCATCGAACGGTGGCTACCATTCCTATCCTAACGGGTGCCGGGCTGAAGCCCGGCCTACGGGGTGAGGTGTCTTCGGCTCGTGCAATCACTTTTTCGATCCACCCAATTGATCCGCTCCCCACTTTGATTCATACTCCGCCGCAGACCGAGAGGGGCACAAGACCCGTCCGGGCAGGCAAAAAACGAGGCTCGAGTATGAAACAGTTCCTCTTAATCGCATTTTGTGCGACGTCGCTGACGGCGGTTGCTCCGACTGTGGATGCATCGCAGATCAAACGGGCATGTCTGGCGTCAGATCGTCAGGCGGCGACGCGGGATCGGTGCAGTTGCATTCAACGCGTGGCGGATCAGGCGTTGACGCGCAGCGATCAGAAAACCGTCTCGAAATGGTTCGAAGACCCCCATCAGGCGCAGGAATTGAAGATGTCGCGCACGGCGCGCGATGATGCGTTGTGGGATCGGTATCAGAACTTCGGCCAAATGGCGCAGGCAATCTGCAGCTAAGCGCTTCCCCTTCTTGACCTGACGCCCGCTGCCCCTCAGAAAAGGCGCAGCGAAAGGACGTTGCATGGTAATGAAAGGGTTGACCCTGCGCGGTCTCGAAGTGTTCGAGGCGTTGGCGCGGACGGGATCGGTGGCGCAAGCGGCCGAGATCACGGGGCTCAGCCAGCCTTCGGTCAGCCAGCAGTTGCGCAATCTGGAAAAGGCTCTGGGCACCGATCTGGTGGATCACGGGCGGCGGCCCATGCGCTTGACGCAGGCCGGGCGCAGCTTCCTGTCGCGGGCCGAAGCGGTTCTGGCCGAGCTGCAAATGGCGCAAAGCGAACTGACCGTGATGGATTTGGGGCATCTGACCACGCTATCCATCGGGTTGATCGACGATTTCGACAATGACCTGACACCACGGCTGGCCACCTTGCTGGCCGACAGCCTGACCCGGTCGAAATTCAAGCTGATCACCCTGCCCAGTCTGGACCTGTTTGCCGAGCTGGACGCGCAGCGACTGCATCTGGCGGTCTCGGCCCATAGCGGCGAAGTGCTGGAAGGTGTGGTCGAATACCCCCTGGTTCAGGATCCGTTCATTCTGGTGGCCCCTAACGGCGCAGGCTCAGCGGATGCCGTTGTGCAGGAGCTGCCATTCCTGCGCTATGCGCGCGAGCAACTGATCAGCCGCCAGATCGAAAGCCATGTGGCCCGACAGCAGATGGAGTTCGAGGAACGGTTCGAGATCGGCTCACATCTGGCGCTGATGGCCATGGTGGCGCGGGGGTTGGGCTGGGCGATCACGACACCGCTGGGCTATATGCGCGCAACGCGGTTCCATGATGATCTGCAGGCCCATCCCTGCCCGTTTGGCGCGTTTTCCCGAACAATCTCGCTGTTCACGCGGACAGATTGGTCCGATCAGGTTCCGCAAGAGGTCGCCGGGATGATGCGGCGTCTGATGCAAAGCCAGATCATCGATCCCGCCATGGCGAAACTGCCGTGGTTGAGCGGTCAGCTGAAGGTTATGGACGGTTAATCGCCCAAATGGTCCACAAGGCCGTCAACCGCGAGCTCGATCAAATCCAAAGCCCCGTCGAAATCCCGCGTGTAGTAAGGGTCAGGCACGTGATCCGCCCCTGTCTGCGGTGCGAATTCGGTCAGCAGCCGTACAGGGGTCTCATTGCCTAATGGACGCAGGACTTCGATATCGGCGATGTTGTTCGCGTCCATCCCTACGATCAGATCGAACCGGTCAAAATCCTCTGCCACGAACTGGCGCGCGCGCAGATCGCTCAGGTCGATGTTGCGCGCGCGGGCCGTCTCTTGCATCGGGCCATAAGGCGGGCTGCCGATATGCCAGCCCGAGGTTCCGGCACTGTCGGACATGTATTGAGGGGCACGGGCGCGAAACACGCCCTCGGCCGCAGGGGACCGGCAGATATTGCCCAGACAGACAAAGAGGATACGGTGTGTCATAACTCATCTCTTAACGCGCCGAGGACATATGGAAAAGATCGTCATTCTGACCGGGGCCGGTATTTCCGCCGAAAGCGGGCTCAGCACGTTTCGCGACGAAGATGGGCTGTGGGCGCAGCACCGGATTGAAGATGTCGCAACGCCAGAGGCCTTTGCCCGCAATCCGGCCCTGGTTCAGGGGTTCTACAACGCTCGCCGTGTTCAAGCCGCGCAGGTGCAGCCCAACGCAGCCCATCACGCTCTGGCCCGGCTACAGCGGGACTGGCCCGGCGAGGTCGTGATCGTGACGCAGAACGTCGATAGCCTGCATGAGGCCGGAGGGGCCGAGGGCGTCATCCACATGCACGGCCTTTTGGCTGGCGCGCTGTGCGCCTCTTGCGGACATCGCTGGACCGCGCCGCCCGAGATGGCCGTGACCGAGCCCTGCCCGGCCTGCAACGCCCCTGCCGCGCGGCCCGATGTGGTCTGGTTCGGTGAGATGCCCTATCACATGGATGACATCTTCGGCCATCTGGCGACAGCCTCGATCTTTGCCACAATCGGAACATCCGGCCAGGTCTATCCCGCCGCTGCTTTTGCGAGCGAGGCACAGGCATTCGGGGCGCATACGATCGAGATCAATCTCGAACCCACAGACAACAGCTTTGATGACAGGCTGGTCGGCAAGGCAACCGAAACTGTGCCGCTATGGGTTGATCGGCTGTTACAGGCCAAGACATAACAAACCATCTATAAGCGGACCACATAACCAAAGCGAGACCACGTCATGACAGACCAAGATCCCCGAACCGGTGAAATCATGGACGAAGGCAGCATGGCGGACCGCGACATGCTCAGCGCGCAATTGGCCAGCCTGTGGTGGACCTTTCTGCTGCGCGGGGTGCTGGCCGGGGCTGTGGGCATCGCCGCCCTGTTCTGGCCCTCGGGCAGTATCGCCTTGTTGCTGAGGCTGGTGGGGGCGTTGCTGATCCTGGATGGCGCGTTGACATTGTTCGGTGTTGGGCGTCGGGGGCTGCTGGGCGGGGCCGCCATTGGCGGTGTTCTGATCGGTCTGATCCTGATGATCTGGCCCGAAGGCACCGTCAAACTGGCGTTTTTCCTGTTGGGGGCTTGGGCGCTTATCATCGGCATCGGTTCATTGGCGGCAGCCGGTCAGATGCACGAACGCGACCCACAGCGCGGCTCGATGCGCGGGTCGGGGTTTGCTGCACTGATTGTCGGGTTGGTGTTGATGATCTGGCCCGCCATTGCGCTCGTGGCGCTGGGATGGGCCATCGCGTTCTCGGCCCTGGCCATTTCAGCCGTCATGGTCTGGCTGGCGATGCGCTTTCGCAATGCCAAAAGCCGCGTGGGACTAAAGACGGTGAACCGCTGAACACATACTCACCAACACCAGCCACAAACGACAACAGGCCGGGCATCGCCCGGCCTGTCGCATGGATGACGGCCGCGGAGCGGCCCGAAGACAGGCGACGTCTTAGTTCGACTCCGATCCGTGCTCGTGCTTATGATCGTGGCCGTGCTTATCCTGACGCTCCAGATCGACCGGAACCTCGATCACAATCTCGCCCGCTTGTTCGAAAACCAGCGTGACCGGAACCGTCGCGCCCTGTTCGAACGGCTCTTTCAGACCCATGAACATGACGTGGTCACCACCACGTTTCAGCATGTGCGTTTCACCCGCCGGGATGACAAAGCCCTCCTCGACATGGATCATCTGGGCGACCCCGTCATCGTTGATCTTGTGCGTATGCAGTTCGACCCGGGCCGATACATCCGAAGTGACACTGACCAGACGATCATCCGTGTCGCCGGTGTTCTTGATCATCATGAACGCCGCCCCCGCCTTGGCGGCCTTGCCTGCAGACCGGGCGTAGGCGTCGTCGACAACAATTGTGCCCTCGGCAAGGGCAGGACCAGCCAGAATGGCGGTTGCAAGGGCAGCAAACAGAGTGGTTTTGAGGGACATCTTACGTCTCCTTTTTCTCGCGATTTGAGTTTTTTGGAAAAAGTCAGACGATCGAAGGAGGCGCGCGCGCCGGTGTTTGCGGAACAGGCAGTGCAATCAGGCTTTCTGCGACCCGTAAAAGGGGCGGCAATTCGGGCAACGGGGCTTGGGGCAATGACGGTTGCGCAATCGCAACCGCCCCCAGCAGCGTCAGCGCATAGTCGGGACAATAGTGCGGGGGTGCAGTAGGTTGCCCGTTCTCGTCCATGTAAACGACAACCGGCCCGTTTCCGGTGCACAGCACCATCTGACCCACAGCCTTGTCCACGCCGCGCGAGACGGCGACACCCTGTCCGGTCAGAACCACAAACAGGGAAAGCACAATGGGGAACAGGCTATGAACAGCAGATCTCATCCTGATCCGCATATAATTCACAGACAGAAAACGCTTCAAGCGCCAAAGGGTCGCGCTTGAAGCAGATCTTAGTAGTCCAGCCCGGGCCGTTTGACGGTGCCCTTGGTCAGGCTGGTGTGGGAATGATTCACCCGGCGTTGCATACGGGTACAAGCCAAGTATGCCTTTTTGAAAACACTGGTAAGCAACAGAAAAATATAGAAACTTTTAAATGACATCGGACGGCCCCCGCCAGAAGAATATCCCAACGGTACGTCGCGCCCGCCTGACTGTATGTGAACTAGTTCACGGTTCGGAGATTTTATTTCCAAATCGTCAACAATAGCGCCACGCCAGAGCACCCCTAACACAGAAAAACCCCGCACCAGACTGGTACGGGGTCAAGAATGCTTGGCAGTGGAAGCAATCAGGCCGAGGCTTGCGCCTTGGCGATTTCCTTCTTCACTTTCAGTGCGTTCGCCGACAGATCTTCGTCCTTGGCTTTGGCCAGGAACGCGTCCAGACCACCGCGGTGGTCAACCGAACGCAGAGCAGCAGCCGAGATGCGCAGCTTGACGCCACGGCCCAGAGCTTCGGACTGCAGGGTGACGTCGTTCAGGTTCGGCAGGAAACGACGCTTGGTTTTGTTGTTGGCGTGGCTGACATTGTTGCCAGTCATCGGGCCTTTTCCGGTCAGTTCGCAACGGCGCGACATGGTTTCTTCCTTTGTTTCTGGAGGCCGGGCAAAATGCCTGCGGCCAAATCACAAGGGGCGCAACCCGAAGTCGCGCCCGAAAACTGGTTGGATGCGTGTAGTGGGAATCGCAGGAAGGGTCAAGACAGCCAGCACGAATTCTTTGCACTATGTCAGCACGCACCGCCCGGCCCCCGGAACCTGTATCGGGATCAAGGGCGTTGCAACAGGGGTTTGTTGTTTTTCAGATGCCGTGCCACCAGTTTCATCTGATGCCGCCCCTTGGGCACAAAGCGCGCCAGATCCGACTGGTGGTTTATGTCCGCCAGTTCCGGGAATATCCCGAAAATCTCGGCCCGCGCGTCGCGGCTGAGGGATTTCAGCGCCTCGGGGCCGGTGAAAAGGCTTTCGGTCGGTGCGCCTTCGGCTTCGATGATTTCATGCCGGTCGAAGAGAAGGTGAAAATACTCAACCTCCTGCACCTCTTGGTCCACAAAAATACCGGGCAGCGCAGTCAGTTTGATCGCGGGGATCAAAACCTCGGCCGCGCCAAACATCCGTTGGGCGATCTCGGACTGCACCAGCATCCTGTGTTGCCGCGACACCAAAAGGTCCCGGTCCGGCACCCCTTGCCCCAAGGCACCGGCCAATATCCGAACCGGACGCAGCTTGGGGTCACGCTCCATCGCCGCCAGGTCGAACCGCCTTCTGCCCGCCCAGCGGATAGCCTGCAGCCCATTGCCAATGGTGAGAACCATGTCACCGGTCGCTAGGGTTTGAATAGGGCGGTTCCCCTGATCCGTCCGGATCAGGGTATCGCGTGTGAAACAAGGGAAGCCGGCCCCGTTTTCGAACGCCGAATATGTGACAGTCGTGCCCGATGGCAGCGTAAACGATCCGCTGGACAGGGAATAACTGGTCCCTGCCACAACCGTGATCGTCCCGAATGTGCTGTCATTGATCACCGTACCTTCCGGCAGGTTCAGCGTATCGGTGCCCCCGCCGCCATCAATCGAACCCGATACGGTTGAACTTTGAAAGTCCAGCGTGTCGTTGCCATTGCCCAGATTGATGTTCGAGATGTCCGATCCGCGCACAATGACGGTATCGGCCCCGCCTCCGCCGCCCACGGTTCCCACGGTACTGCCGGTGACTGTGATATCGTCATCACCGCCCCCACCGCCTACGATGCCAACAACCGTGCTGTTGGTGACCGTTATCTCGTCATCACCGCGTCGGCCGCGAACGTTGTCAATCGGCGTTCCCTGCGGCGTGCCGTTCAACGTCCCGTTGTCATCGGTGACGTCGATTATGTCATTGCCATTGGTGCCGCGAATATTGGGCATGGTCGGCAGTTCCCGTCTGTCAGCTTAGCACCAGACAAAACCGCCGGGGCCAAGACCGTTTAAAATCAATGTAAAAAGCAACGTATCAACACATTGCGTTCAGACTACACCGACAACCGGTCCCTAGCCAAGCGTTGCGCGCAAGGGCGGCCGGGTCAGTCCGCCGCCAGGGCGGTCAGCATCTGCCGCGCCGCAACCGAGGGGCTGAGCGTGCCTGCGCCGACCTCAGTGCTCAGCCGGTCCATTTCGGCGCGGGCCGAGGGCGTGTCCAGCCGGGCCAGCAGGGCATGCCGAACCTCCTGATCGAACCAGTACCGCGCTTGCGTTGCCCGGCTTGCGGCCCAATACCCCTTGTCGCGTCGCCATTGGCTAAGGGCCTGCATCTCGTCCCAAGCCTGATCCAGCCCATGTTCTTCAACCGCAGAAACGGTCATGGCCTTGGGAAACCCCTCGGGGTCCTGAGGTCGTTTTCGCAGCAGCCGCAGGGCCCCTGCATAATCGGCGCAGGTGCGCGTTGCCGTGGCCTTCAGATCGCCATCCGCCTTGTTGACCAGAATGATATCCGCCATCTCCATGATGCCGCGCTTGACGCCCTGCAACTCGTCCCCGCCAGCCGGGGCCAGCAGCAGCAGGAACAGATCAGACAGTTCGGAGACCACCGTCTCGGACTGACCGACGCCGACGGTTTCGATCAGCACAACGTCATTCCCTGCCGCCTCGCACAGCGCAATGGCTTCGCGGGTGCGACGCGCGACGCCGCCCAGATGACTTTGACTGGGTGAGGGGCGGATGAACGCGTTTGGCTCGCGGCTCAGGCGTTCCATCCGGGTCTTGTCGCCCAGAATCGAGCCACCCGACCGGGCCGAACTGGGATCTACCGCCAGAACCGCGACGCGCAGACCCTGACTGATCAGCATCATGCCGAAGCTTTCGATAAACGTGGATTTGCCGACACCCGGTGTGCCTGACAGACCAATCCGCAGCGATTGGCGGCCAGATTTGGCGAGGTAGGCCAAAAGCTCGGACGCCTGTGCCCGGTGATCGGCCCGGATGCTTTCGACCAGAGTAATCGCACGCGCCAAAGCACGGCGTTCGCCCTGCAAAATCCTCTCACCCAGTTCAGCAATATCCATGCGTGCGACCCTTTTGGAATTTTGCCCTAAATGAAGGGTCGGAACCCTGTTTGTCCAGAGCACTTATGCGTGGTTCCCGCCGGGCCTTCTGGACCTTGCCGCAAGCTTTGGCGATAAGGCGACATGACCCGACTGCCTATCGATGACGCCCTGCCCGAACTGCTCTCGGCCCTGACCGACCATCGCCGTGCGGTGTTGCAGGCTCCACCGGGCGCGGGGAAAACCACGCGCGTGCCGCTGGCCATGCTGCAGGCCGGGCTGTGCGACGGCAGGATCGTGATGCTGGAACCCCGCCGACTGGCCGCGCGTGCCGCCGCCGAACGGATGGCCGAAACGCTGGGCGAGCGCGCGGGCCAAACCGTCGGTTACCGCGTGCGCGGCGATGCCAAGGTCTCAAAACAGACGCGGATCGAGGTCGTTACCGAAGGCATTCTGACCCGGATGCTGCAATCCGACCCGGACCTGCCCGGGGTCGGAGCCGTGATCTTCGATGAGTTCCACGAACGCTCGTTGAATGCCGATCTGGGTCTGGCGCTGTGTCTTGAGGTTGCAGGGGCGCTGCGTGACGATCTTATACTGGTGGCCATGTCCGCAACACTGGATGCCGAGCCCGTCGGGCAGTTGATGGACGCCCCGCTGGTCACATCCGAAGGGCGCAGCTATCCGGTCGAAACTCGGTGGCTGGATCGGCCTTTGGGCACCCAAGCCCGCCGTTTGGATGCGCTGTGCGATCTGGTTGAAACCGCAGTGCACGAGACTCGCTCAATAGGCGGCGGCGTGCTGGTCTTTTTACCCGGCGAGGGGGAAATCCGGCGGGCCGAGGCAACGCTGGCGCGACGCTTGCCGAAGGATTGTGTTCTGAGACCCCTGTTCGGTGCCCTGCCCTTTGCCGCCCAGCGCGCGGCCATCGCTCCGGTTGAAAACGGGCGCAAAATCGTACTGGCCACCTCAATCGCCGAAACATCGCTGACGATTCCCGATATTCGCGTGGTCGTGGACATGGGACAGGCGCGCCGGGCACGGTTCGATCCGGGCTCGGGCATGTCGCGTCTGGTAACCGAGCGGGTCACGCGGGCCGAAACAACCCAACGCATGGGCCGCGCCGGGCGTGTGACCGAAGGCGTCTGCTACCGGCTGTGGTCCAAGGGGGAAGAGGGCGCGCTGGCCGCCTACCCACCTGCCGAAATCGAGTCGGCAGACCTGACGGGATTGGCTTTGGAGCTGTCCCTTTGGGGTGCGGACCCTGGCGATCTGGCCTTTCTGACGCCGCCGCCCGAAGGCGCGTTGACCGAGGCCAGAGCCCTGCTTGGTATGTTGAATGCCATCGACGGCAAAGGCCGGATCACCGATCACGGGCGTCATCTGGCGGCTCTGCCTTTGCATCCGCGTCTGGGGCATATGCTGGTAAGCGCCGGGGCTCAGGCCGCGCCGCTTGCAGCCCTGCTGGCCGAGCGGGACCCGCTGCGTGGCGCTCCGGTCGATTTGGCGTTGCGGCTGGATGCAATGAAAGACCTGCGCGCATTTCAAAGGGGGAAGCCCTGGCAGGTGAACGTGAGTGCGCTGGACCGGATCAAGGCCGAGGCAAAACGCCTGCGGGCCGTCGCCCCACCCCAGACCGAAACCCAAAGCCCCGCCGCGATGGCGGCCTTGGCCTATCCCGACAGGATTGGACAGCGACGCAAGGGCCATGCGCCGCGATATGTGTTGTCAGGAGGCAAAGGGGTTATTCTGGAAAACGACGACACACTGGCCGAAGCCCCCTATCTAGTTGCGCTAGACACCGACGGAAACCCGCGCGAGGCACGGGTTCGGATGGCAGTTCAGATCTCGGAACGTGAGATTCGCGATCAATTCGGCGATCAGATCCGTTGGGTCGACAGTTGCGTCTGGTCCAAACGGGATCGTCGCGTCGTCGCCAGACGGCAGGAGCAATTCGGCGCGATCACGCTTGGGGATCGTATCTGGAAGGACGTGCCTGAGGACGCGGTAGCTGAGGCCATGCTGGACGGCGTGCGTGATCTGGGGCTGCGCCTGGACGGAGCCGCCGCGCGCCTTGCCGCGCGGGTGGAACTGGTGCGCGCGGACGGGGTCGATTTGCCCGATTTCTCGGTGGACGGCTTGATGAACGCGCTTGAGGATTGGCTGCTGCCGATGCTCACCGGCGTCCGCTCGGCCGAAGACTGGAAACGGTTTGACCTGTTGCCCGCCCTGCGCGCCCGTCTGGACTGGACGCAAACGCAGGAACTGGACCGGCGCGCGCCGGGTTCATTTGTCACGCCTTTGGGTCGTAAAGTTCCCATTGATTACAGTGGCGCAGCCCCGGAAATTGCGGTGCGCCTTCAGGAGCTTTTTGGGGTTACTCAGCACCCGGTAGTTGGGGGCACACCGTTGAAGATCACCCTGCTGTCTCCGGCACAGCGGCCCATTCAGATCACCCGCGACCTGCCCGGTTTCTGGGCCGGGTCCTACGCGGACGTGCGCAAGGACATGCGCGCGCAATACCCGAAACACCCCTGGCCCGAAGACCCAACGCAGGCCGATCCGACCCTGCGCGCCAAACGCAGGCAGGGTCAGTCGAAAGGCTGAACCAGCCCGATGCACGGCTATACCCCACAAAAAGTCACATATTTCCGCCAAAACAGGCTAAAATTCACCGAAACTTTACGATTTCATTGAAATTACCTGACGTAATTGTTACCTCAGCCGCTCTGAAAGACCGGGGCTTTTTTAGACTGTGCCAATGACACACTGGTTTCGAAACATCTGGGAAGAGGTCGCAAGACCCCTGTTCCTGCGCCCGCGTCGGGTGCAGTTCGCAGCCATGTGCACACGTCAGACCGAAACCGGGATGGAAATTTTGCTGATCACCAGCCGCGACACCGGTCGCTGGGTCATCCCCAAAGGCTGGCCCATCGATGGGCTGGACGGGGCGGAAACGGCTGCGCAGGAAGCGTGGGAAGAGGCTGGTGTCCGGTCCGAGGCGGTCCGGAAAGAGCCGGTCGGTCACTACACCTATGACAAGATCCTCAAAGACGGGTCTGCACAACCGGTTCTGACCACGGTCTACCATGTCACCGTCGCAGAATTGTCCGAGGATTTCCCCGAAGCCAATCAGCGCACCCGCAACTGGGTCTCGCCCGAAACGGCGGCTACGTTGGTTGCCGAGCCGGAATTGCAGTCATTGCTTGCCAAATGTAACGAGATTGCAAAAATTTGATGACAGACACGTTGCCCTGCTGTCCGTAAACCGATAGCGGCCTGTGATCGCATAGATGATCTGATCGAGCCCATGTCGAATACACAATCCAAAGCCCGCTGGCAGTCGCTGGACACTGACCTCCACCGTATTTCGCGCGTCGAAACCGCGAACTCTCATGTCGCGCGCCCGCTGCTGGGACCCGGTCTGGCACTGGCCTTCATGGCATTGGCCGGGCTGACCGCCGCGGTCTTTTTCGGGCGCTTCGACGGGGGCCTGATCGTCGTCGCTGCGGCAGCATTCGGCGCGTATATGGCGATCAATATCGGCGCAAACGACGTGGCCAACAACATGGGGCCTGCGGTCGGGGCCAACGCGCTGACCATGGGCGGAGCAATTGCCATCGCCGCTATCGCCGAAAGCGCTGGCGCGCTGCTGGCAGGGGGCGATGTGGTCTCGACCATATCCAAGGGCATTATCGACCCGATGTCGGTGCAGAACAGCAACGTGTTTATCTGGGCCATGATGGCCGCGCTGATCTCATCTGCGATGTGGGTCAATCTGGCCACATGGGTCGGTGCGCCGGTTTCGACGACCCATTCGGTTGTGGGCGGGGTGATGGGCGCCGGCATCGCCGCCGCAGGGATGAGCGCCGTCAACTGGAGCACCATGAGCGCGATTGCCGCAAGCTGGGTGATCTCTCCGGTTCTGGGCGGATTGATCGCAGCCGCCTTTCTGGCGCTGATCAAGGCCAAAATCCAATACCAAGACGACAAGATCGCCGCCGCCCGCCGCTGGGTGCCCATCCTTGTGGCGCTGATGGCCGGTGCGTTTGCCACCTATCTGGCCGTCAAGGGCCTGAAACGGATCGTCAAGATCGAACCCGAGACCGCCCTGCTGATCGGCTTGGCCACTGGTGCGCTGGCGTGGTCGGTCACCGTGCCATGGGTCAAACGAAAATCCGAAGGGCTTGAGAACCGCACGCGGTCGCTTAAAACACTGTTCGGCCTGCCGCTGGTGATCTCTGCCACGTTTCTGAGCTTTGCGCATGGGGCAAATGACGTGGCCAACGCTGTTGGCCCCTTGGCCGCGATCGTACATGCGGCAGAGTTCGGTGACTTCGCCGCCAAGGTCTCTATCCCGATCTGGGTCATGGTCATCGGCGCGTTCGGGATTTCCTTTGGTCTGTTCCTGTTCGGCCCGAAACTGATCCGGATGGTTGGCAGCCAAATCACCAAGCTGAACCCGATGCGCGCCTTTTGCGTGGCCCTCTCTGCCGCGATCACGGTTATCGTTGCAAGCTGGCTGGGCTTACCGGTCAGTTCGACCCACATCGCGGTGGGTGCCGTGTTCGGTGTTGGGTTCTACCGCGAATGGCACTCGGACCGACGCTGGAAACAGTCGAACCTGCAACGCCCCAGCGAAAAGCGACTGGCGCGCGAAGAACACCAAAGGCGCAAGCTGGTGCGGCGGTCGCATTTCATGACCATTGTTGCCGCGTGGGTCGTCACCGTACCGGCAGCGGCGACCATGTCTGCGTTGATCTTCTGGGTCTTGACAGCCTTCGCGTGAGGCCAGAGCCGTCAGGGCCGGATTTGATCCGGTGTCAGCCGGGTCGAAGGCTGTTGCAGGATCAGGTCTGAAACGCGCGTGCAAATCGGTGTCGGCACCCCGGTTTTCTGACCCAGACGCATGATCTCACCCTGCAGCGAGTCGATTTCCGTCGGCCGACCCTCCATCAGGTCATAGGCCATCGAGGTTCGCGCCGCCGGATCGATGGTCAGCATTTTGGACGCGATGCGGGTGAACAGAGGCGTCGGCAGGCGCAGAATGTGCGGCGTCATCCCGGCAGGCAGCGGGGTGGTCGAGGCAACTGGCTGGCCCGCCGCTTTCAGAACGGTCAAAGCCTCGACCATCTGGTCGGCCATCAGACGCCGCCAGTTGCGATCCGTCAATTGATCCACCAGCGTCAGACCTGACAGCGCATTCAGGGCGTTGTTGAGGTTGATCACCAGTTTGCCCCACTGAACCGCCTCGATCCGGTCGCTTTCCGAGACGGGCAGGTCCGGGCTGCTCAGCCGCGCCGCCAAACCGCCGGGGCCGCCTTCGATAACAATGTCGCCCGAGGTCGCCCGGTGATAGGCCCCCGGATCGGTCGGCACCACGTTGAAGGGCACCATCCCGGCGCGAACGTCATAACCGGGCAGGATGTCTTTCAGGACGCGCGCGTTCTCCATCCCGTTTTGCCAGGACAGGACGGGGATGTTTTGTGCAGCGTTCGACGCAATCAACTCGGCCATTTGGGACGTGGCCCCGGATTTCACGGTCACGATGACAAGCTCGGCCTCGCCCAGACAGGCGGGGTCTTCACTCAACACAAGGGCCTCAGCCGACACAGTGCGGCGCAGCCCGGTGAAATCGGTGACTGTCAGACCATCTTTCCGGACCGGGTCCAATACGCGCGCGCGCCCCAGCAAGGTGACCTCATGCCCCGAGGCGGCAAGCAAAGCCCCGCAATAGCACCCGATACTGCCAGCGCCTGCGACGACAATTTTCATGGCGATCCCTCCGTTCAGGGAAGGATCACAGCGTTACGGGGGCAGAACAACCCTGCCGCCGTATGACGTCACGTTCGACGCGCGAGCCGAGGCTTGGTGCGTTCCAGATCCTCGGAAATCGAAATGAATTCCTGATCGTCACCGGGCGGCAGGTGAAAGGCGCCGTTGGCCCAATCAGCCGTCTTCCATTCCCGCGTCGCAGTTTCGATCTTTTCCTTCGAAGAAGAGACGAAATTCCACCAGATATAGCGATCTTCATTCAAAGTCGCGCCACCCAGAAGCATCAGCCGCGCGCCCAAAGGCCCTGCCTTGACGGACAGCTTGTCGCCGGGGCGAAAGACCATCATGCGCCCGGCCTCGAACGCATCGCCCGCGATCTCAACCGAACCTTCGGTGACATAGACGCCGCGGTCCTCGTGGTCGTCGGGCAGAGGGAAGGACGCGCCGGGATCAAGCTGGACATCCAGATAGAAGGTCTCGGACATCATGGTCACCGGGCTTGTTTCGCCGTAGGCCGAGCCAAGGATCAGCCGCGCGGTGACGCCGGTATCTTGAATACAAGGCAGCGCACCCTGTTTGTGATGTTCGAAATCCGGGGCCATATCCTCATGCTGTTCCGGCAGCGCGATCCAGGTCTGAATGCCAAACAGGCTGTTTCTTTTGCCGCGCGTTTCGTCGCTTGTGCGCTCGGAATGCGTCACCCCGCGCCCGGCGACCATCCAGTTGACCTCGCCGGGGTAGATCATCTGATGCGTGCCAAGGCTGTCGCGGTGTTCGAACTCGCCCTTATACAGGTAGGTGACAGTGCCCAGACCGATATGCGGATGCGGTCGCACGTCGATGCCGCCTTCAGTGATGAATTCCGCCGGACCCATCTGGTCGAAGAAGATAAACGGGCCGACAAGCTGTCGCTGAACCGATGGCAGGGCGCGACGCACCTCGAACCCGCCCAGATCGCGCGCACGCGGGATGATCAGAGTATCCAACGCCGGGTTTTCGGACACGCATTCGGGATTGTGGGTCGGATTCCAACTCATTTCTCTTCTCCCTCAAGAAGCGGCCACTGCACCGCATTGTGTTCATGAGTGCAAATATATACCGCAAAACAAGTAGGGAAAGCGCACGAGCGCACAGTGCCCGTGCAAGCCGATGCCGAAGCGGCCGCCTCGGCCCAACCGCTCACACAGGCGTGAGGAGAATCCTGCCGAATACTAAAGGGTAGAAACTCGGAATCCAGCTTGGGTGTGCTATGTTTAGCCATCGATTGCGCCTGAATGGTTGGATCACACAAGGTCGCCGCAGGATCGATAGGAGCGTTATTCATGACCCGTATACTGATGACACGTCGAACCCTTATCGCAACGGGTGCAGCAGCTGCGGTCGGCGTTGCAGTCCAAAGCCCAAACCCGGCGCGTGCAGCAGGTCTTGCCCCCACGCCATCGATGCGGGGCGGGTCGAACAATTACCGCCCCGGCGCACCGATCGTCAAACGGATTGGCGGCGGCGGCTTCTGGATGACCGGAACAGTGCGGCGCGCTGGTGATGGGGCACCCCTGCCCGGTCAGCGCATCCAGATCTGGGCACATACCACCGAAGGGCACGAGCGCGATCCGCACAGCCATGGGGCAACCCTGACCGACGCCAATGGTGAATTCCGGCTGGAAATGCCGCAGATCGTGCCCGCCTTTGGCCAGCCACACGGGCATCTGGCCTATGACAGTGGCGACTTCGAAACCGTGTTCCTGCGCCCGGTCATGTCCAGTGCAAGGGACAAAACCCTTGCGGCGCATTTCGTCCTTCAGCCCGTCTGAAGCGTGATCCGCAGCTTGGCAATCTGGGGGGCGCTGACGGCTGCCTTGCTTGTTCCGCTGATTGCAGCGGCGTCCAGCCCGTATCTGCAATGGCGTGACCCCATCTACATTACCGCCGGGTTCGCGGGTGTTCTGAGCATGGGTCTTCTGTTGCTGCAACCACTTCTGGCAGCCAAAGACCTGCCGGGACTATCGCCCGTGACCAGCCGGCGCTTGCATCGTGCGGTTGGAATAATGCTGGTCTTGGCCATCCTGACCCACGTAATCGGGTTATGGATCACAAGCCCGCCGGATGTCGTAGATGCCCTTCTCTTTACATCGCCAACCCCGTTTTCGGCATGGGGCGTGATTGCGATGTGGGCCGCATTTGGGGCCGCAGTTCTGGGCATCTGCCGGGCGCGCCTGAACCTGCGGTTTCGCCTGTGGCGGTTGAGTCATACGGGGCTGGCGATGATTACCATTCTGGGCAGCGTGATCCACGCCATGCTGATCGAAGGCACGATGGAGATCATGACCAAGACCGCTTTATGCGTTCTGGTGGTACTGGCGAGCGCCCGGGCGCTCACCAAATTACGGGTGTGGGATGCCAGACGGCGGGCTTAGACGCCGAGGCACCACCGCATGATCGACTTCTGCGCATGCAGGCGATTTTCAGCCTCGTCAAAAATGACCGAGTTCGGGCCGTCCATCACCTCGGACGTGACCTCTTCTTCCCGGTGCGCGGGCAGGCAGTGCATGAACAACGCGTCGGGCTTGGCGTGCGACATAAGCTCGGCATTGACCTGATAGGGGCGCAGCAGGTTGTGGCGGCGTTCCTTGGCCGATTGGGAATCGTGCATCGACACCCATGTATCGGCAACGATCAGATCCGCGCCTTCTACCGCTTTGTACGGGTCCCGTTCCACCACGATCTTCGAGCCTTTCTGGCGGGCGAACCCCATGAACTCTTGCTCGGGATCGAACTGCGCGGGGCCAGTGAAGGTCAGGTCAAACCCGAACTGACCGGCAGCGTGCAGGAACGAGGCGCAGACATTGTTGCCGTCCCCGGTCCAGACCACCTTTTTGCCTTTGATTGGGCCGCGATGCTCCTCAAACGTCAACACGTCGGCCATGATCTGGCAGGGATGGGTACGGTCGGTCAGACCGTTTATGACGGGCACATCCGAGTATTCGGCCATTTCCGTCAGGATCGTTTCGTCGAATGTCCGGATCATAATCATATCGACATAGCGCGACAGGACGCGGGCGGTGTCGGCGATGGTTTCGCCATGACCCAGCTGCATGTCCTTGCCCGACAGCACCATGGTCTGACCACCCATCTGCCGGACACCTACATCAAAGGACACGCGCGTCCGGGTCGACGGTTTTTCGAAGATCAGGGCGACCATGCGGTCCTTGAGCGGTTGTTCGTCGTCCAGTGCTGCCTTGGGGCGGCCCAGACGGGCCTGTTTCATTGCTGCGGCCTGATCGATCATGGCCCGCAGGTCACCCTGATCGGTCATGTGGATATCAAGGAAATGGTTCATATCGTTTCGCTTTTGGCTGAGCGGCGAGTGGGGGCCAGCCCCCACATCCCCGGAGTATTTGGGAAAAGATGAAGATCAGGCAGTGGCAAGTTGGCCTTCGACCTGCGCGGCGGCTTTGTCCAGGCGGATGACAGCCTGCGCGATGTCGTCTTCAGTCAGCGTCAGAGGCGGCAGCAGGCGGATCACGTTATCGGCGGCAGGCACGGTGATAACCTGATTGTCGTAGCCTGCATTCACCACGTCCAGATTGGTCGCCTTGCATTTCAGCCCCAGCATCAGGCCAGAGCCGCGGACCTCTTCAAAGACGTCCGGATGATCGGCGATCAAACCTTCGAGTTTCTGGCGCAGCAGGCCCGCCTTACGGTTAACGCCTTCCAGAAATTCAGGGGTTGCGACGTGATCGATCACCGCGCATCCGACGGCGCAGCCCAGCGGGTTGCCGCCATAGGTCGAGCCGTGGGTGCCTGCGGTCATGCCGCTGGCGGCCTCTTCCGTGGCCAGCACCGCGCCCAACGGGAAGCCGCCACCGATGCCTTTGGCAACCATCATGATATCGGGCGTGATCCCCGCCCATTCATGGGCGAAGAGTTTCCCGGTGCGCCCGACGCCGCATTGGACCTCGTCCATGATCAGCAGAAGCCCGTGTTCGTCGCAGATCTGGCGCAGGGCTTTGAGTTCCGCGTCGGGGACCGGGCGGATACCGCCCTCGCCCTGAACCGGCTCGATCATGATTGCGGCTGTCTTTTCGGTGATCGCATCGGTCACGCCATCCAGATCACCGAAAGTCAGGTGGACAAAGCCGGGCAACAGCGGGCCAAAGCCCTTTGTCATCTTCTCGGACCCCGCCGCCGCGATCCCGGCCGAGGAGCGACCGTGGAAAGAGCCATCGAAGGTGATGATCTCGACCCGGTCCGGCTGGCCTTTGTCATAGAAATACTTGCGGGCCATTTTCACGGCCAGTTCGCAGGCCTCGGTCCCGGAATTCGTAAAGAAAACCGTGTCGGCAAAGGTATGCTCGACCAGCTTGTCGGCCAGCGCTTGTTGCTGCGGGATGTGATACAGGTTCGAGACATGCCATAGCGCCTGTGCCTGTTCGGTCAGGGCGTTGACCAAAACCGGATGCGCGTGGCCCAGCGCGTTTACCGCGATCCCCGCGCCGAGATCCAGAAAACGTCGGCCATCCGCCTCGGTCAGCCAGGCGCCTTCGCCCTTCACAAAGGTCAGGGGCGCACGGTTATAGGTCGGCAGAACGGACGGGATCATCGGATCATCCTTTTCGGGTAGGTTAAGCCCTGTGGTTGATACACAAGAGCCATGGTCGTCAACTGATTTGGTGGGGTTTGCACGGATTTACAGCGCGCAATTGGATCAAACGGGCCGGTTACGCTGTGCGGCGTCGGCGTCGGAGGCGCAGGATATGTGCTGTTTTGATCATGGCCGGTCGTATAGCGGGATGTGTCGGATCTGAAAACCCCGAATCTGCGCTGATACCCGGAAGGCATAAGGCGCGGGATTTCCCACTTGCCATTTCCCCGGATGTAACGCACCGCTTGGACATGACACCCACACCCCAGAACCCGCCGCTTGCGGCTTTGCTGATCTTTGTCGCAAGCGCCCTGATCGCCGCCACGACGCTGTTGGCCAAGGCGTTGGGCACTGACACTTTGGGCCCGCCCTTGCACCCGATGCAAATCAGCCATGGGCGGTTTCTGTTCGCGTTTCTGGTGATCATCAGCGCCGTCGCCGCGCTACGCCCCAGGCTTCGGCGGCCGCATTGGGGCTTGCACATTGGTCGCACCAGTTTTGGCTGGTTGGGGATCACGCTGATGTTTGCTTCGGTCGCTTACATCCCAATAGCGGATGCCACCGCGATCTCTTTCCTCAACCCCGTCTTTGCGATGGTGTTGGCCATCCCGCTGTTGAAGGAAGGTGTTGGGCCGTGGCGCTGGCTGGCCGCTGCGGTGGCCCTGACCGGGGCGCTTATTCTGCTGCGGCCGACGCCTGCAAGCTTTCAGCCTGCTGCGTTGTTGGCGCTGACGGCGGCAGCGGTGATCGGGATGGAGCTGATTTTCATCAAAAAGCTGGCGGGCCGGGAAATTCCGATTCAGATCCTGCTTGTGAACAATTCGATGGGTCTGGCCATTGCAACGGTCGCCGTGATCGCCGTGTGGCAGCCTCCAACCCCTGCCCAATGGGCCGCGCTGGCTGGTATCGGAGGGTTGATGGCCTGCGCGCAGGCGTGTTTCGTCAATGGAATGGCGCGGGCGGATGCGTCATTTGTCGCCCCAATCAGCTATGCAACACTGATCTTTGCTGCGCTTTACGATTTCGCGATCTTCGACGTGATCCCCGATGTCGTCAGTGTCATCGGATCCTCGGT
The DNA here is from genome assembly GCF_056531805.1 of Ruegeria sp. K5. Taxonomy (NCBI): domain Bacteria; kingdom Pseudomonadati; phylum Pseudomonadota; class Alphaproteobacteria; order Rhodobacterales; family Roseobacteraceae; genus Ruegeria; species Ruegeria sp. K5. The sequence goes on along the minus strand of NZ_JBQFML010000004.1, from coordinate 220,361 downwards.
CATCCTGACCGGGGCACTGATCCTGGTCTGGCGTGAAACGCGGCAGCGTCAAGCCTTGAGCCGGTAACCGGTGCGCAGCATCTGCCAGGTGGCGCAACAGACGATCAACGTGGCCAGCCCACACACCGCAAACCCCAAAACAGGTGCGCTGTCCGAGACACCGATCATGCCGTATCGCAATCCGTCGATCAGATAGAACACCGGGTTTATATGGCTGATCCGGTTCAGAAGCGGCGGCAGCGCCTCGACCGAGTAGAACGTGCCCGACAAGAACGCCAGCGGGGTGACGATGAAGTTTGTGATCGCCGCCATCTGGTCGAACTTGTTGGCGAATATCCCGGCCAAAAGCCCCAGGGCCCCCATGAATGCGCCGCCCATGATGACAAAGATCAACGCGACCAGCGGGTGTTGCGGCACGATACCCAACACCAAAGCCAGCGCAGCCGCAACGACACAGGCGATCAGCACGCCGCGCGCGATACCGCCTGCCAGATAGCCCAGAAGGATCTCCAAAGGAGAGAGCGGCGGCATCAGAGTGTCGACGATATTACCCTGTACCTTCGAGATCACCATCGACGAGGACGTATTGGCAAAGGCATTCTGGATCACCGTCATCATCATGATGCCCGGGGCCAGAAAGGTCAGAAACGGCACACCCATGACGTCCGACCGGCTGGGGCCGATGGCGATGTTGAAGATCAGCAGAAACAGACCGGCGGTCACCAAGGGCGCCAGCAAGGTTTGTGTCCAGACCGCCAGAAAGCGCAGCGTTTCGCGTTGCGCCAGCGTATAAAGACCCATCCAGTTGACCGGACCAAACCGTGGTTCACTCTGCTCTGCGGGGCTCTGCATCATCTGACCTCAATCCGATTCGAAGACTGCTTGTAACTCGGGGCGCAGTGATTAGAATAGGGGGCTGACACGAATTCCCAAGGCGGCCCGAATCCGGGGCCGCTTTCCCGTTTTTTGAAAGGCAACCCATGTCCTGGACCGACGAGCGCGTAGAACTGCTGAAAAAGATGTGGGGCGAGGGCCAGTCGGCCAGTCAGATCGCCAAGGAACTGGGCGGTGTGACGCGCAACGCGGTGATCGGCAAGGTGCATCGTCTGGGCCTGTCGAACCGGGCAACCGGTGCCAGCCCGGCGAAATCCGAACCCAAGGAAAAACCGGCACCCGCACCCAAGGCCGAGGCCAAGCCCAAGCCTGCGCCCAAAACCGAACCGGCGCGCCCGGCCCCTGCCCCGGCGGCAGAAGCCAAACCAGCGGTACCGGCCCGCCGTCAGATCATCCCTGCCGGTCAGCCATTGCCGCCGCAGCCCTCGGCCAACGAAATCAGCCCCGAGGCGCTGGCCAAGGTCAACGAGGTTGAGAAGAAGGCCAAGAAGCTGACGCTGATGGAGTTGACCGAGAAGACCTGCAAATGGCCCGTCGGCGACCCCGCGACCGATGATTTCTGGTTCTGCGGCCTGCCCGTTGAGGCTGGCAAACCCTATTGCGAGGCGCATGTGGGCGTGGCATTCCAGCCCATGAGCTCGCGCCGGGACCGTCGCCGCTAAATCCGATGCGCCAGGATCCGACCGCGATGGAGGATACCTGGCTCACCCGGGCAAAAAGACTGCTGGCTCTGGCCGAAACCGGCCAGCATTTCACCAAAGACCCGTTCGACCGCGAACGCTATGACGAGATTTCCGACATGGCCCGCGCCATGCTGGCCGATCTGGGGCGCATCCCTCTGTCGGAACTCGACGGTTTGGTATCCGAACATGCGGGCGGCTACGCCACGCCCAGCATCGACATTCGAGGGGCCGTAATCCGCGACGGCCACATCCTGCTGGTGCGCGAGCGCAGTGACGGCAAATGGGCGATGCCGGGCGGATTTGCGGATATCGGAAGCTCTCCGGCGGAAAACATCGCGCGTGAAGTTTGGGAAGAGGCCGGATTGCGCGTTCGTGCACAGCACCTTTATGCGCTTCGGCACAAGGCACGGCACCCGTACCCGGCAGACATTCGGGATTTCTACAAGCTGTTCTTTCTGTGTGATGAGGCGGGTGCGGCCACACCGAAACCGGGACCTGAGACTAGCGACGTGGCGTTCTTTCCGATGAACTCTCTGCCCGATCTTTCTTTGACGCGGAACCTTGAACAGGACATTCAGGCGGCGTTCGAAGCGTTTCGGTCCCAACACCCCTCGGTACTGTTCGATTAAGCCGAAGGTTACTGCGCCGGATGTGACGGGAAATCCGGCATCGGCACCCAACGCGGCAACTCATCCGGCGCGACCGAGACATGCAGCCGTTCCGACCGATCCTTCCCCACTTTTCGATGCTTGCGCAGCAGGAAAATCTTGCCCCACCCGCGCCACGTGCCAACAGACGGCGCGTGGGCATTTGTGGGGAACCGGTCGCGCCACCCTTCGGGCAGCGGCAGACCGTGCATCTCGGCCTTATCCAGCATCCAGATCAGAGAGATATTGCTAAGCGGTCGCGCCTGCTCAAACCCGTTCAACTGGCCGCCCACATCGCCGTGGCTGCCGCGAAACCAGACCTGCTCGACATGGCCTTGAAAGTCGGGCGTGCATTTCCACAAGACGGGCTCAAAGACTTCGCGGGTCTCATCCAGCGCCATGGCGTGATAGCCGTGCCGGGTGGCGCGACCCAGATGATGGTTGTGAAAGGCATGCCGATCCTCGGCCCAGCGCCACAGCAGCGGCAGGCGTAGACCCAGTGCTTTCACCGTGTCCCACACGCCGATCATCTCGATAGCGATCTCGTCATGGCAAAACTGCTGTCGAAAATCCCGCGCCGCGGCGCCGCTGGGGTTGCACTCGTAATGACGGTAGGCCTGCTTGATATTGCGCTCGGTTGCGTGTTCGGCCTTGAGCAACCCGATCATGTCGATCACCCCGGCCAGGCTGCGCACCCCATAAGCCCCCCGCGAATAGCCGATGAAATAGATCCGGTCGCCCGGCTTGTACCGAGACGCCAGATACCCATACGCCCGGCGGATCTGCCGGTTGATGCCGCGCCCCATCATCACGTCCAGCGAAGACTTCCAGTTTTCCCACTGAACACCAGATTCGTAGAAGACCGAGACCTGACTTCCGGCCTCGCGGCACAGACGGTAGGTGTGACCGGCGTGGGTCTCAAACCCCGGCTCCAGCGTCGACATGGTTCCGTCAAGAATGATGACATGGCTGATCGGCTCGCGATGCGGCGTCTCGGCGGAATGCTCGGATCGCAATGGCCGTCCGAGCCATCCAAGAACCCTCCTACTCAACCGCGACAAATTCATCTTTCAGCACTTCCTATTCGTTTTGGGGTGTGGCGGACATTTCAGCCCGCTGCACCCTGTACGCCTTGGGCACGTCTCCGGCCGTATCTTCCAAGCGACCGGTGCGCCTGCCAAGCTGCCCCGATCTCTGCCGCCGATCCCGAAGATACAGGTATCGCCAACACAACCGCCGGGGTAAACCTGATCATGGGTATCCCAAACGCCTGGGGCAAGGCACAGGCCATGAACGAAGGCGTGAGCCGTTGCCGATTGGCACCAAGGATCATGGCCCATCTCACCGCCGGATCGACAGCATCCCAAACCAGAGACTTCAAACGCGCTGTGATCTTCATGACACTGAAACCATTAACAAAATACAAACAACACAACATATCAGACCAAAGCCTTCACCTGAGCGTCGCAGCTACCCCAGATATGAGCTTTTGGGCAGCCGATCTGCTCGCGGTATTGCTATCTGAGTTACAATTTGTAGCACATTGTTAGCGCATGGTCTGTGACGCGCCTCACGTTCCGGACCCACGCCAAAGCAGCAACTTTCGGTACCCGTGCGCCCAAATGTTGCCGCGTTACAGAAATCAGGTAGCATGCAAGCTATGGCTTGGACACATGACACCGTTTTCCCATTCACAGCCCCGCTGATCGGTGGGCAGAACACGACGCACGATGTTTACGTCGGCGGCAACGGCCCTCCGATCCTGATCTTGCAGGAATTGCCTGGCATCGGGCCTGAAACGCTGGATCTGGCAACCAAGCTGAACGCATCAGGGTTCCGCGTTTACCTGCCGCATTTGTTCGGCACCTATGGCAAGATTGAAATGGCCAAGAACGCCGCCCGGCTGTTTTGCGTGCGAAAAGAGTTCAACATCTTCGCCAGAGGCAAGCAAAGCCCCATCGCCGGATGGATGCGCGCCCTGACGCAAGAGATCAAGCAGCGCGAAAACAGCGCGGGCGTCGGTGTCATCGGCATGTGCCTGACCGGCAGCTTCGCCCTGACGCTGATGGCCGAAGATGCCGTGGTGGGCGGTGTGGCCAGCCAGCCCGCCCTGCCCATTTTTGGCGGCAAGCACCTGCATATGAGCGCGCAGGACATCGCCGCAGCCTCGGCCGGTATGACGGCGAAAGGCCCCGGATTGGCAATGCGATACGAAGGCGACAAGCTGGCCCCGAAAAAACTGATGGACGCGTTGGAACGGGCCTTTGGCGATCTTTTGGAAACCAAGGAATATCCGGGCAAGGACCACTCGCTTCTGACCCTCGACTTCCACGAACCGGCCTATCAACGCGTCGATGCCTATTTCAAAGCCCGCTTTGGCATGACCTAGGCCCGCAGGCCCTTCCCCTTCCTGCCTCCATTCGCTATTGCAGGCGCTGATCAAGGATTGACGACGCAGGACGCACCCCATGGCGATGGAAAAGACATTCAACGCGGCCGAGGCCGAGGCCCGCATTTACAAGGCCTGGGAACAGGCCGGAGCCTTCAAGGCAGGCGCGAACAAATCGCGCGACGAAAGCTTTACCATCATGATCCCGCCGCCCAACGTGACGGGTGCTTTGCACGTGGGTCACGCGTTCAACAACACGCTGCAGGACATCCTGATCCGCTGGCACCGGATGCGCGGTTTCGACACGCTGTGGCAGCCCGGTCAGGACCACGCAGGCATCGCCACGCAGATGCAGGTGGAAAAGAAGCTGGCCGCCGAGCAGCAGCCCAGCCGGCGTGAACTGGGGCGTGAGGCGTTTCTGGACAAGGTCTGGGAATGGAAAGGCGAATATGGCGGCACGATCATCGAGCAGCTGAAGCGCCTGGGATCAAGCTGCGACTGGTCGCGCAACGCCTTCACCATGGCGGGCGCGCCGCGCGACCCGCGCACGGGGCACGAAAATTCTCCGAATTTTCACGACGCGGTCATCAAGGTTTTCGTCGATATGTACGAAAAGGGCCTGATCTATCGCGGCAAGCGGTTGGTCAACTGGGACCCGCATTTCGAGACCGCAATCTCGGACCTTGAGGTCGAGAATATCGAAGTTGCGGGCCACATGTGGCACTTCAAATACCCGCTGGCGGGCGGTGAAACCTATACCTATGTCGAGAAGGACGAGGACGGGAACGTCATCCTCGAACAAGAACGCGATTACATCTCGATCGCCACGACCCGACCCGAGACCATGCTAGGCGACGGCGCGGTTGCGGTTCATCCGTCAGATGAACGGTATGCGCCAATCGTCGGGAAACTCTGCGAAATCCCGGTTGGCCCGAAAGAGCATCGCCGTCAGATTCCAATCATCACCGATGATTATCCCGATCCCGATTTCGGCTCGGGCGCGGTAAAGATCACCGGTGCGCATGACTTCAACGACAACATGGTCGCCAAGCGCGGCGGCATCCCGATGTACCGCCTGATGGACACCAAAGGCGCGATGCGAGCCGATGGCGCGCCCTACGCCGAAGAGGCCGACAAGGCGCAGGAATACGCACGTGGGCGCGCGTTCACAGAGAACGAGATCGACGCAATCAACCTGGTCCCCGACCACCTGCGCGGGCTGGATCGCTTCGAGGCGCGCGCAAAAGTTGTCGAAGAGATCACCAATGACGGTCTGGCCGTGCTGACCCGCGCCGACAACCCGGTTCTGGGCACCAAGCTGGGCGAGGATGACGACCCGGCAGAGCTGGTCCCGCTGGTCGAGAGCAAACCGATCATGCAGCCCTTCGGCGACCGCTCGAAAGTTGTGATCGAGCCGATGTTCACCGACCAGTGGTTCGTCGATGCCGAAAAGGTCGTCGGCCCCGCGCTGGATGCGGTCAAGGACGGCACGGTCAAGATCATCCCCGAGTCGGGCGAGAAGACCTATTACCACTGGCTGGAAAACATCGAGCCCTGGTGCATCTCGCGCCAACTGTGGTGGGGGCATCAGATTCCGGTTTGGTTCGGTCCAGAAAAAGAGAAATGGCAACAAACAACAAATGTTGCGGATTTCACCGCGCAGTTTTGTGGAGCAACGGAAGAGGAGGCTCTAGAGAAAGCGCGCGCATACTATGGAGATGCGGCAGAAAGCGTTATCGCTGCAACCGATTGGAACGATGCATTTGGAAAGAACTGTTTCGAGGGCGATGAGAACAACACGATTGCGATTTATCGCGACCCCGACGTCCTCGACACATGGTTCTCCTCCGGCCTCTGGCCCATTGGCACGCTGGGCTGGCCCGAGCAGACCGAGGATATGCAGCGCTACTTCCCCACGGATGTTCTGATCACCGGCTTCGACATCCTGTTCTTCTGGGTCGCCCGGATGATGATGATGCAACTGGCCGTGGTGAACGAGATTCCGTTCCACACCGTCTACCTGCACCAGCTCGTCCGCGACGAGAAGGGCAAGAAGATGTCCAAAACCACCGGCAACGTCATCGACCCGCTGGAGATCGTGGACGAATTCGGCGCCGACGCGCTGCGCTTTACCAATGCCTCGATGGCGGCGATTGGCGGCGTGTTAAAGCTGTCCAAAGAGCGCATCACCGGCTATCGCAACTTCGGCACCAAGCTCTGGAACGCCGTCCGCTTTGCCGAGATGAACGAGGTCTTCACCGACGCCGTGCCGCAACTGGACGTCGCCGACCTGAAACCCAAAGCTGCCGTGAACCGCTGGATCATCGGCGAAACCGCCCGCGTGCGCGAGGAGGTCGACGCCGCGCTGGAAAGCTACCGCTTCAACGACGCCGCCAACGGGCTCTACGCCTTTGTCTGGGGCAAGGTCTGCGACTGGTATGTGGAACTGTCCAAACCCCTGCTGCAAGGCGATGACGCCGAGGCGCAGGCCGAGACCCGCGCCACCATGCGCTGGGTTCTGGATCAGTGCATGGTCCTGCTGCACCCGATCATGCCCTTCATCACCGAGGAACTCTGGGGTCTGACCGGCGACCGCGCGAAAATGATCGTTCACGCCGACTGGCCGAGCTACGCCGCCGCTGACCTGATCGACGCGGACGCGGATCGTGAGATGAACTGGGTGATCTCGGTGATCGAAAACACCCGCTCGGCCCGTGCGCAGATGCGGGTTCCGGCGGGCCTCTATGTGCCGATGCTGGTGACGGAAATCGATGCAAACGGCCAATCAGCATGGGACCGCAACGAGACGCTGATCAAACGCCTTGCGCGGATCGACAGCCTGACCAAAGCGGATGAACTGCCCAAAGGCACGATCTCAATCGCCGCCCCCGGCGCGTCTTTCGGCCTGCCGCTGGCCGACATCATCGACATCGGCGCGGAAAAGGAACGGCTGGAAAAAGCCAAAGGCAAGCTGGCCAAGGAACTGGGTGGCCTGCGCGGGCGTCTGAACAACCCCAAATTCGTGGCTTCGGCCCCGGAAGAGGTGGTGGCAGAAGCCAAAGCCAACCTCGCCGCCCGTGAAGAGGAAGAGGCGAAACTGAACGAGGCGCTCGCCCGTCTGGCCGAAATCGCCTGATCTTCATCTTTTCGCAAATACTCAAATCCCGAACCCCGCCTCTCACCCGGCGGGGTTTTTTATGGGCGGCACGGCTTTCCCCTTGCTGATCATGGCCCGCGATTGTTAGCAATTTGCTCAAACAACCCCGAGGCAGCAATGGCGCACCCCCTTCCCCCCGTGCAGACAATCTCGACCGGCCTCGTGGTGGCGGTGGTCGGGTTCTTCAGCTCTTTTCCGATTGTGTTACAGGGCCTTGCGGCGATGGGCGCCTCGGGCGCTGAATCCGCATCCGGCCTGATGATGGCGGCGATTGCGATGGGGCTGGCGGCCATCATCCTCAGCCTTTGGCACAAGCAGCCAATCAGCGTGGCATGGTCCACGCCCGGTGCAGCCCTGCTTGCGGTCTCGGCCACACCTGCTGCTGGCTTTTCGGGGGCCGTCGGCGCGTTTCTGTGCGCCGGAGCCCTGACCGTTCTGGCCGGGCTCTGGCGGCCATTGGGGCGGCTGGCCGCGGCGATACCGACGACACTGGCGCAGGCCATGCTGGGCGGAGTGCTGCTGCCCCTGTGCATCATTCCCTTCAAAGCGGCGGTCGATCTGCCGTGGCAGGCCCTGCCGGTGATCCTGACCTGGTTCATTGCGGGCCGTTTCAACCGGCTGTTCGCCGTCCCCGCCGCCGTGGTCGCGGCGGCCATCGTCGTTGTCCTGAACGCCGGAGGCAGCCCGGTCCGCCCCGAGCATCTGGTGGCCGCGCCGGTCTGGACCATGCCCACATTCTCGGTCGCGTCCGCTGTCGGGATCGGCATCCCGCTGTTCATCGTCACCATGGCCACGCAGAATATCCCCGGCATCGCGGTGATGCGCAGCTTTGGCTACACGCCGGATGCGGGCAAGCTGTTCCCGGCGGTCGGAGGGGCCAGCTTCCTGTCGGCCCCGTTCGGAGCGCCCGCCACCTGTCTTGCCGCAATCACCGCTGCGATGTGCTCGAACGAGGACAGCCACCCGGACCGGGACCAGCGCTATTGGTCGGCGGTCATGGCGGGGGTGTTCTACTGCCTGTTTGGCGTCTTTGCGGTGGCGATCACCGGATTTGCCGCCCATGCCGACCCGCTGTTGATGGGAACCCTGACCGGAGTTGCGCTGATCGGCGTAATGGCGAACGCAACCTTTGCCGCGCTCGAAGTGCCTGCCGAACGTGAAGCGGCCATCCTTACCTTTGCCATCACCGCTTCGGGGATTACCGTTTTTGGGTTGGGTGCCGCGGTCTGGGGACTGCTGGCGGGCGGCATTGCCTATCTGGCGACAAACCGAATCCGCTAGCTGCCGGGACCAAGATTGAGGTACAGTGAAGACGTGTTTGGACCGCTGGGAAAACTGATCGAACGCCAGATCAAAAAGGCGCAGGCCGAAGGCCAGTTGCAGGGGCTTGAGGGCGAAGGCAAACCCCTGCCCGACCGGTCTGCCGAGGCGCAAGGCGATCCCGCCATTGCCGCCGGGCACCGGATCATGGCGCAGGCCGGTGTGCTGCCCGAAGAATTCGAGATCCGGAAAAATCTGGACGCCGCCCGCAAGGATTATGCCGCGCTGACCGACCCCGAGGCCCGCAAGGCCGCCATGGCCCGCATCGCCGAACTTGAGATGCGATACAACATGGCCCGCGATGCGCGACGGGCCTTCATGCGGTGACTATTTGAACTCGGGCTTGCGGCCCTGCATCTGGGCCATCACGACCTCCATCTGATCCGGCTTGCCGATCAGTTCCACCTGCGCGGCGGACTCCTCAAGCAGCACGTCGGCGCGGGGCCGGGTCTCGGCCACATCAATCAGCCGTTTCGCCGCACGGATGGCCGAGGGGCTTTTGCCCGCGATGTCTTCGGCCAGTGCCTGCGCCTCGGTCAGCGGATCGTCCGAGAGTTTTGTGACCAGCCCCCACTCGGCGGCCTGTGCCGCGCCGATGGGGCGCGCGGTGTAGGTCAGCAGGCGCAGCACATCCGAGCGCACAAGATTCGGCAGCAGAACCATGCCGCCCATATCCGGGATGATGCCCCATTTCATCTCCATCAGGGCCAGCTTGGCCTCGGGGTGGGCGATGCGGATATCCGCGCCCAGCGCGATTTGCAGCCCGCCGCCATAGGCCACGCCCTGAATGGCGCAGACCACCGGCACCGGCACGCGCCGCCAGATCATCGCGACCTCTTGCAAGGGGTTGGCGTCCTCATGCGTGCGCGGCATCAGCATCTCGTTCGGATCGGCCTGCGCCAGCCCCGCCATGCTGGCCATGTCCAGCCCGGCGCAAAAGCTTTTGCCTTCACCCGACAGCACAACGGCGCGGGCGTCCGAGGCCGCGACGTCCTGCCCGGCCGACACAATCGCCTTGAACATCGCGTCATCCAGCGCATTCATCTTGTCGCCGCGTGTCAGCGTTACGTGGGCAATGTGGTCTTTGTATTTGACGGATACGCGCGCCATGCAGGGCCTCCCAACTCTGGTTTTTGTCAGCATGCCCCGAAAGGCGGGCCGAGTTCCACTGCGACGTCAGGGCAAAGGCCGGCCTTGGCTGAGCCTTGTCGAGCCGCGCGACTTGCGTTTATCTGCACGTATGACCGGACCACGATACACATCCCTTGCGCAATCCCTGCCTGCCACCGTGCCCTTTGTCGGTCCCGAAACACAGGAGCGTCAGCGCGGCGCGCCCTTCACCGCCCGGCTGGGCGCAAATGAAAGCGTGTTCGGCCCTTCGCCGCGCGCAATTGAGGCGATGCGACAGGCAGCGACCGAGATCTGGATGTATGGAGATCCGGAAAACCACGATCTGCGCGTTGCTCTGGCCGACCATCATGCTGTGTCAGCCGAGAATATCGTGGTTGGTGAAGGCATCGATGGGCTGCTGGGCTATCTCGTGCGTTTGCTTGTAGGTCCGGGCGACGCGGTTGTGACCTCGGATGGGGCCTATCCGACGTTCAACTATCACGTCGCGGGCTATGGGGGCGTTTTGCACAAGGTGCCCTATGCCGCAGACCACGAAGACCTGTCGGCCCTGTTTGCCAAGGCCACCGAGGTTGGGGCCAAGCTGGTTTATCTTGCCAATCCGGACAACCCGATGGGCAGTTGGCACAGCGGGGAGGATATCGTGACCGCGATGGAGGCACTGCCCAAGGGCTGCCTGCTGGTGCTGGACGAAGCCTATGTCGAATGCGCGCCCGAAGGTACGGCAGCGCCGGTATCGGCAGAAGACCCGCGCGTGATCCGAATGCGCACGTTTTCCAAGGTCTACGGGATGGCCGGAGCACGGGTCGGCTATGCGATTGGTGCGTCTGAACTGATATTGGCCTTCAACAAGCTGCGCAATCATTTCGGGATGAACCGCGCGGCACAGGCCGGGGCGCTGGCCGCGTTGGCGGATGGGGCCTGGTTGGCGCAGGTTCAGGGTTTGATCGACGCGGCTCGGGATCGGATCAACCAGATTGCGCGGGACAATGGGTTGGTGCCCTTGCCCTCGGCCACCAATTTCGTGGCGATTGACTGCGGTCGGGATGGTGTCTTTGCCAAGGCAGTATTGGAGTCGTTAGTCGCGCAGGGAATCTTTGTGCGGATGCCTTTTGTTGCCCCGCAAAATCGCTGTATCCGGGTCAGTTGCGGGACGGATGCTGATCTGGATGCATTTGCGGTCGCGTTGCCCAAAGCGCTGAACGCGGCGCGCGGGATGTGATCGGCGCAGGGGGGGCTGTCTGCCCCCCAATCGCGCATTGCGCGATTTCCCCCCGAAGATATTTTTGGCCAGATGAAGCAGCGGATCCTGTTGAGGGGTTACCCCGCAAGAACGGCAGCTGCAGCATCGAGCGCGCCTGAGCCGCGGGGAATGTTCAGCGCAGCAAGGCCGGATTCGACGCCACCCAGCATCCCCATGATCATCTGCCCGTTTACATGGCCCATATGGCCAAGGCGGAAACAGCCGTCTTCATCCGCCATTCCAAGCCCGATCCCCAGTGTCAGGCCCAATTGGGTCTCGGTGTATCTGCGAAGTGATGTTCCGCGTCCATCGGTCAGGCGTAGCGCGGTCACCGCGTGGCTGCGGTGCTGGCGGTCGGCGATGTTGATGTGCAGGGCATCGCCCTGGGACCAGATCTCGCAGGCGGCCCAAACGGCTTGTGCCAGACGTTCGTGGCGGGCCCAGACATGCTCGATCCCTTCCGCATGGATCATGTCCAGCGCGGCGCGCAAACCATATAAGTGGTGGGTGGGCGCGGTGCCGTTGAAATACTGGTAGAACAGATCGGGATTGGCGCGCGGCACCCAGTCCCAGTATTGCGAGACGCGGGGCATGGTTGCACGTTTCGCCTGTGCCTTGTCGTTGAAGAAGACAAAACCAACGCCTGCCGGGGTCATCAGCCCCTTTTGGCAGGCGGTCACCATGACATCGACGCCCCAGGCATCCATCTCGAACCGGTCGCAGCCCAGCGAGGCGATGCAATCGGCCATCAGAAGCGCCGGATGATCCAGATTGTCCAGCAGCGCGCGAAGGGTTGGAATATCGTTGCGGACCGAACTTGAGGTATCGACATGCACCGCAAGCACCGCTTTGATCTGGTGGGCGGTATCCGCGCGCAGGGCCTCGGATATCTGGTCGAAATCCCACGGCGACGCGGTGCCGAAATCCAGCAGTTGGACCTTGGCGCCGATCCCATCGGCCATCTCGGCCCAGCCATGGGTGAACCGGCCCGAAGCCGGGGCCAGCACCGTTTCACCCGGTGCGATCACGTTGGACAGCGCCGCCTCCCACGTGCCGTGGCCGTTGGAGATGTAGATGGCGACATTGTGATCCGTGCGGGCCACGCGACGCAGGTCGCGGGTCAACGCGGGCATCATCTCGATCAGCGCGCCTTCGTAGATATTGGGCGACGGTCGGTGCATCGCCTGCAGAACCGCGTCGGGTATGACGGACGGACCCGGAATCGCCAGATACCCGCGCCCCTGCGCAAGGGAGATTTGGTTTGTCATGGGATCAACCTGTATGAATTGATCCTTACCCTAGCGTTGCTTTGGGCGGCGTCAATCCGTCAGGCGGGACGCCTCGCGCGCAAGAGTTTCAATGCCTGCCCAGTCGCCATCCTGCACCATCTGTTTCGGCGCGACCCAGCTGCCACCGGCGCAGACCACGTTGGACAGGGAGAGGTAATCGCGCGCATTTGCCGGGGAAACTCCGCCTGTGGGGCAGAATTTGATCTGGGGCAGAGGTGCTCCGATCGCTTTCAATGCGGGCGCGCCGCCCGAGGCTTCGGCAGGGAAGAATTTCAGCATGTCATAGCCCCGTTCCAGCAGCGCCATCGCCTCACTGGCGGTGGCTGCGCCGGGCAGCAGGGGCAGGCCTTCCGCCTCACAGGCAGCAATCAATGCGTCGGTCGCGCCGGGTGAAACACCGAATTGCGCGCCCGCTTCTTTCGCGGCGCGGACATCGTCGGGCGTGACCAGTGTTCCGGCCCCAACGACACCGCCCGGCACGTCGGCCATGGCCCGGATTGCGTCCAGAGCCGCCGGAGTGCGCAATGTGACCTCAAGCGCCGGAAGGCCGCCAGCGACAAGTGCTTCGGCCAGCGAGCGCGCTGTGGCGGCATCGTCCACGACCAGAACCGGAACAATCGGGGCCAGGGAGCAAATCTCGCGCGTGCGTTGGGTTTTGGACATGGCTTACACTCCGAAAATGCTGGCACCGGTGTCGGCGGACCCGACATTGGCGCGGAATGTGCCGAACAGATCGCGCCCGACACCAAATTGATTGGCCGAGAGATCGGCCTTCGCAGGCACCCGGTCCAGAACCCCATCGGTGAGGATTTCCAGCTCACCTTTCACCGCATCGACCCGCACCAGATCGCCATCCTGCAGATATGCGATTGCACCGCCATCCAGCGCCTCGGGCGAGACATGGATTGCCGCCGGAACCTTGCCGGATGCGCCGGACATGCGGCCATCTGTGACCAGCGCAACCTTCTGTCCGCGCCCCTGCAGTATCGACAGAATCGGGGTCAGCGAGTGCAGCTCGGGCATGCCATTGGCTTTCGGCCCCTGGAAACGCACGACAACAATGACGTCATCGGTGAACTCACCGGCTTTGAAGGCGGCTTTGACTTCGTCCTGATCGTGGAACACGCGGACCGGGGCTTCGACCACCTGATGTTCAGGCGCGACGGCAGACACTTTCATGACCCCGGTGCCCAGATTACCGGTCAGGCGCGACAGGCCTCCGGTGGGTTGGAACGGGTCCTTGGCTGAACGGACGATCTTTTCGTTCAGGCTGTGGCCCGTGCCGTCTTGCCACGTCAATTCTCCGCCGATCAGCTTGGGTTCTTTGGTGTAGTTGTGCAGGCCCTGCCCAGCGACTGTCAGTGTGTCGGGATGCAGCAGGCCATCCTCGAGCAAGGTGCCGATGGTGTAGCCCAACCCTCCGGCGGCGTGGAAGTGGTTCACGTCGGCCAGACCGTTGGGGTAAACCCGCGCAACCAAGGGGACCACGGCGGAGACGTCCGAGAAATCCTGCCAGTCCAGCACGATACCACCCGCGCGGGCCATAGCGATCAGGTGGATCAGCAGGTTCGTGGATCCACCGGTAGCCATAAGACCCACGATCCCGTTCACAAAGGCGCGTTCATCCAGGATCTGGCACACTGGCGTATAGTGATTGCCCAAAGCGCTAAGCGACAGCGCACGGCGCGCGCCCTCTTCGGTCAGGGCATCGCGCAGCGGCGTGTTTGGATTGATGAAGCTGGAGCCCGGCAGGTGCAGGCCCATGAACTCCATCAGCATCTGGTTGGTGTTGGCAGTGCCGTAAAAGGTGCAGGTGCCGGGGCCGTGATAGGCGGCCATTTCAGCGGCCATGAGTTCTTCGCGACCAACCTCTCCTGCAGCGAATTTCTGGCGAACCTTGGCCTTTTCATCATTCGGCAAGCCACTGGTCATCGGACCGGCAGGCAGGAACACCGCGGGCAAATGACCAAACGCTTGTGCGCCGATCACAAGACCGGGGACGATTTTGTCACAGACACCAAGGAATACAGCCGCATCATAGGTGTTGTGGCTGAGCGACACTCCGGTCGCCAAAGCGATCACGTCGCGCGAGAACAGGGACAGTTCCATCCCCGCCTCGCCTTGGGTGACGCCATCGCACATGGCGGGCACACCGCCTGCGACCTGAGCGGTTCCGCCTGCGGCGCGAATGGCCTGACGGATCAGCTCGGGGTAACGTTCAAACGGCTGGTGAGCCGACAGCATGTCGTTATAGGCGGTCACGATACCCAGATTGCCCGCCGTACCTGTGGCCATAGCCTGCTGGTCTGTGCCCGCCCCCGCATAGGCATGGGCCTGACCGCTGCAGGACAGATGACCCCGCGCGGGCCCCTTGGATTTGGCCTGCTCCATCCGTTCCAGATGCGGGCCACGCAGGTCGGCGCTGCGGTCGATGATCCGCTGGGTGACGTCCTTGATGACGGTGTGAACCATTCCTAACCTCCGATCTGACGCCAGCGGCGTCCATCGCGATGCATCAGCATCAGTGCTTCTTCCGGCCCCGAACTGCCCTGATCATAGCGTGACGGGCGGTCGCCGCGTTGTTCCCACCCCTGAATGATGGGATCGACCCAGGCCCAGGCGGCCTCGGCCTCGTCCCCCCGCATGAACAAGGTCTGGTCGCCACGGATGACGTCCATAATCAAGCGCTCGTAGGCGTCCGGGGCGCTGGCATCGTCGCCCAGCGCGTCGGCAAAGCTCATATCCAGCGAGACGTCGGACAGGCGGAAGCCGCCCGGACCCGGGTCTTTGATCGTGGTACGCAGGGTGATGCCTTCATCCGGTTGCAGGCGGATCACCAGTACATTGCCGCGTAAAGGGCCGACATTGGGGAAAATCGTATGGGGCGGGTCGCGGAAGAACACCGCAATCTCGGATTCGCGCGCCCGCAGCCGTTTGCCCGTGCGCAGGTAAAACGGTACCCCGGCCCAGCGCCAGTTGCCCAGATGGACCTTGAGCGCGATGAAACTTTCGGTGCGGCTGGCCGGATCGCCGACGTGGTCGACATATCCGCCCTCGCCCTTATCCGCACGGTACTGGCCGCGTGCGATGTCTTTGGCATCAACCGGCTCCAACGCCTCGATCACCTTGACCTTTTCGTCGCGCACCGAGTTTGGCGAAAACTTCGAGGGGGGTTCCATCGCGGTCAGACACAAAAGCTGCACAAGGTGGTTCTGGATCATGTCCCGCATGGCGCCGGACTGGTCGTAATACGCGCCGCGCCCTTCGACCCCCACAGTTTCGGCCACGGTGATCTGCACATGATCAATATGGGTCGAGTTCCAGAGCGGCTCGAACAGCGAATTGGCAAAGCGCAGCGCCATCAGGTTCTGCACCGTTTCCTTACCCAGATAATGGTCGATGCGGTAAATCTGATGCTCCTCGAAACAGGCGCGCAGACCTTCGTTCAGCGCCTTGGCCGAGGCCAGGTCATGACCAAACGGCTTTTCCACCACGATACGGCTGTCGGGTGTCGCAAGGCCCTGATCCTGAAGGCGCTTTGCGATCCCCGAAAACAGGCTTGGCCCCACCGACAGATAGAACGCGCGGACCACATCCTCGCGCAAAGCGGACTTTAGATCATCCCAGCCCGCCGCGCCCAGAGCGTCCACGGGGACATATTCGACCCGCTCAAGAAAGCGGTCCAGCGTGGCCTTGTCAAAGCCGGGCGCGAATTCGTCCATCGATTTGCGCACCTGATCCCGGAACGCGGCGCTGTCCATATCTGACCGCGCTGTGCCGATGATCCTGGCGTCTTCCGGCATCTGGCCCACCTGGAACCGATGATAGAGGCCCGGAATGATCTTCCGCTGCGCCAGGTCGCCTGTCGCACCAAACAGCACCAGGTCGAACGGATCCACCGGAATTACGCGAGACACCATGGCAAGGTTCCTTTCGAATTCTCTGTCGTCAGCTTAGCACGACCGGCTTTTTCGGCACGAAGCGCCCAAAACGCGAAACTGTTATCGCTAACATTTAGGGCGTCAATAGAAAGGCCGCGCAGAAAAATCAAGCTTGGATTTGCGGAATGCGACAGGTTTTCCACCTATGGCTGGTTACGCAGCCACTCCATCACCGATGGCCTTACGGATTGCTCACCCCTGTGGCGCGCATCCGCGATGATCTTGCGCACATCCTGCAGGTTCGAGCGCAGAAGAAGGGTTTTGACCGGCCCGATCGAAGCTGGACGCATCGACAAGGTCCGAATCCCCATGGCCGCAAGACACAGCGCCTCGACCGGACGCCCGGCATCCTCACCACAGAAGCTGAGCGGGGTGTCCGAGATATCGCAGCGTTCGACGATACGCTCGATAAAGCTGAGGAAGCTGACATTCAGCGTGTCATAACGGCGGCGGACCAGTTCGTTTTCGCGGTCGGCAGCAAAGAAAAACTGCTTCAGATCATTGCCGCCGATCGAGATGAAATCGACCTCGTCAAAGAATTTCTGCGGCGCAAAGCCCAGCGAGGGCGTTTCCAGCATCGCGCCTACTTCCAGCGTTTCGGGCAGCACGTGACCCAGACGCTTTTCCCGCTCGATGGTCTTGTTGACTTCCCACCGGGCCTCGCGGAATTCATCGGCCTGCGCAACGAAGGGAAACATGATCGTCAGCGGCCGCCCGTTTGCAGCGCGGATCAGCGCCTGCAACTGCATCCGCATCACGCCGCGTTTGTCCAGCCCAACGCGGATCGCGCGCCAGCCCAGTGCCGGGTTCGGCTCGGCCACGTGTTTCATGTAAGGCAGAACCTTGTCCGAGCCGATGTCGAGCGTGCGGAACACCACACGCTTGTCGCCCGCCGCATCCAGCACGCGCTTGTATTGCGTCACCAGTTCGGACCGTTTGGGCATCTGGTTGCGGACCAGAAACTGCAACTCGGTCCGAAACAGCCCCACGCCTTCTGCGCCCGAATTGTCCAGCGACGGAAGGTCCGCCATCAGGCCCGCATTCATGACCAGATTTATCCGCGCGCCATCCTGCGTCACGGTTGGCGTTTCCCGGATCGAGGCATAGCGTTCCTGCGCTTTGGCCTGCATTGCGATCTTGTCGCGGAAGGCGCTGACTACAGTGTCCTCGGGGCGCAGGTGCACCACCCCCTGATCGCCATCGACAAGGACATGATCTCCGTTCAAAGCCTCGGTCGTGATCCGACCCACATGCACGACCAACGGAATCGCCAAGGCCCGCGCCACAATGGTCGCGTGACTGCCGACAGATCCTTCTTCCAGCACGATACCTTTCAGCGAGCGGCCATATTCCAACAGATCACCAGGGCCGATGTTGCGCGCCACCAGAATCGGATCGGGCGGCAGGTCGGAACTGTCGGTTTTGCCCTGCCCTGTCAGAATGCGCAGCAACCGGTTGCTGAGGTCATCCAGATCGGCCAGCCGTTCCCGCAGATACGGGTCGGTCACCTGACCCATACGGGCACGGGCCTGCGATTGTTCCTTTTCCACCGCTGCCTCGGCGCTGAGGCCAAGCGCGATGTCCTCTTCCATCCGGCGCATCCAGCCTTTGGAGTTCGCAAACATCCGATAGGCTTCCAGCACCTTTAACTGATCCGAGTCGCCGCCCTGAGAAATCTCGAGCATCTTGTCGACGCCAACACGCAGTTCTTCGACCGCTTCGACCAGACGTTCACGCTCGCGATGCGGATCGTCGGCAATCGGGTTGGTGACCACCACGCGGGGTTCGTGCAGCCAGACATGGCCTTCCGCCGCCCCTTCCTGCGCCGGTCCGCCCCGCAGCAGAACAGATTGCTGGTGCAACGGCGACAGGGCCGCGCCCTCGCCGACAAAGGCGCCAAGTTCGGCCATTTCGGCCAGTACCATGGCGACAACTTCCAGCGCATATACCTCGTCCGAGGAAAACTCGCGCGCCTCGCGGGATTGCACGACCAGCACGCCCAGCTTCTGACCAAGCCGCTGCACCGGGACACCCACAAACGAGGAATACCGCTCCTCGCCGGTTTCGGGCATGAAACGGAAGCCCTTGGCCGACGGCGCATCGGCCGTATTCACCACTTTGCCGGATTTGGCGACGCGCCCCACCAGACCTTCGCCCAGCCGCATACGGGTCTTGTGAACCGCCTCGGGCGACAGACCTTCGGTTGCGCAAAGCTCAAGGGTTTCTTCGTCCCGGAACAGATAGATCGAGCACACCTCGCGCTGAATGCTGTCCGCAATCAGTTGCGTGATCCGGTCAAGACGTTCCTGACCGGCGGCCTCGCTCGCCATTTCTTCGCGCAGCCGCCCCAGCAGCTTGCGGGATTCTGTTTCGGTGCCGTCCGCCATGGCCCACCCAAATTAGCGTGTCAGGCGAAACCTTTGGCCGATCAGCTTAGGCCGCCTTGTCCAGTTCAAAGGCATCATGCAGTGCCTGAACCGCAAGTTCCATGTATTTCCTGTCGACCAGCACGGAAATTTTAATCTCAGAGGTTGTAATAACCTTGATGTTGATCCCCTCATCCGAGAGCACCTTGAACATCTTGGCCGCCACACCCGATTGCGAGCGCATACCGATTCCCACAACCGAGACCTTGCAGACATCGTTATCCGCAACCAGTTCGGCATAGTTCAGCTCGCCCTTTTCCTTGATCGCCAGCAGCGCCTTTTCGGCACGGGCCACCTGATCGGTCGGGCACGAGAAGGTCATGTCTGTGCGCCCCTCGTCCGAGATGTTCTGCACGATCATGTCCACATTCACGCCCTCATCGCTGAGCGCAGTGAAGATGATCGAGGCGATACCGGGGCGGTCGGCCACCGATACAACGGTCATCTTGGCTTCGTCGCGGGAATAGGCCACACCGGCCACAACATTGGATTCCATGATATCCTCCTCGTCGCAGACCAGTGTACCGGCCTCGTCGGATTGTTCCTCAAAGCTTGAGAGAACGCGTAATTTCACCTTATAGCGCATCGCCAGCTCGACCGAGCGGGTTTGCAGAACCTTTGCGCCCAGCGAGGCAAGTTCCAGCATCTCCTCGAACGAAATCCGGTCCAGCTTGCGCGCCTTTTCACAGATGCGCGGGTCGGTCGTGTAGACGCCGTCCACATCCGTGTAGATATCGCAGCGCTCGGCATCAAACGCGGCGGCGAAGGCCACAGCGGTCGTGTCCGACCCACCGCGACCCAGCGTTGTGATACGGCCTTCCGGGCTGATGCCCTGAAACCCGGCCACAACGGCAACCTTCATGCCCTCACCAAACTTCTGGTTCAGGTTATCGGTCGGAATTTCCTCGATCCGGGCGGCGGAATGCGCCCCGTTGGTCAGCAGCGGCACCTGCCAGCCCTGCCAACTGCGCGCCGGAATATCCATTTCCTGCAAGGTCAATGCCATCAGGCCAGCGGTCACGTTTTCACCCGAGGACACCACGGCATCATATTCGCGCGCGTCAAACAGGGGCGAGGTTTCGTTGACCCAACCCACAAGCTCATTGGTCTTTCCGGACATGGCCGAAACGATGACGATCACGTCGTATCCCTTGGCCACTTCGACGCCCACGCGTTTTGCAGCGCGGCGGATGCGGTCAAGGTTGGCGACCGATGTGCCGCCGAATTTCATTACGAGTACGGGCATGGGGGCTGGTGTCTCCGCGCCTTGGACTTATGGTTCCGTGCCTCATATGCGAGGGGGGGAACAAGGGCAAGGGCGCAAACAGGCTTTGCCTGCGACGCAGGGCCGCTTTACAATGGGCAGGCGCGGTGTCAGCCTGCGCATCGCAATCATTCCAAGAGGTTATTCATGCTCCGTCTTGCCGCTGCCTTCGCCCTTTTGTCCTCTGCCGCCACGGCTCAGGTTACAAGCCTGGCTGGAACCGATGGTCAGAACGCATTGGGCACAATCCCATGCGCCGCAAACGCCGGAGATCCGCTGAAAACCTGCAATGCCGAACTGCGCCGGCGCGACGATGGCAGCGCAACACTTGCCGTTGGTCTGGGCAATGGCGAGGTGCGCAACATCTATTTCACCGATGGCATTCCCGATTCCAGCAGCTCAACCTCGAAACTCACCTATGAGACCCGCGGCGATTTGCTGGTGATCTTCATCGAACCCGGTGAGGTTTACGAACTGCCCAAGGCGGCCCTGAACACTCAGTAGGCGTGCGCCTGCCCGTCATAGGTTTCAAAACACCCCGATGTATCCAGCGACAAGCTGTCGAAACGGTCAATCAGGCCGGATACGGCCTGATCCAAATGGATGTCTGCGGCCGATCCGCCCATATCCGTCTTGACCCAGCCGGGGTGATAAATTCCAACCGCAATACCGTCCGAGCGCAGATCGGTGGCCAGGTTCCGGCCCAGGTTCAGCACAGCGGCTTTGGAAGACCGGTAGATATAGCTACCGCCCGGCGCACGTGTGTGTGACGCCATCTGAGATGAAATGATCGCAATCCGACCCCGCGCCGCACGCAGGTTCGGCAACAGCGCCTGAACGGTCAGAAACACACCGGTCACATTTGTCGCAAAGCTCTGCGCCCACATCTCGGCCGGGTAGCCATCAATGCCCTGCCCCTTGTCCAGATAGACCCCTGCATTGCAGATCAGCAGATCCACCGGCTGTCCCTGCAAACGGTCCGCCATGGCGCTGTGGTGCGCGGGGTCAGACACGTCCAGACGCATTTCGGCACTGTCGTCCCGCGCCGTCCCCGTCACCTGATGGCCGTCGTTACGATACTGATCTGCCAGCGCTTTTCCGATACCCCGATTGGCCCCGGTAATCAGGATATGCATGTCTCAGTTGGTCTTTCTGCTGGGAACAAAAGGAAGCGGCGCAACTGGTACACCATCTTCGATCAGGGCCTTCGCCTCATCCGGTTTGGCCTCACCATAGATCGCCCGATCCGGCGCTTCGCCAAGATGGATTTTCCGCGCCTCGCTGGCAAAATCCTTGCCTACGTAATCCGAGTTTTCCTCGACCTTGCGCCGCAACTCAGCCAGCACCTTTTGGACATCGGGCGCGGGGGTTGCCACGCTGACATCGTTCTGCGCCGGCGCCGGAGCCTCTGGCTGTTTCGCAGCGCTGCGTGCAGGACGAACGCGCGGCGTCATGATCGCCTTCTCCACCTGCGCGCTGCCACAAACGGCACATGTCACAAGCCCCGCCGCCGCAAGCTTGTCATACGCTTCCGCTGACTGAAACCAACTTTCGAAAGTGTGGCCTTCACGGCATTTCAATGCGTATTGAATCATGGTCCGTCCAAAAATCGATTGCCGAATAGATACCGACCGACAAGGCAATATCAAGCCCCTCTGGCCGCCCTTCAATGCAGCCGAGGCTTAAAGTCGCGCAAAATCGCGGCAAGTTCAGGTGACGCAACCTTTGCGGCCGCTTTTTTGGGCGAGAACCACTCTCGCCTGCGCTGCCCTTTCTCGGGAAAATTCCGAGCAACGGATTTTACGTATAGCGGGAAAACATCCACCATACACAGCGCTGGCCCTTTCCTGGCGCGCAGTTTGACAAAGGGAAATTGCCCCAGTTTTTGCGGGCTGCACCGCCCAATGATACCGGCTTCTTCCCAGGCTTCCTGCGCGGCGGTCTCAGCCTCGGACAGCCCCTGCATCAGCCAGCCTTTTGGAATGATCCACCGATGGGTTTGGCGCGTCGTTATCAAAAGAACTTCAGGCCGCCCTTTCTCGATCCGGTAGCACAAGGCGGCTGCCTGCGGCAAAACCGGAAGATTTCCGGTGCCGTGCAACAGATCGGATGAAAGCCGGGCATTTATCGCTGCCAATCCCTTCCGCCATGAGGGTCATGCCTGTCTGCCAGACCGCCGGTTTTTTATCCTATTTTGCGGCCCTTACGTGTCTGGATACCACATAATGACGCTCAAGCCAAGGAACAGGCGGATTGGCCTACATTCTGGCCGACAGTTTCCGCACCAGTTCGTCATGTGGAATATCGGCGTCAATGGCCAGTCGGCGCAGGCCGAAATGCACATGAGCGATCTGCTGGTAGTAGCGTGTATAGACGTAATTGGTGCCGCCTCCGGCCAAGGCGCCCAGCACCGGTACAGACTGCGCCGCCAGCTTTTGCCCCAAGGCAATCGACAGCCGAGGTGCCACAGCAGCAATCAAGCGCTGCATCGCCGGGCCCGTCAGCGTCAAACGCACGGAAAAGAACCCCAGATCCGCGCCATCATCATAGGACAGCGGTCCAGCCGCCGACAGAACCCGAACGCAATCGAACTTGACGTTTTCCTCAGCCGGATCAAAGCCTTCCCGCGCCGCCGCCCCCTGAATAGAGCGCAGTAGCATCGCAGTCGTTGCAGGCAGTTCCATCAAAGCGGTGGACAGACCGCCCATTCCGCCCGCTGCCCCCATTGCGGTTGTCACAGCGGTATTGACCCAGGGTTTCTGATCCGGAATTGCGCGACGCGAACCCTGTGCCGCATGAATCGCCAACCACAGCGCCCGTTCCGTCGCTCCGGTCAGGCCCTGACGCACAGGGTCGGGCAATTGGTCCAGCAGAGACTCCGCCGATCCGCCCAGCGCGTTCAGCAGTTTCACTCCGGCCCCACCAGCGGATTTGTAATGTTCCGCCAGCCGGTCCAGCTCGGCCTCGGCATCTACATTTTCGACAAGAACCACGTCCTGCATCTGTGCCCTCCTGTCATGGAAACATCGGGGCTGACGAGCGCGGTTTCAATAGCTCAGCGCATCCAGCGTGTAACGGGGCCGCGCACACCGACCCACGCATCGGGGTGCAATTCCAGACCCAAAACTCGGTCCGGGTTGGTCGGTGGGGGCATCTCCACCCCGCTCAACCGGGCAAAGCCAAACCGCGCGTAATAAGGCGCGTCACCCACCAGCATGACCCGTTTCCACCCTTTGGTCTGCCCGGCCTCGACCCCGGCATGGATCAGGTATCCGCCAAGCCCTTCACCCTGATGTGTCGGGTGCACCGCCACTGGCCCCAGCAGCAACGCATCATGCGCACCCACATGGACCGGCCAGAACCGAATAGCCCCTGCCAGAATGCCCTGCCCGTCCCGCGCGACCAGTGATAACCCGGAAACCGGAGGGACATCGTCGCGCAGACGATAGGACGACAGCGCCTCGCGCCCCGGCGCAAAGCACAGGTCATAGAGGGCCTCGACCTCCCACCAATCGTCCGGCTCTTCCGGCCTGATCCCGAATTGCTGCACGCCTGCCCTCTTTTCCTTGCTGGCAATCGCCCTAGCACTTCGCTACGCCTTGGGCAAACGCTTGGAGATCAGATGTTCTATCGCCCCGAAGACGGCCACGGCCTGCCGCATAACCCGTTCAATGCCATCATCACGCCCCGCCCGATCGGCTGGATCTCATCCCGCGATGCGGATGGGATCAACAATCTGGCCCCTTATTCGTTCTTCAACGGGGTCGCCTACACGCCGCCACAGGTGATGTTTGCAACCACCGGCACCAAGCATGATCAGAACGGCGGCAAAGACAGCATTGCGAATATCGAAGCCACACAGGTTTTTTGCGTAAACGTCGTCGCCCATGCCCATCAGGACGCGATGAACGCAAGTTCAGCGGGTTTGTCAAAAGAGACCGACGAGTTTGCACATGCCGGTTTGACACCTGTCGAGTGCGAAACCATCCCATGCGCCCGGGTCGCTGGCGCGCCAGCAGCGCTGGAATGTAAACTGACCAAGATTGTCACCCTGCCGGGCGAAGCCAACAGGGTTGTATTCGGCGAGGTCACAGGCATCCACCTCCACGACGACCACATCCGCGACGGGAAATTCGACGTGACCTCATTCAAACCGCTGGCCCGGCTTGGGTATCGGGATTATTCCGTGGTCACCGAGCTATTCTCGCTGAACCGCCCCGACGATTGACGGGGTTGGGGCTCTGCCCCCGCCGCGCTGCGCGCGCCTCCCCCGGGATATTTCCAGCCAGATGAAGCAAGGGATCCTTCATTCATCTGGCCCTAAATATCCCGGAGCGCGAGGCAGAGCCTCGCATAAAGACTCAGTGCCCGCCCAGAATGCCCGTGCGAACAGAATAGTCGACGGCAAGGCCATAATCCGGGTCATCGTCGCTATCCACCATCAGGTGGCCCGCCTTGTTCAGCAGTTTGTGGCAGTCGTGGCTGAGATGGCGCAGCATCACGCGCTTGCCTGCGGCCTCATATTTACCGGCAATGTTCTCGATGGCCTGCAGGGCGGACTGATCGACGACCCGGCTTTCGGCGAAGTCCACGATCACCGTGTCGGGATCGTTGGGCACATCGAACAACTCAACAAAGCCGTCTGACGAGCCAAAAAACAGCGGGCCCTGGATTTCGTAGACCTTTGCGCCTTTCTCGGTTTCGGAGTCGCGCGTGACCGCATGGATGCGCTTGGCATTGTTCCAGGCATAAGCAAGCGCCGAGACGATCACACCGACCACAACGGCAACCGCAAGGTCTTCCATCACGGTCACGACAGTCACCAGAACGATCACAAAGGCGTCCATGGCAGGGACCTTGCGCATGATCTTGAACGAGTTCCAGGCGAAGGTGCCGATTACCACCATGAACATCACGCCCACTAGTGCGGCCAGCGGGATTTGCTCGATCAGCTTCGAGGCAAACACGATGAAGATCAGCAGGAACAGGGCGGCCGCGATGCCCGCGATCCGGGTTCGGCCACCGGATTTCACGTTGATCATCGACTGACCGATCATCGCGCAACCACCCATGCCGCCAAAGAAACCGGTGACAATGTTCGATGCGCCCTGAGCGATACATTCCTGCGAAGCTCCGCCTCGTTTGCCGGTGATTTCACCCACAAGGTTCAGCGTCAGCAGGGATTCGATCAGGCCGATGGCAGCCAGAATGACGGCATAGGGCAGGATGATTTCAAGTGTTTCCCAGTTCAAAGGCACCATCGGGATGTGGAACGCGGGCAGCCCGCCTTCGATCGAGGCCAGATCGCCGACGCGCGGCACGTCCAGGCCAAAGCCGATCACCAGCGCCGCAACCACCAGAATACCGGCCAGTGGCGCAGGAATGATGCGCGTGATCCGAGGCATCACCCAGATCACCGCCATGGTCAGCGCCACAAGGCCCAGCATGGTATACAGCTGCGCGCCCGAGAGCCACTCGCCCCCGCTCATCCCATGGCCGGTGTTTTCCATGGAACCGGGCACTTTGAACTGGCCCATCTGCGCCAGAAAGATCACGATGGCCAGACCGTTCACAAAGCCCAGCATCACCGGGTGCGGCACAAGGCGAATGAACCGGCCCCAATGCATGGCACCGGCGATGACCTGCAAAATACCCATCAGAACCACAGTCGCGAACAGGTATTCCACCCCGTGTTGCGCCACCAGTGCCACCATCACAACGGCCAAGGCACCCGTTGCGCCCGAAATCATGCCCGGGCGACCACCGATCAGAGCCGTGATCAGACCGACCAAGAACGCCGCGTACAGGCCGACCAGCGGGTGCACACCCGCAACAAAGGCAAACGCCACCGCTTCGGGCACCAGCGCCAGTGCCACCGTCAGACCCGACAACAGCTCGATCCGCAGGCGCGAGACGGTCAGCCCCTCGTCCGGAACCCAACGCAGATCGGGTTTGGCTATACGGTTGGCAAAGCTTGCCAGCATGGCTCGGGGCATGAGACGGTCCTGTGGGTCGTTATGTTCGCGCGAAGGGGGCCTTCTACCGGTTAAGCCCGGGCTGAGATACCACATTAACGGGAACCCGCTATGCATTTCTTGCATAACTTCACCCTTAGGACACGTGCACAAGACACAAACAGTTGACTGCACTTGCCAATTTGATCGCCGGGTCGCAGAACTCGGGTATCAGAAATTCAGTGCGGAGGCCGAACGTGACCCAAACAAAAATCGCCGTGATCGGAGGATCGGGTATTTATGACATCGATGGCCTGCAAAACGCGCAATGGGTCACGGTCGAAACGCCATGGGGCGCACCGTCCGATCAGATCCTGACCGGATCGCTGGATGGGGTCGAGATGGCCTTTCTACCCCGCCACGGGCGCGGGCATGTGCATTCGCCCACCGAAGTGCCCTATCGCGCCAATATCGATGCGCTGAAACGCTTGGGCGTGACGGATGTGATCTCGGTCTCGGCCTGTGGATCGTTTCGCGAGCATATGGCTCCGGGCGATTTTGTGATCGTCGATCAGTTCATCGACCGGACGTTTGCACGCGAGAAAAGCTTCTTTGGCACCGGATGCGTTGCGCATGTCAGCGTTGCCCACCCCACTTGCCCGCGGCTGAGCGATGCGTGTGAGACCGCCGGTAAGGCTGCAGGTATCAACATCCATCGCGGCGGAACCTATCTGGCGATGGAGGGGCCACAATTCTCATCTCTGGCCGAATCCAAAATGTACCGCGAGCAATGGGGCTGTGATGTCATCGGAATGACCAATATGCCCGAGGCGAAACTCGCCCGTGAGGCCGAGCTTTGCTATGCCTCCATCGCAATGGTGACAGATTATGACAGCTGGCACCCGGACCATGGCGAGGTTGATGTCACCGCCATCATCGCAACCCTGACCGGCAATGCCGAAAAGGGACAGGCGTTGGTCAAAGGTTTGCCATCCTTGTTGGGGGCCGTGCGCGTGCCCTGCCCGCACGGATGTGACCGGGCATTGGAATATGCGATCCTTACGGCCCCGGAAAAGCGCGATCTGGTCATGCTGTCCAAGCTGGACGCGGTGGCCGGGCGAGTGCTTTGATGCGCTCAGGGCTGGGGCAGCGTGTCCTGAACCACCTGCCACAGCCCATGTGACCACAAATCATCATGTGTTCCACCGATGATCAGATACAGGCTGGCCGGATCCTCGGCCAGTGACGCCAAAGCCTGTCCGTGATGGGAAGGAACGACCGTATCCGCCGAGCCGTGGAAGATCAGCGTTGGGACCTCGATATCCGCGATGATATCACGGGTGGCGAAATGGTCCTTCATCAACGCTTTGATCGGCAGCCACGGGTAACGCTCACCCGCCACGTCAACGGTTGCGGTAAATGGGGCTTCAAGCACGAGCAACTCGGCCGCTGGACGCTGCGCCGCAACGGCCGCCGCGACTCCCGTGCCCAGGCTTTGGCCATGCAAAACGACGGGTTTGCCCTGATCGTTCAGCCAGTCGAACAGTTCCAGCCCATCCGACACGAACGCCACCTCGGACGGCTCACCTGCGCTGCCGGGATAGCCGCGATAGCTGGGCGCAAGCAGTCCGTAGCCGCTGTTGAGGATTTCCCGAAGGCGCTCAGCCCGATCGCCCAGATTGCCGCCCTGACCGTGGAAAAACAACACGGTTGGCGCATCTTCGGTGACTGGCGGCGCTGACCATGCGGTCAGTTCGGTTCCATCCGACATGGGCAATGAAATGACGTCCACATCCGCCAACCCGATTGCGCCGGGTTCTGGCAAATCCCCCATCGGTTTGAACAGCAAGTTGCGTTGATTGACGTACATGTATCCGACAGCAGCCAGATACAGAACGGCGACCAAAGCAAACAAGGTGACAAACAGCCGGATCACGCGACGCGTACCGGGCGCATCGCTTGGCGCGGTGCCCTGCCCTACTTTTTGAGTTTGGTTCATCGATGACTCCGCCGAATGCAGTGATGCCCTTAGTCTGGGGGCCGGTTTGCCAGATTCAAGAAACATACGCCAAGCTTAATCTAGGGTTAATGTTGTGGCGCTCACAGCAAAACTCTTGACCCCAGCGCGCCAAATGGGCTTGCTGCGGTTTGCACAAAACCGGGTGAACCATGTCTTTCGAACTCTGGCTGGCCTTTGTCGCCGCATCAACTGCGCTGCTGCTGATCCCTGGACCAACGGTGTTGCTGGTCCTCAGCTACGCGCTGTCCAAGGGGCGCAGCGTCGCCGTGGCCTCGGCCACCGGGGTTGCGCTGGGTGATCTGATTGCAATGACGGCCTCGCTTTTGGGGCTGGGCGCGCTGGTTCTGGCCTCGGCGACGTTATTCACCGTCCTGAAATGGGTCGGAGCGGTCTATCTGGTCTGGTTAGGGCTAAAGCTGCTGCGCAGCGCACCGTCTGGCGGATTGACCCCGGTAGAGACCGGGCGCGATGTAACCGCCCGAGGCGTCTTTGGTCACGCTGCCGCAGTGACCGCGCTGAACCCCAAATCCATTGCGTTCTTCATTGCCTTTGTGCCCCAGTTCCTGCGCCCCGCCGAGCCTCTGGGTCCGCAATTCGTTATCCTGATCGGCACATTCGTCGGCCTTGCCGCGCTGAATGCGCTGGCCTATGCGCTGTTGGCCGACCGGTTGCGCGTGATGATCGGACGCGCGGACGTGATTACCGCCCTGACACGCGCCGGAGGGATCGCGCTGATCGGAATGGGGATCGCAACCGCGGTACTGCGCCGTCCCGCCTGACCTATTCCTCGGCGTTTTCCTTCATGAAACCGCGAATAAAGCGGCGGATTTCGCGCGCTGCCGAGGTGTCGAGCTCTTTGCACAATTCAACAAAAGCATCGCGTTCATCTTTGTCCAGACGCAAGACCAACTGACTGTTTTTCTTGGTGGAACCCTTACCGTCTTTCTTTGCCACGCGTCTTTTTCCCGTCTGAACCTTGAATCTCTTTGCGATGCAATGTATATACATGGCATAGAGGTTGTAGATATCGGGCACATAACAACAAAAATAGGATTATGGCAATGAACCTTCATACTGCTCAGGCATTTCTTTTGCGAGATCAGCGCAACTGGCGCAAACCACACTTGTCGTGGTTGCCCGCTGCGCTGTACCGATATTACGGTTTGCCGAAGGCGTCCCCGGACCGCCGCAAATAGGCGCAGGCGGTATTCTTTTCTTGCATGACTGACCCCGATGGGCCAAACAGCCCGGCGTGTTTTGACGCCAAAGGGTTGCCTCATGTCCAGAAACAAGACGGTCAAAGATTACATCCGGACCATCGTCGATTTCCCCCATGAAGGGATCATGTTCCGCGATGTGACGACCCTGTTTGCCGATCCCCGCGGGTTTCGCATGGCCATCGACCAGATGCTGCACCCCTACGCGGGTGAACGGATCGACAAGGTTGTGGGGCTGGAAGCGCGCGGGTTCATTCTGGGCGGTGCCATCGCGCACCAGCTTAGCGTCGGTTTTGTGCCGATCCGCAAAAAGGGCAAACTGCCCGGCACCACCATCAGTCAGGATTACAAATTGGAATACGGCGAGGCGATTGTCGAGATCCACGATGACGCCATTCTGCCCGGCGAGAAAATCCTGGTGGTCGACGACCTGCTGGCGACAGGCGGCACTGCGGCGGCCGGGATCAAGCTGATCGAACGTCTGGGTGGCGAAATCGTTTCTTGCGCTTTCATCATCGACCTGCCCGAGCTTGGCGGGCGCAAGGTTCTGGAAGAGATGGGCATGGATGTGCACATCCTTTGCGAATTCGAAGGTCTTTGACCCAAACAAAATCACATATTTTTTAGTGGAAATCTGAAATGGCTCGGGCTTAGCCCGGCTTCGCCAGTTTTCAAGCCAATTCTTTGCGCGTTTCATGTGATCTGTTCCATGCGCCCCGCGTATCCCGGTTGATGCTGCTGAGAGCATCCCAAACCAGGGAGACTACGTTATGTTTCGCAAATTCGCCGCCGTCAGTGTTGCTTCGATCCTTCTGAGCACATCCGCCATGGCCGATGGCCACGGCAAAGACATTGTCGACACCGCCGTCGCCGCCGGAAGCTTTGAAACCCTTGTTGCAGCTGTTCAGGCAGCCGAGCTGGTGGATACGCTGAAGGGCGAGGGCCCGTTCACCGTGTTTGCCCCGACCGATGAAGCCTTTGCAGCGCTGCCCGAAGGCACGGTTGCGGACCTGCTGAAGCCGGAGAACAAAGATCAGCTTGTGGCGGTCCTGACCTACCACGTCGTGCCGGGCAAAGTGATGTCGGGCGATCTGTCCGACGACATGACCGCTGCGACCGTTCAGGGTGGTGACATCACCATCGATCTGGATTCGGGCGTGATGGTCAATGACGCCAACGTTGTTCAGGCCGATATCGAGACAAGCAACGGCGTGATCCACGTCATCGACAAGGTGATCCTGCCTGCGTCCTAAGCACTATTCTTCACGGCCCGGTCCCGGCTGGGCCGTGATCACATCTTTAGAACAGCGCCCGGGTTCATGATGCCCTTTGGGTCCAAAGCCGCCTTGATCGCCCGCATGGCAGACAGTTTCGTCGGTTCAGAGAAATGCTCAAGATCCTCTGTCTTTAGCCGACCTATCCCATGCTCCGCGCTGACAGATCCTTCGAACGCATGCACGAGATCGTGCACCGCCTGTTTGACCAGCATGCGGTCTTCGGCAAAATCTGCCCGGCTCTGCCCCTTGGGCGGAAAAACGTTGTAATGCAGGTTGCCGTCGCCCAGATGACCAAAGCAGTTGATCCGAAACGGCCCCAGCGCCCCGATAATCTCAGCCCCATGCTGAATGAACTCGGGGATCGCCGAAATCGGCACTGAGATGTCGTGGCTCGAGACTGAACCGATCAAGCGATTTGCTTCGGGGATGTTTTCCCGCACCGCCCAAAGCTCCTGACGCTGCGCCTCGCTTTGCGCGATCACCCCGTCATTGACCAAACCCCTTGCACTCGCAGCGCTGAACAGGGTTTCCAAAGCGTCATACGGGTCTTGCCCGGCAGGCAGGCCCAGCTCGATCAGAACGGACCAGTCCGGCGGCGTGTCAAACGGATGGCGCACATCCGGCAACACCTCGGTCAAGAAGTCCAGCCCCTGCCTGTGGATCAACTCAAACGTACTGACCGTCTCGCCCACCTGATCGCGCGCCACGCCAAGCAGATCAATCGCGGCCTCGGGTGATGCAACTTGAAAAATCGCCGTCCCGGTCGCCGCAGGGCGCGGAAACAGTTTCAGCGACGCCGCCGTGATGATCCCCAACGTGCCTTCGGACCCGATCATCAAATTGCGCAGATCATAGCCCGTGTTGTCCTTCCGCAACCGGCTGAGACCATGCCAGATCTCACCGCTTGGCAGCACGGCTTCAAGCCCAAGACACAGATCGCGGGCGTTGCCATAGCGCAGCACATTGACCCCACCCGCATTGGTCGCAAGATTGCCGCCAATCCGGCATGACCCCTGCGCCGCCAATGCCAGAGGAAACAACCGGCCGGCCGCCTCGGCCGCCGCCTGCACATCGGCCAGCACAGCGCCCGCTTCGGCGATCATGACATTCTCGGTGGGATAGACCTCACGTATCGCGGTCATGCGTTCCAATGAGATCACCAACGGGGTCGGCCCGTCAGGCATCACCTGCCCCCCGACCAGACCTGTACCGCCGCCATAGGGCAGAACGGGCACCGCCTGATCGGACGCAAGCCGGACCAGAGCGGAAACCTCTTCGACCGAATGCGGCAAAGCCAACAGACCCGCCTGCCCAGCAAACCGACCACGCGGTTCTTCCAGATATCGCTCTGAAATCGGGCGCAGCACATCGATCCCCACGGTTGAGCGGATCAGGTCTGCAAGATGGTCATCAGCGGGGTTCAGGGTCATTGCTCTTCATTGCCCAAGGTGCACGGCACCCACAAGCCTTATTCCAGATCAATCAGATATTCCGGCTCAAGCACCACAACGGTTGGCCGGTCAGGCAATGTGCGCAAAGATACGGTGATTTCGGACGTGCCTTCACGCACAACAGGGAACTCATCACGGATATCGACCAGAAACCGATCCAGCGAGAAACTGGAAAACCAATGCATCGGGATGATGACCGAGCTTTTCAGCCGCCTCAGCACCGAAATCATGTCGGGCAATGGCATTGTCGTACCCCCATCCACCGCCGCCATGACCACGTCCAACCGCCCCAGCGCCGCGAATTGCTCGTCCGAGGGCACGTGGTGCAGATGCCCCAGATGACCGATGCACAAGCCCTCAACCTCGAAGACAAAGATCGAGTTGCCCTGTTCCTCCACCCCGCCATAGACCGAGCGGATGTTGGTCGAAACATTGCGCACCAGCATCTCACCCAGATCGAGGTAGTGATCGATGCCCTGACCGAACTCGCCCCATCCCGGCAGAACATGCGGGATCGCGGGGTCCGGGTGGGCCGTCCAGTGGGTGCTGTGGGCGTGGTTCATGGTCACGATGTCCGGGATCAGGTCGGCACCACCAATGAACCCGGTGAAATCCGTCACTGCGTTCAACCCGCCACGAGTCTGGATCAGAAACGACGCATGGGCGACATAACTGATCCGGACCGAAAACTCAGGCACAGGATCCTGCCAGGCCGCCTTGTGGATATACGCGATCCCCGGAGCTGCATCCGCAATGGCGATGCAATGGCTCGGCCGCCGCTCTTGCGCTGCAGCCCCGCCCGAAATCACCATCAATGCCGCAACCAACCAGCGCATACCCAGAGTGTAGCGCAGAACGCCCCCAAGTCATGCGCTTTAGTTGTGCATGTCCGAGCGGCACAAATCAGGTGCCAACTTTTGTGCGACATGCCCCTTGTTCATCTGGCCAAAAATATCCCAGGGGAGTCGCGGCCTGCCGCGACGGGGGCAGAGCCCCCTACCCTGCGTCCGTCTTGCCGCGCCGATCCGACCGAAGGCTCGCGTACAGAACATGCGTCCGCCATCGCCCATTGATCTGCAAATAAGACTGCGCCACGCCTTCATATTTGAACCCCGAGCTTTCTAACAACCCCCGAGAGGCCGCGTTTTCCGGCAGACAGGCCGCCTCGATCCGGCTCAGATCCAAACGCGTGAAAGCGTGATGAACAACCGCCCCAATGGCCTCGCGCATGTAACCACGGCGTGCGAATGCCTGCCCGGTCCAATACCCCAGCGTGCCCGCTTGCGCCGGGCCGCGACGAATATTGTCCAGCGTGATTGCGCCTAACAGCACGTCATCTTCACGCCGGAACAGGAACAGCGGAATGGCGGTGCCGCTGGCGACCGAGCGCTGCGCCCAGTACACGCGATTGGTAAAAGATTTCCGGCTCAGATGGTCCTTGGCCCAGATCGGCTCCCACGGGGTCAGGTAGTCTTTCGAGGATCGGCGCAGCGCGGTCCAGTTGTTGAAGTCGGAATGGACGGGCGGGCGCAGGCTCAGGCGCTCGGTTTCGAGTTTCAGCTTGCGTCTGCCCAACAGCATCACGCCGCACGCCTCTCCTGCAATTCCGCCAGCAACGGCGCGCCCGAAACGGGGCCATACAGCGCCAGCGCCGCAGGGGCCTGCACTGCCATCTTCTCGGCAAAGGCACGCACATCTTCAGTGCTGACAGCATCGATTTTGGCGACCGTATCCTCAAGCGAAGGCACCCGCCCCCAGATCTGTACCAGCCGCGCCAGACGTTCGGCGCGGTTCGACGGGCTTTCCAGCCCCATCAGCATCCCGGCCTTCATCTGGGCGCGTGCGCGGGCGACCTCTTCGGGGCTCATGTCCTCGGCGGCGCGCTTCATCTCATCGATAGTGATCGTCGCCAGTCCCGCCACCTGATCCGCCGAAGTTCCGGCATAGATCGTGGTCGTTCCGGTATCGGCATAGGCCCCGGTCTGGGCAAAGATCGTGTAGCACAGCCCGCGCGTCTCTCGCACCTCCTGAAACAGCCGCGAGGACATGCCGCCGCCCAGAGCGGTCGAATAAATCTGCGCCGTATAGATCGCATCGTCGCGATAGCCCGGGCTTTCCAGCGCCAGCGCGAAATGGGCCTGCTCCAGCTCTTTCTCCTGCCGCGCCTCACCGCCGGTGAAACGGGCCGCTTCGGGGATCAAACCCTTGCGCGGTTGCAGATGACCAAACATCTCTTCGGCCATTTTCATCAGCGCATCGTGATCCACGGCACCCGCCGCGGACAGGATCATCTGCTCGGGTCCGTAATGCTCGGCCACGAACCCCGACAGATCCTCACGCGAGAACGCGCTGACCCGTTCGGTTGGTCCCAGTATGGTCCGGCCGAGGGGCTGATCGTGATAGCTCTGCTCCTGCAACCAGTCAAAGATCACGTCATCAGGCGTGTCATAGGCCTGACCGATCTCCTGCAGGATCACACCGCGTTCAACCTCGATCTCGCGCGGGTCGAAAACCGGGTTCAGAACGATGTCGCCGATCACATCCATCGCCAGCGCCACATCGTCTTTCAGCACACGCGCGTAATAGGCCGTGACCTCGCGCGAGGTATAGGCGTTGATATAGCCGCCCACATCCTCGATCGCTTCGGCGATTTGCAGCGCGGATCGACGCTCGGTCCCCTTGAACGCCATATGCTCAAGGAAATGCGCGATGCCGTTCTGTTCGATCCGCTCATGCCGCCCGCCGGCGGTCACCCAGATACCGATGGCCGCCGATTGCAGCCCCGGCATATGTTCACTGACGATACGAAAGCCGTTCTTCAGCTGGTCCTGTCTGACTGTCACTCAGCAATATGCCTTCTGATATGATCCTCAAGGGCACCCAGATCATTGGCAATCCGCGTCACCCGTTCCGGACGTTCATACAGATCAGACATGCGGGATGGAAGAGGCGGATGTTCGCCGCTCGCCGTCTCGACCGCTGCCGGGAATTTCGCCGGGTGTGCGGTGGCCAGAGTGATCATCGGCACGTCCGCCGCGCGGTGATCCTCGGCCACCTTGATACCAACAGCCGTGTGCGGGCAGACCAGCTCGGCGCTACGGGTCAGCGTGGATTTGATCGTCGCCAGCGTTTCCTCCTCGGACACGCGACCAGAGTCGAAATTCTCGCGCAGCGCCTCCATCGCGCCCTGACTGACGTTGAAGCCGCCATTCTTGAGTTCATCCATCAACTGCGCCACAGCGCTGCCATCCTCGCCATAGGCGTAATACAGCGCGCGCTCAAAGTTCGAGCTGACCTGAATATCCATCGACGGGCTGATCGAGGGGATAGTGTCGCCCTTGAAATACCCCTCGCCCGAGAGGCAGCGATGCAGGATGTCGTTCTGGTTCGTCGCCACCACCAGACGGTCGATGGGCAGGCCCATGCGTTTGGCGATATAGCCCGCGAAAACGTCGCCGAAATTGCCAGTGGGCACGGTGAAACTGACCTTGCGATGCGGCGCGCCCAGGCTTGTGGCTGCCGAGAAATAATACACCACCTGCGCCAGCACGCGGGCAAAGTTGATCGAGTTCACACCGGCCAGCTTGACCCCGTCACGGAAGTCGAAATCGTTGAACATATCTTTCACGGCGGCCTGACAATCGTCAAAATCGCCATCTACGGCCAGTGCATGAACATTGCTGTCGGCGGGTGTCGTCATCTGACGGCGCTGTACCTCGGACACGCGGCCATGCGGGAACAGGATGAACACGTCCACCGCGTCCAGCCCCCGGAACGCCTCGATGGCGGCCGAGCCGGTATCGCCGCTGGTCGCGCCCACGATGGTCACACGGTCGCCGCGCCGTTTCAGGGCGACCTGGAACAGCTGACCGATCAGTTGCATGGCGAAATCCTTGAAGGCCAGCGTCGGCCCGTGGAACAGCTCCAGCAGGAAGTGGTTCTCGTTCAACTGCTTCAGCGGCGCGCGGGCGTCGTGGCCGAAACCTTCATAGGCACGGGCGATGATGTCCTTGAACTCATCCTCGGCAAAGGACCCGCTGACATAAGGCCACATCACCCGGAATGCGATTTCCTCATAAGGCAGCCCGGCCAGCGCTGCGATCTCATCCTGCGACATCACCGGGATCTCGGCGGGCAGGTACAGGCCACCATCACGGGCCAGCCCGGTCAGCATCGCCTCTTCAAAACTCAGTTCGGGCGCCTGCCCACGGGTCGAGATGTATTTCATGTCGCGTCACTTTCAGAATTGGCACGGCTGCGCCACAGGAAGTACCCGGTCATCGCGGCCCAGACCAGAGCCAGACCAAACCAGGTGATTGCATATTGCAGATGATCATTCGGAATGCCGGTCGTGCTGACGGGCAAGGGCGTGATGCCGGGGTCGGTTTGCGACCGGGCGATCAGCAAGACAGGCTCTGCCCCCAAAGCAGCGGCCAGATTGGGCACGTCGCGGGCGAACCAGATGTTGGCGTCGATATCAGCCTCGGGCGTGTAACTGTCGATCTCGTCGGGCCAGTGCAGATTGCCGGTGATCTGCATAGGCCCGGTCAGGCGGTCGGTCTGTTTCGCCGTGGTCGGCACAAATCCGCGATCTACCAGAATGGTCCGGCCCTGCGTGCTGAAGGACTGGATTATGCGGTACCCTGCCCCGACCTGTTTGACCGAAACCAGAACGTGAATCTCCCCCGGCTCCAGTTCGCCCTCGACGACGACCGGCAGATATTTGTCAGCGCCTTCAGACGGTTGCTGCGGCAGCGCCACAGGGTCGGCTGAAATGCGGCTTTCAATCTCGGACAGCACGCCCTGTTTCCATGCCAGCCTTTGCACCTGCCACACGCCCAGCGACACCAGCACGGCCAGACCGGCAAGGCCGAAGATCAGCAGAAACAAAAAGCGGCGCATGGCGGGGGCAAACCTCATTGCAGGAACCGGCGTCTTGTTAAGGGCGGCGCGGGCCGGATTGCAACCACGCAATTGTATCGGGCGCAATCTTGCGCCCCAGACAGAGAAAAAGCCGCCCCGAAGGGCGGCTTTTGCAATTGGATCACCTGACCGGTGTTACATCAGCGGGGCCTGGCCCCAGATGTAGACGGCGAAGAACAGGAACAGCCAGACGACGTCAACAAAGTGCCAGTACCAGGCGGCAGCCTCGAAACCCACGTGCTTTTCAGGGGTAAAGTCACCCTTGAGCGCGCGGATCAGACAGACCGACAGGAAGATCGTGCCGATGATCACATGCGCGCCGTGGAAACCGGTCGCCATGAAGAAGTTCGAGTAGAACTGGTCGCCGCCAAACTTCCAGTCCTCATGCGCCAGCAATTCATAATATTCGAATCCCTGCAGCGCGGTGAAGGCGATGCCCAGAACGATACCGATGGCCAGACCGTTGATCAGCGCCTTGCGGTCATTGTCGTGCACCAGCGCGTGGTGCGCCCAGGTGATCGCACAGCCCGACAGCAGCAGGACCAGAGTGTTGATCAGCGGCAGGTGGAACGGGTCAACCGCATGGATATCCGGCTGGATGTATTCAGTGCCTGCATAGTCGTACATCGGGTACATGCGATGTTTGAAGAACGACCAGAACCAGGCAAAGAAGAACATCACCTCGGACATCACGAACAGGATGAAGCCATAGCGCAGGCCGATGCGCACGACCGGCGTGTGATCGCCCTGGCGGCTTTCGACCACCACTTCGGACCACCAGGCGAACATGGTGTAAAGAACAGCCACCAAACCGGCCCAGAACATCCATGGCGTGATGCCGTGCATCCACAGGACGGCTCCGAACAGCATCACAAAGCCCCCAATCGCGCCGACAAGCGGCCAGATTGAGGGGTTCAGAATGTGGTAATCATGGTCTTTTGCGTGTGCCATCAGTGTCCCTCACCTAAAGGCGTTAGTTCGTGTTTGTATCGGTCTGCGCGTCCAGGGCGGCAAAGCCCTCGGGCAGGTCAATTTCGTAGAATGTATACGACAGAGTGATCGTATGCACATATTTCGCTTCCAGATCCTCGACCATCTCGGGATCGACGAAAAAGCTGACGGGCATCTCTACCCGCTCGCCCGGTTGCAGCACCTGTTCCTCAAAGCAGAAACAGGCGATTTTCTGGAAATAGCCGCCGGCCGAATAAGGCGCCACATTGTACGACGCTTGCCCGGCGATGGGTCGGTCGGTCGGGTTGTAGGCCTCATAAAAGGCCAGCCCGGTCTCGCCGATGCGCACTTCCATCTCGCGCTCGACGGGTTTGAACTCCCACGCCATGCCCTTGGCCTTTGAGGCATCAAAGCGAATGGTGACGGTGCGGTCCAGAATGTCTTCGGGGGCCGCTTCGGCCACGCCGGTGGTGCCGCCAAACCCGGTGACGCGACAGAACCAGTCGTAGAAGGGGACAGCGGCCCAGGCGAGGCTGCCCATCAGGACAACCACACCCACCGTTTGTGCAACCGTCTTCTGCGGGCCGGTCAATGCCATCAGTTCTGAACCTCCTCAGTCGCCATGCCAAAGTCTGTGCCCGACACTTTCACGACCGTCAGGCCAAATATGATCACGATGAACGCCGCCAAGGTCAGGCCGACCCCAAGGTTGCGGCCAAAGCGGCGTTGATGCAGTTCGTGGCTTTTTCGCAGGCTCATGACCAGCCCCCCAAACCGTAAGGTTTCAGCAGTGCTTCGACCAGAATAGCCCCAAAATGCAGGAAGAGGTAGAGCAGCGAAAGCTTGAAGAACCCACGCTCGACCTTGAAGTTGTCTGCCTCGGAATCGTCCTCGGTCCGGCGCGCGATCTGCCATGCGCCGCGCAGGAACAGCGCGTTCAGCACCAGCGCGACGGTCAGATAGACCGGGCCGCCAATGCCCGAGAAGGACGTGCCGACTGCCAGCAGGGCCAGCAGCACGGTGTAAACCAGAATATGCCAGCGTGTTGCGCGACGACCATGCGTGACGGTCAGCATCGGCACGCCTGCGTCGTCATAGTCCGAGCGCATGAACAACGCCAGCGCCCAGAAATGCGGCGGTGTCCACATGAAAGTCAGGGCAAACATCAGCCAGGGCTCGATCGACATCGACCCGGTTGCCGCAACCCAGCCGATCACCGGAGGGAACGCACCCGCAGCGCCGCCGATCACGATGTTCTGCGGCGTCGTGCGCTTCAGCCACATCGTATAGACGACCACGTAGAAAAAGATGGTGAAGGCCAGAAACGCACCCGCGAACCAGTTGGTCGCAAGGCCCAGCATGATTACCGACAGACCGGACAGGGCCAGCCCAACTGCCAGCGCCTCGCCCTCTTCTACCTTGCCGGAAGGGATCGGGCGGTTCTTGGTGCGCTTCATCACCCTGTCAATATCCGCGTCCCACCACATGTTCAGCGCGCCCGAGGCTCCGCCGCCGATGGCAATGAACAGGATGGCGCAAAAACCCACGAAGGGGTGCACCGCAACCGGAGCTGCCAGCAGACCGACCAAGGCCGTGAACACGACCAGAGACATGACGCGGGGCTTCAGCAGGGCGAAGTAATCGCCAAAGCTGGCCTCATCCGCGTGCGCCTGTGCGGTCGTTGCGCTGGCATTGATGCTTGCGTCGGTCATTCCTGGTCCTTTTGCGGCGAAAGCTGCGCGATCCACCGCGCAGCTGGCTGTTTATTGCAGACAGGTCGCCCTGCCCGCACAGTGCTTAGTTCGAAGCAACCTGATAGCTTTGCGGCAGGCCCGCATATTCGTCGATCGCGCCTTGCAGCCACTGTTCATAGGCCGCTTCGCTGACGACCTTCACAGTGATCGGCATATAAGCGTGGTCCTTGCCGCACAGTTCCGAGCACTGACCGAAATAGATGCCTTCCTTGTCAGCCTCGAACCACAGCTCGGCCAGACGTCCGGGCACGCCATCCTGCTTCACGCCGAAGGACGGAATGGTCCACGAATGGATCACGTCCGAGGCGGTGACTTGCATCACGATAACTTTGCCAACCGGAACAACCACGGCAGTGTCGGTGGCCAGCAGCCACTCATCATCGCTATAGCCCGAGTCGGCCAGCTTGGCGCGCATCGCATCGTCCAGCACGAACGGAGTGACGTCTGCATCCGCAGGCCGCGCACCTTCGTCCAGCGTGGCCGGATGACCCAGCAGATAGCTGTCAAACGCGAAATCGTGATCGACATATTCATAGGTCCAGTACCACTGGTTCCCGACCACCTTGATGGTGATGTCGCCTTCGGGAATCTCTTGCTGCTTGAACAGCACCGGCAGCGAGAAGGCACCGATAAAGACCAGAATCAGGATCGGGCCCAAGGTCCACGCAATCTCGACCGGGGTGTAGTGCGAGAACCGCGCCGGGGTTGGATTTACACGCTGGTTGTAGCGCACGATGCAGTAAACCAGCAGTGCAGCCACAAACACGCAGATCAAGGTGATGATCACCAGAATCATCGTATCCAACTTGTGGATGCCTTCGGCAAGGCTGGTGGCCGCAGGCTGGAACCCAAGGCCGCCATCGACCGGCTTGCCAATAATCTCAAGCTCCTGAGCCATGGCGGGAAGGCTGGAGAGGGCTGTCATAAAGCCCGAAAGCATCAAAGCATTCTTCATGTTCTGTCCTGATCGTTTGATCTTTGCGTCCCTGGCGAAAAGGTGTGAATCGGTCGCACCTCTCCCGTTGTCTTTGGCCGCGTTAAAAACCATATTCCTGCTGGTAGATAAAGCAAAATGCTTGCGTCAAACAGACGCTATTTTTGATCTGGATCAAATCCGAAAGGTCCCAACCCATGGCTCAAGCCCCGTTTCGCCCCTTTGAAAACGCTCTGCCGCATGACGAAGCGCTGTCTATACTGCAGTCCGCGACAGCCGGGGCCGAGGACGGAGAGCTGTTTGTCGAGCGGCGAAAATCCGAGGCTCTGGTCTTTGATGACGGGCGTTTGCGCACCGCATCCTACGATGCGTCCGAGGGGTTCGGCCTGCGTGCGGTGCAAGGCGAGGTTGCCGGATATGCCCATTCGACCGAGGTTTCGATCCCGGCACTAAAGCGCGCGTCCGAGACCGCACGACTGGCCGTTGGCGACGGTGGCGGCACTCTGGCTGATGCCCCGCGCGCCACCAATACGCGGCTTTACACGGACGAGGACCCCATCGAATCCGCCGCCTTTCCGGTGAAAATCGAAACCTTGCGCGAGATTGACGCCTTCGCCCGCGACCTTGATTCCCGCGTCGTGCAGGTCAGCGCCTCGATCAGCGCCGAGGTGCAAGAGGTCGAGATTCTGCGCCCCGATGGTGTGCTGGTGCGCGATGTGCGCCCGATGACACGGGTCAATGTCTCGGTGATTGTCGAACAGAATGGCCGTCGTGAAAGCGGCTCGGCCGGCGGTGGTGGGCGCATTGGCCTAAGCGGACTGCTGGATCCGACCGATTGGCAGGACAAGGCGCGCGAAGCGTTGCGAATCGCTCTGGTCAATCTGGATGCGGTCCCTGCCCCGGCTGGCGTGATGGAAGTGGCGCTTGGCCCCGGCTGGCCCGGCATCCTGCTGCACGAAGCCATCGGTCATGGGCTTGAAGGCGACTTCAACCGCAAGGGTAGTTCTGCCTTTGCCGGGTTGATGGGCCAGCAGATCGCCTCGAAGGGCGTCACGGTGGTCGATGACGGCACGATCTCTGACCGTCGCGGCTCGATCAGTGTGGATGATGAAGGCACGCCCAGTTCGCGGACCGTGTTGATCGAAGACGGTGTGCTGACCGGCTATATGCAGGACCGCCAGAACGCGCGCCTGATGGGCGTTGCGCCCACCGGCAATGGGCGGCGGCAAAGCTATGCGCACAAACCCATGCCGCGCATGACCAACACCATCATGCTGGGCGGTGAGGCTGATCCGGCCGCGCTGGTGGCCGATATCAAGGACGGTATCTGGGCCGTTGGCTTCGGGGGCGGTCAGGTGGATATCACCAACGGCAAGTTCGTGTTCTCCTGCACCGAGGCGTATCGGGTCGAAAACGGCAAGATCGGCGCGCCGGTCAAAGGGGCCACGCTGATCGGGGACGGGCCGTCGGCGCTCAAGCGGATTCGGGGGCTGGGCAATGACATGGCACTGGATCCGGGGATGGGCACCTGCGGCAAGGATGGCCAATGGGTTCCCGTTGGGGTCGGTCAGCCCACGGTTTTGATGGATGGTTTGACGGTCGGTGGCTCGGCCGCCTGAGTCGGACGAACCAGTTATTCGGAAGGCGCAGGGTTAACCTGCGCCTTTCTTTTGGCTTCGTGTCAACGCGTTCCACCGATTGACAAAAAATTCACTGCAGATTTAGTTTTGTTAAATTTCAACAGTTTAGCGAATGTTCTTGCCATTTCTCGAAAGAGATTGCGTATAATTTTCCAAGATTCACAGGCTGTTAACCCGCGCAATCGTAAACCAGTTCTGCAATCAGGCGGAGCATCGGATGACCGAAGAGCAGCTTTCTTCCAATCACCCCCCACTCCCACCCACCACGGAAGAGGACAGGTTTTCCTGGCTCCGTCTGTTGCGCTCGCGCAAGGTTGGTCCGGCGACGTTTCGTCGGCTTCTGCGCGAACATGGCTCGGCGCAGAATGCGCTGGCCGCGCTGCCGGAAATGGCACGCGCTGCCGGAATTGAAGGGTATGAAATTTGCCCCCCCGGCGTGATTGAGGCGGAGCTCAAGGCCGCAAAAGCCGCAAAAGCGCGGCTTTTGTGCCTTGGGTCCGCCGATTTCCCAGATGCCTTGAACGATTTGTCCGACGCCCCGCCGATGCTGTGGGCGATTGGGGATACGTCCGTCCTGAAACGGCGGTCGATTGCCATGGTCGGCGCGCGCAATTGCTCGTCCCTGGGGGCCCGCATGGCGCGCGGGCTGGCGAAAGAGCTTGGCGAGAAAGGGTTCGTCATCGTCTCGGGGCTGGCCCGAGGGATCGATACGTCCGCACATTTGGCCTCGGTCGATACCGGGACGATTGCGGTTATGGCCGGTGGTGTGGATGTGATCTACCCGGCTGAGAATACGGATCTTGCACGGGACATTGCCGAAACCGGCCTGCGCCTGTCCGAACAACCCATCGGCGTGACCCCGCAGGCGCGGCATTTTCCGCGCCGCAACCGGATCATTTCAGGTCTGGCGCAAGCGGTTGTGGTGGTTGAAGCCGCAGCCAAATCCGGCAGCCTGATCACGGCCCGCGACGCTTTGGATCAGGGGCGCGAGGTTCTGGCCGTGCCCGGACATCCGTTTGATGCACGCGCCGCGGGGTGCAATCTGCTGATCCGCGACGGGGCAACTTTAGTGCGCTCGGCGGAGGATGTGATTGACGCCTTGCCACCTGAACACGCCGAGATGTTCAGGGAACCGCTCTCCCCGGTTGCACCCGACCCAAAGCCAGCCTCCAACCCTGCCGCGCTGCATAACGAAATTCTGATGCGGCTGGGGCCCTCACCCATTGCCGAGGACCAGTTGATCCGAGACATCGCCGCGACCGCAGGGGAAATCGGCCCCATTCTGGTCGATCTGGAACTGGATGGGCGGATTCAACGCCAACCCGGCGGTCTTCTGTCCTTGGCCGGTTGACGCCAAAGTGGCGACAAAACGGGCCGTTAGCCCACCGGAAGACGCACCAAATCGACGCGCCCCCGCCGGTGACCAAAGGAACGCATTGACAATTCGATCTTGCCGCACACATTTTGCACGGCCATACAAAGCGCAAAGCCCGTCGAGCGAGGATTCCTCTTAAATGCCCGTAGTTGTTGTAGAATCTCCGGCCAAAGCAAAAACGATCAACAAGTATCTTGGCCCCGACTACACGGTTCTGGCCTCATACGGTCATGTTCGCGACCTGCCGCCCAAGGACGGATCTGTCGATCCCGACCATGAATTTTCGATGAAATGGGAGGTTGGAAATGACAGCCGTAAGCATGTCAAAGCCATCGCCGACGCGCTGAAGGAAGACAACGCGCTGATCCTCGCCACCGACCCCGATCGCGAGGGCGAGGCGATCAGCTGGCACCTGCAAGAGGCGCTGACCAAGCGCCGCTCGATCAAAAAGGACACACCGGTCAGCCGCGTCACCTTCAACGCCATCACCAAAGAGGCAGTGACCGAGGCGATGCAGAACCCGCGTCAGGTCGACATGCCGCTGGTCGAGGCGTATCTGGCCCGTCGCGCGCTGGACTATCTGGTGGGCTTCAACCTCTCTCCGGTTCTATGGCGCAAACTGCCGGGTGCCCGGTCGGCAGGCCGGGTGCAATCGGTCTGCCTGCGCCTGATCGTCGA
The DNA here is from genome assembly GCF_056531805.1 of Ruegeria sp. K5. Taxonomy (NCBI): domain Bacteria; kingdom Pseudomonadati; phylum Pseudomonadota; class Alphaproteobacteria; order Rhodobacterales; family Roseobacteraceae; genus Ruegeria; species Ruegeria sp. K5. The sequence goes on along the minus strand of NZ_JBQFML010000004.1, from coordinate 175,806 downwards.
GCGCGAGATGGAGATCGAGGCGTTCAAACCGGTTGAATACTGGTCCGTGCGCGCGCTGTTCGAAACACCGCGCGGCCAGACCTATGAGGCGCGTCTGGTCACTCTGGCCGGGAAGAAACTGGATAAGCACGATCTGGCCAATGCCACGCAGGCGGAACTGGCGGTTCAGGCGATCACCAGCCGTGCGCTGAGCGTTACCTCGGTCGAGGCCAAGCCTGCGGCCCGCAACCCCAGCGCGCCCTTCATGACCTCAACCCTGCAGCAGGAGGCCAGCCGCAAGTTCGGCATGGGCGCACGTCACGCGATGCAGGTGGCGCAGCGGTTGTATGAGGCCGGATATATCACCTATATGCGGACCGACGGCATCGACATGGCGCCCGAGGCTGTAGCCGCCACGCGTGAGACAATCGCGGATCGTTATGGTTCCGAATATGTGCCAGACAGCCCGCGCATGTATAAGAACAAGGCCAAGAACGCGCAGGAAGCCCACGAATGTATCCGCCCGACGGATATGTCGCGCGACGCCAAGGCACTGAAAGTCACGGATGAAGATCAACGCAAACTTTACGATCTGATCTGGAAACGCACCATTGCCTGTCAGATGGCCGCTGCACGGCTGGAACGCACAACCGTCGAGATCGGCAGCGATGACGGTCAGGTCGGCCTGCGCGCCACCGGTCAGGTGGTGCTGTTCGACGGATTCATGCGCGTCTACGAAGAAGGCCGCGACGATGTGGCCGACGATGACGAAAAGCGCCTGCCGCAGATCATGCAGGGCGATCCGGCGCGGTTCGCCAAGGTGTCGCTGCGTGATCAGTTTGCCAAAGCCGAAGATAAAGCCGCCATTCTGTCCGACAACGAAGCCGTGCTGGCGCTGCAACATCACACTCAACCGCCCCCGCGCTATACCGAGGCCACGCTGGTCAAGCGGATGGAGGAATTGGGGATCGGTCGCCCCTCGACATACGCCTCAATCGTGACAACGATTCAGGACCGCGAATATGTGCGCAAGGACAAGAACCGGCTGATCCCCGAGGAAAAGGGCCGGATCGTCACGATCTTTCTGCTGAATTTCTTCCGTCAGTATGTGGGCTACGAATTCACCGCCAATCTGGAAGAAGAACTGGATGATGTCAGCGCCGGTGACCGCGACTATAAGGACCTTCTCGGCAAGTTCTGGCGCGACTTCTCGGCTGCGATTGGTGAGACGTCGGAACTGCGCATTTCGGAAGTGTTGGACAGGTTGGACGAAGCGCTTGCGCCTCAGTTGTATCCGCCGCGCGAGGACGGGTCCGATCCGCGTGTCTGCCCGAAATGCGGCGTGGGCCAGTTGCACCTGAAAACCTCACGCACCGGCGGCTTTGTCGGTTGCGGCAACTACCCTGAATGCAACTACACCCGTCCCATCGCAGGTGAAGGGGCCGAGGGCGAGGAACGTCTGCTGGGCGAAGATGCGGGGGACGAGATCTGGCTGAAATCCGGACGGTTCGGCCCATATGTTCAGCGCGGCGAACCAACGCCCGAGAACAAGAAACCTCCGCGCGCCTCGCTGCCCCGCGGGTGGAGCAAGGATGACTTGGATCTGGAAAAGGCGCTGACCCTGCTGTCCCTGCCCCGCCAGATCGGCGAACACCCCGAGGGCGGTATGATCACCTCGAACTTTGGGCGGTTTGGGCCTTACCTGATGCATCAGCTGGCCGACGAGGCCAAACCGGTTTACGCCAATCTCAAAGACCCCAACGATGTGTTCGAGATCGGCATGAACCGCGCCGTTGAGCTGCTGGCCGAAAAACGCGCCAATCCGGGGCGCGGTCGCCGTGCAGCCGCCAAACCCTTGAAGGAACTGGGCGAGCACCCCGATGGTGGCGCGATGCAGGTCCTGGACGGACGTTATGGGCCCTATGTGAAGTGGGAGAAGGTGAACGCCACCATTCCCAAGGACATCAAGCCCGAAGACGTAACGCAAGAGATGGCCATCGAACTGGTCAACGAGCGGGCGGCGAAGAAGGGCACCAAGAAAAAGGCGGCCCCAAAGAAGAAAGCCGCAGCGAAGAAGACGACCAAGAAGACAACGGCCAAAAGCTCTTAACTGCGCGTTGCGGCCTCGATCAGTCGGGTCATGACCTGAACATAAGGCTTTTGCGGTTGTCCTTGGGCAATGGCCAATGCTGCGCGGTCGTAAGCGGCCGACAAGACGTCGGACAGCGCCTCAAGTTCAGCGGATTCAACTTGCGGCAACGCCGCTGCAAGCCCCTCGTGCAGACTGCGGCGGCCGCCGCCTGCATCGATGGCTGCCATTTCCTCGTGTCCCAGCACGGCGGGGCCGTCAATCAGTAACAAACGAGCCCGCCCGGATACACGCATGGCCTGAAAGAACGCCATGCTGCCTGCAGTCATCGGCGCCTCGCCCGCGGACTGTGCGCTTTTGTCGATCGCTTGCGCCAAGGCTTCAGCCTCGGCCCTAACAACAGCGCGGAAGAGGTCCTGCTTGTCCGTAAAGTGATGGTACAGCGCGCCACGCGTGACATTTGCGGCGCGCACGATCTCGGGTGTCGACGTGTCCGCATACCCTTTTTCAACAAACAACGCGCGGGCGTATGAAATCAGACGGGCACGCATCGCTGCGCGACGATCTGCATTCGGTATGGGTGTCGTAGTTTTTTCTTGCATACATACAGCCTGTATGTTTATTTCAACATACATACAGATTGTACGTAAATTTGAAGGAGCGCAACATGAAGACCACACAATATTACCCCGTCATCCAAACAAACGACGTGCAAGGCACTGCCGAGTTCTATCAAACTCACTTTGGGTTCAGCCCTGCCTTTGCCGCCGACTGGTACGTTCACCTGCAATCCGACACGGACCCCAGCGTCAATCTGGCGATTCTGGATGCCCATCACGACACTATTCCAGCCGCTGGGCGTGGATGTGCAGCCGGGCTGATCCTGAATTTTGAAGTGGCCGACGCAGCAGCTGAATACGAGCGTCTGACCCTCGCTGGTCTGCGAATTCTGAAACCGCTCTGCGATGAAGATTTCGGTCAACGGCACTTTATCGCTGCTGACCCCAATGGGGTACTGATTGACGTGATCACCCCGATCCCGCCCTCTGCCGCCTTTGCGGAACAATACAGCGCAGATGCTTTGCCGACCGGGTAGAAATACCTACGCGCTTTGGTTTCATTGACTTCCCAATGACGTGGCGGCACAACCTGCGGCATCACCGTGTCATTGGGGGAGTTTTCCATGAAGAAAATCTATGCCAATGCCTCTGAGGCACTCGACGGAGTGCTGTCGGACGGCATGCTGATTGCGGCTGGCGGGTTCGGCCTGTGCGGTATTCCCGAACTGCTGCTGGACGCGATCAAACAATCCGGCGTGCAAAACCTGACTTTCGCGTCCAACAACGCGGGCGTCGACGATTTCGGCATCGGTATTCTGCTGCAGACCAAGCAGGTCAAAAAGATGATCAGCTCGTATGTCGGTGAGAACGCGGAATTCATGCGTCAATATCTGAGCGGCGAGCTGGAGTTGGAGTTCAACCCGCAAGGCACTTTGGCTGAACGGATGCGGGCTGGCGGCGCGGGCATCCCCGGGTTCTACACCAAGACCGGCGTCGGCACCGTGATCGCCGACGGCAAAGAGCACAAAGACTTCAGCGGCGAAACCTACATCATGGAAGAAGGCATTTTTGCCGATCTGGCCATTGTGAAGGCGTGGAAAGCGGATGACACCGGCAATCTGATTTTCCGCAAGACCGCTCGTAACTTCAACGTCCCTGCTGCGACCTGCGGCAAGATCTGTGTGGCCGAGGTGGAAGAGATCGTGCCGCGCGGCTCGTTGGACCCTGACCAGATCCACCTGCCCGGCATCTATGTGCATCGCATCATTCAGGGCGATCATGAAAAGCGCATCGAACAGCGCACCACCCGCAAGAAGGAGGACGCATAATGCCCTGGGACCGCAATCAGATGGCCGCCCGCGCGGCGCAAGAGCTTGAAGACGGCATGTATGTGAACCTCGGCATCGGCATTCCGACGCTGGTGGCGAACTTTGTGGGCGACAAGGACATCACCCTGCAATCCGAGAACGGTATGCTGGGCATGGGCCCTTTCCCCGTTGAGGGGGAAGAGGATCCCGACCTGATCAACGCAGGCAAGCAAACGATCACTGAATTGTCCCGTACCTCGTATTTCGACAGCGCCACGTCCTTTGCGATGATCCGGGGCGGCAAGATTGCTGCGGCGGTACTGGGCGCGATGGAGGTCGACGAAGAAGGCGATCTGGCCAACTGGATGATCCCCGGCGTGCTGGTCAAGGGCATGGGCGGCGCAATGGATCTGGTGGCCGGTGTGGGCCGTGTGATCGTTGTGATGGATCACACCAACAAACACGGCAAATCCAAGCTGCTGAAAAAATGCACCCTGCCGCTGACCGGCAAGAAAGTGGTGGACCGCATCATCACCAATCTGGGCGTTCTGGATGTGGTCGAGGGCGGTCTGAAGATCATCGAATTGGCCGAGGGCGTGACCGAAGACGAGATCCGCGCCGCAACCGAAGCGCAATTGGTCAACTGAACCTGACCAAAAAGAAAGCCCGCCATCCAAGGCGGGCTATTCTATCTGCTGGTTTGAAACACGCACCCGTCCGAGATCAGATCGGGCGGTGTGGTGCACAAAGCCCGCGCGATCTGAAACGCCGCCAGAACTTTGGGCACATAGTCCCGCGTTTCCGCATAGGGCGGCACTCCGCTGTGTTTGCGCACTGCGCCCTCGCCCGCATTATAGCCAGCCAGAACAAGAATCGGGTCGTTCCCGAACTCTTCCATCAGCCAGTTCAGGTATTTCACCCCCCCGGAAATGTTCTGTCCGGGCTCGAAGCTGTCGCTGACGCCGAACCGAGCCGCCGTTGCGGGCATCAACTGCATCAATCCCTGCGCACCTGCGGAGCTTACGGCATCGGCGCGCCCGGCGGATTCGACGGCGATCACGGCTAGAACCAAAGCAGGCGAAACATTGGTCCCGACGGTCGAGCGCAGAATCTCGATCCCCTGCTCTTGCGCGATGTTCTGCAATGTCTGCAAACGGGGGGACCTGACGCTGGTCGCGGCCAGCGCGTTGATCGCATCATCCAGACGCCCTGCCCCAGCCTGCGCCATCTCGGGCGATACGCGATCCCAGAACGCCTTATAGGACCCTTTGGGATTGCTTTTGACGCCTGCGTCAGGCGCGGTGGCGGGCGGAACCTTGGCGCGTTTGATGATTTCTGGCACCACAAGCTCGGTGCCGGTGCTGGGCGCAGAGGGCCGTGCTGCGTGTTCTTCAGGTGAAATCTGCACGGTCACGCGCCGACGCTCGCCCGGCTGTGGTGCCTTGATCCTTTTGTATACGCCACGGGGTTCGGGCTCGGTCGCGACCGCGGGCGCAACACCAGATGCCAGAAACACCAGTGCACCGGCGCATGTAAGTGCGTCCCGGAGATTCATTTGCCTGCCTCATGTTCTCTTTTTAGGTGATTTGAACCTCAAAACGTCCCGCAAGGCCAGAAAAACAAAGTGAATTGGGGCAATTTCGCCTCATTTGGCGCAATTTTGCACCGCCCACCCCTGTATCACATCGATTGTTTGTATTTTTATTCGTTGGTTTTCAATGCCTTACGAAAATCGTATCTAAAAAGTTAAGGTTGACGAAAAAAAATATGCGTTTGGCCCAATTCCTGCCACGCGCAACGGGCAAACATAGATGCATACCGAGACGGACTGGAGCGGACTGAGAGAGAAAGCTCTGAAACACGCCAAGGTTTAACAGACTTATTTTGATCCTTTAGGAGGGACGTAACATGATCAAGTTCTTCAAGAACTTCCGCAAAGACGAAGACGGCGCAGTAACAGTTGACTGGGTTGTTCTGACCGCAGCAGTCATCGGCCTGGCAGCCGTTGCATACAACCAGATCGAAGGCGGCGCGACCGGCCTGGCGACTGACGTGAACACCGCTCTGAACGCAGCGACCATCTCGACCGGCGACAACACCGGCGCAGAAGGCGGTATCACCGTCGCCGGCGGAAACTAAGCCAGCGCTTCGCATAAAACACAAACCGCGCCAGTTTGGCGCGGTTTTTTCGTTTGGGACATAAACATCAAAAACTGCATGCCGGGCTTTACACACATGAGTCTCTTTCTCTGACCGCCCAGAGTGAAATATCCGGCAATCCTTGGACTAAGGCGTGAAATTCAATCTTTGGCCGCATTTCCGCCACTGACATCACGCTAAAATGAACCCAGAAAACTTGCACCCGGAAATAGGGCTATTGGGCTCTCGGGAACTGAGAGGGCGGAGAGGAAACATGCTTAGGTTCGTTAACCGATTTTCGAGAGAAGAAGAAGGTGCCATCACCGTTGATTGGGTTGTGTTGACCGCCATGATCATTGGGCTGGGCTCGGCATTGTTTTTCGCTATCTCCACTGCGACGGACGACTTCGGCGGAAATGTGAACACAGCCCTAACAAGCGCAACCATTAGCACTGGTGACAACGACAATGCCGGCGGTATCACCGTTGCTGGCACCGCTGGCGGAGGCTCAGGGTCCGGATCATCTGGTGGTAGCTCCAGCGGAGGGTCTTCTTCAGGCAGCAGTTCCAGCGGAGGATCGTCTTCAGGTGGCGGAACAGTGGGTGGCGACGGCTAAGGCCAGACGCAACTTCCCAAAAAAATGAACGTGTTGATACGACCGTTGTTAGCGTGGCTTTGACGGTCGTTTTTTGCGCACCCCGCCAAACGAAGTTGCGCCCTCTCTTCCTCCTAGGTTCGGCTGCAATCCTGTAGACGAATAGTAAGAATCCACGCTTACTGGCAATTTTGTCCCACATTTCGACACAATTGCCGTTTAGGAATAATGCTGTTCAAAAGTCGCGCTACTGTCGCTAACTTTTTGACCGACGAAATTATGAGGTGCATACATGCGAGCGGTATTCGGACTTGTTCTGATTGTCGGGGTGGCTTTGGCCGGGGGCGCGGTTTACATGGCGCGCAACTATATTGCCGAGTACCAGAATGAACTCGCCCGCCAGAAGCAGGCAGCGGCCGAAGCGCTGGCGAATGCTCAGGTCGAAGTTGTTCCAACGGTGACGGTATACGTTTCGAATCGACCTCTGAAATATGGTGAGCGCCTGACACAAGAAGATGTGCGTGCCGTCGACTGGCCCGAAAACGCGATCCCGGAAGGCACGTTCACTGAAATTGCGGCCCTGTTCCCGGAGACCGGCCCGCAAGAGCGCTTTATTCTGAGAACCATGGAGAAAGACGAGGCCATTCTGGCCGTTAAGGTCACTGAACCTGGTGAGAAGGCCGGGCTGACGTCTCGCCTTGAAAAAGGAATGCGCGCTTTTGCCATCAGCGTTGATGTGGCATCCGGCGTTTCGGGTTTTCTGCGCCCTGGCGACAACGTGGACATTTACTGGACCGGCTCCAGCGGTACGACCGAAGGGAACACCGGCGGGATCACGCGCTTGATTCAGACGAGCATTCAGCTTGTTGCCGTGGACCAAAGCACAGGTTCAGATGTGACAGGGACAACGATTGCACGAACTGTCACCGTTGCAGCCACACCGGAACAGGTCGCTGCATTGGCTCAGGCACAAAACACGGGCCGGCTTTCTCTTGCCCTTGTAGGGGTTAGCGATGAATCGGTTGCAACTGCGATCGAAGTCGACCAGCGAAAGCTCTTGGGCATCGAAGAGACGGCGCCTGCACCAGAAGTCGCCAAGGAACAGATTTGCACCACGCGCATCCGCCGTGGCGGCGATACGTTCGAAACCCAGATCCCCTGCACAAACTGACGTCAATTCAGAGCGTTACAGGTTATGAGCCGCGCCATTCGCGCGGCTCATTTTTTTGTTATTGTTGCCTATTGTCCACATAAACAAAATTCCAGAAACCATTGATTATTGCAATAAATTCGGAATTCGCGCAGTCTTTTGAACCATAGGGCATAAGACCCAAAAACGAGGCGTGATCGGAGAGGCAGGTCACATGACAATACGTTCCTGGATCAGCGCAACCCTGCTGGGGTTGACGCTTGTTGTGGGCCCGGTCGGCGATGCCGCCTGGGCTGAAACCCTTCGCGTGGTCAAAAAGGGCACAGTGGAAACACTGGAAGTTCCAATGAACCGCGCGATCGTTGTTGAAAGCGAGCAACCTTTTGCAGAACTCAGCATTGCCAACGCGGGCATTGCTGATATTTCGTCGCTTTCCGATCGTACAATCTATGTTTTGGGTAAAGCACCCGGTCTGACGACGCTGACGCTGTTTGACGGCGCCGGTATGCTGTTGGCCAACGTTCGGGTCCGGGTTGCCCCGGATGTGACCGAGTTCAAAGAGCGTTTGCGTCAGATCCTGCCCGCCGAACCGATTGAGGTTCGCACAGCGAATGACGGCATCGTTCTGTCCGGTACGGTTTCAAGCGCAGCCAAACTGGCCCGTGCACTGGAACTGGCGGAACGTTATGCGCCTGAGCGCGTTTCGAACCTGATGTCTGTTGGCGGCGTCCAGCAGGTCATGTTGAAAGTACGGTTTGCGGAAATGAACCGCTCTGTCGCGAAAGAGCTCTCTTCAACGCTTTCTATCGCAACCGATGACTTTGTTGGCGGTTTCAACCCGCAAAACCTCGTGCCGCCTGTCACTGTTGAAAACGGTGTGCTGCTGTTTGGCTTCGGGGTCGGGTCGGCGCAGGTCAATCTGCTGTTGCAAGCCTTGGAAACCAAGGGCCTTGTCCGCAACCTTGCTGAGCCGAATCTGTCAGCTCTGTCCGGTCAGGAAGCGTCCTTCCTTGCGGGCGGCGAGGTTCCAATCCCGGTTCCCCAGGACGATGGTGTCGTGGCCATCGAATTCAAACCCTTCGGTGTCGAAATGCTGTTCACGCCACGGGTTGTGGACGGCGATCTGATTAATCTTGAAATGGGCACGTCGGTATCTAGCATCGACACCAGCTCAAGCTTCACGATTAACGGGGACAACGTTCCCAGCTTTATCGTGCGTCAAGCAAAGACCACCGTGGAACTGCGCGACGGTGAGAGCTTTGCCATCGCCGGGCTTCTTCAGGACAACTTTGTCGATCAAGCCAGCCAAGTTCCCTGGCTGGGCGATGTTCCCGTCCTTGGTGCCCTGTTCCGCAGCGCCGATTTTCAGCGGGATCAGAGCGAACTCGTTATCATCGTCACCGCACATCTGGTGTCACCGATACGTGGCGAGGCTCTTGCTCTGCCAACCGACCGTGTCAAGCCACCCAGTGAGTTCGACCTGTTTATTAACGGTAAGACAGCACGCACGACCCGCGCAGGTGTAGGTGCCGCTTCTGAAGTCGCCAAACAGGATTTCGGCAGCTCATACGGCTACGTCCTGGATTGATGAGGAGGATAGACCAATGAACAAGTGGATCATCACACTGGGTCTTACGGTCGCCGTCTCGGCCTGTACTCGTGAGGCCGGTTACGAAGCCGACCAAGGGGCCTTTGGCAACGCGACGCTTAACAACGTTCAGGTTATGAATGGTGAACTGTCTTATGCTGAGATCCTGAGCCGTCGCTTTGCGGCTGATGTGCCCAGCCAGATCAACTTTGCCTTCGACAGTTCGCAACTGGATGCATCCGCCCAAAGCATTTTGTTGCAGCAGGCAGACTGGATAAAACAATTCCCCGAGGCACGGTTCCGGGTCTATGGGCACACAGATGCCGTCGGTTCGAACAGCTACAACCAGAGCCTGGGTTTGCGCCGAGCGCAGGCAGCGGTGAATTTCCTGGTCCAACAGGGTATTTCCCGGTCCAGACTGGAAGCCGTCGTATCCTTCGGTAAAACCCAGCCCCTGGTTGCTACTTCGAATCGCGACCGCCGCAATCGTCGCACAGTGACCGAAGTGTCAGGCTTTGTGGACGGTGGCCCGCAGACGCTGGACGGAAAATACGCCCAGGTCATTTACCGCGAATACGTCGAAAGCGCGACGCGACCGAGTTACATTGAAGATTCTTCCAATGTAGCCGACTCGGGGAGCGGTGGATAATACGACAGAAATGGGCGACATCGTCGCCCATTTCCCTACAATTGGTTCTTTTGCGCCAAATTCTCGCCCAACTTCACAGCGACATTGTCAACAATTGGGTGACCTGCGGCCTGAATTGACCGCATAGGGGCGACAGCAAATCAACCGGCACGATATCCGTCCGCAAGAGAAGCTGGCCTCTCTCAACGAGGATATTGTTTATGACCAGCGCGACGCCGCAAGATGACAACACCGGTATCTTGGCTTGCACGATCAGCCGGGATGTCCAGAACTTCGACCTGCTCATCGAAGACATGGAAGCCGCGCTGGGCGAACGATGGGGTGATCTGGGCTTTGCCGAAGCGCTGGCCTTTTTCAGCCAGCCCGAAGCCGAATCACTGCAGTTTGTTGCGCTGGCCATCGATGGCGAGGATGAGGATAACCTGTCTTTGATGGGCGAGATCATCACCCAGGCAAAAGACAAAAAAATCAAAGTGGTCTTGATCGCCGAGGACGTCACACCTGCTGCCCTTCACCAATTGCTGCGCAAGGGCGCGGACGAGTTTGTCCCCTACCCTCTGCCCGAAGGCGAATTGCAGGAAGCTATTGAACGCCTGAACCAACCCGACCCGGTTGCCGTTGCGCAGGCGGCCGCGGTGCCGCTGGCGGGCGGAGATGCCAAGGAAGGTGCCCTGTTCGTTGTGCATGGTCTGGCCGGTGGTGTCGGATCAACCACAATGGCGGTGAACCTTGCGTGGGAGCTTGCCTGTGTTTCCGACAAGGACGCACCGACTGTTTGCCTGATCGATCTGGATCTTCAATACGGCACCGTTTCCACATATCTGGATCTGCCGCGCCGCGAAACCGTGTTCGAAATGCTGTCGGACACAGCCAATATGGATGATGAGGTCTTCTCGCAAGCGCTTCAAAGTTATGAAGAAAAGCTGCAGGTGTTGACAGCGCCCTCTGACATGGTCCCGCTAGACCTGATCACGCCGGAAGACATTCAGCGCGTCATCGACATGGCGCGCAAGCATTTTGACTATGTGATCGTGGACATGCCCAAGACGCTGGTTCTGTGGTCTGAAACCGTTTTGCAGGCGGCGCATGTTTATTTTGCCATGATCGAGCTGGACATGCGGTCGGCCCAGAACGCGCTGCGCCTGAAACGCGCATTGCAGGCTGAAGAACTGCCCTTCAACAAGCTGCGCTTCGCCCTGAATCGTGCACCCAAATTCACCGACCTGAATGGAAAAGGCCGGGTCAAACGTATGGGCGAAAGCCTTGGGATTTCGATCGATCTGCAATTGCCGGATGGTGGCAAACCCGTGATGCAAAGCGGAGATCACGGACTGCCCTTGGCAAGTTCCGCCGCAAAGAACCCATTGCGCCGCGAATTCGCAAAACTTGCGAAATCACTTCACAGCCTGGGCAGCAGCAGCGCCGAGGCCGCGTAAAACCATCCCAAGGGGGGATAAGCCGTGTTTTCAAGATACAAGAAACAGCCCGAAGCGCAGCCAGTACAAGCGCCGTCGAAAGCGCCTGAAGCGGCCGCACCGGCAGCGGCCCCTACCCCAAACGCCGTGGCCCGCAAACCACTGCAAAAGAAAGCGGCCGAGGCGATGGGTTCGGACCGCGACCGCAAACGCAAAGAGCGTCTGGGCGAGATTAAGATCGAACTGCATCGCGAACTGCTGGAAAATCTGAACCTCGCAGCGTTGGAGAACGCAGGTGAAGCGGAACTGCGCGCGGAAATCAGCGCAATCGCCAGCGAAGTGCTGGAAGCCAAGAACATTGTTCTGAACCGCGACGACCGAACCCAGCTGAACAAAGAGCTTTATGACGAAGTCACCGGACTTGGCCCGCTGGAAACGCTGCTGCAGGATGACACGGTCAACGATATTCTGGTCAATGGTCCGCAGCAGATCTTTGTGGAACGCGCCGGTAAGCTGGAACTCAGCGACATCACGTTCAAGGATGAAAAGCACCTGATGCGGATCATCGACAAGATCGTCTCCGCGGTGGGTCGTCGTGTCGATGAATCAAACCCTTACGTTGACGCCCGTCTGGCCGATGGCTCGCGTTTCAACGCGATGGTGCCGCCGATTGCCGTCGACGGCTCGCTGGTTTCCATTCGTAAGTTCAAGAAAGACAAGCTTGGCATCGACGATCTGGTCAATTTCGGCGCGTTTACCGAAGAAATGGCCGCCTATCTACAGGCTGCGGTATCGACCCGTCTGAACATCATCGTCTCGGGCGGTACGGGTTCCGGTAAAACGACCACCCTGAACGCACTGTCCAGCTTTATCGATGATGCCGAACGCATCCTGACCATCGAGGATACGGCGGAACTTCAGCTGCAACAGACCCATGTGGGCCGCATGGAAAGCCGCCCGCCCAACGTCGAAGGCAAGGGTGAGGTCAGCCCGCGCGACTGCTTGAAAAACGCTCTGCGTATGCGCCCCGACCGCATCATCGTGGGCGAGACGCGTGGCGCCGAGGTGATCGACATGCTGCAGGCGATGAACACCGGCCACGACGGATCGATGACCACGATCCACGCCAACTCGGCCCGCGATGGTATCTCGCGTCTGGAAAACATGATCGCGATGGCAGGGATCGAAATGCCGATCAAGGCCGTACGCAGCCAGATCTCATCCGCTGTGAACCTGATCGTGCAAGCCAGCCGTCTTCAGGACGGTTCGCGTCGCATGACTTCGATCACCGAAATCACGGGGATGGAAGGCGACGTGATCTCGATGCAGGAAATCTTTAGATTTCAACGTGTTGGCCTGACACCCGACAACAAAATCATCGGGCATTTCACCGCTACGGGTGTGCGCAGCCACTATTCCGAACGCTTCCGTCTGTGGGGCTTTGATCTACCGGCGTCGATCTACGACCCAACCACAATGTAGGAGAAACTTACATGCAAGTGCCTATGGAGGCGATCATCTATGTCGCCATCTTTGTGGGGGTTCTCGCCTTGGTCGAAGGCATCTATCTTGTCGCCTTTGGCAAGTCGATCAGCCTGAACAGCCGGGTCAACCGTCGCCTCGACATGTTGGAAAAAGGCGCCGGGCGCGAGCAGGTGCTGGAACAGCTGCGCAAGGAAATGCAACAGCATATGAAATCGCAGAGCATCCCTCTGTATTCATTGCTGGCAGACAAGGCGCAGAAGGCGGCAATTGCGTTCTCGCCCCGCCAACTGATCATGATCATGTGCCTCGTGTCGGTTGTGGCATTCATGGGGCTGAGCATCGGAACCGCCACTGAGATGGTTCTGCGCGTCGCCATCTCGATCGCGATTGGCGTTGGTGGCGTCTACGCCTGGGTCAACCACAAGGCCAAAAAGCGCATGGGAATGATCGAAGAGCAATTGCCTGACGCTGTTGAACTGATGGTACGCTCGCTGCGGGTTGGTAACCCGTTTGTATCGACTATTCAGGTGGTTGCGAACGAAGTGCAGGACCCGCTGGGCACCGAATTTGGTGTCATCGCGGATGAATGCGCCTATGGTCGCGACGTGGGTGAAGCGCTGAAGGATATGGCCGAACGTCTGGATATGCAGGACTTGCGGTTCCTTGCGGTTGCCGTGGGTATCCAACAGCAATCCGGTGGCAACCTTGCTGAGATTTTGGCAGGCTTGGCCCAAGTCATTCGCGCCCGGTTCCGCCTATTCCGCCGCGTCAAGGCGATCACGGCCGAAGCGCAATGGTCCGGTAAATTCCTGTCCGGCTTCCCAATCTTCTGTCTGGTTTTCGTTTTGGTAAAAGATCCCGGATACTACGACGAGGTTCTGGACCACCAGTGGTTCATCCCGGCCTGTTTCATCGTTGGTATCATGCTGACGCTGAACCTGATCGTCATGAAGATCATCACAAACATCAAGGTCTGAGGGCGATCCCATGGAGTTTCTGACAAAAATCAATGATTTGCTTACGGAGAACTTGGGAGAGTTTGGCCCTCTGATCGTGGTTGGAATTCTTGGCCTTGTCCTGATCGGTGTTGCTGTCTCGCTGATGATGAGCCAGCCCGAGGATCCGCTCAAAAAGCTTCAGCGCGCCAATGCGGCACCAAAGGCAACCAAGAAGGACAAGAAAGACAAGCTGCGGCACGGCAGCCAGAATGAGCAGCTTGAGAAATTCGCAACTTTCCTTGAGCCGAAGGACCAGGAAGAATACTCGGCCGTCCAGCTGAAACTGAGACAAGCAGGTTATCAGTCCAAGGACGCGGTTCGGTTTTTCCACTTTGCGCAGTTCGCCCTAGGGATCATTGGTATTGTTCTGGGCGTTCTGTTGATAACCGTGTTTTCCGGTGACCAGGAATTCACCACTCAGCAAATGGTCATCCGGGTGCTGTTGCCGGGCGGCGTGGGATACATGATCCCGAAATACTGGATCACGCGCCGGGTCGCCGAACGGCAAGAGGCAATCACGTCCGGGTTTCCTGATACACTCGACCTTATGCTGGTCTGTGTCGAAGCAGGGCAGTCCCTTGATCAGGCCATCGTGCGCGTCGCAAGTGAAATGAAATCCTCCTACCCCGACATCGCTCAGGAATTTGAGGTCGTCGCCTATGAGATGAAGGCCGGTAAGGACAAGGACACCGTTCTGCGGGACTTTGGAACCCGTTGCGGTGTGCAGGATGTCAGTTCATTTGTGACCGTGATGATCCAATCGGCAACATTTGGTACATCGATTGCCGAAGCTCTGCGGGTTTATGCCGGTGAAATGCGTGACAAACGGGTCATGCGGGCAGAAGAAGCCGCAAACAAGTTGCCTACGAAAATGACTCTGGTCACAATGATGCTGACGGTGCCGCCGCTGTTGATCATTCTGGTCGGCCCCTCGGCAAACGTGATTTCGAGCTTCGGTCGCTGATGGATCGCTTATGAAAACAAAACTCAGGTGTGTCCTGTCCCGGCTACGCCGATTGCTTCAAGCCACTGTGGTTATCGCCACGGTGGCTTCTTGCACCGAAGGCGGTCTGTCCAATGGGCTGGATGCGCCGGGCGTCGATCCCAAAGGCAAGTCGGTCGACCACATCACCGTTGGCAACCGGTTGATGGCAGCGGGTGAATACGAACTTGCGTTGGAAAGCTTTACCCGCGCCGCATTGGATCAGGGGATGACCCCGGAGGTCCTGACCTCGATGGGAACCGCCAATGTTGGGCTGCGTCGATTGGGTCAGGCGGAACCCCTGCTGCGGCAGGCGGTCGAGGATGATACGGACTGGCCCATCGCCTGGAATAATCTGGGTGTTCTGCTGATGGAATTGCAGGAATACCCCGAAGCCGCTCAGGTCTTTCAACGGGCCTTTGCGCTGGACAATGGCGAAAGTGACGCAATTCGCGACAATCTGCGCTTAGCACTCGCAAAAATGGAAAATCCTGTTAATAATACCCCCCAAGAACAAGAATATACGCTGGAGCAGCTTGGCGACGGGCAATTTACGCTACGCAAAATCCAGTAATCGAGGCAAGAGCAGTAAAGGACGCAAAAATGCGCCACCAATTCTTGATTCCATCCCTCATTCTCAGTGGGCTCATTCTAGCCGCTTGCGAAAAGGAAACCGCCGAAGAAAAGGTTGAACGCACGTTTCAGGAAGTGAACGTCATCGACGAAACCAACCTGAACGATGTTCTGCTGAACGCGGCGGACCCGAATGAGGCGGTGACCTATTTCCACAACGCAGCCAGCAAAAGCCCCAACCGGATCGACCTTCAACGCGGTCTGGCCATTTCACTTGGGCGCGCCAAACGCACGACCGAAGCGGTATCGGCCTGGAAACGCGTGACGACAATGAAAGGGGCCAACAGCTCGGACAAGGTCGAGTACGCGGATGCTCTGGTCAGAAATGGCGATTGGGCGCAGGCCAAATCGGTTCTGGACACGGTTCCGCCAACCTATGAGACGTTCAAACGTTACCGGCTCGAGGCGGTCGTGGCCGATTCCAGAAAAGAATGGAAACGCGCAGACCATTTCTATGAAACTGCGGTTGGCCTGACCACGCGCCCGGGCAGCGTGATGAACAACTGGGGGTTCTCAAAACTCTCACGCGGGCAATACGCCGAGGCAGAGCGTTTGTTCACCGATGCAATCCGGCAGGACAGTTCGCTGTTTACCGCAAAGAACAATCTGGTTCTGGCCCGCTCTGCACAGGGAAATTACAGCCTGCCGGTTGTTCCCATGTCACAGATCGAACGGGCGCGCCTGCTGAACACCATGGGGATCTCGGCTGTGAAACAGGGCGACGTAACCACAGCCAAGAACCTGTTCCGCGAGGCGATCTCGACCCATCCGCAGCATTTCGACGAAGCCGTCCGTTCGCTGCGTGCGCTTGAGGAATCCACCTAAATGGACATCCCTGTTCGGGCGGCGGTGTGGTTTCTGCCGTTCATTCTGCCGATCTGTTTCTACGTCGCCTTCACCGATATGCGTGAGATGCGGATCAAGAACCACGCCGTTGTGGCTTTGGCGCTGGTCTATGTGGTTGTCGGGCTGATCGCCCTGCCCCCGTGGTCGACCAGCACACTCAGCGGAAAGCTGGGGCCATTCCCCGTCGCCTTTCCGCCTTATGTCTGGCAATTGCTGCATCTTCCCGTGATCCTGATCGCCGGTATGGTCCTGAATGCCATCGGCGCTGTCGGCGCGGGTGATGCCAAGTTTCTGGCGGCGGCTGCACCGTTTGTCTGGGTTCAGGACTTGGGTGTCGTGCTTGCGATTTTGATGGCAACCGTTTTGGGTGCCGTAGTCACGCATCGGCTGGCCCGCCACACCCGCTTGCGCGCAATCGCGCCGCATTGGGAAAGCTGGGACCGGGGCAAAAAGTTCCCGATGGGCCTTGCCCTTGCCGGAGCTTTGGCGATGTATTTGATTCTGGGCACTGTTTACGGTTCGTAAACTATCATCACCGCGCCATGTCGCTGCCTTGGTCCCGCCATAAAGCTGGGCCAGATTTCCCACAAGTCGCCCGTTTGCGGGCATTTGTGTGATTTTTTGGATGGACGAGCGTCGCTCATGAATATGCAAGCTTCCTCTGTTATGGCCCCTCCTGCCCCCAAAGGTTTGGGGGAGATGCAGCTCCCGCTGGTGATGATGCGGGACATTCTGCTGAAAACGATCTTCCGTAAGAACGCCAGCACTGTGTCCGAAGTTGCCGAGGCGGTCTGCCTGCCCGGTTCGGTCACGCAGGAACTGATCGACATCGCGCGCGAACAGAAACTGATCGAAGCGACAGGCACCCTGAACGCCAATAGCGGCAATGAAATGGGCTATCAGCTGACCGATGCAGGCAAGGCCCGCGCATTGGACGCGCTTAGCCAGTCTGAATATTTTGGCGCGATGCCGGTGCCGCTGGACGTTTATCGCCAGCAGGTCAAGCGCCAGTCGATCCGCAACATTCAGGTCACGCGTGAGCAATTGGTCGGTGCCATGGGCCATCTGGTCCTGCCCGATAGCCTGTTGGACCATCTTGGTCCGGCGGTCAGTGCGGGCCGCTCGATCCTGATGTATGGCCCTCCGGGCAATGGTAAATCCTCGATTTCGAACGGTATCCGCGATGCTTTGGGCGACAATGTTTATGTGCCCTATGCCATCGAATATGCCGGTCAGGTAATCACCGTCTATGACCCGATCGTGCACACCGCGATCGAGCAGGAAGCCGACGACCCCAACAGCCTGCGCCGCCGCAAGCGGTTCGACTCGCGCTATGTGCAATGCGAACGCCCCACCGTTGTGACGGGTGGTGAACTGTCGCTGTCCATGCTGGATCTGGTCTACAACCCCACCGCGCGGACCTATCAGGCCCCGTTGCAGTTGAAATCGACCGGCGGCATCTTCATCGTGGACGACCTTGGCCGTCAGGCGGAGCCGCCGCAGGCGCTGGTCAACCGCTGGATTGTTCCGCTGGAAGAGAACAAGGATATTCTGGGCTTGCAATCGGGTGAAAAGTTCGAGGTGCCGTTTGACACGTTGGTCATCTTCTCGACCAACTTCCACCCGAACGAGATTTTCGACCAAGCCGCCCTGCGCCGGATCTTTTTCAAGATCAAAATCGACGGCCCGAACCAGGAGAACTTCCTGAAAATCTTTGCCATGGTGGCCCGCAAACGCGGCATGCCGCTGGATGAGGCCGCTCTGGTCCACTTGCTGAAGGTCAAATACCCGACCATCGACAATATCTATGCGAACTATCAGCCGATCTTCCTGATCGATCAGATGATCTCGATCTGCGAATTCGAGGGCATCCCTTATCAGATGAGCCCAGACCTGATCGACCGCGCCTGGGCCAACATGTTCGTCAAGGACGAGAAAATCGTCAAA
This sequence comes from Ruegeria sp. K5, assembly GCF_056531805.1. NCBI lineage: Bacteria > Pseudomonadati > Pseudomonadota > Alphaproteobacteria > Rhodobacterales > Roseobacteraceae > Ruegeria > Ruegeria sp. K5. The sequence goes on along the minus strand of NZ_JBQFML010000004.1, from coordinate 157,444 downwards.
TAACGCCGTGCCATTCCGGCACGAGGGCGGTTAATCTGCGCCTATGACGCAGATTCCCGCCCGGATCACCGATTGGTTTTCGGCCAAAGGCTGGTCCATCCACCCCCATCAGCAAGACATGTTCGACCGGGCGCGTGATCCGGCGACGCTGCTGATCGCCCCCACCGGGGGCGGCAAGACAATGGCCGGGTTTCTGCCGTCTCTGGCTGAACTGGCCGAGGGCGCACATAGCGGGTTACACACGATCTATGTCTCACCGCTGAAAGCCTTGGCGGCGGATATCAAACGCAATCTTCGCACGCCGGTGGATGAGATTGGCCTGCCCATCCGCATCGAAGATCGAACCGGCGATACATCCGCGACGCAAAAGAAACGTCAGCGCGCTGACCCGCCCCATATTCTGCTGACAACACCTGAAAGCCTTGCCCTGCTGACCTCTTATGAGGACGCCCCGCGCATGTTTGATGGGGTGCAGAGGGTGATCGTGGATGAAATCCATGCCCTTGCCGAAAGCAAACGTGGGGATCAGTTGATGCTGGCGCTGGCACGGTTGCAAACCCTCTGCCCCGATCTGCGCCGCGTCGGCCTGTCGGCGACGGTCGAAGACCCCGAAGGGATCGCCCGCTTTCTGGCGCGGCACCCGGACCCTTGCCGGATCATACAGGCCGACCCCGGCCCTGACCCCGACATCGCGATGCTGGCAACCGAAGAAATGCCCCCGTGGTCGGGTGGCGGCGCGGCGTATGCGATCCCGGCAGTGCTGGAGCAGGTCCGGCAGCACAAGACCACGCTGATCTTTCACAATACCCGCGCGCAGGCCGAGATTTTCTTTCACAATCTGTGGCTTGCAAATGACGAAGGCCTGCCCATCGGCATCCATCACGGCAGTCTGGACCGTCAGCAGCGTGAACGGGTCGAGGCCGCCATGGTGCGTGGTGATCTGCGGGCCATCGTCTGCACCGGCTCTTTGGATCTGGGCATCGACTGGGGGGATGTCGATCTGGTCATCCAGATCGGTGCGCCCAAGAACGTCAAGCGATTGGTGCAGCGGATCGGGCGGGCGAACCACCGCTACAACGCGCCGTCCAAGGCCCTTTTGGTGCCTGCCAACCGGTTCGAAGTGGTGGAATGCGTCGCCGCGTTAGAGGCTGCAAAAGCGCATGAACTGGATGGCGAGCCACGCGGCGCAGGCCCCCGCGATGTGCTCTGCCAGCATATCCTGATTGCTGCGGCGGCGGGGCCGTTCGAGGCTGACGCACTGTTCACGGAAATGACCTCAGCCGGGCCATTTGCCGATCTGACCCGTCCGGAATTCGACGCATGTCTGGAGTTCTGCGCAACCGGTGGCTATGCCCTGCGCGCCTATGACCGCTGGCAGCGGCTGCTGCAGCGTCCCGATGGGCTGTGGCAGTTGCGCGACCCCCGTGCCGCCGCGCGCATCCGCATGAACCTTGGGACCATACAGGACACCGACACCCTGAAGGTGCGCCTGAAACGCAACCGGGGTGGCAAGCCACTGGGCGAGGTCGAGGAAGGCTTTGCCGCCTCGCTCACACCCGGAGATACCTTCCTGATCGGCGGCCAGATCGTGCGCTATGAAGGACTGCGCGAGATGGTGGTCGAGGTCAGCCGCCGGGCCGACAAAAAGCCCAAGATCGCCACTTTTATGGGGACGAAATTTGCCACCTCGACCCAGCTGAGCGATCGTATCCTGCGCATGTTCGCCCAACCCGACTGGCCGCAACTGCCCCGCCACACCGCCGACTGGCTGGCCTTGCAACGGGACATGTCCCGCCTGCCCCAGCGCGACCGCCTGCTGATCGAAAGCTTCCCCAGCGACGGGCGCGAGCATCTGTGCGTCTACGGCTTTGCCGGGCGCAATGCGCAGCAAACGCTCGGCCTGTTGTTGACCAAACGGATGGAGGAGACGGGTCTGGCCCCCCTTGGCTTTGTCGCCACGGATTATGCCACCCTGATCTGGGGTCTGGACGCGGTCACGGACCCCAGCCCGCTGTTCCGTCTGGACGCGCTGCGGCAGGGGTTGGACACGTGGCTGGCGGGAAATGCCGTCATGAAACGGACCTTCCGCGCCTCGGCCACAATAGCTGGTCTGATCGAGCGCAACACGGGCGGGCAACGCAAAAGCGGGCGGCAGGCGACGTTTTCATCGGACATCCTGTATGACACGCTGCTGAAATACGACCCGGACCACCTGTTGATGCAAATCACCCGCGAAGAAGCCATGCGCGGTCTGGTCGATTTTGGCCGGATCGAAGCGATGATCGCGCGTATCGGCGACCGGATTGATCTGATGCGCCTTGATCGGGTTTCACCGCTGGCCGCACCGCTGTTTCTGGAAGTCGGCAAAATTCCGGTCAAAGGCGCGGCCGAGGAACGCTTGCTGGCAGAGGAAAGCGCCCGTCTGCTGGAAGCCGCCGGGCTGGACAATCTGTAAAATACCTTGCGCGCAACGCTGAAACATATAATGAACTTACCATGAACAAATTGGGATTTTCCTTTTGCGGTGCGGATCTTTTTGCCCTGCCCTCCGGCGCGCTCTGGTGGCCGGGGCAGAGCATGCTCTGTGTCTCGGACCTGCATCTGGGCAAGTCCGAAAGGATGGCGCGGCGCAGTGGATTGACCCTTCCGCCTTATGACAGCCGTGAAACGCTGGATCGGTTGTCGGCGGACCTTGACCGGACAGGGGTTGAGGTCGTGGTTTGTCTGGGCGACAGCTTTGACGATCTGGACGCTTCCAGCGCTTTGGCAGCGGATGAAAAGCTGCGAATAGCGGCGCTGCAAGCTGGTCGACGTTGGATTTGGATCGAAGGCAATCACGATCCGGGACCGATCGAGCTGGGCGGCGCACATCTGTCTGAATGGACCTGCGGGCCGCTTGTCTTTCGCCACATCGCACAACCCGACGCAACAGGCGAGGTTTCAGGGCATTTTCACCCCAAAGCGCGTTTGACGCTCAAGGGCAGGTCGATTTCCCGGCCTGCCTTCCTGCTGGACCACGCCCGGCTGATCCTGCCAGCCTACGGCACCTATACCGGCGGGCTGCGCAGCACAGACGATGTTCTGACGACGCTAATGGGACCTCAGGCCAAGGCCATTCTGACCGGCCCAACCCCTCAGATGGTGCCGATGCCACGTTAGGCTCAGATCAGCCCGTCCTCTTCCAGCATGGGCTTGTACTTGCGGCTGACGGGCACGAGATCGCCATTGACCAGTCGCAGGAAGGTTTTGCCCTCGGCCTTCTCGACACCCATGATCGACGCGTCCGTAACCCAATGCGAGCGATGCGAGCAATGGCCCGGTACAGGCTCCATTTCATCGATGGCGTCTGTCAGTCGGGACCGAATTGTGAACGTCCCCTCAGAGGTGACGACATCCACGTTGTGGTCCTTCACGGTCAGGCGGAAAATCTTGCCTTCGAACCCGGCGGGCAACCGTCGGACCAGTCGCGGCTGGACAGGTTTTTCTTCGACCTCCCGCGTATGCAGATCACCGCGGCGGACCAGCACAAGACCTGCGGCGAACAGGATGCCGTAGACGGCGACCGCATGCGCCTCGGGCGCCATCTTGCCGATACAGGTGAAACACACCCAGGCCAGCAACCACAACATCGGCGTCAGCAAAGCCAGCATCACGGTGGCAAAAGCAAGATCACGCCACGGCAGTTTGACCAGCACCAATTTGTCACGCAGCAGTTTCCGGGCAGTCCATGTCGCGCTGAGCGCGATGATCATCACACCGACCCAGAACACAAGGCGCAGACCGAACGGCAATTCCCCGTCCATGAAGGGCGGAAACACATAAGCCAGCAATGGTAGAAAAACGAGCGCCGCGACGATGCGCTGAGGGCTTAGAACAGTTCTGATCTCACTGACTTCGATATTCATACGTATTCCGAGCGCAATTTCCCGCGTCACACAAACACTTGCCCGGAAAACTGCGGTCTTACTTAGTAACCACTTGGAATATCGGACATATCACGAAATCGAATACAAGCAAACCCATTCAAAGAAATGCCCTGCCCCCGGATATAGGGGACAGGGCATCTTGAATATTCCGGGTTATGGCACAGGGTGCACCCGCGCCAGCAGGATCAGGCGGTCAGACCTTCGGGTTCCGGCAGACCGTTGGCGCGGCAGCACGCGGTCAGTGTGTTGGCCAGGAGGCAGGCAATGGTCATCGGGCCGACGCCCCCCGGAACCGGAGTGATCGCGCCTGCGCGCTCAGCCGCGCTGGCATAACCCACGTCGCCCACCAGCTTGTTCTTGCCGTCACGTTCGATGCGGTTAATGCCCACGTCGATCACTGTGGCCCCTTCCTTGATCCAGTCGCCGGGCACCATCTCGGGGCGTCCCACCGCGGCCACGACGATATCGGCGCGGCGGACCACATCCGGCAGGTCCTTAGTGCGAGAATGCGCGATGGTCACGGTGCAGCTATCGCCCAGCAGCAGTTGCGCCATCGGTTTGCCGACGATGTTCGACCGCCCGATCACAACCGCATCCATCCCGGACAGCGAGCCATGGTGGTCGCGCAGCATCATCAGACAGCCCAGTGGCGTGCAGGGCACCATCGACTTCTGACCGGTCCCCAGCAGACCCACATTCGAGATGTGGAAGCCATCCACATCCTTGGCCGGATCGATCGAGTTGATCACCAGGTCTTCGTTCAGATGCCCCGGCAGCGGCAGTTGCACCAGAATGCCGTGCACCGCCGGATCATTGTTCAGCCTGTCGATCAGCGCCAGCAGATCCTCTTCCGAAGTGTCGGCCTCCAGCTTGTGCTCGTACGAGTTCATGCCGACCTCGACAGTCATCTTGCCCTTGGACCGCACATAGACCTGGCTTGCCGGGTCCTCGCCCACCAGCACCACCGCTAGACCGGGCGTGATGCCGTTTTCTTCTTTCAGCTTTGCGACCTGATCGGCGACCTGAGCGCGCACCTTGGCGGCAAAAGCCTTCCCGTCGATAACCTGGGCTACCATCCTGTGATCCCTTCTTTCAAAACGGATCGGGCGCAGGAAGCGCCCGGTTTCTCAGTCAGGGCCGAGCACGCGCTCTTCCCGCGCGATCGACCAGTCAATCAAAATGCGCCACAGCTTTTCGGCCAAATCCGGGTCCATGCCCAATTCGTCAGAGCTTGCGCGCACGCGCTGCACCACCTCTTCAACACGATCCGGGATACGGGCCGGCAGGCCCTCGGCCGGTTTCAACTGGGATGCGCGGTCGATATAGCCCGCGCGCGTCACCAGCAATTCGATCAGTTGGCGATCCAGCTTGTCGATCTGAACCCGCAACTCCGGCATCGAGTGACAGTCTTGCGGCAGTGTCAGAATGGACATTTTAATCTCCTGTGGTCCGGGGATACCCCCGAACCACGAGATGTATCATTCAGGCGCTTAGAACAAGCCCTCGATCTGGCCTTCGTCGTTGAGGCGAATCGTCTCAGCCGCGGGTTTGCGGGGCAGGCCGGGCATGGTCATGATCTCACCGCAGACAACCACGATGAAGCCCGCACCGGCGCTTAGCCGCACCTCGCGCACCGGAACCGAGTGGCCGGTAGGCGCGCCCCGCAGGGTCGGGTCGGTCGAGAACGAATACTGGGTTTTCGCCATGCAGACCGGGAGGTTGCCATAGCCCGCGTCTTCCCATTCGCGCAGCTGATTGCGGATCTTGTTGTCGGCCAGAACCTCGTCAGCGCGGTAGATGCGCTTGGCGATGGTTTCGATCTTTTCGAACAGCGGCATCTCGTCAGGATAGATCGGCGCGAAGTTCGCGGTGCCGCCCTCGACGATTTCGACCACTTTCTCGGCCAGCGGAGCCGAGCCTTCGGACCCCAGTTCCCAGTGACGTGACAGAACCGCCTCGACCCCGTGATCGCCGCAATAGTCTTTCACGGCCTTTACTTCGGCATCGGTGTCGGTGACAAAGTGGTTGATGGCGACCACAACCGGAACACCGAACGATTTCACGTTTTCGATGTGACGGCCCAGGTTGGCGCAGCCCGATTTCACGGCATCAACATTCTCGGCACCCAGATCAGCCTTGGCAACGCCGCCATTCATCTTCATCGCGCGCACGGTGGCAACCAGCACCACAGCCGACGGAGCGATGCCCGCTTTGCGGCACTTGATGTTCATGAACTTCTCGGCACCCAGATCGGCCCCGAAACCCGCTTCGGTCACGACATAGTCTGCGACTTTCAGAGCGGTCTTGGTCGCGATGACCGAGTTACAGCCATGTGCGATGTTCGCGAACGGGCCGCCGTGGACAAAGGCCGGGTTGTTTTCCAGCGTCTGCACCAGGTTCGGCTGCATCGCGTCCTTCAGCAGAACGGTCATCGCGCCTTCGGCTTTGATGTCGCGGCAGTAAACCGGGGTCTTGTCGCGGCGGTAAGCGACGATGATGTCGCCCAGACGCTTTTCCAGGTCTTTCAGGTCGGTCGCGAGGCACAGGATCGCCATAACCTCAGAGGCCACGGTGATGTCAAAACCTGCTTCGCGCGGGAAGCCGTTCGATACACCGCCCAGAGACGCCGTGATCTGACGCAGGGCCCGGTCGTTCATGTCGACCACGCGACGCCATGCAACGCGACGGGTGTCGATCTCGGCCTCGTTACCCCAATAGATGTGGTTGTCGATCATCGCCGACAGCAGGCTGTGCGCGCTGGTGATCGCGTGGAAGTCGCCGGTGAAGTGCAGGTTCATTTCCTCCATCGGAACAACCTGCGCATACCCGCCACCTGCAGCGCCGCCCTTCATGCCGAAGTTCGGGCCGAGCGAGGCCTCACGGATACAGATCATCGCGTTCTTGCCGATGCGGTTCAGACCGTCACCCAGCCCCACAGTGGTCGTGGTCTTACCCTCACCTGCCGGGGTTGGGTTGATCGCGGTTACAAGGATCAGCTTGCCGTCTTCACGGTCCTGCACCGAGTTGATGAAGTCCTGGCTGACTTTCGCCTTGTCGTGGCCATAGGGCAGCAGATCGGCGGAATCGATGCCGATCTTGGCGCCGATTTCCTGAATCGGCTTCTTGTTCGCTTCGCGGGCGATTTCGATGTCGGATTTGTAGCTCATTGGCCAGGGTCCCTGATTGAATGCCTTGCAAAACCGACGCAGCGCGTCGGCGCTGTGCAACCCATACAGTCGTACACAATTCCGATGGCTATGGATTCCGACATATTCATGCCGCGAAACGGCGTCGCCGGATATCGTGAGTTTCAAATCGGAAACGAATGGGCCTTATGGCTGCCAGATTGGCTGATCAGGGACAAACAATCGCATTTTGCCGCCAATTCGCAGGGAACCGGGTCGTTCGACCCAACCCGTCACCCCGCGCCGCCCTTTGGCTGCGGGTTTGAAGGCGGCACCGTGACCGCTGTGATCCTGTTCAATCTCACGCCCCGGCAGAACGCAGGGGGCGTTTTCCATATCCACGGTGATCGTCGCACCGTTGTCGGCCTGCAAGCGCGAGGATGGCGGAACATGCGAAAAATCGGGAATACCCTTCACGACAATCGACGCCCCAAGGTACGACGGATCAAGATCATCCAACCCCATCTCGGCCGATATCCCGGCCAATTCCTCGGCCGACAGGACCGACAGCTGCCTGACGTTCCTGATCTCGGTGCCCTGCGGATACAGGTTCTTGACGCGCACGCAGGACGCCCGGTTAAGCCCTTCATGCCGTTCGCCGCGCACACCGTCGAAATCTAGCTGCAAGGTATCAACCGGCTCAGCCCGCAACGACTGCCCTGCCGGTACATGGCCCAGCCAGATCACTTCGCCAGTGAACTCGGTTTCGCGCAAAAACGGCATAGGCCTTCCCTTCTTATCAGCGTCCTTGCGCGCATAATGCCCGGCACCGACCTGATGAAAAGAGAAAACCCGGAGGCTGGCTCCGGGTTTTTTTTTGTTTATGCGGTTGGCTCAGGTTCCATCCCACCTTCGGGCGGGGTTTTCTTGGGTTTGGTCTTGGGAATGGCCGTGACGCTGGGCGCGCTGCCCTCATCCGGCTTGTCACCTTCGTCGTCGCCTTCGGTGGGCGACTCGCCATTCATGACGCGCTTGATCTCGTCGCCGGTCAGGGTTTCGTATTCCAGCAGCCCCTGCGCCAGACGTTCCCAAGCCTCGTTCTTGTCGGTCAGGATTTTATGCGCGCGCTCATAGCCTTGCTGGATCAGGCGCTTCACCTCTTCCTCGATCAGCTCTTTGGTGTGCGCTGAAACCGAGAAACCGGCGGTGTTGCCCTGATAGCCTTCATGCGCTTCGGCATAGTCGATATTGCCGACCTTGTCCGACATGCCCCAGCGCATCACCATCGCGCGGGCCAACTGGCTGGCCTGCATGATGTCGCCAGCCGGACCGTTCGAGACGTGATCTTCACCGTATTTGATGACCTCGGCAGCCTTACCGGCCATGGTCATCGCCAGCTTCTGCTCACACTCATCGCGGTGATAGTTCAGGCGGTCCATTTCCGGTAGCGACACAACCATACCCAGCGCGCCACCGCGCGGAATGATCGTCGCCTTATAGACCGGATCGCACAGCGGCAATTCCAGACCGACCACAGCGTGACCAGCCTCGTGATAGGCCGTCTTTTCCTTCTGGTCCTGGGTCAGCACCATCGAGCGGCGCTCAGCCCCCATCATCACCTTGTCCTTGGCATTCTCGAAATCTTCCATGGTGACAAAGCGACGACCCACACGGGCAGCCATCAGGGCGGCCTCGTTCACGAGGTTTGCCAGATCGGCACCCGAGAAGCCCGGCGTCCCGCGCGCGATGATGCGCAGATCGACATCGGGGCCCAAGGGGGTCTTGCGCGCGTGCACGCCCAAAATCTTCTCTCGACCTTTGATATCTGGGTTGCCAACGGTCACATTCCGGTCAAACCGGCCCGGACGCAGCAGCGCTGGGTCCAGAACGTCCTTGCGGTTGGTGGCGGCCAGGATGATCACGCCTTCATTAGCCTCGAACCCGTCCATCTCGACCAGCAACTGGTTGAGGGTTTGTTCGCGCTCATCATTACCACCGCCGTAGCCTGCGCCACGATGGCGACCCACGGCGTCGATCTCATCGATGAACACGATACAAGGTGCGTTTTTCTTGGCCTGCTCGAACATGTCGCGCACGCGCGAGGCACCGACACCCACAAACATTTCAACAAAATCCGAGCCCGAAATGGTGAAGAACGGCACGCCTGCCTCACCCGCAATGGCACGGGCCAGCAGCGTCTTACCGGTACCCGGAGGGCCAACCAGCAGCGCGCCCTTGGGAATCTTGCCGCCAAGGCGCGAGAATTTCTGCGGGTTGCGCAGGAATTCAACGATTTCTTCCAGCTCTTCCTTGGCCTCGTCGATACCCGCCACGTCGTCAAAGGTCACACGGCCATGCTTTTCGGTCAGCATCTTGGCCTTGGACTTGCCAAAGCCCATCGCACCGCCTTTGCCGCCGCCCTGCATCCGGTTCATGAAATAGACCCAGACACCGATCAGCAGCAGGAAGGGCAACAGCGTGATCAGGAACGACTGGAAACCCGATTGCTGCTGTTTCTCAGCGCGTACGGGGATGTTTTCGTCGATCAGCAGTTTGGTGACTTCGGCATCGCCGGGTTTGATCGTCACGAATGTCCCGCCGGTTTCTGTGGTATAGCGAATCTGTTCACCGTCCAGCGTCACATTCTTGACCTCACCGTTCTGCACGGCGCTGACAAAGTCGGAATAGGTTCGTTCATTGCTCTGAAGTGTTCCGCCTGGTCCGCTGAACAGATTGAACAGTGCAAGGATCAGCAAGAACAGAACGACCCAGAAGGCGATATTGCGAGCGTTGCCCAAGGAAATTCTCCCAAAAGATATCAGCAGATGGGGATCTGCCGGGTTGTCTCTTAAAATAGAGAGGATTGTGGCAGGTTCAATGCGATAAAAACGAAGCGTAGAACTCGGGCCGGTTCGGCGCGGGCTCTGCGGTCCACCCATTCGGGAAACCTGCCAGAGGTGCCGCGCACAGGTCATCCCCGCGCCAGACCGCTGGCGAGGACTGCAACGCAAGGCGCGGGCGACCGGTCGCGCGCCAATCCGGCAGCAACGCCAGACCGACCTCACCTAATGCGCGAATTTCTACGCCTTGGGGTGCAGGACCGGTCAGGACCCAGCGACCGTCCCAACTGTCCGACGGGGTTGATGAGAGGTTGCAGACGGCCTGAAACTCTCTGCAAATCCAAGTATTCCCGCCCCTTGGCACCAGCAGGCAGCCGTTCAACGACCCGGCCTGCCCGCTTTGCAGGGCATCAATGGCCTGATCCACGGCCGTTTGGCGCGGTGGGTAACCGGCTCCGGAAATCCAGGCGACTATGCCAATCAATACGCGCCGCTGGATTTCAGCGGGCAGCGCGGCAAACGCCGACCGATCAAGACACACGTCCCCGTCCACAACTGTGGTGGTCTTGCGTGCGGAATCCTGCGCATAAAGCGCCAGTGCCTCACGCGCTTGTGCAAGATTTTTTGCCACACGCGAAAGGGATTCTGCAGTTACGCCCAAAGGTTCTAGCCCGGCCAAAGCCTCGCGCGCCTTGATCCGGTCGAACCTTTTGTCCTGATTCGATGGGTCCTCGACCCATGTGACGCCCGTTTGGGTCAGGTGGTCACGCAGGCGTTGACGCGTGATCCCCAGCATGGGCCGGATCATTTCGATGGCGTCCCGATGATGCGAGACGGGCATCGCTGCCAAACCGGTGACACCAGCGGCGCGACCCAGTCGCATCAGCACCGTTTCCGCCTGATCATCCGCCGTGTGACCCAAGGCAATCATCGGAATCTCATTCTGCCGCGCCCAGTCCGTCAGCAGGGCATAGCGCGCCTGACGCGCCTGATCCTGCAGATTGCCCTTGCCGTCCCAACCTTGCCATTTCAGAACGTCGTGTCGAAGGCCAAGTTCAGCCGCCTGCCCTGCAACCAGCCGGGCCTCCTGCGCGGCTTCTGGGCGCAGGCCGTGATCCACGGTTGCGATGCGTAGGTTAACACCGTCGTTCGCCGCAATCTCAGCCAGCAGATGCATCAACGCCACCGAGTCACCCCCGCCCGAGACGGCAATGCCCAGCCGTTGCGGCAACCGTTCAGGCAGCCGCGCGCGAATCTCGGATGTCAGGCTGGTGGGGGTCTTGTTCAAGAACACCCCAAGGTTGCCATTTCCTGCGTGGCGCTTGCCGCCGGGCCAGAGGAGGGGAAGCGCACTCCGACCTCGCTGAGTGTTATGCAAGCCTGTTCGGTCTGGCCCAAACGGCCAAGCGCCGCGCCAAGTTCGAACAGAGCATCGGGCGCAACGGCCCCCTCGGAATCCCCGGTGAAGCTGGCCAGAAACGCCCGCGCCGCCTCGCGCGTGTCACCTAGACCTTCAAGCGCCTGTCCACGTTTTAGATGCGCTTCGGGGGCCAAAGGACTACCGGGGTACGAGGTATCAAACTGTGCAAACATCGTCGCGGCGGTCTGGAAATCGCCATCGGCCAGCGCTTGCGAGGCATCGTCGAAATCGGCCCGCTCACCCACCGCCAGTTCACCTTGGTCCGAGGTACTGGGCTGCGTGGGCGCAGGGGTGATCGCGGCGGTCGTCTCAGTTTCTCCGCCCAGCGTTGACGTCTCTCCCAAAGTGGACAGATCGCCACCTTCCAGTTCGACCAATCGGAACTCAAGATCCCCGATCCGGTTGGTTCCATCGGTCACGATATTCTGCACCCGCTGGTTCAACTGCTCGGTCTGGCGTGTCAGCCGCTGCAACTCGGCCTCAATCGCGTCTACGCGCTCAAGGACCGAACTGCCGGACAGGTTTGGCGCGGGCGAGCCGGTGGTCGAAAACTCGCGCTTCAGGCGCTGTATTTCCACATGCAGCACCGTCAGTTCCTGCCGGATATCCGCCAGCGTCTGCTGATCCTGCGCTTGTGCCACGCCCGCCGTTGCAACAACTGCGGCCAAAACCCATCCTGCAAGTCTCATCGTCTTACCCCAAGGTTGAACCGGTCAGCACCGTCACCGCGCGGCGGTTTTTGGAATAGCAATCCTCGGTGCTGCAAATCTCGATCGGGCGTTCTTTGCCGTAGCTGACAGTGGTCAGACGGTTGCCCGCCACCCCGCGCGAAATCAGAAACTCGCGCGCTGCATTCGCGCGCCGTGCGCCCAGTGCCAGGTTGTATTCGCGCGTTCCCTGCTCGTCCGCGTGCCCTTCGATTGTGGCCACGTAGTCCGGGTTGGCCAGCAGCCAATCCGCCTGCCCTTGCAGTACCGTTTGCGCCTGTGGCGACAGGGTCGACTGATCCACCGCAAACAACACCCGATCCCCAACCGTCTGCTGGAAATACGCGGGTGAGCGTGGATCACTTGGCGAACCCGGTACAAGCGCGCCACCAGCACCGCCCGAGCCGAAGCCCCCCAAATCCGAAGGATCATTGCTGGTGCAGGCCGCAACAACGCTCAGCGCGCCCACGGCCAGGATTTTGCCCAATACGTTCATCTCATGTGCCTCGTCGTTTTGTTTATTGCCGCCTGTCTATCACAGAGACGGTTTCTTGTGAACTTTGCCGCGCTTTTGCGGTGATCAATTCTGCAACGGTCCCCAGGACGGGTCGCTGCCCCCGTCCGGCGTGCGCACCGGGCGCAGGTTTCGACCTGATATATCCACCGAATACAGTGTCGCCCGACCGCTGGCACCCTGCGTTTCGCGGGTAAACATGATGACGCGCCCGTTCGGCGACCATGTTGGCCCTTCATCCAGGAAGGAAGAGGTCAATAGCCGTTCCTCATCTCCATTGGTGCGCATCACACCGATATGGAACCGGCCTTTGTTTTGCTTGGTGAACGCAATCAGGTCACCGCGCGGAGACCAGACGGGCGTGCCATAGCGGCCCTGACCAAAGCTGATCCGCGTCGCCTCACCGCCATTAGCGGGCATGACATACAGCTGAGGCGTGCCCGAACGGTCGCTTTCAAAAACGATCTGGCTGCCGTCCGGCGAATAACTGGGGGCAGTTTCAATGGCAGGTGTGTTGGTCAGGCGTGTGCTTTGGCCCGAGGCCAGATCCATTTTCCACAAGTCAGTATTCCCGCCTTGGATCAGCGAATAGACAATCGACCGCCCATCCGGCGAGAAGCGGGGCGAGAAGCTCATGGTGCCGCCCTGCGTGTTCAACTCCTGCCGCCGAACGCTGCCCACGTCCAGCACGTAAATGCGCGGGCTGCCGGTTTCGTAACTGGTATAAAGCAGCCGGTCCCCGGTCGGCGAAAAGCGCGGGGCGAGAACGATGGCGGAACTGTCGGTCAGGTACTGAACATTCGCCCCGTCGTAATCCATGATCGCCAACCGCTTGAGGCGCTGATCCTTGGGGCCGCTTTCCGACACAAACGCAACACGGCTGTCGAAATACCCGCCCTCGCCGGTAATCCGGCTGTAGACCTGATCGGCCACCTTATGCGCCATCCGCCGCCACCCGTCAGTGGTTCCGGCCAGTTGCAGACCGTTGCCCAACTCCTGCCCCGAGAACACATCCCAGACCCGGAACCGCACCGTCAGACGCTTGCCCGAGACATTCACCGCCCCGGTCACCAGCGCCTGCGCGTTGATCGCCTTCCAATCCGCAAACTGGACCGGCGCATCAAAGCTGCTAACCCGGCTGATGAACGCGTCCGAAGAGATTTCGCGGAACAACCCCGTTCCGGTCAGATCAGCCGCGACGACCCGCGAAATATCAATTGCATATTGCGACGCCGAAGGCCCGTCGGGCACGAAATTCGGAACCGCAAAGGGCAAGGGTTCGATGATCCCTTCGTCGATTTCCAGACGCAAAGGCCCGCTTTGCGCGTATACCGGGGCCGACATCAGGGTCAGACCAAGGAAGAGGCTGGTCAGAAGTTTCATCATTTGATCCGCATCCTCTCGGGATTGAATGTAATCTCAATATCCTGCCACTGATCGTATTTGTCAGCAGGCAGATCGTATCCACGCGCGCCACAGCGCAAAATTGCACGCCTTGCCGCCTGATAAGCCTGATTTTCAGCACCCGCAGACCCGCCAGAACTGTCCAATAGCCGAACGCTGCCCCCAATAACCGTTCCATCGGGGTTGAGCGAAAAGCCGACGACCACAACCACATTCAGCGCGTCGGTCGACAACGACCCGACATTCCAGCACTGGGATACCGCCACGCGCATTGCGTCTTTCTCGCCGCTGGTCAGCGGCGGGCCGGACGGTTCGCTGCCTCCGCCCAAGGCTTCGGCCAAGGCGTCATTGATGGCATCATCATTGGTTTGCGCCGGGGCTTCCGGCTCGGGATCCGGGGTTTCGGCCACCTCTGGTTCCGGCGCAGGTGCCGGGCGGTTGGGACGCACACGTGGACGCGGCGAGGTTAGCGGCGATTGCTCCTCGGTTTCCTCGGCTTCGGTCACGATCTCGGGCGCGGCCTCTTCCGGGGCGGTCTGATCCTGCTGTTCCTGCTGCGTCTCGGCGCCTTCGTCCAAGGACACAGGCGGCGTTTCCACCTCGTCCGGCTTGGCTTCGGGCGGCGGTGGCGCGATGGCTTCGGGCGCGACCCGCTCGGACGGGCTGGGCTGCGCCTCGGGGCCCGGCGGTAAGGGCAAGGCTGCCGTTTCCGGCTCGGTCAGGGTTGGCGGTTCTTCCGGCAACTCGGGCTCTGGCGGGATTTCAACCGTTTCCGGGACCGTCTCCGGTTCCGGCTCTGGCGGGACCACGGGTTCGGGGCGCGGCTGCTCTTCCGGGGTCGCCTCGGGCGTGCTGGCCTCAATCTCGGGCTCTGGAGGTTGCTCCAGAGTACCGGGCTGTTCCGGCACATCCGGAGCGTCCGTCTGCGCCTGAAGCGCCGCAAACTGCTCAGACGAAATCACGGAAACATCCTGCACGGCCATCGGCAACGGCTCGGATCGGAAGGTGCCGCCGAACAGGGCCCAGCCGATCAGGCCGACATGCGCAATCGCCGAGATTTTGGTGCCGGTATCCACCGCGCAACCCCACCTTTACCCATCGTCCAGCGTCGGCCCGCCGGTATCCGTCACCAGACCCACATTCGAAAACCCGCCCGCATTCAGCGCGCCCATAACCTGCATGACCTGCGCGTAGGGGATCGCCCCATCCGCCCGCAGGAATACGCGGTCGCTGCTGCGCTCCGCCGCGATGGCGCGCAACCGTCCCACCAGTTCTTCCCGCAACACATCCGTCGTCTGGATCTGAACACGACCATCGGCTGTCAGGGTCACGGTCAGCGGCTCTTCACTGTTGCCGGGCAGCGCACTTGCGGCGGTTTTGGGCAGATCAACCGGCACGCCAACTGTCAACAACGGAGCCGCCACCATAAAGATGATCAGCAACACCAGCATGACATCCACAAAGGGCGTCACATTGATCTCGGCCATCGGCTGCGCGCGCCCACGCCGCCGTCCGCGTCGGCGCCCATTCCCGCCCGCAGGTTGCTGAACCGCCGCCCCCATGTCTCAGCTATCCAACTGACGCGACAGGATCGTCGCGAATTCATCGGCAAAAGCTTCATACCCGCCAACAATCCGGTCACTATCGGCGCTGAGCTTATTGTAGAAAATCACCGCAGGGATCGCAGCCAGCAGGCCCAAACCAGTGGCCAACAACGCCTCGGCAATCCCCGGAGCGACCACGGCGAGGTTGGTGTTCTGCTGCTCGGCAATCTCGATAAAGGCATTCATAATGCCCCAAACGGTTCCGAACAGGCCGATAAACGGAGCGGTCGAACCGACGGTGGCCAGAATGGGCAAGCCTTTTTGCAAGGTCTCAGCCTCTTTCGCGATGGCCACATCCATCGACCGGTCGATCCGAGCCGTGGCTCCGGCAATCAGCCCGCCATCGGTACGATGCGACCTGCGCCATTCGATCATCCCTGCAGCAAAAATCTTCTCGGAACTGCCATCGGGTTGCGAGCCGATCTGCTCGAACAACTCATCCAGAGGGTTCCCGGACCAGAAGCTTTCATCAAACACCTGCGCCTCGCGACGCGCGGCCCGGTAGTTGATGAGTTTCTGGATGATGATACCCCACGACCAGATCGATGCCCCGATCAGCATCAGCATCACCAGTTTGACGATAAAGGTCGCGCGGGCGTACAGCCCCCACATGGAGAAATCGATCTCCTGCGCCAGCGCCAGCGTTTCAGCTTCCATGAACCTGCTCTTTGTTTTGCCTGACGGCCGTTCGTTTGGCCTTGTTTTGCCAAACGCTAACGCAGTTGGGGCTGAAAAGCCAACAGAACCACCCTTGCCCTACAAATTGTTACATCAATGCGCGAATCTCTGCCGGAAGGCGGATCGGCTTGCCGTCCTTGTTGATGCACACAGCGGTGACCGAGGCGCGGAATATCTCGGTCTCACCCCGCCGCACAAGCTGCGCCATGGTCAGGCGCACGCCCGATATGTCGGTCACTTCGGTTTCGACAATCAACTCATCATCGAACTTCGCAGGCGAAAGGTAATCGGCCTCGACCCGGCGCACGACCCAGACAATGCCTTCCTCGCGCATGGCGTTCTGGTCGTTGCCAAGATTGCGTACCCAATCCGAACGCGCGCGCTCGATAAACCGCAGGTAATTCGCGTGATAGACGACGCCGCCCATGTCGGTGTCTTCATAAAAAACGCGCACCGGGTAGATGTGTTTCATTGCGGCGGCTCCAACCGGGCAAACAGCCTGAGCGCATGAGACGCATCCTGCGCCGCCCCCGGCAAAACAGGATCATAAGCAGCCCGGATCAGCCCGGCAATGTCAGGCCGCAGGATCGTCGCCCCGCCCGCCACAGCCAAGGGCGACTGCGCGCGAAACGCGGTGTCGGACCACAACAAGATGGTCTGCACCACCTGACTCAGCGCAAGGGTTTCCGCGGGCACCTTGGACAATTCCTTGTCCATTCGCAGGAACACAAAGGCCGCCCGGATCGCGCCATCCTCTTCAAACCTGAAAATCCGGTATTGATTGGCATCCACTGCCAACAATCGCTCGACCAAAGGGCTAAGGTCGGGAACAAGACGATCCAGATCCGGCACCTCCAGCAGTTCCTGCCAATCGCGAAAGAAGAACACCATGCAGTTGGCACCCAATTCAGGGTCGGTCTCGGCCATCTTGTGCCCGGCCAGCGTCACGACCGCCTCGAACGCACCCTTCACTGTTGCAAGCGTCTCATCCTCAACCCCAAAAACGATCGGCACGATGGGCCTCCCCCAACGCGCAAACAGAAACTCACCGCTTTCGCGCGTGAACAGCGCCTCGATCTCTTCTGGTGTCACACCCAACCCTTCTTCTTGTTTCAAATACGGCCGCCGGAGGCATAAAATCGAACGCGCGCCGCTTCAACCAAACAGATCGCTTTGACCCTTTGGTGCGGCCATCCCCAAATGCGTCCAGGCCTTCTGCGCCAACATCCGCCCGCGTGGCGTGCGCTGGATCAGGCCCTGCTGCAACAAATAGGGCTCGATCACCTCTTCCAGCGAATCCCGGCTTTCCGACAAAGCCGCTGACATTGTCTCAATCCCCACAGGCCCACCGCCGTAATTCTCGGCGATCAGTTTCAGATACCGCCGGTCCGCACCGTCCAGCCCCAGATGATCCACACCCAGCCGCGTTAGTGCTCCGTCAGCCAGTTCGCGGGTAATCCGCCCATCGCCTTCAACAATGGCGAAATCCACCACCCGCCGCAGCAACCGCCCCGCGATCCGAGGCGTCCCGCGTGACCGCCGCGCAATTTCGCGCGCGCCATCATCATCAGCGGGCGCGCCCAGCTTGCGGGCGTTTCGGGTTACGATCTCGTGCAACTCATCCACCGTATAGAACTGCAACCGCGTCGGGATTCCGAACCGATCCCGCAGCGGCGTCGTCAGCAGCCCCATCCGCGTCGTCGCCCCCACCAGTGTAAACGGCTGCAACTCGATCCGAACCGTCCGCGCAGCGGGGCCTTCGCCGATCACCAGATCCAGCTCAAAATCCTCCATCGCGGGATAAAGCACCTCTTCCACCGCAGGGTTCAGGCGGTGAATCTCATCGATAAACAGCACATCGCGCGCTTCGAGATTGGTCAGGATCGCCGCCAGATCGCCCGCCTTGGCCAAAACCGGGCCGGACGTCATGCGAAAGTTCACCCCCAACTCGCGCGCCATGATCTGCGCCAGAGTCGTTTTCCCAAGCCCCGGAGGCCCATGGAACAGCGTGTGGTCCATCGCCTCGCCGCGTTGCTTGGCGGATTGGATGAAAATGCGCAGGTTGGCCCGCGCCTCGGCCTGACCAATGAACTCATCCAGACCCTGCGGGCGCAGGGCACGGTCGTTATCCTCGGGCAACGGATCGGGGCGCAGGGTGGGATCAGCGTCTACCATTCACTCACCCTTGCGGTGCCAGTAGTTTCAGCGCAGCGCGGATCAGGTCCGCCTCACCCGCCTCCGGCAGGTTGGCCGCCGCTTCGGCCACGGCCGAGGCCGCCTCGGACGGGCCATACCCCAGATTGGACAGCGCAGACAAAGCCCCGGCCGATGCCGCAGCCGAGCCCGAGGCCGCTTTTGCCGCCCGCCTTGGTGCAGGCGCAGGTTCGGACGGCTCAACCACGTCCAGCGCGGGACCATCCAAAGCCTCGGTCACAGTGCCGCCCATGGCCATCACACCCGGCGCCTTGTCTTTCAGGTCCAACACGATCCGCTGCGCCGTTTTAGGGCCCACGCCCTTGGCCGCCTTGACGGCAGCCCAATCACCCAGCGCAATCGCACGGCTCACGCCATCCGGCCCCAACGCCGACAGAATGGCCAGCGAGACCTTAGCCCCCACACCCTGAACCGAGCAAAGCAGCCGATGCCACTCCTTCTCGACCAGCGACAGGAATCCGTAAAGCTGCATCAGATCTTCTCGCACGACCATGTCGGTATAGATCGAGACCGCCTCGCCTACGCCGGGCAACGCCGCCATTGTCCGGTCCGAGCAATAGACGATGTACCCAACCCCGCGCACGTCGATCAGAATGTGATCCGCCGCGCGATAGTCCAAACGCCCCGTCAGCTTTCCGATCATGCCCGTACCTCTTTCACCCGCGATTGCTGCGTCTTGCCGTAATACGCATGACAGATCGCAATCGCCAGCGCATCCGCCGCGTCCGCGCCTTTCGGCGCACAGCCGGGCAGCTGCAGTTTGACCATGTGAAGAACCTGTTCTTTCTCGGCATGGCCGACGCCGACCACGGTCTTTTTGACCCGGTTGGGTGCATATTCCCCCACCGGCAGACCGGCCTGCGCCAGTGTCAGCAGGGCAACCCCTCGCGCCTGACCCAGTTTCAGGGTCCCTGCCCCGTCCTTGTTCACGAATGTCTGTTCGATTGCGGCCTGATCCGGCTGATGATCCGCGATAACCTCGACAATCTGATTGTGCAGGGACAGCAGCCGTTCACCCAGATCATCCCCATCCGACTTACACAAGCCATTGGCAACGTGGCTCAGGCGGCTGCCATTTGATTCGATGACGCCCCATCCCAGGGTTCTCAGCCCCGGATCAATGCCCAGAATTCGCATGTTGTGCCTCGGCCTGCTCGGGTTATGTGATGTTTTTTCAACGCCTAGCACGAAGCGTGAACATTTTCCAAGCGAATTGACCGGAAGTCTGAAAGCGACACCAGTATCCCACCCGCGACCCAAAGGTGTATTTGCGACCTGAAACGGGTCTGAAAGCGGCACCCGGATGAAGGTAAATTCACCAAATATTTAAGGGGATTACAGCCTCGTGAAGCCTTGCAAAAAATGCATAGGACACATGCAAAAAATGATCTTGTGAAGGTTATATGACAACACTAGATGCCGCTCAGATCGACTGATCAAACGTAAACACAAACCAGAAGGAAACAGGATATGGCTGCACTGGACACCACCCGCATCGCCACCACTGGCTCGTTCGGCCTCGCTGGCCGTATCGGCGCGTTTTTCGTATCGGCGTTCAACGTCGCTGCAGAATGGAACGACGCCCGCGCAACCCGCAAGGCGCTGGCTGGCCTGACGGATCGTGAACTGAGCGATATCGGCCTGTGCCGTGGCGATATCGACGACATCATCCAGCGTCGTCGCTAAAAGCGGCGACCGCGTATAGGCCCCTTCCTCCTCCCTGAGGGGCAAAAAAGAACACCGCGTGCCATTCAGCATGCGGTGTTTTTTTCTTCAGGAGGTTCGTTTAGTAGAGAATTTTGTTCAGTTGGACCGCGAGAGTCTCGGACAGAGGGTCAATCTGCATGACCCAGGCACCCGCTTTCTCGACCGAGGTTCCTTCGTTCAGGCTGTCGATCCGGAACTGGTACCCCGTTGGTCCGAGGCTGGAGAGCAGGAACGCCTTGAACCCGAAGAACCCGAGCAGACAGAACAGCAGCACCTTTGCGGGCACCGCAGATCGGACCCGCTGTGGTTTCATGACAACCAGGCCGTCTTTGCGCATCGTGGCGCGGTAGCCCCGGCTCATCTTCTGATGTTTCTTGTTCAGGCGATGAACGCGCTGATCGAAATCCAGTTGCTTTACCGTCATGGCAGCCTCCTCAAAACCGCCCCCCTCGACTTGATTGGAAAACGGTAAGTAGAGATTGCGACAAAAGCGTGGCGAAAATCCACAAAACTCCTGTAAATGGCCTAAATTCAGCCCTGTTTGCTTAAGATTAGCGTCGTCCATTCACCAATCTCGGCTCGATTTGCCAGATTAAATCCATTTTGGGAATAAACGGTTACAACATCATCGGCCTGCTCATTCAGGATTCCCGACAGAATGGCATAGCCTTCGGGCCGCAGATTCGCGGCGATTTCCGGAGACAGGGCCACCAGCGGACCTTTGAGGATATTGGCGAAGATCAGGTCGTAAGGTGCCAGGGCCTGCAACTCGGAATGGTCAAATCCCGCCGCCTCGACACAGCGCACGGCACCGGACATGCCATTGGCGGTCAGGTTTGCTTCGGCTACATCGACGGCAACCTGATCGATGTCGCTGGCGATGATGTCGCCATCCCAAACGCGCGCGGCGGCCATGGCCAGAACGGCGGTTCCGCAGCCGATATCGGCCACTTTCGAGGCGGTGAAGCCTTGATCCAGCAAATGATCCAACGCTTTCAGACAGCCCAGAGTCGTGCCGTGATGTCCGGTGCCAAAGGCCATCGCCGCCTCGATCAGCAGCGGAATGCGGCCTTCGGGCAGTTTGTCGGCATCATGGCTGCCATAGACGAAAAACCGCCCCGCCTCGACCGGGGCCAGTTCACGGCGCACATGGGCGACCCAATCGGTTTCGGGCAGTTCCGAGACGACAAAGGGCTTGGCGTCAAACGCAGCCGCAAGCACGGCCAGCGCGGTCTCATCCGGCGCTTCGGTGAAATAGCCGCCAACCTCCCACAGGCCCGAGCCGTCTTCGACCTCGAACACGCCGACACCGGTTGGTTCCGGGTCCAGACGCTCCATCGCTTCGCCCAGACCTTCGGCGGCGGTCTTGCCGGTCAGAGTGGTAAGCGCGGTGAATGTGGGCATGGGGGCCTCCTGTCTCAGTTGAAACAGCGCCTATGGCGCGGGCCCGCCAAGGTCAAGCACTGGTGCTTATTCAGCGGGGGCCGGGGCGTATTTCGCCAGGATTGTTTCATTGCCCGGTTCCGGGTGGCGCGGGATCAGCAGCGACAGCGCCAACGAGATCAGCGCCATCGCCGCGGCCAGCCCGAACACCGCACCGGGTGAGACGACCCACAGCAAGCCCAGAAGCGCAGGCAGGAACACCGCCGCAATGTGGTTGATGGTAAAGGCCACCGCCGCCGTGGGCGCGATATCCGCCGGGTCGGCGATTTTCTGGAAATAGGTTTTCAGGGCCAGCGCCAGCGCAAACAGCACGTGGTCGATCACATAGAGGATCGCGGCCAGCAGCACGCCCCAGCCGAACCAGTAGATGCCGCCATAGGCCGCGAAGACAATCGCAAGGCCAGCGTATTCGAAAATCAGCGTGCGGCGTTCGCCGAACCTGGCCACCGCTTTTCCCAGCAGCGGCGCGGCCATCATATTGATCATCAGGTTGATCAGATACAGGCTGGTCAGTTCGTGCACTTCGAACCCGAATTTCTCAACCATCATGAAGCCCGCGAAGACGACAAAGATCTGCCGCCGCGCGCCAGCCATGAATTGCAGCGCGTAGTACAGCCAGTAGCGGCGACGCAGTATGATCTTTTTGGTCTGCGGCGTCGGCGCATCGAATTGCGGATAGGCAATCAGGCTGAACAGCGCCAGCAGGACGGTCACGCCGCCCGCAGCCATGAAGACGAAGTTATAGGACAGATCGAACCGGTCCCAGGTCAACACGATCAGCCCATAGACCACCATCGTCGCAGCCGAGCCCATCGCCACCAGCCAGCCCAGCACCTGCGGCGCGCGGTCCTTGGGCAGCCATTGCAGTTGCAGCGACTGGTTCACCGTCTCGTAATAGTGAAACCCGATCGAGCTGAACAGCGTCACGAACAGCAGCCCGCCAAGGCTGGGAAACCACGCCGTGACAGCCGTCGCCACGCCCAGCATCATCAGCGAGATCATCGCCAGAACCTGCTCGCGGATAAAGATGATCACCGCGATGACGCCGACCGCCAGAAAGCCGGGGATCTCGCGCACCGTGTGCAGCAGCCCGATATCCGCGCCGTCGAAATTCGCCACCTCGATGACGAAGTTGTTCAGCAGCGCGCTCCACCCGTTGAAGGCAATCGGCATGGTCATCGCCATCACGAACAGCAGCGTGATGGGGCGACGCCAGAACGGCAGGCTTTGCGCCTCGGATAGCGGCATGGGTTTCAGCATGAGACCCCTCTACGCCCATTTTCGCAGCTTGGCGAGGGGTATGCTGCACAGCCGCCCTGCGCAGATGCAGAGGTCAGTAGAAACTCTGCGGATCGATATCCACGGTCAGGCGAATGTCGCCTTTCAGACGCAAGGGCGCGATCCAGCGGGCGATGGCGTCCTGAATAGGAGCACCCTTGGGGGCCTTGACCAGCAAACGCACGCGGTGTCGCCCCCGAATGCGGGCAATCGGCGCGGGTGCAGGGCCAAAGACCTGCGCGCCGATCTGGCGCAACGGGGCATCGTTGCGGGCCATGGCGTTGCCAATGTCGAACACCGGCCCGACCTCGGGGCCCGACAGGACGATCCCCGCCATGCGACCATAGGGCGGTACCCCGGCGGCCTGCCGCCCGGCGGCCTCGGCTTTCCAAAATCCTTCCTCATCCCCCGACAGAATCGCGCGGATCACCGGGTGTTCCGGCTGAAAGGTCTGTAACAGCGCCTGCCCCGGCTTTTCGGCCCGACCCGCGCGCCCCGCCACCTGCCGCATCAACTGAAACGTTCGCTCGGCAGCCCGCAGGTCCGCGCCATGCAGGCTGAGATCGGCGTCAATCACGCCCACCAGCGTCAGCTTGGGAAAGTTGTGCCCCTTGGCCACCAGTTGCGTGCCGATGACGATATCCGCATCCCCGTCGGCAATTTCCTCGATCTTGGCCTTCAGCGCCCGGGCCGAGCCGAACAGGTCGGAACTGAGCATCGCGATCTTCGCCTCGGGAAAGGTTGCCTCGGCCTCTTCCGCCAGCCTCTCGATCCCCGGCCCCACCGGGGCAAGCTTACCCTCGACCCCGCAGGACGGGCAGGTTTCGGGCATCGGCTTGGTCTCGCCGCATTGGTGGCACATCAGGCGTTTCAGGAACCGATGCTCGACCATCCGCGCGTCGCAATGGTCGCAGGCTATTTGCTCGCCACAAGCCCGACACAGGGTCACGGGCGCATAGCCGCGACGGTTGATGAACAACAACGACTGTTCGCCCCGCTCGATCCGCTGCCGCACCGCCTGCCGCAACGACGGAGAAATCCACGTTCCCGGCTGCATCTGCTCGGCCCGCATGTCGAGGGGCTTCATCTCGGGCAGAACCGCCGCTCCGAACCGAGAGGTCAGGTCAAGCCGCTCATATTTCCCTGCCTCGGCATTCGCCCAGCTTTCCAGCGACGGCGTGGCGCTGGCCAGAATCACCCGCGCGCCACAGATGGCCGAGCGCAAAACCGCCATGTCACGGGCGCTGTAATGCACGCCGTCTTCCTGTTTGTACGAGGTGTCGTGTTCTTCATCGACCACGACCAGCCCCAGATTGCGGAACGGCAGAAACAGCGCCGAGCGCGCGCCGACCACCAGTTGCGCATCCCCCTGCCCGACCATGCGCCAGACCCGACGACGCTCGGTCATAGTTGCCCCCGAATGCCATTCCGCCGGGCGCGCACCAAACCGCGCCTCGACCCGGGTCAGGAATTCGGCGGTCAGAGCAATCTCGGGCAGCAGCACCAGCGCCTGCCGCCCCTGCCGCAGCGCCTCGGCCACGGCTTCCAGATACACTTCGGTCTTGCCAGACCCCGTCACGCCTTTCAGCAGCGTGGTGCCGTAATCCCCGGTCCGTTGCCCGGCCTGCAACCGCGCCACGGCTGCGGCCTGATCCTCGGTCAGGTCTTTGCCGGGCAAATCCGAGTCCAGATGCGGATAGGGCAGATCGCGGGGGCTGTCCTCTTCGCGCACCGCGCCCTGCTTGACCAACCCTTTGACAACAGACGAGGTCACACCCGCCTGCTCGGCCAGTTCCTTCAGGGTGAAAGCCAGCCCGCCATAATCGCGCAACACCTCCAGCACCCGCGTCCGGGCATCGGTCATCCGGTCCGGTTCACGGTCGCCCAACCGGTAAATCTTGCGCATCGATGGCGGATCACCCAACCCCGGCGCGCGCGTCGCCAGACGCAGCATCGCGGGCATGGGTGTCAGCGTGTAGTCGGCCACCTTGCCCAGAAACAGGCGCATCTCTTCTCGCATTGGCGCGACCTCAAGCACCCGGATCACCGACCGCGCCTTGGCAAGGTCAAAGCCACCCTGCCCAGGCCCCCAAACCACGCCCAACACCTTGCGCGGCCCCAGCGGCACCTCGACATACGCGCCCAGAAAGCACCCGCCCTCGGGCGCTTTGTAATCCAGCGTCCGGTCCAGCGGCTGCGTGGTCAGCACCGCTACCAGCTCTCCTTCGTCGAAAAATCCGTTAGCGCTCACGGCATATCCTATGCAGGGGGTTCCAGCAGGGGTTTCTTTGAGGTAAAGCCATCCGCGACCAAGGCCAACCCATCAAAGGACTGCCCTCATGAAATTCTTCGTAGACACAGCCGAGATCGACGCCATCGCCGAATTGAACGATCTGGGCATGGTGGACGGTGTGACCACCAACCCCTCGCTGATCCTGAAATCGGGCCGCGACATTCTGGAAGTGACCAAGGAAATCTGTGATCTGGTCGACGGCCCCGTATCCGCCGAAGTTGTCGCCACCGAGGCCGACGACATGATCGCCGAAGGCCGCAAGCTGGCCAAGATCGCGCCGAACATCGCGGTCAAAGTGCCGCTGACATGGGCCGGTCTGAAAACCTGCAAAACCCTCAGCGACGAAGGCCAGATGGTTAACGTGACCCTGTGTTTCTCGACCAATCAGGCGATTCTGGCGGCCAAAGCGGGCGCGACCTTCATCTCGCCCTTCATTGGCCGGTTGGACGACATCAACCTCGACGGCATGGACCTGATCGCCGATATCCGTCAGGTCTATGACAATTACGGTTTTGAAACCGAAATCCTCGCCGCCTCGATCCGTACCGTGAACCACGTGACCGACAGCGCCCGTATCGGTGCAGACGTGATCACCGCACCGCCTGCCGTGATCAAGAAACTGGCCGATCACCCACTGACCGAAAAGGGCCTTGAAACCTTCCTGGCCGACTGGGCCAAAACCGGTCAGAAGATCCTCTGACCTCAAAGCCTTAGCGCCCGCGCGGCACCGACAGGTGCCGCGCCCGGCCCAACTGCAAACGCCTGATCCCCGGATCAGGATGTTGCAGGCGGGAGCCGTTCGAGCACAGATCGCACCAAAATCTACCCATACGTGCATTTTTTCCAAGGCAATCCCGACCTGTCATGGTATAAGTCGCCAAAACAAAAAACCGACCGGACGGGACATGAGCAGCAACCCAAAACTCGAGGATAACCTCCGCGCCGCGATTCTGGCCAAGCCCGACGCGTTGCTGGACGACAAGGATCTGATGCAGGCGCTTGTGGCCGCCAATGAACAGGCGCGCGGAGACAATGTGATCGACCTGCGCGGTATCGCCATGCAACGGCTCGAGGCGCGGCTGGACCGGCTGGAAGACACGCACCGCTCGGTCATCGCCGCCGCTTACGAGAATCTGGCGGGCACCAATCAAGTGCACCGCGCCATTCTGCGGCTGCTGGAACCGGTCGAGTTCGAGGACTTCCTGAAGGTTCTGGGCAATGACGTGGCCGAGATCCTGCGGGTCGACCGCGTCACGCTGGTTCTGGAAACCACGGTGGTGCAGGACGATCCGGCCATCGACAAGCTGGGCGGTGTTCTGACCGTCGTCGAGCCCGGTTTTGTCGATACCTACCTGACCTATGACCGCGGCGGCCCGGCCCGCGAGGTCACGTTGCGCGAAATTCAACGCGCAAACCCGCGCGTCTATGGAACCGGAGCAACCCATCTGCGGTCCGAGGCCTGCCTTAAGCTGGATCTGGGCGCGGGCCGTTTGCCCGGCATGATCGTGATGGGCGCGTCGGATCCGCGCCACTTTACCCCGCAGCTTGGCACTGATCTTCTGGCCTTTTTTGCAGGCGTTTTCGAACGGTCGATGCGTCACTGGCTGTCGTGAGCCTGATCTCCCCGGCCTGCCGGGACGCCCTCCAACACTGGTTGGAGAGCCTCAGCGCGCTGGCCGGGCGATCGGACAACACACAAACCGCCTATCGCGGTGACGTCACCGATTTCCTGTCCTTCATGACCCTGCACCACGGGGATCGTCAGGGTTTGGCCGCTTTGGAACGCATTACCGTATCGGACATGCGGGCCTGGATGGCGGATCAGCGCGGATCGGGCGTCGGCGCGCGGTCGCTGGCGCGTAAACTCTCCGCTGTCAAAAGCTTCTACCGCTGGCTGGCCGAACGTGAAGGCTTTGAACCCACCGCCGTCCTGTCCACCCGCGCGCCCAAGTTCACAAAGAAACTACCCCGCCCCCTTGCAGAAGACGCCGCCCGCGCGATGATCGACACGGTCGAGCTGCAATCGACCTCGGACTGGGTTTCTGCCCGCGATGTGGCGGTGGTCACTCTGCTTTACGGTTGCGGTTTGCGGATATCCGAAGCCTTGTCCCTGACCGGAGCCGACGCCCCGCTGCCTGCAACCCTGCGCATCATGGGCAAAGGCGGGAAAGAACGCATTGTTCCGGTCATACCCGCCGCCCGTGAGGCCGTGACCCGATACCTGAAACTCTGCCCGCACCCTCAGGCCGACGATGCGCCCTTGTTTCGCGGCGTGCGCGGCGGGCGGCTGAACCCGCGGGCCATTCAGGGCGCGATGGCCAAGGCGCGGATGCAACTGGGCCTGCCGTCAACGGCCACACCTCATGCCATGCGACACAGCTTTGCCACCCACCTGCTTACGGCCGGGGGGGATTTGCGTGCAATTCAGGAACTGCTGGGCCACGCCTCATTATCGACCACTCAGGCTTACACTGCCGTCGATACCGCGCGGTTGATGGAGGTTTACAACCGTGCGCATCCCAAAGCGTGACGCCTGGAACGCTGCGTCCTGAAGACTTCTGCAACTTAAGCGGGCTTTTGATTTGCATCTCGCCAACGCATCGTACATGACAGCCGCATGACACTTAGATTCAAAGCATTAGCCGTCCATCTTTTCACCGCAACGGGCGCCGTTTTCGCCATGCTGGCCATGCTGGCCGCCGTCGAGGAAAAGTGGAGCCTGATGTATCTCTGGCTTGTCGTTTCCTTCATAGTCGATGGCATCGACGGTCCTTTGGCCCGACACTATCACGTCAAGAAAAACGCGCCTGAATTCGATGGCGTCCTGCTGGACCTGATCATCGATTACCTGACCTACGTGTTCATTCCGGCCTATGCCCTGTTCAAATCCGGGTTGATGGATGGCTGGACCGGATGGTTTGCAATCATTGTCATCACCTTTGCAAGCGCGATGTATTTTGCCGATACGCGCATGAAAACCAAGGACAACTCGTTTTCCGGCTTCCCTGGATGCTGGAATATGGTGGTTATCGTGATTTTCGCGCTTGAACCCAACTTCTGGTTCAGCCTGGTGCTGGTGACGTTGCTGTCGATTGCAATGTTCCTGCCGCTGAAATTCGTCCATCCCGTACGGACCGAACGCTGGCGCAGCCTGACCTTGCCGATGGCCCTGGCCTGGACCTTCTTTGCGGGCTGGGCAGCCTGGGTCGATTTCCACCCTGAAAGCTGGGCGCATTGGGGGCTGGTTGTCACCAGCCTGTATCTGACCTTTGCCGGTATCGCGCAGCAGATCATACCGCAGCGCAATACCTAGAGGGGGTTACAGGACGTCCTGAACCTCGAACTCGGTGCCGTTATGGGTAAAGACATCTCCGGCCTGTAGCCCAACCATGGCCAGATAGATCGGGCTTTGCGTTGAAATGCCCATATAGGTCTTGCCGTCCACGTCAAACCGCGTCGTGGAAACGCAGACAACAAAGCGGCGGTTGTTGAACTTGATGATCGCACCCGGCTGCACCGTATCGGTCAGGCCGAAATCGGTGTTTTCAATGACGTCGATCTTGGCGTGATGCGCATGGACCGGGGCGTCAAAAGCGGCCGCCAGATCGGCATTCTCACGCGAGGCGGCAATATCGTCCTTGTCGTGGCCCTCGCGGTCATCCAGCTGAGCGTCTTTCAGAAAGGCATCGTAATGCGCCTGAGCGGTCGCCAGTTCCTGCGCCTCTAACGACATCAGCTTGTCAATAATGGCCTTCTTGCGGGCGGCACGGTCTGCGTCGGTCATCATGCAATAGGATCCTTCAAAATCAGCATCAAATATAAGTTGAGCATCCGGATTTCGGATTGCAACTGATTTCCGTCACTCAGATCAACAGGCCCGCTGCCTTTTCATGACGCAAAAGGGCCACCTTCGTCTCGATCCCGCCATCACCGGAATACCCGCCCAGACCGTTGGCGGCCAGCACCCGATGACAGGGAATAATGACCGGGATCGGGTTTGCCCCGCAGGCTTGCCCCACCGGCTGCGCAGGTTGGCCCAGCTCTTTTGCGATGTCCCCGTATGTGCGTGTCTCACCCAATGGGATCGCGTACATCAGATCACAAACCTGCTTTTGAAACGCGGACCCTTCGACACGGTACGGCAGGTCGAAACGGTCAAGCTGACCCGCATCATAGGCCCGCAACTGGGCCGCGGCCTCGTGCAGCAGAGCCGTCGGTTCACCTTCGTCTGCACCATGCCAAACAAGACGCCTGACAAAGCCGTCCTGCTCTTCCACCCCAAGGCATCCAAAACGCGTTTCAACGGCAATCATCGGCATGTCGCGATGCTGTCAGAGCGGGCTCAGTTTCGCAAGGCTCGGCGCTCATCCACTTAAACAAACACGCATTCACATAAAACGTTGTCGTGATGAATTGTTATCCCTAACGTGAGGGCAGCTGAAATCAACGCCAATGGGGGATGGGATGCGAAATCAGATTCGCGTTATTGTTGTAGGTTCGCTTGTTTTATCAGCTTCAGTTGCTTTGGCCGAAACGCCTCCGCCGGTCGATCAGAAAGACCTGATGTCGCGGTTGGGCAAGGACCGGCTCAAGGCTTTCGTCTATGCCTTTGAGGCCGGCGACGAAATAACCGAAGCGGACTATACGATGGAGCGCGGGGTTGGTGCACGTGTCTCAGATGGCCAGTATTTCTCGCGCCTGCCACGCGCCGATCTGGCCAGCGCCGGGGATTGGGCCGAACATTTTCCCGCCCGCGAAGGCGGCCCACAGGCGCATTCGTGCATTTCCTGCCACTCTGCCCCGCTGGCCAACGGGGCGGGACCGATGGCGATGAACGTTGTGATCGACCCGACGCATTCGGGTGATCCATCCAGCTTTCTGGAACGCAACACCCTGCATCTGTTCGGCCTTGGAGCAGTGCAGCGGGTCGCCGAGGAAATCACCCAAGACCTGAAGCAACAGGAAGCCGCGCTGGCCAAGGAAACCTGTAACGAAAGCTTCCCGATCAAGCATTACCTCGTCTCAAAGGGAATTTCCTTTGGCGCGCTTACAGCCTCGGCCGAGGTGGACGGAACAACCTGCAAGGCCAACATTAACTACGATGAGGTCTACGGAATCGATGAGGACCTGATCGTGCGTCCTTTCGGTTGGAAAGGCTTGCACGCGACCCTGCGCAGCTTTGCCAGAAGTGCGGCCCATAACGAGATGGGGATGCAGGCGGTCGAATTGGTCGGAAACGAGGACGGAGATTTTGATGGTGTGACCGGCGAACTGACAGTCGGAGACGTCACCGCTGTCACGCTCTATATGGCTGCGTTAGAGCGGCCAACCTCCAAGCTGGAACTTGCGGAACTGGGTTTGGTCGAGTTGACCCAGGATGAGAAATACAAGCTGTTGCGCGGCGAACAGCGGCTGGTGGATGCCGGGTGCACGTCCTGCCACGTGCCAAGCGTCGATCTGAACAATGCAGTGTTTTCCGAACCCAGCGCCGTGCCGGGATATAGCGAGGAAGAACTGCCCAGCGGCGCAATCGCTGCCAAACTGGGTTTGGACGGGAAAAACCCCATGTGGTTTGACCTGACCAAAGATCAGCCCAACAACCGGATCGCAATGGCCGATGGCAGCGAGGTCCATTTGGGCGCGTTCCCAAGCAAGGGCGAGACCGGCGCAACCGTGTTCTGGTACACCGATTTCCGCCGTCACGACATGGGTCCCAAGCTTGCCGATCCGATTGACGCTTATGGCTTCGGTGCCTCGGTTTGGCCCACGCGGTCGCTGGCAGGTGTCGGTTCGACGGGACCGTGGCTGCACCACGGCCATGCCACCACATTGCGAGAGGCGATTATGGCCCATGGCGGCGCGGCGGAGCTTAGCAAGAACGCGTTCATTGCGCTGCCCGAGGAACAGCAGGACGAGTTGATCGCATTCCTCGAAAACCTTGTGATCGCGAATTTCGATCCCGAGGAAGAGGAAGGCTGACCGTCCGCCTGACAACGCCGCAGAAGCCCAAGTTCATCCTGCGCCTGCCTGCTGAAACAGCGCGGGCGCAGTTGGTCTTGGCCGGGCCCAGTTGGCCAATTCCCGCGTCGCAAATTTAGACAAATCGCCAGATAAGCGCGTCCTTTTGGGAAAACCCTCGGCCCGTGCTATGCTGATGGCATTGTTTTATGCGTTGGAGTTTTGGGGGAATGGGACGGCATCTTGTCCTCACAGTTCATGGTATCGGCGAACAGAAACCCGGTGAAACGGTAGATCAGGTCGTTGGCGCGGCCACGACCTGGCTGGACGGGCGACCCAAACCCCCGATCGAGGTCGAACGCGGCATGATCGAGCTGGCCGAGACAACGTTCAACGGCACCCCGCGCAATGCCAAGCTCTATAAGGTTAACCTGCGGAAAGTAACCAAACCCTCGGTCCCCAGCGACGAGGCCCTGTTTGCCGAGGTTTATTGGGCAGATCGTTCGCCCGCGCCAAAAGGGGCCATCAAGACAATACTGGATCTGATCTGGGTGGTTCTGGCGCTGGGCTATCTGGCGATGGACAATGTCGAACAGACCCATCAGCGCAAGAATATAGCCCCGGACGCCCCCAACGGCAGGAACACTTTCGCCGCACAGTTAGTTCATCTGTTCACCTGGATCTTTTTCGGCGCGGTCGCGACCCTGAACGCCTATCTGTTGCTGGGCGCGGCGGTGATAATGATCGACAGAATCCCGGTCGGATTTTTTCAAAGCCCGACATTGCTGTTCTGGCTGCTTCTCACGCTTTACGCGGGCGGAGCTGTTGTTGGTCTGCTGCGTGGTTTTTCCGCCCCGACCTATCTGCGGCGGGTATTTTGGCGTGGCATGTTCGGAATGGGCGTCGTTCTGGCACTTGGCCTGGCCCTCGGGCCGGTTGGCGCTGAATTTCGAAACTGCATCCCGTCAGAGACAACTTTCTGTCCTTTGATCCTGGAACCCTTTGTGGGCTTTCAGATCTACATATTGTCGGTCTTTTGGGCCACGCTGATCTTCCTGACACTATTTCTGTACTTGATGTCCGCCGCCCCCATTCAGATCAACGACAATCTGACAGAACACAGGCGGCTTTATCCAAGCATTTGCGCCGGCATGATGATCTTCTGGATGTTCTTCATTTCGGGCTTGTGGCTAACCATCGAACAGATGTTGAAAACCGTTGATTTCTTGTCGGACGGTCAGCTCCAGACCTTGTTCGACGCCAACCTGCGCGACTCGATCGAAACGCTAAGCGCCGTGTTCATCGCCATCGTTCTGTTGCTTTTGGTCGGTGGCGGGCTGTTTGCCGGTCGCCGAAAGTTCAAGGCGAACCTGCATGCCCGCAACGGGCTGATCAGCCGCGCGATTGTCAATCGGTTTGCGCAATGGGTCTTTTTGTTTGGGGCGATTGTGCTGGTTCTGGTGACGATCCGCGAGATTGTCACGAACCCGCACCATGGCTCTGTCTGCAAAACCACCCTGAACGACGCTTATGTCATTGCCTGGGCTTTGGATCGGCTTGCTTGTTTTCACGGTGAGATCGGCCTGATCGTGCTGGGCGCGACGGCCTTGATGTACCGGTTTTCGGATTTTGTTGCTGCCGGGCTGGGCGTGGTGCGGGACATTGTGACTTATGCCATTCGCGACAGATGTTTCATCAGCGCAGATCTGAACAGCAGAATCCACAACTACCCGGACCGTACCGCCATTGACGAGCGGTTCTATCGCACAATGCACTATGTGCTGGACGTCTTTCCGGCGGACCATATCACCGTGATCTCGCACTCTCAGGGCACTGTGATTGCGACCCAGATGTTGGCCGACCCGCGGGTGCAACGGCTGATAAACGGGCGGAACCTGACATTGATCACGATGGGCTGCCCGGTCACGCATATCTACCAGCGCTATTTCCCCGAGATGTTTACGGTCGTTGCCGGTAAACTGAATGCCGCGTGGTTCAACATCTTCCGGCAGGATGATTTCGTCGGCACTGAAATCGAAGGCGGCCTGATATTCTCGGATCGCAACATATCGGTCAATCCCGGAGGGCATTCCGGGTATTTTACCGATTATGAGGTCTGGAAAGCTTTGACGGATCCGAAAATCGGGTTCGACCTGTTCAACCCGACACCTCAGACCAAGCAGTCCTGAACTGAAATCGCCCCCTCAGATACCCGAGGGGGCGGTTCGCTTTAGCCCAGTGCTTCGTTGCAGCGTCCACATACGCCTTCATGCGCGTGCAGCCCGACATCCGGCAGGATCTTCCAGCAGCGCTGACATTTTTTTCCCTCGGCTTTCTCGAAAATCACCGCGACGCCTTCGATTTCCGGCACGCGGAACGCCTCGGCCGGGGCTGGATCGCCCGTGACGGTCAAGCCGGAGGTGATGCACATGTCATCCACGTCAAACGTCGCCAGCAAGTCGCGGGTTTCGCCATCCTCGACATTTACAATCGGCGCGGCCTCAAGGCTCGATCCGATCACCTTGTCCTGGCGCTGCACCTCAAGCGCGGCGGTCACGGCGCGGCGCACGCGACGAACCTTGGCCATGTTGGTTTCCAACTCGACGTCGCGCCAATCGGCGGGCGTTTCGGGGAAATCCACCAGATGGACCGAACTGTCGTCGCCCGGGAACCGCTCCAGCCAAACCTCTTCCATGGTGAAAACCAGAACAGGGGCCAGCCATGTGGTCAGGCGGTGGAACAGGATGTCCAGCACCGTACGGGCCGAACGGCGGCGCAGGGTATCACCGTCGCAATAGAGCGCGTCTTTGCGGACGTCGAAATAGAAAGACGACAGATCGACCGTGGCAAAGGTAAACACCGCGCTGAACACACCCTGGAAGTCGAAGGACGCATAGCCCTTGCGCACCTGTTCATCCAGTTCCGCCAGACGGCTGAGCACCCAGCGTTCCAGACGCGGCATGTCCTGCGGATCGACCCGGTCGGCTTCGGTAAAGTCTGCCAGAGAGCCCAGCATGAACCGCATCGTGTTGCGCAAACGGCGATAGCTGTCAGCGGTGCCCTTCAGGATTTCCGGCCCGATCCGCTGGTCAGCGGTATAGTCGGTCTGAGCAACCCACAGGCGCAGGATATCCGCGCCGTATTGCTTGACGATCTCCTCCGGGACAATGGTGTTGCCCAGCGACTTGGACATCTTGTTGCCCTTGGCGTCCAGCGTGAAGCCGTGGGTCACCACGTTCCGATATGGCGCGCGTCCCTTGGTGCCGCAGGCCTGCAGCATGGACGAATGGAACCAACCACGATGCTGGTCGGTGCCTTCCATGTAGACATCGGCGATGCCGTCCTCGGTCCCGTCCTCACGGTCGCGCAAAACGAAGGCGTGGGTCGAACCCGAGTCGAACCACACGTCCAGCACATCGAACACCTGGTCGTAGTCGTCCGGGTTGGCAATGCCGTCCAGCACTTGCTCTTTGAAGCCTTCGGTATACCAGATATCCGCGCCGTCCTTCTCGAACGCCGCCTTGATGCGGGCGTTCAGGTCTGCGTTGCGCAGCAGGTAATCCGCGTCGGTGGGCAGAGCACCTTTCTTGGTGAAGCAGGTCAACGGCACACCCCAGGCGCGCTGGCGCGACAGAACCCAGTCCGGGCGCGCCTCGATCATCGAATACAGACGGTTGCGGCCGGTCTGCGGCGTCCATTTCACCAGCTCGTCGATGGACCGCAGCGCACGTTCGCGGATGGTGTCGCCCATCTCACCCATGCCGTCATCCAGCTTGCGGTCGACCGAGGCAAACCACTGCGGCGTGTTGCGGTAGATGATCGGCGCTTTCGAGCGCCACGAATGCGGATAGCTGTGCTTGATCTTGCCGCGTGCCAGCAGCCCACCAACCTCGACCAGCTTGTCGATCACGGCTTTGTTCGCATCACCCTCACCGCCCTTGCGGGACAGGATGTATTTGCCGCCGAAGAACGGCAGATCAGCGCGGAACGAGCCATCGTCCATCACGTTATAAGTGATGACCTGCTCGAGCATCCCCAGATCGCGGTACAACTCGAATTCTTCCATCCCGTGTGACGGCGCACAGTGGACGAATCCGGTGCCTTCGGTGTCGGTCACAAACTCAGCGGCGCGGAAATCGCGAAGATCATCCCACTCGCCATTGCCGCCCTCGGCCCCGGCCAGCGGGTGGGTCAGTTGCACGCCTTCCAGTTCATCGGTGGTTACATCGCGGACACGGGTCCACTGGTCGTCGTTCAGACGGGCACGGCCCAGCACATCCGCGGCCAGATTGTCGGCCAGCAGGAACTTGTCGCCAACACTGGCCCAGCATTCGTCCGGCGTGTCGGTGACTTCGTACAGGCCGTAGGAGATATCCTTGCCGTAAACGACCGCCTTGTTCGACGGCATGGTCCACGGAGTCGTCGTCCAGATCACCACATAGGCATCATCCAGATCGCCTGCATTCACGACCCTGAACTTCACCCAGATGGTAAAGCTTTCCTTGTCGTGATACTCGACCTCGGCCTCGGCCAGCGCGGTCTTTTCAACAGGCGACCACATTACGGGTTTCGAGCCCTGATAGAGCGTGCCGTTCATCAGGAACTTCATGAACTCGTCGGCGATCACTGCCTCGGCGTGGTAGTCCATGGTGATATAGGGATCGGCCCAGTTGCCGGTGATGCCCAGACGCTTGAACTCTTCGCGCTGGATATCGATCCAGCCCTCGGCGAACTTGCGGCATTCCTGACGGAAGTCGACGACGTTCACCTCGTCCTTGTTCTTGCCTTTCTTGCGGTACTGCTCCTCGATCTTCCATTCGATGGGCAGACCGTGGCAGTCCCAGCCGGGCACATAGCGCGCGTCAAACCCCATCATCTGATGGGACCGCACGATCATGTCTTTGATGGTCTTGTTCAGCGCGTGGCCGATATGCAGGTGGCCGTTCGCGTAGGGTGGGCCGTCATGCAGGGTAAAGGGCGTGCGGCCCTCTTTCTCGCGCAGGCGGTCATAGACGCCGATCTTTGCCCAACGGTCCAGCCATGCGGGCTCGCGCTTGGGCAGGCCGGCGCGCATGGGGAAATCGGTCTTGGGCAGGTTCAGCGTGTCTTTGTAGTCAGGTGTTTGGGTCGTGTCGGCGCACATTGGGGGCGTCCTTTGGGTGATCTGGTCGTACTAGGATCGAAGCGGTCGGTGCGAAGTCTCAAACACCTTTGCCCGGCGTCTCGAGGATCAGAGCGCCGGGGATATAATTCGAATAATGATGGCCAAACGGTCAAACATGGCCGCGCTTATATGACGCCCGCTCTCAATGGTCCAGAGGTTCCGAGCCTTGCGGCAAATGGCGCAGCTTGGCCCAACGATTGAGCCATGCAAGCCCCGCCAGCGCGAGGCCCAGCGCCAGCAGCGAGAAGACGCGGATCAGACCGCCAAGGCCCGCGATGTCGATCAGGAACACCTTGGCCACGGCCAGCCCGATCACCGCCAGCCCCGCCTTGCGCATCAGGTCGGACCGCCGCGCGAGCGATTGGTAGAACAACGCCGCACCGACAATCAAAAGGGTCAGGGTATAGGTATAAAGCTCGGGCTGGGTTACGCCGTTGCCCTCGTACATGCCCTCGGCACCCTGCCAGACATGGCGGATGGTCAGGCCCAGCCAGACGGTCACTAAACCCGCAGCCACACCATAGCTGACCTGCCGCAAATGCTTGGGCATGGACGTAATCCTCCAGGCCGAAAACCCGATGGCCAGTGCGGGGATCAGATAGGCCACCGCCAGTGTGTTCAACAGCGGAGGGCCCAGAACCGGCTCGGCCAAGGGGTTCAGCAACGGATTGCGATCTACCAGAGCTTCGACCAGACGCAGCACCCCGTGACCAGCGAAGAAGATCGCCAGAGCATAGCGCGCATAGGTCAGCTTGCCGCCCAGTTCGAAGCGTTGCACCTGCGCATAGGCCAGCAGCAGCCAGATGACGGACAGCAGGCCCAGACCCCAATGGCTGTTCTCGGCCCCGCCCTCACCAAACGCCTCCAGCCAGCGCAGCAGAAGCAGCGATAGCAAAATGCCTCCGGTCGCCCAGGCCGCGCTTTCGAGCAGCAGCTTGGCAATCGGGCGATCCAGCGGTTTGATCAGCACCCAGCCGACAAAGAACCCAAGCGTCGCCGAAGCGTAGACCAGCGCCATCTCGGCAAGTGGTGCGCTTTCGGCCCAGCGCAGACCGGGGTCCAGAACCAGCCGTACGGTTACCGTGAACACACCTGCCCAGATAAACCAGCTCATCGGCGGCAAAGTGAACCGGCGATCCAACGCCGCAGCGACCACGATGGTCACGACCAGCGCAATCGTTAGCGCTGCGGAACTGAGGACGATCACGCAGGCAAAGGCCAGACAGGACAGCGCTGAAAGCGTGGCCAGCGCGGGCCGCATCCGGTTCTCGCCATCAACGCGGGCGAAGCGTTCCGCTATACCAACCATCACCGCACCCAGAACGATGGCGTGCAGCGCCCAGGGGTACGGGCCGATCACCTTGGCCGGATGCCAGCCGACCTCCAGCGCGATGGCCATGGCGGGCGCGAACACGGCGGCCGCCCCGGCCCATATGGCGGCGTATCGGTCTGCGTTGCAGGATCGCCAAGCCGCAAGAACTGAGACCAGCACGCCCAATGCGACCAGTATCGTGACAACTAACGGGGCGTCTGCTTCGGGCGTCTCGGCATAGGTGGCCGCGAAGGTGCGCGCGACGGTGCCGTTTTCGAGGTCATGCGCGACGACAAAGCCGATCAACCCAACAGCCGGGAACACCGTGGCATCCTGCAAGGCAGGCGCGTCCTTGGCCCACAAAAGCAGTGCCAGAGCCAACCCGAGCAGCAAGCATGTGGTCAGCCAGAACTCACCCGCTGAATCCGCCCAGTGCAGGGACAGGATGGCCGAGCTGACGGCCACTGCGGCAAATGCCACGCGGGTCGGGAAAGCAGGCCACGGATCACCCTTCTTGCGCCGGATGATCTCGGCCACCATGGGGCCCGCGTGATCGGGCCAGATGCGCCGGTTGGGGATCGCAATGGCCAGAAGTGCCAGCACGGTAACGCTGGTCAGATAACCGGGCTCGGTCAACGGGGAAGACAGAACCAGCAGCAGGCAGGCAATATAGGCGGCAAAGAGCGTAAGCACCGAAATCCAGGCCCAGCGCCGCACCGTATCGATGCCCAGACCCAGCAAGGTCAGGATGACAAAATACCCATACAGCCATGTCGGATCATCGGATGAGCCTCCTACCATAAAGGGGGCCGAGAAGGCTCCGATCAGTCCCACAGCAGCCAGCAGCGGCCCGTGGAACCAGCCCAGCACCAGACCCACCAGCGCGACAAGAACCATGCCAACCAACGCCGTTTCGGGAGAGATCAGGTCATAGAGTTGCCGGGCGGCCAGAATGCCGCCGAACAATGTTACCAAGCCCGCACCGGAAAAGACCGATGGCAGATACGCGGTCGAGGCTGTTTCGTCATCGCCGAACCTGCGGCGAATGACTTCGCCCACCACGATCAGCGCGACCCCAAAGGCCAAAGATGCCGCGACCCGCGCAGCCGGTGGCAGCAGCCCATTTTCAACCCCGTACTGAACCAGAAAGATACCGGCCAAGGCCAAGGACAGGGCCGAAACCGCATAAAACCAGTTCTCGCGCAGCCACAGCCCGAGGGCCGCAAAGCGATCCTGCCGGAAAACAACGGCCCCTGATGGCTCGGTCTCTTCGGCAACCGGAGGATCCTGCTTTTGGTCAGGTGGCGACCATGGGCCGGGCGCGGCCTCTGATGCGGGCAAATCCACCTCGGCTTTTGGCTCTGGCGCCGATGCCACGGCCTCTGGCAGTTCGACCTCAGCCTGACCCGGCGACAGCGCCTGTACTTGCCGCTCAAGGTGCTCAACCCGGCGGCGCAAGCGCGCTTGGCCAACCAAAAGCACGACAATCGTTACCGGAATGGCCAGTACAATCAGGCCAAGAAGAACAAGCAGCGATTCCAATTCAGGCTCCGTTCAATATCGTCCGGGCAAGCTATACCGCGCGAGCTATCGGGCGACAGTACGGAAATCCCGGTACCGTCGCGGTGTTGCGGGAAACACGCTAAAGGACCGAGATCGCCGGGCGCGCGATCATGAGCCAAAGGATCACCAGCACCGACAGAAAAGCCGGAATTCCGCATATAAACCAGATACGGAACAGGCGGGTGTAGTCTGCGGGCATTGGGCTTCCTGCATCCGCAGCAACCCGCGCATAGGCCCGCAGCCTGATCTGTATCCACACCACCGGCAACCAGAACAACCCGGTCAGCACATACAGCACCAGCGACAAGGCGATCCAACCCTCGCTCAGCGACCAGCCCAACCGCCAGGCCAGCGCGGTCCCGGTGATCGGCTGCAGGATGACGGCGGTTGTTGTGAAGATCAGATCAGCCAGCACCACGATGCCTGCGGTATGCGCAATCAGATGTGCGTCCCGGCTACGGTGTGCCATCAGCATGAAAAACGCGATGCCAGCGCCGGTTCCCAACAACACGCACGCTCCAATGACATGCAGCCAGAGCAGGATCAGATCGGGGTCCATCAGCGGCTCTCCAACATCGGAATGGCAATCAGGGACAAGGTCATTGCAGGAAGCACTTTGACCAACGGACCCAGCGGATCGGCCCACAAGCCGGGCACCAGAACCGAGGCTGAAATCAGGTAAATCAGCGCCACCCCGATCTGCGCCAAACATGCGCGGGTGGCCCAGGGCCGCCACAGAATGGCCAGCCCAAGCGCAATGTCGACCACCGACCAGAACGCCACGCCAAGCATCGCGACGGGCACCGCCCATCCTGCCCCGATCAGGACCTGCGCCGCATTGGACAGCCCCAGAAGCCCGAAAAGACCCGAGAGCAGCCAAAACAGGCTCAGCACCCCAACGACCAGTGGCATCAGAAGGGTCATGCGCGCGGTCAGCCTGTGTTCGCGACCGCAGGGCAATCCGGCGTAGATCTGCGGCAAGGACGCCAGCGCCTGCCCTGAGACCTGCCGAAATGGTGCAGGATCACCGATCACGCCTTGCGCCATGACCGTCATTGCCGTGCTGCGCAGCGGGGATCGCCACCCCAACCGACCCAGCAGATCAGCCCCGGCAGCGATGGGTTTGATCAATGCGGACGGAATCCTCAAATGGGTCGAGGCTGGGCGAAACCCAAGCCAACGGCGCGTGGCCGCAACCACCTCTGCCAGCGGTTGGGGCGTATCCTCGACCAGATCATAAGTGCCTTGCGGCAGCCGATCCATGGCGGCAGACAGAACGGCGCGACACAGATCCGGCATTCCGATGCACTGAACCGGGGTGTCCGGGTAAGCCAGCGGCTGTACCCACGGGATCGCGGCCAGCATGCGCAGCAGCGCGGTGCCACCGTAGTCGCTCTGCCCAATCACCAGCCCCGGTCTCAGCACCCAAAGCGGCACGCCCGAGGCCCGCAGAGCGGCGTCCCCGGCGGCTTTGGTGTTCAGGAATGGCGTCGACGCATCAGGCTCGGCCCCGATGGCCGAGATTTGGATCACCGCGATGTCCCGCGCCGCGCAAGCCTGACCCAAGGCCGCGATTGCAGTGTGGTGGACCACTTCAAGATTGTCCGGCCCGCCATCCTGCAGGGCACCTGCGCAATTGACCACGATATCGACCGACTGCAGCAGGGCCTGCCAGTCCTGAGGTTGCGTCAGACCGCGCAAATCACCCTGCACCAACTGTGTCCCCGGAAGAACCTTGCTGCCCACCGGCAAGTTGCGCACCAGCCCGCGCACGCTTGCACCTTCAGCCGTCAGCGCGCGCGCAACAGCGGCTCCGATAAACCCGTAAGCGCCCAGAACCAGAATGTTTTTCCCACGCAGATCGTCAGAAGGCATTGGCTGTCAAATCCGTTTTGCCTCAGCCTAACGGAAACATGGGAACGCGCCAGACGTGTCAGGCGATCTGCGACAAAGCCGCAGGGTCAGGGGTGAAACAGCGACCCCACCAGATAGGCAATAAGTGCCGCCACGCCGCCGATCAGCAGCGTCTCCAAGCCCGAACGCCACCACGGGGCCAGCGACCAGCGGCTTTTCAGCGCTCCGATGGCGAAAAAGACGCCCATCGTCATCCATGCCGAAACAGCGAAGGCGTTGTTCAGCGACAGCAGAAACGGCAACAAAGGGATCATCCCGGCCACCAGAAAGGCAAAGAACGTGGCAAGAGCGGCCTTCATCGGATGCGGATCGACACTGCCCAGCCCATATTCGCCTTCGATCATCAGGTCTATCCAGCTTTCGTGGTTCGAGGTTATGGCCGCGGTCGCATCCTCCAGCACGGGTCCCGACAGCCCCTTCTGCGCCAGAATCGCCCGCACCTCGTCGCGTTCGCCTTGTGGGTAGAGGGCGATGTGGCGTTCCTCGATGGCGCGGATCCGCTTGATGTTGTCCAGTTCCGCCTTGGTGCCCGAGTAGTTGCCCGCCGCCATGGAAAACCCATCGGCCAGAACATTCGCCAACCCCAGCGCCACGATGACAAAGGACGATAACCCTGCCCCGGCGACACCTGCCACGATGGCGAATGTGGTGACCGAACCGTCGATACCGCCATAGACCACATCGCGCAGAACGCCGCGACCGGGCGGGGCATTGATCCGCTGGGCGATCTCCTGCTGGCTGTGACCGTGATCTGTCATGGCTGGCCCTCCGTCACATTCAGTGTGACGAATGGCTGGCAGGTGCGCTTTGCGTCAGATCAACCCTTGGAAAACAGCCCCTTCAGGGCGCGTTTGATCACAGCGCGGGTCGACGGTTTGTGGCGATCCGAGAAGGGCAAGGGTCTGCATACCTCCATCGCGGCAACGCCAACCCGGGCGCTGAGTGCGCCGTTCACCAGCCCCTCGCCAAACCGGCGGGACAGTTTGCTGAGGACCGAGCCGCCCAAAACCGGCTCTAGCAAATCGTCGCCCACTGCGACTACGCCGGTTGCGACCAGATGAACAAAAACGGCGCGGGTCAGACGCCAACTGCCCAGAAACCCGGCCCGCCCGCCATAGATTTCCGCAATCCGCCGGATCATCCGCAGCGAGGCGGCCAAAGCCGTCACCACATCCGCCAGCGCCAGCGGCACCAATGCGGTCACAGTCGCCACCTGCCGGGCAGCCGCCTCAACCTCGCGGCTGGCGGCAGCGTCCAGAGGGGCCAGAATTTCATCTTCGGCTAAACCCAGCAGGCCTGAGGCGTCAAATTGCTCGGGCATGCGTTCGGACAGGCGGTCGCGGCCCCATTGGGTCTCATCCCGACCTTTGTAGAAGGCGATCAGGCGAGACGTAACAGCACGGGCCTTGGCCAGATCGGCGTCGGCCAGCGCCTCATCAGCCGAGCGGCGCAGCCCGTCGACACGAGACAAACTGCCAATCGCCGCCAGTTCCCGGATTGCGATGATCAGCGCGACAAAAACCAGCGCCGCGATCAATCCGGTGAAGATCCACCCCAGCACAGGCGCGCGGGCGACCAGCGAGGTGGCGAAGTCCCACGCGGCGACCGAGATCGCAGCGCCGACAACCGCCAGCGCCAAGCCCCAGAACCACCGCGACAGGGCCGAGGGCTTGCGGGCAGCAATTCGGGCCGCGCTTTGCATCGCTTGACCCTGAGGCTGCGCAAGGTCCGGCACCGGCGGGGCCGTGGCCACGTCGGCGGCGGGCGCATCTTCCTCGAGATCGATCAGAACCGGGCCTTTAGCCATGTGCTGCCCTTTCGATACGCCAGACATATTTGATGTCCGGCAGGTTTTCATCATTGTCGGCCCCGTCGCTGCGGGCAATCTCGGCAAAGCCATGACGTTCGTAGAACCTGCACGCGCCGGTATTGGCCTGAAAGGCAAAGAGGCTGAGTTGCGGATGCCGCGCCTTGGCATGGTCGAGCAACTGCGTGCCAATACCCTGCCCTCGCGCGGACACCGTCAGGTACAGCGAGTGAATATCCGACCCGTTCAAGGCCAGAAACCCAACCACCCCGTCCGACGTTTCGGCCACCGTGACCCAACCCTGATCAATCATCCGACCGCAAAAGGCGATGGTTTCGGCGCAGCTGTGCAATTCGGGCATCCAGTCGTTTTCGCGGGCAAACCCGTGCAGGATTTCCCCGGTCGTACCGGCATCGGTGCTGCGGGCGGGGCGTAATGTGACCATCACAGCCGGTCTCCGATCAGGAACTGCGCGGCCCGGTCCAGCCGGATATGCGGTGGGCCATCGCCGGGGCGCAGGGTCAGATGCGCCGGGGCAAACCTCATGAAACCAAAATCATCGCCCAGCCATGTCTCGGCCCCGTTCCGGGCCGGGCCGAGCAAGTGGGCCGGATCGTCCGGCAATTCTCCGGGGTAAAACGCGGCCTGCTTGCCACTGTCCTGCAACGTGCCACGCACGCAGGGCAATTCGACCCCGTCATGGCTGCGCATCTCTTCGGTTGTGGCCCGCAGCGAGGCCAGCGACAGCGCCGCTGTTTCGGCCCCCGCAAAGCTTGCCCGGTCGCGCGCCTCACGTGTCAGCGCCTCCATGATCGCGGTCAGACGGGGGTGCTGCGTGTGATGCAGGTGGTCGGCCTTTGTGGCGGCGAACAGGATACGTTCGACCCGTTTGCCCAGCAGCAACTGGCTGAGCCACGCGTTACGACCCGGACGGAAAGCCGACAGGATATCGCCCATGGCCCGGCGCATATCCTCGACCGCTTGCGGGCCTTTGTGGATCGCGCCCAGCGCATCGACCAGAACCACCTGCCGATCAATGCGCGAGAAATGATCGCGGAAAAACGGCTTTACCACCTGCGCCTTGTAGGCCTCATACCGCCGCTCCATCTCGCGCTGAAGGGTGCGGCGGCGCGAGGGTTCGGACACCGGCAATGGCGCAAAGGTCAGAACCGGAGAGCCTGCCAGATCGCCCGGCAGCAGGAACCGCCCCGGCGTACAGTCGTAGAACCCGGCGTCCCGTGCTTGGTTCAGATAGGTGGTAAATGCGGCAGCCAAGGCTTGCGCAGTGGGTTCGTCATGAATGGCCGTCAGATCGGTTGCGCGGGCTTGTTTCAGAAACTCTGCCGCGTCAGGTCGGTTTTCGATGCGCGACAGCGTCTCCTGCGACCAATCCTCATAGGATTTGTCCAACAGCGCGAGGTCCAGTAGCCATTCACCCGGATAATCCACAATATCCAGATGCACGGTGCGCGGCCCCTGTAGCCCGGCCAGCAACCCGGCAGGGCGGGCTTTGAAAGACAGGCGCAGCTCGGACACGGCGCGGGTGCTGTCGGGCCAGTGTGGTTGAGGGCCAGTCAGGTCAGACAGGTGCGCTTCATAGTCAAATCGGGGTACAGTATCGTCAGGTTGCGGTTGCAGATAGGCAGCGTTGATCCGGCCTTCCTGCTGCGCGACAAGGCCGCTCATGCGGCCCCGGTCCAGCAGGTTTGCCACCAGCGAGGTGATGAACACCGTCTTGCCAGATCGCGCCAGACCGGTGACGCCCAGACGGATGACCGACTCAAAAAACGTCTCGGACACGCTGTCGCCAATGGTTTCGACGCCGCGCACAAGACTGTCTGCCAGGGAAGAGATGACCAAACTGTCGCCCCGCAATTATCGTTTTGCCCAAGATAGGTAGCCGCCTTCGGACATGCCAGTGCTTTCGCCCCCTTGCCCGTTTGCGCGCCGCGCGTTACCAGCGGCGCATGCCCAGATATGCGTTGAAAGTT
This sequence comes from Ruegeria sp. K5, assembly GCF_056531805.1. Taxonomy (NCBI): domain Bacteria; kingdom Pseudomonadati; phylum Pseudomonadota; class Alphaproteobacteria; order Rhodobacterales; family Roseobacteraceae; genus Ruegeria; species Ruegeria sp. K5. The sequence continues at coordinate 112,582 of NZ_JBQFML010000004.1, read as the reverse complement.
GAATACCAAGGGGAGCCGTTTGCCGGGTGGCAGCGGCAAAAGGACTTGCCGTCGGTGCAAGGTGCCATCGAACGCGCCTTGTCCCGTATTCAACCGGGCGATCACACCATCGCCGCCGCCGGGCGTACCGATGCGGGTGTGCATGCGCTGGGGCAAGTGGCCCATTGCGATCTGGTCAAGGACTGGGACCCGTTCCGCCTGTCCGAGGCGCTGAACTATCACCTCAAGCCGCAACCGGTGGCCATTGTGCAGGCCGCGCAGGTCGCGGACGACTGGCATGCGCGGTTCACGGCGGTCGAGCGCCAGTACCTGTTCCGCATCCTGATGCGACGTGCGCCTGCGGCCCATGACAAGGGGCAGGTCTGGCGCGTCAACCATCAACTGGATGTCGATGCCATGCAGAAGGGCGCCGACATGCTGATCGGGCGGCATGACTTTACCACGTTCCGCTCGTCGATCTGTCAGGCGGCCAGCCCGGTCAAAACTCTGGATGAGTTGCGGGTCGAGCGGGTTCAGGGCTTTTCCGGCCCCGAGGTTCATTTCCACGTCCGCGCCCGGTCCTTCCTGCACAATCAGGTGCGCAGTTTCGTCGGCACGCTGGAACGCGTTGGCGCGGGCTCGTGGTCACCCGAGGACGTGCGCGACGCGTTGCAGGCCACGGACCGCGCGGCCTGTGGGCCGGTATGCCCGCCGCAAGGGCTGTATCTGGCGCGGGTCGGCTACCCCGAGCCGGTCTTCGACTGACCTAGATCGCGCGCAACAGCAGACCACCCGCTATTACCGCGATCACCAACCCCGCCACCAATTCGATGGTCGGGGCCAGAACGGAGGCAAACCGGGTGGCCGAGGCCGAAGCAAGCAGCCCGCCGCGCAGCCCAAATGACGTCCAGCCGACCAAGGTGGTAACCAGTGCCGTGCCCAGCGCCATCGAGAAGGCTCCGGCGATGCCGACCATTGCGATACCCATCTGCCAGGTCAAAATCAGAACGAACAGCGCGCCGGTACAGGGGCGCGCGGCTATGCCTGCGATCAGGATGATCGCCTCGCGCAGGCTGCCGACATTGGCGACTTCTTCCGCGCTGAGGCCGTGGCGGTGGCCGCAATCCGAACAGACCTCGCCCTCGTGGTGATGATGGTGGTGGTGATCGTGATCGTGGTGGTGGTGATGGTCATGGTCGTGATCATGGGCATGGGAAGGCTTGGCGTCGTTACGGGACCGCCTGACAAAGCTACGTACACCTCGGAAAACCAGCCACAGGCCAATCGCTGCAATCGCCGCGTAGCTGATGGGGGCCATCACCCGCTCGGTCGTGCCTACCAAGGTCTCGCGCGACAGCTGAAAAACCAGCACTCCGGCATAGACCAGAACAACCGCCGTCACCGCCTGCCCAAGGCTGGACAGCACACTGATCGCGGACAAGCGCCAGAACGCGACGCGGCGGCCCAGACCGTACCCTCCGATCAGGACCTTGCCGTGACCGGGACCGATCGCGTGAAAGAACCCGTAGGCGAAACAAACGGTCAGCAGCGTTGCCACGGCTTGCGGCTGCTCGGCCCGCGCTGCCCGCAAGGCCCGTGCGATCTGGTTCTGAAACTCGCGCTGCTCACCCGCGGCCCAGGCGGCGAGGCTGTCAAAGCCACCGCTTCCCCAGAACCAGGCCAACAGGCCAAAGGCGATGGCAACCGGAACGATCAGGTATTTGGACATGACACGAGGATCTCAGTCGCGAAGTTCTCGCCCACCAGAGGGATGTCGTTTTCCTCCAGATCGTAATCCGCATCCAATGTCAGCAGAAACGCCCGCATCTGCGCCAACTGACCATCGATATCGGGATCGACACGCTCGATAAAACATGTGGACGGGCCGGACACGATCACGGGCCGGTTGACTTCGTATGCGGTATAATAGGTCTCATCAAACGGTTTGGCCGACAGGGCGTCGGCAGGTACGGCGCCGCCTTCGACTTGACGCAGATGCGTGGTCACGACGCGCCCATTCTCGGCCGTCGCGTGGGGTTCCAGCGGACCGGACAGTTTGACCGGCGCACCACCCGCAGTCACCACCAGATCGCCGTTGTAGCCTTCGATCCATTGCGCGTCGAACCCGGTCAGGAATGCCTCTTCGCTTTCTGTCAGAACGCCATCTGCGTCCTGATCCAGCTTCAAATCCTCCAGAACCAGCAGCGAGTAGAATTCGTCATACGCCCAGGTCACGCGCACATGGGTCAGGTTGCCTGCTTCGTCCACGATGAACTCCAGCCCGGTGTCAATGAAGACATGCGGGTGGGCCAGCGCGGGGATCGGCAGGCAGCAAGTCAGAATGGGTATCAGCCAACGCATGCCGGCAAGATAGGGCGGCAACACCGCAGCGGCAATGCGTTTCCCGGCTTCACCGCAGAAACCGGCCGAGCGCATCATGTGGGTGGGAACAGAACCAACGTTTGCAGCGCTGTCCCCACTGGCCCTTCGGCATCATACAGAACCGATTGCGACATGCCGACGCCCGAAGGTTGCCAGTGCGAGATCGAGTCGGCTGCCAACCATTCCGAGACAGGCTCGCGATGGATGTTCACCGTCAGATCGGTGTTCATGAACCCCATTTCCGCCGTTGGCGCATTCCACGAGATACCGTTGCCGCAATCGGCCAGCGGGCAAAGCGACTGGATCGGCGATTGCACCTCACCCTCCAACAGGTTCGGCGTGCGCATCCAGATGGCTTTCGGCCCGGCCCCCTGTTTGCCCCCTGCCGGGTATCTGATGTCGCTGTAATGGGCAAATCCCGGAAGGTCGTGGCGCAGTTCACCGATCGGGAAAGGCCCATCAACCGCATCTTCGAACCGCAGCTGAGTGACGTGGACATTGGGCACTGTGCCCAGATCACGACGCGCCAGATGCATGGTTGTCGCCGTAGCGCACAGGGTGTCGTCCAGATCGTGCACCGTCACCCGCGTGGTGGCTAGCGTTTTGGTGTGCCGTGTAGTCTCTGCCGCCACCCGCAAGCCCGACAGGGGCAGAGGGCGCAGCAGATCAACCGTCAGACGGGTCAGCATCTTCTCGGGCCCAACCTCGGTTTCAGCAGCGCGCACGATCAGGCCGCTGACGGGCCCCGCGTGACAATGATCGGCTGACCAGGGGCCGCGCGCCGGGTCGTTGCCGACAAAAGCCCCATCTTCTCGCTGATGAAAATAGGCGAGATTGTCGAATTCGTACCTGGTCATGCGGTGCGTCAGACCTTTTCCTGCGTGTGTTTCTTCAATTCGGCCCGCGCGACCTGACGGCGGTGAACCGCGTCTGGTCCGTCGGCCAGTCGCAGGGTTCGCACATGAGTCCAGGCGGTGGCCAGTGGTGTGTCCTGACTGACCCCTTGCCCGCCGAACATCTGCACCGCCTCGTCGATCACCTTCAGCGCGACCCGAGGCGCAACCACCTTGATCTGGCTGATCCACGGGGCCGCGGCCCGCGCATCGCCCTGATCCATGTACCACGCCGCTTTCAGACACAGCAGGCGGGCCATCTCGATCTCCATCCGGCATTCGGCGATGATGTCGTAATTGGCACCCAGCTGCGCCAGCTTCTTGCCGAACGCCTCACGCTGCATGGAACGCTTGCACATCTGCTCCAGTGCGCTTTCCGCCTGACCGATTGCGCGCATGCAATGGTGAATGCGCCCCGGCCCCAAGCGGCCCTGCGCAATCTCGAACCCGCGGCCTTCGCCCAAGAGGATATTCTCTGCGGGCACGCGCACGTCGGTAAACCGAATATGCATATGGCCGTGCGGCGCGTCGTCGTGGCCGTAGACCTGCATGGGTCGCAGAACCTCGATCCCGGGCGTATCGGCGGGCACCACGATCATCGACTGGCGCTTGTGCTTGGGCTGATCCTCGCCGCCGGTTTTGACCATCACGATATAGACCTTGCAGCGCGGATCGCCCGCGCCGGATGACCACCATTTCTCACCATTCAGGACATAGTCATCGCCGTCCCGCACGCAGGACATCGACACATTGGTCGCATCGGATGAAGCCACATCCGGTTCGGTCATCAGATAGGCCGAGCGGATCTGGCCGTCGAGCAGTGGCTTCAACCACTGTTGTTTCATCGCCTCGGTGCCGTAACGCTCGAACACTTCCATATTGCCGGTGTCGGGGGCGGAACAGTTGAACACCTCGGCCCCAAGGGGGGTCTTGCCCATCTCTTCGGCGAAATAAGCATATTCAACCGTGGTCAGCCCGAACCCTTTGTCGCTGTCGGTCAGCCAGAAATTCCACAGACCGGCGGCCTTGGCTTTGGCTTTCAGCCCCTCAAGGATTTCGGCCTGGCGTTCGGTATATTGCCAGCGGTCGTCCTTGTTGATCTCGGCCTGGTATTCTTCTTCCAGCGGCATGATCTCATCCCGGACCATGTCGGCGACACGTTGCAAAAGGGCGCGGTTTTCCTCGCGCAAACCAAATGACATATTCATGAAATTCCCTCCTGCCGGGTGAAATCCGGGCTGTACCTTTCGGACCGAGGATGGCTTAACTGTTGCGACTCTGTCCAGTTGCGTGACGGAACGTCACCACGTTCAATTTCAAGGGAAGGAACCGCCCATGGCGCTGTTGATAGACACCGGCCTGACCAACTGGATCAGCGATGCGGACATCGCCAATGACATCCGGTCCGCGATCCCCGGTGCCGATATTCGCACGCCGGACGCAATCGGCAACGCCGATGAGATCACGATGGTTGCGGTCGTGGGCCTGAAAGACGACCACCTGCACCAGCTGCCGAACCTGAAACTGGTGCAAAAGCTTGGGGCGGGCGTAGAAACGATTGTCGGCAATCCCAACCTGCCGGATCACATGCGGGTTGCGCGCCTGAAACCGGATGCACCGGCACAAGGCATTGCCGAATGGTTCGTCGCCTACATTCTGCGCGCCCAGCGTCACATGGCATTTCACGAAGCCGCGCAGGCCCGTGCTGAATGGCTGCCCAAGGAACCAACCTTCACGCCCCATACAACCGTCGGCGTTCTGGGTCTGGGTCATATCGGGGACCGCACGGCGCGAATGCTGCGCGCTGTCGGGTTTCAGGTTCTGGGCTGGAGCCGGTCGCCTAAGCAGATCGAGGGCGTCACCTGCGTGCACGGCGACGATGCCTTGCCCGGTCTGCTGGGGCAGTGCGATCATGTCTGCGCCATCCTGCCCTCGACCCCGCAAACGGTGGGTCTGTTTGACGCACAAATGCTGGCAGCAATGAAACCCGGTAGCCAGCTATTGAACGCCGGTCGCGGCGATCTGATTGACGAAGGTGCGCTGATTGCTGCGCTGGATCAGGGCACGCCCGGCCATGCGGTTCTGGATGTGACGTGTCAGGAACCTCTGCCAGCCGACAACCCGCTTTGGCAGCACCCAAGCGTGACGATCACGCCCCATGTGTCCGGTTGGCATCTGGGCGATGCGTTGTCGGATGTGGCAGAAAACTTCCAGCGGCTGACAACCGGCGCGTCACTGCTTAATGAGGTCGACCGGGCGCGCGGTTACTAGCGGGATCAGGGCGCCATCACCCAGTTGCCGCCCGCATCCTTGCATTGACGGGTTCTGACCCCGCGCGATGCCTCTTTGCCTTCGGGCTGAATGTCGTGTTGCAGCCGGACGCAATTGCCCTCGACCGCATCAATCCGGATTGTCCCCTTTGATCCGGTTTCGCCATTGCTCCACCCGATCTCCTTGCCGACGCTGGGCGTGCCGTCGGTCAGCAAGCTGCGTGACGCTTTGTTTGCCACTTCGAAATCCGCAGGCGAAAGCCCCATTTCGGCGATGATTCGGGACAATGGTTTGGCCGAGGCGGTTGTCGTAACGCCTGCCATGCTAAGTAGTGCCAATGCGAAAAAGACCCGGGCTTTCATTTCTGCCTCGCTGAACTGAAATCAATTTTGCCTTCAAGGATATACCTGCGCGGGGGCGCGGCCAACCCCTATGGCGGCGACCTTCAAATTATCCCGAACAAACCTATCGCAAGCCCAGCGCTAGAGGCCACACCCGGTTTGGTCGCATAGTGCAACGCAAACGAACCCGAGGCATATGATGACACACCCAACCTATTTTTCGCCCCTCGGCGGGCACCCCGGCCAGGACCAGCTTTTGACCGACCGGGCGGTGTTCACAGATGCATATGCCGTCATTCCCAAGGGCACGATGCGCGACATCGTGACCAGCTACCTGCCGTTTTGGGAGGGCACGCGCCTGTGGGTCCTGTCCCGTCCGCTCAGCGGCTTTGCCGAGACGTTTTCGCAATACATTATGGAGGTTCAGCCCGGCGGCGGCAGCGATCAGCCTGAAACAGACCCGCGCGCTCAGGCCGTTCTGTTTGTGGTTGAGGGGGCCGTGCATCTGACGTTGAACGGAACGGAATATAATTTGGATACAGGGGGGTACGCCTATATCCCACCCGGCGCGGACTGGACGTTGCACAACCGATCCGACGCCGTGGCGCGGTTTCACTGGGTTCGCAAGGCCTATGAGGCCGTGAACGGGCTGCCCGTCCCCGACCCGATCATCACCAATGAACGAGACGTGACGCCGATCGAGATGCCCGGAACCGAAGGGCGCTGGTCCACAACGCGCTTTGCCGACCCGCAGGACTTGCGTCACGACATGCATGTCAACATCGTCAATTTCGAACCCGGCGGCGTGATCCCCTTTGCTGAAACCCATGTGATGGAACACGGGCTTTACGTGCTGGAAGGCAAGGCCGTCTACCGGCTCAATCAGGATTGGGTTGAGGTTGAGGCAGGCGATTACATGTGGCTACGCGCCTTTTGCCCGCAGGCCTGTTACGCGGGTGGACCGGGGCGTTTCCGGTATCTTCTGTACAAAGATGTGAACCGGCATATGCCGTTATCCTTGCCCCGCTAAACCCGGTTTCATCGCCTTTTACCCCTGCAGGGGTTCACAGCGGCCCCGGAATTTGCTGAAATCCCAGCAAATTCCATTGTTTGAGTATTGGAGACTGGCTGATGAAACTGCGTACCCCCCTGATGGCTCTGGCCGCATGCGCCATGGTGGCCGCAACCTTGTCCACGCCGGTCGCTGCCAAGGATGAGACCAAATCGGTCTTTGTCATGAGCCGCACATGGGCCGTGACCAAAGTCTCGGACGAGCCGGTCATCTACCGTGCCACCCGCGACAACAACAACCTCAACCCGTTCGGCCCGCCCCCGCGCCTGCGCACCCTGCAGGCCATCGCGGCGATCCAGCAGGCAACCGGATGCAAACCGATCGTGGCCAGCATGTATCAGAACATCTCGGGGCAGTTCTTCTCGCAGGTCAGTTGCGGTTGAAATTGGTACAATACTTTCGTTGAGATCGCCTGATCTGCCTGCCATAGCTTGCGCATGAAACTCGCGATCAACGGATTCGGCCGCATTGGCCGCACGATCCTGCGGCAGGTTCTGGCCCAGCCGCAAGGATCAGATATCGAGCTGGTGCTGATCAACGATATCGCACCGCTGGACACCTGTGCCTATCTGTTCAAATACGACAGCACCTTTGGCCCCTATGCCGGGGACGTGTCTGCCGGTGACGAAGCCCTGATCATAGACGGGCGCACGGTGCCGATGACGCACAGTTCCGATCTGGCGAATATCGATCTGTCAGGCGTTGACGTCCTGCTGGATTGCACCGGCATTGCACGCTCATCCGATGTCGCCCGCCGGGGTCTGGCGGCTGGCGCACGCAAGGTGCTGATCTCGGGGCCCTCGCCCGCCGCTGAACTGACGGTGGTTTTGGGTGCCAATGAGGATCAGCTGGGCGATGCCAGCATCGTCTCGAACGCATCCTGCACCACCAATGGCCTCGCGCCGCTGGTTCGGGCACTGGATCAGATCGGCGGCATCGTCTCGGGCCATATGACCACTATCCACTGTTACACCAACAGCCAGCCGATGGTCGACGCGCCGCGCGGCGATCTTGCGCGTTCGCGCGCAGGGGCGCTGTCGATGGTGCCGACCACGTCCAGCGCGACCCACCTGATCGACGTTGTTCTCCCGCATCTGGCCGGACGGATTTCGGGCGCAGCGGTGCGGGTTCCAACCGCCAGCGTTTCGGCGGTGGACCTTGTGGCAACGCTCGGGCGCGGCATGAGCGAACAGGCTTTCGACACCGCGTTTCGCGAAGCGGTCGAGGCTTCGGCGGTTCTTGGCTGGACCGATCTGCCTTTGGTCTCGTCCGATCTGCGTTCCCGCCCCGAATCGCTGGTTATCGCAGGCCCCGAGACCCGAGTGGTCGGCAACAATCAGGTCCGTGTCTTCGGCTGGTATGACAATGAATGGGGCTTTTCCGCCCGCATGCTGGACGTGGCCCGTTTGATGGCGACGGGTTGATCCAGACCAACCGCAGCGGGCGGGCCTGCCCGCGCGCTGCCGGGCCCAACGGGTCAGCGCGCATCTTCGATGCGTTCTGACCGGGCGGGAGCCTTCCGGGGTTAGCCCGCGATCACCTCATAGGGGGTGTCGAACCAGAATTCCTCTAGATTTGCACCGCCACCGATGCGATCCACCACGGCAAACAGGCCCGGGCCGTGCAAAGGCGTCAGCACCCCATGCCACGTACCGCGATGATAGTTCACGGCCTGCCCGGCTCGTGTCATGAACGCCCTGGGCCGCCCAGGCTGCCCTCCTTCATCGGGTGCTACGACGACCAGAAACGGCTGATGGGTCATCGGGATAAACGCCTGACTGCCCTCCGGGTGCCGCTCGACCATATCCAGCGCATATGGCAGCGCGCGCGGGTTGGCGTTGAACAGGCTGATCCCGGCGCGCCCGTCGGTGAAATCCAGCAGCGCCCGATCATGATACCGGCCACACTGCCCCTGGTTGATGATCTTGTCGGCATCGCCAGACACTTCGATCACATCACCAAAAGGCGCAAATAGCTTGGCAGTCAGCGGCTCGGCAACGATCTGGCGGCTCATGAGGGCAACACGTCCCGCAGCCGGAATTCGGCGATGCGTTCAACCTGACGGCAGGCCTCGGCAAACTCGGTATCGCGATCCTGTTCAATCCGCCGCTGAAAGGCCGCAAGGATCGAGGCCTTGTCATGATCCCGCACCGCAATGATGAACGGAAATCCGAACGTTTCAGTGTACCGCGTATTCAATTCGGTGAAGGTCGCGCGCTCCTCATCCGTCAGCGCGTCCAACCCGGCCGAGGCCTGCTCGGACGTGCTTTCCTGCGTCAACCGCTTGGCCTGCGCCAGCTTGCCCGCCAGATCAGGATGCGCTGTCAGAACCCCCAACCGCTCGGCCTCAGAGGCCGACCGGAAGATCCGCGCCAAAGCGTTGTGCAACCCGCCTGCGGTGTCATGAGCAGGCCCAAGTTCCAGATCATAGGCCCGCTCGGCAATCCAGGCCGAGTGTTCGAAAATGCCCCCATAGGCTTCGACAAACGCGTCCCGTCCCATCTGCGACGGCTTCGGATGGGATTGCGGCGGGTGGGTCTGTGCCCAGTGTTCAGCAATCTGCAACCGGGTGGCAAACCACACATCCGAGAAGCTGCGCGCGTATTCCAGAAAACGTTTCAACGCCATGACGCGGCCCGGTCGCCCAATCAAACGACAATGCAACCCGATGGATAGCATCTTGGGCGCCCCCGCCTGCCCTTCCTCATACAATGCGTCGAAACTGTCCTTGAGATAGGAAAAGAACTGATCGCCCGCATTGAACCCTTGCGGCGTGGCAAAGCGCATATCGTTGCAATCCAGCGTGTAGGGCACGATTAGCTGATCCCGACCGTCGATCTGTGCCCAATAGGGCAGATCGTCGTCATAGGTGTCGGCGACATAATCGAACCCGCCCTCTTCGGACACCAGACGCACCGTGTTCTCGGAACAGCGCCCGGTGTACCAGCCGCGCGGGCGCTCACCGACGACCTCGGTGTGAAGCCGGATCGCCTCGGCAATTTCGGCGCGCTCCTGCGTCTCGGGCATGTCTTTGTGTTCCACCCATTTCAGCCCATGGCTGGCAATCTCCCAACCGGCGTCTTTCATCGCGGCCACCTGATCCGGCGACCGCGCCAAAGCCGATGCCACGCCGTAAACCGTGATCGGCAGGTCCTGCATCAAGCGATGCAGCCGCCAGAACCCGGCCCGCGCGCCGTATTCATAGATCGATTCCATGTTCCAATGACGCTGCCCCGGCCATTGCGCCGCGCCGACGATCTCGGACAGAAACGCCTCGGATGCGGCATCACCGTGCAGAACGCAGTTCTCGCCACCCTCTTCGTAATTCAGTACGATCTGGACGGCCAGCTTGGCCCCGCCCGGCCATTGCGCCGCTGGCGGGTTGGCACCGTATCCAATCATGTCGCGGGGGTATCGAGGCGGTTGCATGGCGTCTTCCGGTTTTGGATGTTTCGACAGGCTTATCCTAGAAATTCGCCAATGATTATCAAATCAATCCGAACGCTGTTTCCGGTTCTTTCGGCATTTCCCCTGTTTTGATCTTTGCGCCACACTGTGTCACAGCAAAGTGACGTATCTGAGGGAGGCTTTCGTGGCAGGCTATCTGACAACACATGTTCTGGACACCGCCCGGGGCTGCCCCGCCGCCGGGTTGAAAATCGCGTTGTACAGCGTGTCCGGCAATTCCCATCGCAAGCTGGTCGAGATGGAAACCAATGCCGACGGTCGTACCGACAGCCCGATCCTGCCGCAGGAGACGTTCAAGACCGGCACATATGAACTGATCTTCTTCGCCGGCGATTACCTGCGCGCGACAGGACAAGACGGGGATGACCCTTTGTTTCTAGATCAGGTGCCGATCCGGTTTGGTATGTCCGACCCCGAGGCACATTACCACGTGCCCCTGCTGCTTTCCCCTTACGGCTACTCGACCTATCGCGGCAGCTAACCCTCCCGCCGGTCAGAGACCCTTTCAGGGTCCCTTCCCGTTGAGCCCAGCGCCGCGCCCAGCGGGCCCGGCGCGGTTGCGCTTTTATCAATGGCAGCGCCACACCCGATCCCGCCGCACCCGCGCCGCAGCACAGCTGCGGCGCCCGGCCCAACGCTGTGCGGTGCCGGAACGGCACAAACAGGGGCGGGAGCGCTACCCGGCTGGCAATTCCGAGTTTCGGACGACTTTTCCGACCCGCTCGATCATGAAATCCATGAACAGGCGCGCCTTGGGGTCCTGATGGCGGCGGTGTGTATAAAGGCACGCCATCTGCACCGGCACGGGCGGCGTATCCTGCGCGACGGCCACCAGACGGCCCGCGCTTAGGTGATCGGCCACTTCAAACACCGGCTTCATGGCAATGCCCTGCCCGAACAGCGCCCAATCTGTCAGGACGTCTCCGTCATCACATTCGAACCGGCCTGACACCGCATAGCGTTTCGGGCCGTCCGGGGTCTCCAGCATCCACTGAAACTCGGTCGCGCCGGGAAAGCGCAGGTTTAGGCATTCGTGTTTGTCCTTCACCAGATCAGCCCCAGTCTCAGGCATCCCCCGCCGCTTCACATAATCAGGGGCAGCACACAGCACGCGCTGGCAATCGGCGATTTTGCGGATGCGCAAGGTGCTGTCCTCGGGCTGACCGATGAAAAAGGCCAGATCCAACCCCTCGGTCGTCAGATCAACGGACCGGTCCGTCAGGCGCAAACGCACATCGATCTCGGGGTATTCCGCCAGAAAATCAGGCACATGCGGGGCAAGTAACCGCCGCCCCACCCCCAGCGGAGCCGCCACGAACAGAGACCCGCGCGGGGCTTCGGTCAGGTGCGTCACCTGCGCTTCGGCCTCATCCACCGCATCCAGCACCGCCACCGCGCCGGGATAAAACGCTTTGCCCTGCTCGGTCGGTGACAGGTTCCGCGTCGTGCGTTGAAACAGACGCACGCCCAGATGATCCTCAAGCTGAGAAATCCGCGCCGAGGTCACAGCCGGTGAAATCCGCAAATCGCGCCCGGCGGCGGACATGCTGCCCAGATCATAAACCCTGACGAAGGTGCGGATATTGTCGAGATAGGACATCTTATCGTTTTTTTTGATACAGTTTGACAATATACGGGAATACCGAAGAAAAGCCCGTTTGCCTAGTGTGGCGGCAACCAATCGGAGACCTCATTCATGTACGACTTTGCCGTGTTCTGGGACTGGATGGCATTTGCCGTGCGCTGGCTGCATGTGATCACGGCCATGGCGTGGATCGGATCGTCCTTCTACTTCATCGCGCTGGATCTGGGCCTGAACCGCAATATCCCCGGCCCTGCGGATGGCGAGGAATGGCAGGTGCATGGCGGCGGCTTCTACCACATTCAGAAATATCTGGTCGCGCCCGAGCGGATGCCCGACCATCTGACCTGGTTCAAATGGGAGAGCTATTCAACCTGGCTCAGCGGTGCGGCGCTGTTGATGATCGTCTACTGGGTCGGCGGAGAACTATACCTGATCGACGCCGAAAAGGCCGATCTGGCACTGTGGCAAGGCATTCTGATCTCGGCAGCGTCCCTGACTATCGGATGGCTGGTCTATGACTTTCTGTGCAAATCCGGTCTGGGCGAGCGTCCAACCCTGTTGATGGTACTGCTGTTCGTCCTGCTGGTGGCTATGGGCTGGGGATACAACCAGATTTTCACCGGGCGCGCGATGATGCTGCATCTGGGGGCCTTTACCGCCACGATCATGACGGCCAACGTGTTCTTCATCATCATGCCGAACCAGCGCATCGTTGTGGATGACCTGAAGAACGGGCGCACACCCGACCCGAAATACGGCAAGATCGCCAAGCTGCGTTCGACCCACAACAACTATCTGACCCTGCCGGTTCTGTTCCTGATGCTGTCCAACCACTACCCGCTGGCCTTTGCGACCCAATACAACTGGATCATCGCCGCGCTGGTGTTCCTGATGGGCGTCACCATCCGGCACTATTTCAACACCCGCCACGCGCGTGCAGGCAACCCCACCTGGACCTGGCTGGCAACCGCCATGCTGTTCATCGCCATCATGTGGCTGTCGACCGCACCGATGTATGAACCGGTTGAAGAGGCCGAGGCGCAGCCGTTGACGCCCTATGAACAGAAATTCGCAGCAGCCGAAGGGTTTGAGCAGGCACACGACATCGTTCTGGGGCGCTGTTCCATGTGCCATGCACGTGAGCCGGTTTGGGAGGGCATCCTTTGGGCCCCCAAAGGCGTTTTGCTGGAAACCGAGGCGGATATTGCCCGCAACGCGCAGCAGATTTACCTGCAGGCCGGTGTGACCCATGCGATGCCGCCGGCCAATGTGACCTTTATGGAACCAGAAGATCGCGATGCCATCATCCGATGGGTCCGCAACGCCGGGCTGTAACGCGGTCACGGATCACGGCAATTCGGCGCATCGCGCGATTAACCCCTTCCCCCAAACGGTTTCAGATGCTCTAACTTGAATTCAAAGAGCCGTGCAGAAACACGGCACAAGAGATTTCGACTCGGGGGCAGTTGGAGCCAACTGATGCAGGGAAGCAAGCCGCGACGCGGTCTGAGATGCTGGCTATTGGGCGCTGTCGCCGCCCTTGCGCCAACAACGCTGGTTGCGTTGGAAACCACACTGACCGCCCCCGGAGCCCCCAAGGAAGTTGTCGAGCGCCTGAAAGAAACCTCTTCCGTCGCCACCGCCGAAGATCGCGGGCTGGACACGCCGCTGGAAATTCTGTCTGCCGCCCTGTCGGATTACCGGACGCTGGTACAGATCCTGTATGACGAGGGGTATTTCAGCCCGGTCGTTAGTATCAAACTGGACGGGCAGGAAGCGGCCGAGATGAGCTCGCTCACCGTTCCCAATCAGATCAACCGCGCGGTTATCACAGTGGAAACCGGCCCGACCTTCAAATTCGGCACGGCAGTTGTGCAACCTCTGGCCCCTGACACGGTGCTGCCCGAGGAGTTTGCAACCGGCAAGCTGGCCACCACGGGCGCGATCCAACAGGCGGCCTCGGCCGGTGTTCAGGCGTGGCGCGATGCGGGCCACGCCAAGGCAAGTGTGGCCGGGCAACGGGTGATCGCGCGCCATGCCCAGGCGCGGCTGGACGCCGAGATTGATCTGGACCCGGACAGGCGACTGACTTTTGGCCAGATGTTCATCAAGGGCGACACCGACGTTCGTCACCGGTCGATTGAAAAGATCGCAGGCTTTCCCAGCGGCGAGGTCTATTCGCCCGCCAAAATCCAGAAAGTCGGCACCCGCTTGCGCCGCACCGGAACCTTCAACGTGGTGTCCCTGCTAGAGCGTGAGACGCCAAACCCCGATGGTACGCTGGATTTCGACGCGACCTTCGAAGACCTGCCCAAACGCCGTCTGACCTTTGGTGTCGAGCTTGCATCCCGCGATGGTGTCGACGTCACCGCCACCTGGACCCACCGCAATGTCTTTCGCCGGGCCGAGCGTCTGCGGTTCGAGGCCGCCCTGCGCAATATCGGCGGGGCCGAGGATCTGGATGGACGCATTGGCCTGCGACTGGATCAACCCGACCGGCTGGGCCCCGACGACAACACCTTCTGGAGCGCGCTGCTGGAACGTCGAAACACCGACAATTACAACGTGACCGTCGCCTCGCTGGCCTATGGTGCGCGGCGCACCTTCTCGGATCAGCTATACGCCGAAGCGTCGGCGGGCTTTCAGTGGTCAAACGCAGACGATGCCTATGGTGACGGGCGCAAGTTCCGGTATTTTATCCTGCCATTCCGATCCGAATGGGATCAGCGCGACAGCAAAGTCAGCGCGACAAACGGGTTCTATCTGGATTCGCAGGTCATGCCGTTTGTTGGGCTTTCGGGTACGGATACCGGCATCCGGCTGTTCTTTGACGGTCGCGCCTATACCAGCCTTGGAACCGGTGGCAGGCTGGTTCTGGCGGGGCGGGTCCAGCTGGGCTCGGTCATCGGGCCACCACCGGATGGGGTGACGCCGGATTTTCTGTTCTTCTCAGGCGGGGCCGGGACGGTGCGCGGGCAACCGTTTGAAAGCCTTGGCATTCCGGTCGGCACCGGCGTTGCGGGCGGCAAATCGTTCCTGGGCTTTTCGGGCGAGGTGCGCGGCAAGATCACCGACACCCTGTCGCTGGTCGGGTTTTATGACTACGGTATCGTAGACACGTCCTCATTCGTCGGCACCGGGGCCGAGGATCATGCCGGGGCTGGGCTTGGGGTCAGATATGATCTGGGCGGTTTTGGTCCGCTGCGCTTTGACCTCGCAGTGCCTGTTCAGGGCGACACGGGCGATGGGTTGCAATTCTATATCGGGATCGGACAGGCCTTTTGATACAGCGTCTTTCATACCCCGTTCTGGTCGTCACACTGACCTGCGCGCCGGTTGCGGCATACGCACAGGACGAAGGCGGCAGCATGATCGAGCGGTTCCTGCAGGACACGCTGTCGGGAGACGATCAGAACGTCACTGTAAAAGGCTTGGAAGGCGCGCTGAGTTCACGCGCAACGATAGAAGAGATCACGGTGGCCGATGACGAAGGCGTCTGGCTGACGATCAAAGGGGCGGAACTGGACTGGAACCGTCTTGCCCTGATCCGGGGCCGGTTTTCAGTCAACGCCCTGACCGCGCAAGAGATCGACGTGGCCCGCGCTCCGGGCACTACAACGACCGAGGCCCCACCCCCGTCAGCAGAAACCCAGCCGTTTCAATTGCCGGAACTGCCGGTCTCAATCGAAATCGGCGAGATCCGGATCGATGAATTGGCCTTGGGTGAGCCCTTGATCGGCGTGGCCGCAGAACTGACCGTCACCGGCGACCTTTCATTGGCGGACGGTACACTGGACACAAATCTGGACATTACAAGGCTGGACCGTGCAGGGGATGAGATCACGCTGGCGGCAGGGTTCCAGAACTCGAACAGTCAGATCGATCTGGATCTGAACGTGACCGAAGCCTCGGGCGGGTTGATCTCGACGGCGTTGAAAATCCCCGATAGCCCGCCCATTGGACTGACCGCCAAGGGATCAGGGCCGCTGACCGATTTCACCGCCGATATCGGACTGAGCAGCGACAACCAGCAACGGGTGGCCGGTCAGGTCAGGTTGCGTTCGGCAGCGACCGAGGATGAAACGGCCGAAGACGGGATTGCCTTCACTGCAGACCTAAGCGGTGATCTGACCCCCTTTGTCGCCGACGACATGGACGTATTCTTTGGTCAGGACACGCGCCTGTTTGTCGACGGCAAAACACAGCCCGAAGGCGCGTTGCAGATCAGTGATCTGGATTTCACGTCCCAAGCCCTGAATCTGGAAGGCGAATTGCAATTGGCGGCGGGTGGGACCTTGCAACTGGCCGCATTGCAGGGGCGCATATCACCGCCCAATGGGGAAACTGTTGTCTTGCCAGCCTCGGGCGGCGAAACTTCGATTGAAGCCGCTCAAATCTCGGCCCTGTTCGATCAGGCGAATGGCAATCTGTGGGACCTGAGTCTGACGGCCAACGCATTCAAATCGCCTCAGATCAGTCTGGACCGGGCGCAGATCACCGCGCAGGGCACGCTGGAACAGGGCGCCATCGTCAATGTCGATGGCGACGTGCAGGCGGCGCTGGACGGGCTGGATCTGGCAGACCCTGCGCTGAACACGGCGCTGGGGGATCGGATCACGCTGGACGGAGTGTTCGACTATGGCAGCGATCAGTCGCTTGACCTGTCGGGGTTCGAGCTGGTGGGCTCGGACTATACGCTGGGCGTCGATGCGCTGATCAGCGGTTTGACCAGCGGGCTGGCCGTGGATGGCTCGGCCACGCTGGACGCAACCGATCTGTCCCGGTTCTCTGATCTCGCGCAGTTGCAGTTGGGCGGGCAGGCCTCAGCCCGGCTGGTGGGCAAAGGCTCACCGCTTGAGGGCAGCTTTGATGGCAAGCTAGAGGTCAAGGGCAGCGATCTGTCCACCGGGCGCGACGACATCGATCCGGTGATCCGGGGCGAGACGACAATCACAGTCGATGCCAAGCGCGGAGCCGATGGAATCACCCTGCGCGACTTCACCTTGATTGCGGATGCGGCACGGGCGCAGGCAAGCGGGACGGTCACAACCCCTGATGGCAACCTGTCAATCGACGGTCAGGCCAAACTGTCCGCGCGCGATCTGTCAGTTTTTTCCGGTCTGGCGAAACGCGAACTTGGCGGCTCGGTTCAGGCCAGCCTGCAAGGGGCCGGAACGGTTCAGACCCTTGAATTCGACGGCACAGCCAGTGTTACGGCACGCGACATCAAAACCGGGATGACCGAGATTGACCCCCTTCTGAAAGGCGAAACCATTGTCGAATTCGAAGGGGCGTTGTCGCAAGATCAGATCACGATCCGCGAGGCAACGATCAATGGGAATGCCGTGACGGCCCAAATCGCGGCGACGATTGACGATCCAACCGGCGACATTGCTTTCGATGGCGCAACCAGTGCGTCTATTCCCGACCTGTCGCTGTTCTCGGGAATTGCGGGCCGCGATCTGGCGGGGTCGGTCAACGCCAGTGTCCAAGGGAGCGGGGCCGTTAAAACGCCTCGGTTTGATGGCAAGGCCAGCATGACAAGCCGGGACATCAAAACCGGGATGGCGGATATCGATCCGCTTCTGACAGGGCAAACTTCGGTCGAGTTTGACGGGGCCGTGTCTAAGGATCAGATCACGATCCGCGAGGCCAAGGTCAACGGAAACGCCGTGACAGCCCAGATCGCGGCTACGATTGATGATCCCACCGGAGATATTGCGGTTGATGGTACGGCCAGTTTGGATGTTCCCAACCTGTCCTTGTTCTCGGGCCTTGCAAACCGCGATCTGGCGGGATCGGTCGAGGCGCAGCTTCAAGGCAAGGGCGCAGTGGGCAGCAAAGCCTTCGATGTGAACGGCAGCGTCAAGGCAGATGACATCCGCGCGGGGATCGAGCAGGTGGATGCGCTGCTACAGGGGCGCACGACCCTGACCGTGGATGCCCTGAACGATGAGAACGGGTTGAACATCCGCACCTTCCGCCTGAAAGGAACAGCCCTTTCCGCCAATGCTTCGGGTCAGTTGAGCCGCGAGACCGGGGGGCTGAACTTTACCGCCGCCCTCGACGACTTGGGGCGGTTGTCGGAAACACTCACCGGACCCCTGAAACTGGACGGCAATGTTGCGCCAACCGGATCGGGGCTGGAAGGCACGGCCAATCTGCAGGGCCCCGACAGCTCTTACGCCAGCCTTGTCGGAACGGTCGATACCGATGGCTCAGCCGATCTGGACTTTGACGCCAAGCTCAACCGGATCGAGCGGTTTGTGCCGGATTTCCCCGGCACCGTCGCGGCAACCGGTAATGCAAAGCGGTCAGACGGGGTCTGGACCATTGATGCCAAGGCTGAAGGACCTGCCGGGATCAACAGCACCGTGGCGGGGACGTTCGACGAAACCGCCGGCACGGCTGACCTGAGGGCACAGGGCGGCGTAAACCTTGGCATCGCCAATATCTTCATCACACCGAACAAGATCGAAGGTGCGGCCCGGTTCGATCTGGCGCTGAAGGGCGCACCGGCGCTTGAGTCCCTAAGCGGGTCTATCACCACATCCGGAACGTCCTTTGCGATTCCAACTGCGGGACAGACGGTGACCGGGATCAGCGGGTCGGTTGATCTGGCGCAAAGCCGCGCCACCATCTCAATGAATGGCGGCATGCGCGCCGGTGGCGGGTTTACCGTGTCTGGCCCGGTCGATCTGACGCCGCCGTTCAACGCCCAGATCACCACCGCATTGAACAGCCTCGTGCTGACCGATCAACTGCTGTATGAGACAACGCTCAACGGTCAGATCGTCATGGCGGGGGCTTTGGCCGGAAACAGTTCCCTGTCCGGTCAGATCACGTTTGAGGAAACCAATATCAACCTCGCCGCCGCCTCGGGTGCCGTGGGCGCGGCACCGATCCCCGAGATTACGCATATCGGCGAAAGCCGCGCGCAATATGTCACCCGCGAACGGGCGCAATTGGTGGTGAAAGAGGAAGCCGCCCAAAGCGACTCGCGCATTGCGCTGGATATCAGTCTGCTGGCCCCCAAAGCCGTCTTTGTGCGCGGGCGCGGCGTGAACGCGGAACTGGGTGGGCGGATTTTCATCGGAGGCACGACACGATCCGTTGTCCCCTCGGGCCAGATTGAATTGATCCGGGGTAATTTCGATATTCTGGGCCGCAGGCTGGCCCTGACCAAGGGGATCGTGACACTGCAAGGCGATCTGACCCCGTATATCGAGTTCGAATCGTCTGCCAGCACCTCGGATGGAACCGCCACGATTGAAATCGCCGGACCGCTGGATTCCCCGGAAGTCGATGTATTCTCGGACCCCGAACGCCCCGCCGAAGAAGCGCTGGCCATGTTGTTGTTCGGCAACCGGTTCTCGGAACTCTCGCCGTTTATCATCGCGCAAATGGCCGCGTCGCTGGCACAGCTCAGCGGTGCGGGCGGCGACGCCACCAAAGGGCTGCGCGACTCTACCGGCGTCGACACCATCGATATCGGCGCGACCGAGGGCGGCGCAGGTCGTCTGGGCGCGGGCGCGTATCTCAGCGACAACCTCTACACGGACTTCACCGTCAACACCGAGGGCGATACCGAGGTGAACCTGAACCTGGACGTGAATGATAACTTTACGGTCCGGGGCACGGTCGATGGCCGCGGCGAAACCGGCATAGGCCTGTTCTTCGAACGCGATTACTAACGGCGAATACCGATTGAGCGACCGATCTGAGGGGCGCTCTCCAAGGTTTTGTGATCCTCAACCATCCGCGCCAGGCGCGCAATGGCCCAGTCCGGATAAGCAACCGACCGCCCGGTCTGATGGCTGACATTCATGAACAGCGCCTCTTGCGTCGCGCAGACGGCGTTGTCTTCCTCTGAGATCATCTGAGCGAAATAGTGGCCGCGCTTGTGATCGACGTCCAGCAATCGGAACCGAAAGTAGAACGGCGCGCCAGCGATCACCTCACGCAAAAAATGCAGATGGGCCTGCAGAATGTACGGCCCCTGCCCGTAGGCCTGTACCTGAGGTTCACCAAGCCCCAGATGCTCGACCAGCAGAACCTCGAAGGCATTATCGAAGGCGACGCCGTAATAGCCCACATTCATATGGCCGTTATAGTCGATCCATTCCGGTTTCAAGTCAAAGCCCCGGATTTCCACAGGGGCCGGGTAAGGTCCGTCATATCCGGACAGGGGGCTATTGGTCATCTGAAGTCGTCTCCGCTGGGTCAGAATATGTGGCCGACAAACGTCCCGTCTGTCCAGTATGGAAGTGCGTGACCGCAACGCTGCGCTACCTACGTGGGGTAAATTTCAATCCTTTCTCCAAAAGTAAAAAATCTGATTTCTATATGTGAAACGTGTCACTGAACCCAGAACCGGGTCGGCGCAAAAAAGGCTTCGAAATCAATACGGAGAGCCATTTATGAAAGCGGAAGAAGCCGAGAAAATCGTCGGGGCATTGAAAAACAAAAAGGCGAAAGTAAAGGCGATCGGAACCGAAGTGTCCGGGACCAAGG
The DNA here is from genome assembly GCF_056531805.1 of Ruegeria sp. K5. Classification (NCBI taxonomy): domain Bacteria; kingdom Pseudomonadati; phylum Pseudomonadota; class Alphaproteobacteria; order Rhodobacterales; family Roseobacteraceae; genus Ruegeria; species Ruegeria sp. K5. The sequence continues at coordinate 92,077 of NZ_JBQFML010000004.1, read as the reverse complement.
CAACCAAGCTGGAAAAGAAACTGCGCGACGGGTTGGAAGGCGCGTTGGGTGCCGACCTGTCCAAGGTCCGCGTTCACATCGGCGGGAACGCCGCCGATATCTGCAAAGAGCTAAAGGCAAAGGCCTTCACCAACGGAAACGACATTTACTTTGGCAAGGGTACGGATTCAAAGAACAACAAGTTGATTGCCCATGAAATCACTCATGTCGTGCAGCAGGCAAAAGGCAAGATGCCAAAACCCCAGAAAGGCAAGGTTCTGGTCTCGGGCTAATTCTTTCCGGTCGTGGGGAACAAAAACAGTGCAAACAAGGTCGGCTCTTGCTTGGGCCGACCTTGGTCGTTTCAGATGGCTTTCCTGCCTATTCCGCCGCGATAGCGTCTTCGATCTTTTCGACGCGAATGGCCGAGAACTTGAACTCGGGGATTTTACCGTAAGGGTCGATGGCCGAGTTGGTCAGGATATTCGCCGCCGCCTCGACATAGGCAAACGGGATGAACACCATATCTTCGGCAATCGCCCGGTCGGCCCGCACCATGATCTCAATCGAACCACGGCGCGTGGTCAGGCGGATCGTTTCGCCCGGCTCGATCCCCATCAGCTTTAGCTGACGCGGGTTCATCGAACAGTTCGCTTCCGGTTCCACGGCGTCCAGAACGGTGGCACGGCGGGTCATCGACCCCGTATGCCAATGCTCCAACTGACGGCCCGTGGTGGCGATCATCGGGTATTCGTCATCCGGCGCTTCATCCGGCGGGATGACACTGGCCGGGGTGAACCGCGCCCTGCCATCGGCACGGGGGAAGCCATCGCCGAACACAATCGCCTGCCCCGGATCGGTCTCTGACAGCGACGGGTAGGTGATGGTTTCGGTCTCAAGCCGCTCCCACGTGATGTTGTCCAGCGAGGCCATGGTAAGCTTCATCTCGGCAAAGACCTGAGACACATCGGTGTAATCCCAGTTCAACCCAATCCGCTGCGCCAGTTCTACCGTGATCTTCCAATCCTCGCGCGCTTCGCCCGGAGGGGTCACGGCGGGCCGCACCCGCTGCACCTGACGGTTGGTGTTCGACACCGTGCCGTTCTTTTCATACAGCGCCGAGGCGGGCAGGATGATATCGGCATAGTTCGCCGTTTCGGTCAGGAAAATGTCCTGCACGATCATCAGATCCAGCTTGGCCAGCGCATCGCGCGCGTGGTTCACATCCGGGTCGGACATGGCCGGGTTTTCGCCCATGATGTACATACCCTTGATGTTGCCCGCATAGGCTTGATCAATGATCTCGGTAACGGTCAGGCCCTTCTCGTTCGAAAAGTCATCCGAGTTCCAGACGTTGTTGAACTTGGCGCGAACGCCGTCATCCATCACCGACTGATAATCCGGTAGGAACATCGGGATCAGGCCAGCGTCCGAGGCCCCCTGCACGTTGTTCTGCCCCCGCAGCGGATGCAGACCCGCGCCGGGTTTGCCGACATTGCCGGTCATCAACGCAAGACTGATCAGGCAGCGCGAGTTATCGGTGCCGTGAATGTGCTGGCTGACGCCCATACCCCAGAAGATCAGACCAGCTTTGGCCTGCGCAAAGGTGCGCGCCACGCGGCGCAACTGATCCGGTTCGATGCCGCAGATCGGGGCCATCGCCTCGGGCGTGAACTGGCGCAGATGTTCTTTCTCGGCCTCCCAGTTCTCGGTCCAGCGGTGGATGTACTGGCTGTCGTAGAGCTCCTCTTCGACGATCACGTTCATGATCGCGTTCAGCATCGAGACATCCGCCCCCGGACGGAATTGCAGCATCTCATCCGCAAACTTGCGCATGCCGACACCGCGTGGGTCCATCACGATCAGCTTGCCGCCGCGCTTGGTGAACTGCTTGAAATAGGTCGCGGCAACGGGGTGGTTTTCAATCGGGTTCGCCCCGATGATGATCGCCACATCCGCGTTTTCGATCTCGTTGAAGGTCGCGGTCACAGCGCCGGAACCCACGTTCTCGATCAGAGCCGCAACGGACGACGCGTGGCACAGACGGGTGCAGTGGTCGACGTTGTTGTGCTTGAAGCCCTGACGGATGAACTTCTGGAACAGATACGCCTCTTCATTGGTGCATTTAGCCGAACCAAAGCCCGCAACGCTGCGCGGGTCTTCGTTACGCAGGGCTTTCAGCTTCGAGGCCGCCAGATCCATCGCCTCTTCCCAGGTCGCTTCGCGGAAATGGGTGCCCAGATTGCCGGGATCGACGTTCAGCCCCTTTTCAGGCGCATCCTCGCGCCGGATCAGCGGTTTGGTCAGGCGGTGCGGGTGGTGGATATAGTCGAACCCAAACCGGCCTTTGACGCACAGACGGCCTTCGTTCGCGGGGCCGTTGATCCCTTCGACATATTTGACCTTACCGTCCTTGACCTTCAGCGAGACCTTGCAGCCAACGCCGCAGAACGGGCAGACGCTTTCGGTCTCGGAATCGTAATCCTTGCTGTCGCCCTTTTGCTGATCGTCCAGCACGGTGGCAGGCATCAGGGCGCCGGTCGGGCAGGCCTGAACGCATTCGCCACAGGCCACACAGGTCGAATCCCCCATCGGATCGTTCTGGTCGAACACCACCTGCGCCGTATGCCCGCGACCGGCCATGCCAATCACGTCATTCACCTGCACTTCCCGGCAGGCACGGACGCAGAGGTTGCAGTTGATGCAGGCGTCCAGATTGACGCGCATTGCAACGTGGCTGTCGTCCAGCAGCGGGATTTTCTCGGCCTCTTTTGCCGGGAAACGGCTGTCTGAAACATCGTTCAGCTTGGCCATATCCCAGAAATGGCTTGAGGTGTCATGCGCCTCTTCGGGCTGGTCGGCGACCAGCAGTTCCATGACCATGGCGCGCGATTTCTCGGCGCGGTCGCTGTCGGTTTTCACGACCATGCCGTCCACCGCCGGACGGATGCACGAGGCGACCAACGTGCGCTCGCCTTCGACCTCGACCATACAGGCGCGGCAGTTGCCGTCGGGGCGATAGCCCGGCTGCGGCTTGTGGCACAGGTGCGGAATGGTGAACCCCTGCCCCTTGGCGGCTTCCCAGATGGTCCAGCCTTCGGGCACGGTGACGTCTTCGCCGTTCAGGTTGAAGGTGACGGTCTTGTTTGGGCTTGCATCAAGCATGGCTCTGTCTCCCCTCAGATTTCATCAGCGAAATGTTTCATGACAAGGCGGATCGGGTTCGGGGCCGCCTGCCCCAGACCGCAGATCGAGGCGTCGCCCATGACCTGACACAGATCCTCCAGCAGGTCCTGATCCCACTTGTCCGCCTGCATCAGCTTCACTGCCTTTTCACAGCCCGCCCGGCAGGGCGTGCACTGGCCGCAGCTTTCATCTTCGAAGAAGCGCAGCATGTTCAGCGCCGCATCGCGGGCGGTGTCCTGATCGGACAGGACCACCACGGCGGCCGACCCGATAAAGGTGCCATGCGGTTGCAGCGTGTCGAAATCCAGCGGGATATCATCCATCGATGCGGGCAACAGGCCCGAGGACGGCCCACCCGGCTGATACGCCTTGAAGGTCTGCCCTTCGGCCATGCCACCGGCAGCCTCGATCACGTCCAGAATGGTCGAGCCCGCAGGCAGCAGGTAGACCCCCGGCCGCGCCACCCGGCCCGAGACCGAATAGCTGCGGAGGCCCTTACGACCATTCTTTTCTGTGCTGTTGAGGCATTCCGGACCTTCGCGGCAGACTTTGGTGACCCAATACAGCGTCTCAACGTTGTGCACCAAGGTCGGACGGTTAAAGACCCCAACCTGCGCCACAAACGGAGGACGATGACGCGGCAAGCCCTTCTTGCCCTCAATCGACTCAATCATCGCGGATTCTTCACCGCAGATATAGGCACCGGCACCGCGGCGCAGATCGATATAGCCTTTCTCGACAATCCCCGCGTCTTCCAACGCGGCGATCTCGGTCGCGAGAATTTCTAGCACCGCCGGGTATTCGTCGCGCATGTAGATAAAGCAGGTCTCGGCCTCGACCGCCCACGCGGCGATCAGCATCCCTTCGAGGAAGACATGCGGCGTGCGTTCCAGATAGTAACGGTCTTTAAAGGTGCCCGGTTCGCCTTCATCGCCATTGACGGCCAGATAACGCGGGCCTTCGTTCATCCGAACGAAACCCCATTTCTTGCCGGACGGGAAGCCAGCGCCGCCCAGACCGCGCAGGCCCGAGGCCAGAACGTCCTCTTGCACCTTCTCCCAATCGCCGCTGTCGCGCAGCTCTGCCAGCTTGGCGTAGCCGCCGTTTTCGGCGTAGGCGGCAAAGGTTTCGTAGTCGGGCAGATGCGCATGCGTATCACCTGCCGCAATCGCCGCCTGCACCTTTTCTGGGGTCGCGTGGTCGATATGGTTGTGACCGATCTCCAAAACCGGAGCCGTGTCGCAGCGGCCCATGCAGGGCGCGCGCACCACGCGGATCTGCGACGCGTCCAGCCCATCCTCCAGCGCCTTCTGCAACTGCTGGGCACCGGCCATTTCGCAGGACAGAGAATCGCAGACCCGGATGGTCAGCGCGGGCGGCGGCGTCTCGCCCTCTTTCACCACATCGAAATGGGCGTAGAAGGTGGCGGTTTCGTAAATCTCGGCCTGACCGATCCGCATCTCGACCGCCAGCGCGGCGATATGGTCGGCGCTGATGTGGCCATGCGCATCCTGAATCAGATGCAGGAACTCGATCAGCAGGTCACGGCGGCGCGGGCGGTCGCCCAGCAGGCGTGTGATTTCCGCCTGCGCCTCATCCGTGAACTGACGGCCTTTGGGCGTGTGCCGCCCCTTGCCTTTACCTGACTTCCAGACGCCCTTGGGTGCGCCTGATGGCTTGGTGTCTAATGGTGCCATGATGCCCTCCGATTAAGGCCCGTGTCTCATCAGACCAGCATATCGTCAAATCGCTTGTCGCAATCGCACGATAACGACAGCTTATCACCGCAAAGACGTCACCACAGCGCGCAGGGCCTCGACCGTGGGCAGCTCCGGGTCGCGGGTCAGGGTCGCCAGACATATTGGTTTGCTGACAATCGGATCGACCAGAGGCAGCACCCGCGTCCCCCTCAGATCGCCCAGCGCCCGCACCAGAACGCGGGGGACAACGGTGGCCGCCAACCCCTCACGCGCCATGACCATCGAGGCGGTGAAGCCGCTGGTCTCGGCCACCACATCCGGGTGCAGGCCCTGTTCGGCGAAAATCCGATCAAGGATGCGCCGGTTCTGCATCTGCGGTTCCAGCAGGCTGAGCGGGAATTCGGCCACACGCGCCCACGGAATAGGGCCGGTTTCATCCGTCATATGGGTCGGAACCAGCAGCACATAGGTCTCTTCATACAAGGGTTGCACCTGCCGCAGATCGGTGCCGATGCTGTCGCCATAGGTGATGCCCGCATCCAGACTACCCTCGTCCAGCCGGTGCTGGATCGCGGTCGCGGACATGGTCTCGATCCGGGTTACAATTCGGGGATGAGCGTCCCGCAACCGCTTGACCAGACGCCCGGTAAAGGCAATCGCGGTCGGAATCACGCCGAGGATCAGCGTCCCGGTGATCTCACCCTTGGCCGCCAGCACCTGCTGTTCCAATGCCTTGGTGTCGTCCAGAATGCGCCGCGCCCGCTGGACAATCATCTCGCCCTCTTCGGTCAATCCCTGAAACCGGTTGGCACGGCGGACGATGGACACACCCAACCGATCTTCGAGGTTGCGAATGCGCATCGAAAAGGCGGGCTGCGAAATCCCGCATTCCTCGGCCGCTTTGGCAAAATGGCGATGCCGTGCAAGGGCGCTGAGGAGTTGGAGGTCGCGGATTTCGATCATTTGGAGATGTCTCTGATACAAGGCCACCGGGTTTTACACGATACCGAAGTGGGGCGCACGCCTTTGTGCACGAACAAGAACTCAATAACCACATTCTGCTTGTCCTTAGCATATTCAAAAAGGGAGAGCGCGCGGTCGACAGGATCCAGCCTGCACTTACCGCTTTAATAAAATATAGTGGTTTCATAAGGTAAGGTGGAATGAATGACAGAGCTGAATACGTTTGTGATTACAGTGAGAGTCCTAATACACAATGCTTGATTTTGATCCCGGCCAACTAACCTTGGCCGCGCGCCGAAAAATAATTAAGCGTGCACGGCGAAATGTCAGTTCAGAAGTCGTCCTGATTTTGACTGCCGGTTTCGCATTGCTGTTGATAACGTCGTTTTGGTTTGGAAACCTGACGTTTCTGCCGCTAGCAGGAATACTGAACATGCGACCAACGGTAGTTTGGATTTGCTTGTCCGCATTCCTCTCAGGCGCTGCCGGCTTGGTTCACGGACTGATCGGAGTAAAGGTTGTTTCGCGTGCGCGGGAACAGGAGTTCTTGATTCATCAATTCGACGAACTAAGAAGCCGCTCTTAAAAAAGATCAGTCGATCACCAAGCAGGCAACCGGCAAAAATCTAATTAGTAGAACGATCCCCGCCCGGCCTTACGCGGCCAGCGACGGATCATTTTGTCACCAAGCTCGGCCGACGCGACGCCTATGCGTTGCAAGCCTTGCTCTACTGGTGACTTAACCAAAATAAGGCACGTCGCAGGCGACCTAACCAGTTCCGGTTCAGGTATTAAACAAAAAGTGCATCACATCGCCGTCCTTGACGATGTAGCCCTTGCCCTCGGCCCGCATCTTGCCTGCCTCTTTCGCGCCCTGCTCGCCATTCGCAGCGATGTAGTCGTCATAGGCGATGGTCTCGGCCCGAATGAAACCCTTTTCGAAATCCCCGTGGATTACACCAGCGGCCTGCGGCGCGGCGGTGCCGGTGCGGATGGTCCAGGCGCGGGCCTCTTTCGGGCCGACGGTGAAATAGGTCTCAAGCTTGAGCAGGTCGTAACCGGCCCGGATCAGGCGGTCGAGGCCGGGTTCTTCCAGGCCCATCTCCTCAAGGAACATCTGCGCTTCGTCCTCTTCCAGCAGGCTGATCTCTTCTTCGATCTTGGCGCTGATTATGACGTGAGAATTGCCCTGCGCGGCGGCCATTTCGGCCACGCGGGCCGAATACTCATTGCCCTCGGCGGCTTCTTCCTCGGACACGTTGCAGACATAGAGCACGGGCTTGGTGGTCAGCAGCTGCAGCATTTTCCACGCTTTGGCGTCCTCGTCGGAGACTTCGACCAGACGCGCGGGTTTGCCGTTTTCCAGCATGGCCTGCGCCTCGGCCAGCAGACGCTCCTGCTGCTGCGCTTCTTTGTCGTTACCTTTCAGCTTGCGCACCAGATTGGCACGGCGCTTTTCGATGCTTTCCAGATCGGCCAGCATAAGCTCGGTCTCGATGGTATCGGCATCGGCTACCGGATCAACGCGGCCATCCACATGGGTCACATCGCCATCTTCGAAACAACGCAGCACATGGGCAATGGCATCGGTCTCGCGAATATTGGCCAGAAACTGGTTGCCCAGCCCCTCGCCCTTCGAGGCCCCTTTGACCAGACCGGCAATGTCCACGAACGTCATCCGGGTCGGGATGATCTGCTTCGATGAGGCAATCGCCGCCAGCTTGTCCAGCCGGTCGTCAGGAACCGCCACATCCCCCACATTGGGTTCAATGGTGCAGAACGGGAAATTCGCCGCCTGCGCGGCCGCGGTCTTGGTCAGCGCGTTGAAGAGGGTCGACTTGCCCACATTCGGCAGACCCACGATTCCCATTTTAAAGCCCATTGCGGCCTCCTGAAAGCGATGTGACGGCGTCTTCTATGCACCTGCGGTGGAATGCGCAAGCAGTAGCGTGACGCGAAACGGACCGAGCCCAAATGGCCACATCACGAAACTGTTCCTAAATCGTGTTCTTGCGCGAATTGAAATTTACATCTTACGATAACCACTTAGCGCGTAACGATGTAACAGCCTTAGAAATACGGTTATGAAGAAGTTCCTTTTCGCCTCTGCTTTGGCGCTTGCCCTTCCTGCAGCAGCCCAGGCTCAATCCTTGATTTTTGGTGCCGGATACGCGGATTTTTCCGATGATGCTGCCGATGATCAGGCCCTTGTTTCGCTGGAATACCAGCATCAACCCTTTCACCAGGCGACCCGGTTCAGCGCCGGTTGGGGTGCGGCCCTGTCAGTTGACGCCGATGGCGGCGCCCATCTCGGCGCCGGTCTGATTGGGGTATACAGCCTCAACGACCGTTGGTTTGTCGAAGGCAGCGTGATGCCGGGATACTACAATGAAGGCAGCGATGAGAATGATCTGGGCGGCAGTTTCCAGATCCGCAGCCTTCTGGGCCTCGGCTATACGCTGAATGGCGGCGATAAGATCTCGGTTGCGATCACCCACAAGTCGAACGCCAGCACGCAGGACCCGAACCCGGGCGTGAACACCCTGCTCTTGCGGTATCATCTGGGCTTCTGATCCGTTCTGGTCCGGGCGGGATTGATTTTCGGTGAAACTTTCTGCACATCAGGTCCAAACCTGATTGCAAGGACATCCGATGACCCGTATCGACGCCAAGTTTGCCGCCCTGAAAGCTGAAGGCAAGAAAGCATTTGTTGCCTATGTCATGGCGGGCGACCCCGATTATGACACCTCGCTGGAGGTGGTCAAAGGATTGCCGGGCGCAGGCGTGGACGTGATCGAGCTGGGTTTACCCTTCACCGACCCGATGGCGGACGGCCCCATCATTCAGGCCGCAGGCCAACGCGCGCTGGACGGTGGCATGACATTGCAGCGGACGCTGGATCTGGCGCGCGCTTTCCGTGAAAGCGACGACACCACGCCGATTGTGCTGATGGGCTACTACAACCCGATCTACAGCCGGGGCGTGGACGCGTTTCTGGCGGATGCCAAGGCCGCGGGAATCGATGGCCTGATCGTTGTTGACCTGCCGCCGGAAGAAGATGAAGAGCTTTGCCTGCCCGCTCAGGCGGCGGGCCTGAATTTCATTCGCCTGGCCACGCCAACAACCGACGACAAACGCCTGCCGCGCGTGCTGCAGAATACCTCGGGCTTTGTCTACTATGTCTCGATCACGGGCATCACCGGCGCGGCAGAGGCCGAAGCCACCAATGTCGGACCCGAGGTCGCACGGATCAAATCCGCGACCGATTTGCCCGTCATCGTAGGCTTTGGCATCAATACGCCTGAAAAATCGCGCGCGATTGCAACTGTTGCAGACGGCGCGGTCGTCGGTTCGGCCATTGTCAGCCAGATCGGCGCAGGCAAGCCGGTTGCCGAGGTGCTGGATTTTGTCAAATCCCTGTCCGACGGGGCCCATTCCGTCTGAATAAACGCATCCTAAACTACTTGAGCAAAGCCGCAGCCGGGTCACCCCGCTGCGGCTTTTGTTTTACCGGGGAGTGAACACGGAAAAGGCAATCACGAAAGGCGTAGTGAGGATCTTCAAAACTTGGTAAGAATTTCTAACCAAAACCTCAAAGGTCTGCTACATGCCCGTGATTACCAATATCGATGACCTCAAACGCATCTATGAACGCCGCGTGCCGCGCATGTTCTACGACTATGCGGAAAGCGGCAGCTGGACCGAGCAGACCTTTCATGAAAACAGCTCGGATTTCGAACAGATCCGGCTGCGCCAGCGGGTCGCGGTGGACATGGCGGGGCGTTCGACAGCGTCGCAAATGATCGGACAGGATGTATCGATGCCTGTTGCGCTTGCGCCTGTCGGACTGACCGGAATGCAACATGCGGATGGGGAAATGAAAGCCGCCAAGGCCGCCGAGGAATTCGGCGTGCCGTTCACCTTGTCCACCATGTCCATCAACTCGATCGAGGATGTGGCCGAGCACACAACCAAACCGTTCTGGTTTCAGCTGTATACGATTAAGGATACAGACTACGTCAGCCGACTGATCCAGCGCGCGAAAGATGCAAATTGTTCCGCTCTGGTCATAACGCTGGATCTGCAAATCCTGGGCCAGCGGCACAAGGATCTGAAAAACGGCCTGTCCGCCCCGCCCAAGCTGACCCTGAAAACCATCGCGAACCTGATGACCAAATGGTCTTGGGGCATCGAAATGCTGCGCGCCAAACGGCGAGAGTTCGGGAATATCGTTGGCCATGTCGAGGGCATTTCAGATGCGTCCTCGCTGGGCGCATGGACCGCGGAACAGTTCGATCCAAGCCTGGACTGGACGAAGGTCGAAAAGCTGATGGAGCAATGGGGCGGTAAGGTGATCCTGAAGGGTATTTTGGACGCCGACGACGCAAAAATGGCGGCCAAACTGGGGGCAGACGCTATTATTGTGTCAAACCACGGCGGTCGCCAACTGGACGGCGCGCTCAGTTCGATCCGGGTGTTACCGGAAATCATGGATGCGGTTGGCGGAGATACCGAAGTGCATCTGGACAGCGGCATCCGGTCGGGGCAGGACGTTCTGAAAGCTTTGGCGCTTGGTGCGAGAGGCACCTATATCGGCCGCGCCTTCGTCTATGGCCTGGGTGCGATGGGACAAGCCGGTGTGACCACCGCCCTTGAGGTGATCCAAAAAGAGCTCGACACCACTATGGCGCTTTGCGGGGAACGCAAAGTGACCGATCTGGGCCGTCACAACTTGTTGGTCCCCGAAGATTTTGGTGGGCGTTGGCAAAGCTGATGGGCGTGCGCAGGGGGCTCTGCCCCCGCCGCCCTTCGGGCGGCTCCCCCGAGATATTTGTAGCCAGATGAAGCATGGATCCTTTATTCATCTGGCTATAAATATCCCGGAGCGCGAGGCAGAGCCTCGCAAAAAGGAAAACCGCCAAAAACCCCTTTCCAAACCCAATGAATCAAGCTAAGGACGCGGCTTCACGCGGGCATACAGCCTTGGAGGATGCCCGCCCTAACATTGGAGAATTATCATGGCTGGAGAGATTCCTGATCTCGTAGCTCTGGAACGGACGGGGACAGGCAAGGGCGCCGCTCGTCAGGCACGCCGCGACGGCATGGTTCCGGGCATTGTTTTTGGTGGCGATAAAGAGCCGCTGCCGATTCAGATCCCGTTCAACGTTCTGTTCAAGCGCCTGAAAGCGGGTCGGTTCAAGTCGACACTGTGGAACCTGAAGGTCGAAGGCCACGAAGACGTTCGCGTCATCTGCCGCGACGTTCAGCGTGACGTTGTCAAAGACCTGCCGACCCACCTGGACCTGATGCGCCTGCGCCGGACCACCAAGATCGCGCTGTACATCCCCGTTGAGTTCATCAACGAAGAAGCAGCACCCGGCATCAAGAAGGGCGGCGTTCTGACTGTCGTCCGCCCGGAAGTCGAACTGATGTGCACCGCCGGTGACATTCCTGAGAAGATCACCGTTGATCTGACCGGCCTGAACATCAACGACGTTGTCACCATCTCGTCGGTTGATCTGCCTGCTGGCACCAAGCCGACCATCGACCGTGACTTCGTGATCGCCAACATCTCGGCGCCGACCGGTCTGTCGACCAGCGACGATGAAGAAGGCGAAGAAGTGGCCGCGGACGAAGTAGAAGTCGTCGGCCAGGAAGCTGCAGAAGAATAAATCCGGACCCAACGATTTGGATTTTGAAACGGGGCTCATTTCGGGCCCCGTTTTCTTTTGGTCGGGCTGGAATCGGGTGGTATTCCGTGCCATCAACCCCCTGCACTGCACGAAGGACGAGACGATGAAACTGTTTGTCGGATTGGGGAACCCGGGTTCAAAATACGCCCGCAACCGGCACAATATCGGCTTCATGGCCGTGGACCGGATTGCCGAGGATCACGGGTTTAGCCCCTGGAAGTCCAAATTTCAGGCCGAGATCGCCGAAGGGCGTCTTGGCGGCGAAAAAGTGCTGCTGATCAAGCCCCAGACCTTCATGAACCGTTCGGGTCAATCCGTGGGCGAGGCGATGCGGTTCTACAAGCTGGACTCGACCGACGTGACGGTGTTTCACGACGAATTGGATCTGGCCCCCGGCAAGGTGCGCGTCAAGGCGGGCGGCGGGCATGCCGGGCATAACGGTCTGCGTTCGATCCACGAACATATCAGCCCGGCCTACGACCGGGTTCGGCTGGGCATCGGGCATCCGGGGCGCAAGGAAATGGTGTCGCCCTATGTGCTAGGCGATTTTGCCAAAGCCGATGGCGATTGGCTTGAGGATGTGCTGCGCGGTGTCTCGGATGGTGCTGGGCACCTGGCCGATGGCGATGGCGGCAAGTTCATGAATGCGGTCGCCCTGCGCACCGCTCCACCGCGATCATCCAAACCCCCTGCAAAACCGGCTGCGCCTGCCATCAAAGCCGAACCAGAGCCCCAGCCGGACGACCGTTCGGCGATGCAAAAACTGCTGGATAAGTTCAAGTAGAATCCGCGTGCAGTGCCGCCACGTCCCAATTGCGAATTGAACGAACCGCGTTCTACAACAATCCGCAAATTGGAGGAGATCTATGAGAAAATTGTTGAAGTGGGTGCTGCGCATCCTGCTCATTCTGGTGCTGGCAGCGGCGGTTGTCGGATTCTGGAAGCGCGAAGAGATCAAGCGCCTGATGGCCGTGAACTCTCTGTTTTCGGAGGAGAAAATTGTCTACAATTTCTCTCATATGGATGAGGCATTCCTGACGGCGAACCTGCCGCGCGGTGACGGGCCGGTGTCCGAACTTCCTTATGGCGCTGGTATCGAGCTGCCTGACGGAACCGACCAATGGCTTGAGGAACGGTCGCTGACATCCTTGCTGGTGATCAAGGACGGGCAGATTCTGTTCGAAGACTATTATCAGGGCACCACGCCCGAGGATCGGCGAATCTCCTGGTCGGTCGCCAAAAGCTATCTTGCCACCTTGTTCGGTATCGTGATGGCCGAGGGGGCTATCGACTCGCTGGATGATCCGGTGGTGAAATACGCGCCAAGCCTGAAGGGCACAGCTTATGACGGCGCGACGATCCGCAATGTGTTGAACATGGCCAGCGGCGTCACCTTCGACGAAGACTATCTGGACTACGACTCGGACATTAACCGGATGGGCCGCGTTATTGCTTTGGGCGGTGAGTTGGACGATTTCGCGGCCTCGTTGCAGGACACGTTCGTAACCCCGGGCGAGGATTGGCAATATGTATCGATCGACACCCATGTCATCGGCATGGTGATCCGTGGTGCGACCGGGCGCAGCGTGACAGACCTGTTGACGGAAAAGGTCATACAGCCGCTGGGTCTGGAACAGGATGGCTTCTACATCACCGATGGTGACGGGGTTGCGTTTGTGTTGGGCGGTCTGAACTTCACCACCCGAGACTTCGCCCGGTTCGGTCAGATGATCCTGCAAGAGGGCGAATACAACGGAAAGCAGATCGTTTCGGCTGAATGGATCGCCGAAGCCGTTGCGCCCAGCGCCCCGACAGCGCCCGATGAATACGGCTACGGCTATCAATGGTGGATCCCGCCCGGCGCGCATGAAGGTGAATTTATGGCCCGTGGTGTCTATGGACAGCACATCTATATCGACCGGGCGCGCGGTGTTCTGATCGTCTCGACGGCTGCGGATCGTAAGTTCCGTGAACCGGGCATGAACGATGTGAATTTGGGAATGTTTCGCAAGATTGCCGAAAGCCTGTAAGGTAGGTCCATGCAAAAGCAGGACAGCATCAATGTGTTGGGGGGCGTTCTCGCCCCCTGCTCGCGCGATCCCCTGACCGGGTTCTTCCGCGATGGGGCCTGCAACACCTGTCCCGAGGATCAGGGCAGCCATACGGTCTGCGCCGTGATGACCGCCGAGTTTCTGGCCTATTCGAAATATGTCGGAAACGATTTAAGCACCCCACGTCCCGAATTCGATTTTCCCGGCCTCAAACCCGGCGATAGCTGGTGCCTGTGCGCGGGTCGGTTCCTGCAAGCCCATGACGAGGGCTGCGCCCCGCAGGTGCATCTTGAGGCCACGCATCATCGGGCGCTGGAGATTGTGCCGCTGGACATATTGCGTCAACACTCCACCAAGACCGACTGACGCCACCTGAAATTCGGCATCAAAGACCACAGCCCGCCACGACCCGATAAGCCAACGCACCCCGAGAACTTACGAGGGAGCACCTGAGCTTTATCGCAATGAACCGTTTTTAGGTCCGTTTGGCACCGCGTAATTCGAAGGGCTAGAGACCGCTCAGCACGAAGGACAAAGAAAAACCGGCCCCCACATGTGGGCCGGTTCTATCCGTTCGAAGGTTTCAGCGCTTAGTCCGCCGTGCGGCCTTCGGTGTCTGACATGTCGAAGTTCAGGTACTTCGCAACGGTCTGCACATCCTTGTCCCCGCGACCGCACATGTTCATGCAGATCAGGTGATCTTTGGGCAGATCGGGCGCGATTTTCATCACATGGGCCAGCGCATGGCTGGGCTCAAGCGCCGGAATGATACCTTCGGTGGCGCAGCACAGCTGGAACGCCTCCAGCGCTTCTTTGTCGGTGATTGCGACATAGTTTGCGCGACCAATATCATTCAGCCACGAGTGTTCGGGCCCGATACCCGGGTAATCCAGCCCGGCAGAGATCGAATAACCTTCGAGGATCTGGCCATCGTCATCCTGCAACAGATAGGTGCGGTTGCCGTGCAGCACACCGGGGCGACCACCGGTCAAAGAGGCGCAGTGTTCCATCTTCTCGTTCACGCCCTTACCGCCGGCCTCGACGCCGATGATATTGACCTCTTTGTCGTCGAGGAACGGATAGAACAGGCCCATCGCGTTCGAACCACCGCCAATGGCGGCGATGATCGTGTCAGGCAGACGGCCCTCGGCCTTCATCATCTGCTCTTTGGCTTCCTTGCCGATGATCGACTGGAAGTCACGGACCATTGCCGGATAGGGGTGAGGGCCAGCGACGGTGCCGATGCAGTAGAACGTGTCGCGCACATTGGTTACCCAATCCCGCAACGCGTCGTTCATCGCGTCTTTCAGCGTTCCTCTGCCGCTTGTCACCGGGATCACCTCGGCCCCCAGCAGACGCATGCGGAACACGTTCGGGGCCTGACGCTGTACGTCATGGGCACCCATGTAGACGATGCATTTCAGGCCGAACTTGGCGCAGACGGTGGCGGTGGCAACGCCGTGCTGCCCTGCCCCGGTTTCGGCGATGATCCGGGTCTTGCCCATACGGCGTGCCAGAATGATCTGGCCCAGCACGTTGTTGATCTTGTGTGCGCCGGTGTGGTTCAGCTCGTCACGTTTCAGGTAGATCTTCGCGCCGCCCAGATGCTCGGTCAGGCGTTCGGCGTAATACAGCGGCGAGGGGCGGCCCACATAATTGGCCCACAGATCATCCATCTCGGCCCAGAAGGTCGGATCATCCTTGGCCTTGTTGTATTCCTCTTCCAGCGACAGGATCAGGGGCATCAGCGTTTCACTGACGAACCGTCCGCCGAAGATACCGAAACGCCCCTGTTCATCGGGGCCGGACATGAAAGAGTTGAAAAGATCGTTGGCCATGGGTGTCTCCACTCGTCGTACCCGTTGTTCATAGGAGGTGGCGGCGGGATTTGCCATGGGCAAAACGCATCATGACGCGCGATCTGTGTACTGCTGCCAAACGTCCACGGCCTGCTGGGGCGTCGGTACGCCAATGCAAGGAAAGTGATAAAACCGGTTCACATTTGCCAGCCGGTCAGCCGCCAGCATCACGCGGCGATGCGGGCCGGATTGCGCGAAGGTCAGCATCGCCTCGATATCCTGCCAGACGCTGAGCGAGAAATAGAGGCCCGCCTGATGGAACACGTCCGCATGGACGCATAGCGGGTCGCCCTTGGCCTGATGCAACGCCTGTCGCGTGCGTCAGAAGAACTCGGGCGCGTTGTACCAATGTTTCAGCGAAATACCGCCAATGGCTGCCAGCATGTTCCATCTCCCCTTGCAGGAGATACGAAACAAGGCGCGGATCAGATCACCCCAGCGCGGCTGCGAAGGCTTTGATCAGGGCCGCGTCCTTTTCGCCCGGGGCCGATTCAACGCCGGATGAAACATCGACCTGCTGCGCACCGGTCATGCGAACAGCCTCTGCCACGTTTTCAGGCGTCAGGCCGCCGGCCAGCATCCAGGGACGCCGCCAGTATTTGCGACCGGCCAGCAAGCGCCAATCAAAGGCCAACCCGTTGCCGCCGGGAAGCTCTGCATTGCGGGGCGGTTTGGCATCGATCAGCAGTTGGTCGGCCACATCCGAATACAGGTCAATCGCGGCCAGATCCTCGGCCTCGGCCACGCCAATGGCTTTCATCACAGGCAGGCCGTAGCGGGTACGCACCTGCGCCACGCGGTCGGGGCTTTCCTTGCCATGCAGTTGCAGCATGTCCAGCGGGACGGTCGAAGTAATGGCGTCCAATTCCTCATCCGTCGCGTTGACGACCAAGGCCACTTTTGCGACGCCTGCCGGAACCTGATGCGCCAATACGGCTGCGTCTGCTGCCGTCACATTACGGGGCGATTTGGAAAAAAACACAAACCCAACATAGCCCGCCCCGGCCTCGGCCGCAGCGCGCACATGTTCAGGGGCGGACAAGCCGCAGATCTTGAACCTTACATCGGACATTGGGTGCGCCTTAGCTGGCTTCGTCCAGAATGGCCAGAACTTCGTCTTTGCCTTCGTTCTGCTTTTTCTTCAGCTTCTTGACTTCACGCTCAAGCTTGCGGACTTCGCCTTTTTTCACGGTCGCGTCCTTGCGATGCTTGTGCTCGCGCAGCCATTCCCACAGGAACCCGATGACCAGACCGGCCACAACGCCACCCAGCACCACCAGAAACAAGGGCAAAGTGGTGGTCAGATTGAACCCCAGCAATTCGGCCAGAGCGTCAGGCATCAGCTTGAGTTCAACCGATTGAACATTGGCCAGAGACACCGAAATCAGGATGATCCCCAGGGTCCCGAGAAAAGCATATCGAAGGTAGCGCATCATGGGGTCAGGCTTTACCGTTCAATCGGTCCCTTAGCAACTTACCCGTTTTGAAAAATGGTACACATTTTTCTTCGACCTGAACGGTCTCGCCGGTGCGGGGGTTTCGCCCGACACGGGCATCGCGCTTTTTCACAGAAAATGCACCAAATCCGCGCAGCTCGACCCGGTCGCCGCGGGCCATGGCATCTGTCACTTCCTCAAATACGGTGTTCACGATCCGCTCGACGTCACGCTGATAAAGATGTGGATTTTCGTCGGCAATCTTCTGAATCAATTCTGAACGGATCATTCGTACTACCCCTCCCAGGCGGCCGGTGTGACAGGTCTACTGTTCTGACAGTATAGGGAAAAAGCCGGATCAGGGGAAAGCAAACTATGGGCGAAGGCATGGGAATTTGGCTCGGACTCACGCGATTTTTTGCCAGTTTTCCCGTTTTCCACACTTAATGCGCGAGCGATACCCCGAATAAGCCGATGAATCGGAACATATTGATTCGCAACAAAAACGGCCCCGCGCGGGTGCGCGAGGCCGTAATTCATGTTTGGGACTGCGCCCGGGCTTAGTCGCCCGATTTCAGCGCTGCACCCAGGATATCGCCCAGCGATGCGCCCGAGTCGGAAGAGCCGTACTGTTCCACGGCCTCTTTCTCTTCGGCGATCTCGCGTGCCTTGATCGACAGGCCCAGACGGCGGGTCTTGCTGTCGACGTTGGTGACGCGGACGTCGACCTTGTCACCGACCGAGAAACGCTCGGGGCGCTGTTCGGCGCGGTCACGGCTCAGGTCCGAACGACGGATGAAGGACTTCATGCCTTCGTACTCGACCTCGATGCCGCCATCTTCGATAGCAGTCACTTCGACAGTGATGACCGAGCCACGCTTCACGCCGCCCACGGCTTCGGCGAACTTGTCACCGCCCAGGGCTTTGATCGACAGCGAGATACGCTCTTTCTCGACGTCCACTTCCGAGACAACCGCCTGAACGACGTCGCCCTTGCGGTAGTTCTGGATCGCATCCTCGCCACGCTCGTCCCAGGACAGGTCGGACAGGTGAACCATGCCGTCGATGTCGCCTTCGAGGCCAATGAACAGACCGAATTCGGTGATGTTCTTGACTTCGCCTTCGACCTCGGTGCCCTCGGGGTGGGTTTCTGCAAACACTTCCCACGGGTTGCGCATGGTCTGCTTCAGGCCCAGAGACACGCGACGCTTGGCGCCGTCGATTTCCAGAACCATAACGTCGACTTCCTGGCTGGTCGAAACGATCTTGCCGGGGTGGACGTTTTTCTTGGTCCAGGACATTTCGGACACGTGCACCAGACCTTCGACACCGGCTTCCAGCTCGACGAACGCGCCGTAGTCGGTGATGTTGGTGACGCGACCCTGATGGACCGAGCCCAGCGGGTACTTGGCAGCAACCAGATCCCACGGATCTTCCTGCAGCTGCTTCATGCCCAGGCTGATGCGGTGGGTTTCTTTGTTGATCTTGATGACCTGAACCTTGATGGTTTCGCCGATCGTCAGGATCTCGGACGGGTGGTTGACACGACGCCATGCCATGTCGGTGACGTGCAGCAGGCCGTCAACGCCGCCCAGGTCAACAAATGCACCGTATTCGGTGATGTTCTTGACGACACCCTCGACGGTCTGACCTTCGGACAGGTTGCCGATGACTTCGGCACGCTGTTCGGCACGCGATTCTTCCAGGATTGCGCGGCGCGACACAACGATGTTGCCACGGCGGCGGTCCATTTTCAGAATCTGGAACGGCTGCTTCAGACCCATCAGCGGGCCAGCGTCGCGCACGGGGCGGACGTCAACCTGCGAGCCGGGCAGGAACGCAACTGCGCCACCCAGATCGACGGTGAAGCCACCTTTGACGCGACCAAAGATTGCACCTTCGACGCGCTGGTCGTCGGCATATGCTTTTTCCAGACGGTCCCATGCCTCTTCACGGCGAGCCATCTCGCGCGAGATGACGGCTTCGCCACGGGCGTTTTCTGCGGCGCGCAGGTAAACTTCGACCTCGTCACCTACAGCGATTTCAGGGGCTTCGCCGGGATTTGCGAATTCTTTCAGATCAACGCGGCCTTCCATTTTGTAGCCGACGTCGATGATGGCTTGGCCGGCTTCGATCGCCAGAACCTTGCCTTTGACAACAGAACCCTCTTCGGGTGTGTCCATTTCGAAGCTTTCATTCAGGAGGGCTTCGAATTCCTCCATGGATGCGTTAGCCATGTGGCGTTGTTTTCCTTTACATACGTTTTTGCTGGCCGAGCGGTTGTCTCCGCCGGTCTTGTTTGATGGTGCCTTCAGGCGTGATCCGGGGCGCATCCGATTACACAAACACAAAGGGCCGAGGTGACCCGGCCCTGCTCAGATACGTCATCCGGACGTTGACCGCCCGTGTTAAGACGGGTGCTCTATAGCGGGTTGGGTCCGGTCCCGCAAGTCGAAAGCCATCTGCGCCCGAAGACATGCCCGAACTTGCCGGTTTCACAATTACTTGATGCCGCGCGTGTCCGGTTGCACCCGCAGACGGGACACGGCACCTGACGGTCAATCACAACAAGACACGGAGCCGTCGCCCCATGGGAGAGTTCAACCTTATCGTTTCACAGCAGCCACAGTGGATTCAGATCTGGATGAAAATCCTGACCCTCGGGGCCTTTATCCTGCCCTTTGCGCTGCTGATCTGGCGACAATCGCGCCTTGTCGCGGTTGTCACGGTCGTCGGCACCGTGCTGGCGGCGCTGGGGGTCAAGTTCATCTTTACGCAGATGGGCTATGTGCGGCTGATGGGGCTGGGCCATATCCCGTTCTGGACACCGCTGGCCATTTACCTGTGGTTCCAACAGGCCCGCGCCGATATGCCGACGCCACCCCGATGGATCATCCGCTTCGCCTTGCTGACAATCGTGATCTCGCTGGCTTTCGACTACGTCGATGTGATCCGCTATCTGCTGGGTGAGCGGACGCCGGTGCCTGTACCGGCGTAAACCGCCACCATCTTGGTTTTTCGCGCACCCGAAGGGCTTGTTAGAACAACTGCAAGTCCTTCTCGCCGCGTTGAATCTCGGCAAGGTTCGGCATGTTCTGCACCACCAGCGGCGCCGGAGCCGTACCGGGCATCGCCACCGTTGGTTTCGCCGCAACGGCCTTGTCAAAGGCAGGTCGCTTCAACTCACCCCGGATATCGCGCAGCAGAGTCTTGTGGTCTGGCATTGTCTTGAGGATCTGCGCAAGGTCCACTTTCGCGCCTTTCCACCACTGGAACCAGATCGGCTTTTTCAACGGACGAATACGATCCCGAATGCCGGTGCCATATCCCGTGTCATAGACCTGTTTGCCCAAAAGCACCGTCTGATAGACGCGGAAATTGAACAGCGTTGCGAATTCGATATCGTGCTCCATCGGCAGGCGGTGCTGCCACAATTCCAGATTCTCGGCCAGTCGATCCGGGATTTTCATCTCGGTGCGCGCGTCGATCCAGTATTGGTCATCCGTGCGGTTGCCCAACCGGTAATGCAGACAGATGAAATCCAGAACCTCGTCATAGAGCTTATTCACCTGCCGATTGTATCTGTCGCGCAATTGCGGTTCGATGTCCCGCGTGGGCAGATGCTCGGCAAACCAGCGGACGGCGTGGTCGATCATGTGGATCGCGGTGCTTTCCAGCGGCTCGATGAAGCCGCCGGACAGGCCGATAGCGACGCAGTTCTTGACCCAGGCATTGCGCACGCGCCCGACGCGCATCGGGATGACGCGCGGCGTCAGACCTTTGCCGCTGTCGCCCAGCCATTCAAGGTATTCATCCGCCGCCTGATCATCGGTCCGATGCGCCGACGAATACACATATCCGGTGCCCACACGGTTATAGAGCGGCACCCGCCACGTCCAGCCCGCACCCAATGCAGTCGACCGCGTGACGCTTTCGATCTTTTCCGGATCGGGATGTTCGACCTGCAACGCCATGGCCCGGTCATTCGGCAGGTATTCGGAATAGTCCTTGAACGGCTCGCCAAGGGCCTGATTGATAATCAATCCGCGGAAGCCGGTGCAATCTATGACCATCTCGACGTCATGGCGGCCCTTGCGTTCCAGCATCAGGTGACTGACATTGCCCTGCTCGTCCAGTTCGACCGCTTGCACCTCATCCTGGATGTGTTCGACGCCGCGCTTGGTGCAGACCTTGGTCAGCATGCCTGCAAATTTCACGGCATCCAGATGATAGGCATAACCAAAACGCTGCTCGAATTCCGGCTGGCCCAAGGCCCGCCCGCCCTTGCACAGACGGGCCAGATCGTCGTGCGGTGAGATCGATTGCGTAAAGTCCCGATCCCCATTGCCAAAGCGCAGGAAGTACTCGGCGGCCTCCAACCCCTCAAGCAACTGCCCATGGGCAAAAGGGTTTACGTAGTCGATCCGATTGCCTTTGGCGTCTTTGTTCCAGTTGCAGAACTTCACACCCAGCTTGAATGAGGCATTGGTTTCACGGAAAAAGTCACGCTCGGAAATGCCCGCCTGACGCAATGTGACCGGCATGCGCGGCACTGTCGCCTCGCCCACCCCCACGGTCGAGATATTGGGGCTTTCGATCAGGCAGATGCGCGGGCGGTCTTTGGGGGCGGATGTGCGGGAAAGCACCATCTCGAGGATAAGCGCGGTCATCCATCCCGCCGTGCCGCCACCCACGATGGTGATTTTGCGCAAACGATTGTTCATGTATTTCTGTCCCTGTTGGCTTGGGGGATTTTATGGCTGCTTCCCCTTATTGTTTGGGGTTTTTGTAGCAGCTGTCCCTTTTTTGCTATGGGAGACTATAGCATCTTTCTTGTGTCCAGCTAGGGTCTATGACGCTATATTTTGTTGGGGGTTCCAACACTGCCCGGACCTGTGAACGCTGCAAGCGAAAGGCATCAAGTTCAACGTAAACCCCTAGATTTCCTCGCCCTTCTTCAGCAGATCCTCGATCAGCTGCCGCTGCAACTCATCGCTGTCGCCGCCACCGAATTGAATCGCGCCGCCGGTGTAGGATGTGCCATAGGTCGCGGCGATATTCACCGTCTGCGCCAGACCCGAGATCAGCTGGTCTTTCTGCAAGGATGCAAGCGGGTGGATGAAAGTCGCCCAAACGGTTCCGTTGGCAATCGCGTAACGGGCATCAAGGGCGGTGTCGAAATTGGCCTGCATCATGCGGTGAAGTTCCTCTTTCGACAGCTCATCGGCACTGCGAACCGCCACCATCGCACGCATCCGGTTGGTGCTGACATCGGTTACAACCAGAACCGGCACGTCCGAGATCGTAAGCTGAAACCCCGGCCCAATCGGTTGCGCCTCGGGGTCCAGGGCAAACAGGATCTTGCCCAGCCTTTCATAATCCATCGGAGGCTCAGCCTCTTGGGCGGCAAGACTTCCGGCCAGTAACATCAGCGCAAGGGCGAGGCGGATCATGATCAATCTCCTGCAAGTGTCCAGCCAACCATAGGCGCTGCCATAGCCCCTGACCAAACAAAGCTTAGTGAACAGGAATTTATGCAAGGCCCGCAGGTTTGAACGATCTGCAAGAAACGCGGGCCTTCCTGCGATAACGCGTTCAAAACCCCGCCTCTATGTCTGTTTCACAGGCCGACACCCGGTTCGGCCCGAAACAGAAAATGAAAAGGACTACACCATGAAGAAACTTGTTTTGGCCTCTCTGATCGCAACCCTGCCGCTGGCCGCCGCACCCGCTTTTGCGGCAGATGAAATCAATGTGTCCAACGGCATCTCCGCTGCCGGAGCGCCATTGGCCGCCCACGGAGTCGACCTTGTTGCGCTGGTCAATGACGGCAACCCGGTCGAAGGTTTTGCGACCCATTCCGCCACCTATGACGGGGCGTCCTACTACTTTACCACCGCCGCAAACCGCGAAGCGTTCGAGGCCAACCCAGCCGCTTACCTGCCGCAACATGGTGGCTTCTGCTCGTTTGGTGTTTCGGTCGGCAAGAAGTTCGACGGCGACCCGGATCAATATCTGATCGCAGATGGCAAGCTGTATCTGTTCCTGAACGCCGAAACCCGCGCCGCCTTCCTGAAAGATGTTGCTGGAACGGCAAAAACTGCTGACGATCAGTGGTCAAAGATTCAAAGCATCGCCGTGGGCGAATTGTAATCTGACCGATCTGCCCGCGTCGCTACCGTGTCGCGGGCAGTTTCTGTGTTATCACCGCAAGCGCCTCGGCCAGGGCTTCGTCGATGCTCAGGTCGGACGTATCCAGAAGAACGGCATCATCCGCCGCTTTCATCGGGGCTGTGCTGCGTTCGGCGTCGCGGGCATCGCGCTCGCGCACATCCTCAAGCACCTGTGCCCGCGTCACGTCGGCCCCTTTGGCGTGAAGTTCCAGAAACCGCCGTTCCGCCCGTACCTCGGGGCTGGCGGTGACGAACAGTTTCACCTCGGCCTGCGGGCAAATCACGGTACCAATGTCGCGCCCGTCTAGAACCGCCCCCCCTGCCCGCCGGGCAAAGGCACGCTGGAAATCAACCAATGCGGCTCGTACCTCGGGGATCACAGCCACTTTGGACGCGGCCTGAGCGATTTCTGCCGTGCGCAGATCACCCTGATCCAGTTCTTCTGCCGTCAGGGACTGCGCCGCTTCCACAGCTTCCACACCTTGCAGCGTACGGCGGCCAACCGCGCGGTACAGAAGCCCCGTATCCAGATGCGCAAACCCGAAATGCGCCGCGACGGCCTTTGATACTGTGCCCTTGCCCGCCGCAGCCGGACCATCAATCGCAACGGTGAAACTGCTTGTCATTGTCCGACTTACCGATTGTTTCTGACAAGCTGCGCCCCAAGGCGCGCCATCAAAGGCTCGAAGATCGGGAACGAGGTCGCAATCGGGCCCGCATCATCCACCGTCACAGGGCTTTTGGCGCCCATCCCAAGGATCATGAAGGACATTGCAATGCGGTGATCCAGAAAGCTTTCACAGGTGCCGCCGCCGGGGGTGTTGCCAATGCCCAGCCCCTCAACCGACCACCAGTCGTCGCCTTCGTTCACCGTGACGCCGTTGGCCCGCAAGCCGCGCGCCATCGCGTCGATCCGATCGCTTTCCTTGACGCGCAGCTCTTTCACGCCGCCCATCATGGTGGTGCCGGTGGCGTTGGCCGCAACGACGGACAACACCGGGTATTCGTCGATCATCGACGCCGCGCGCTCGGGCGGAACTTCAATCCCCTGCATATTCGGAGAGTATTTCGCGCGCAGATCGGCAACCGGCTCGCCGCCCTCTTCACGCTCATTCTCATAGGTCAGGTCCGCGCCCATTTCGCGCAGCGTGGTAAACAGGCCCGCGCGGGTCGGGTTCAGGCCGATGCCCGGAACCAGCACGTCCGAGCCGGGCGTGATCAGCGCCGCGCAGACCGGGAATGCCGCGCTGGAGGGATCACGCGGCACGGCAATGACCTGCGGTTTCAACTCGGGACGACCGCTCAGGGTGATGACCCGCCCCTCATCGGTGTCCTCAACCGTGATTTCGGCCCCGAAGCCCGCCAGCATCCGTTCGGAATGGTCGCGGGTGGCCTCTTGCTCGATCACCACGGTCTTGCCCGGCGCGTTCAGACCGGCCAGTAGAACAGCCGACTTCACCTGCGCCGAAGGCACGGGAACCTCATAGCGCACCGGCACAGGCTCTGCCGCGCCCACAATAGTCATCGGCAAACGCCCACCCGAGCGGCCCACCGATTGCGCCCCGAACAGCGCCAGAGGATCCGTAACCCGCGCCATCGGCCGTTTGTTCAGGCTGGCATCGCCGGTGAAGGTCGCCGTGATCGGACAGGTTGCCATCGCGCCCATGATCAGCCGCACGCCGGTGCCCGAGTTGCCGCAGTCGATCACCTGATCGGGTTCGGCAAAGCCGCCGACACCCACACCGTGAACGGTCCATTCGCCGCCGCCGTGATCTGTCACCTCGGCCCCGAAGGCGCGCATGGCCTTGGCGGTGTCCAGAACGTCCTCGCCCTCCAGAAGGCCCGAGATCTTTGTCTCACCGACCGCCATCGCGCCCAAAATCAAGGACCGGTGCGAGATCGACTTGTCGCCGGGGACTTCGGCAGTACCGGTCAGCGGACCGCAGGGATGCGAAGTCATCGGAATGGGCGTACCGTGTCCGGACATGGGGGCTCCTTTTGCGCTATCAGTGCCCAAGCCGCTTAGCGAATTGGGACCGGTTGGTCCAGCGTCAAAGGTCCGGCAAAACGCCGCTTTGGACCGGCGAACGGCTGATTCTGTGAGAAACGCCGCTTCGGTGCTACAATACCGCCATTCGATTTGATTGATTTTTGAACCTGACATTGAAGGAACACGCCATGGCCGACGCCTTACCCCTGATGGCCCGAGGGCCCCGAGACCTGTTTCACCCCAAAGATCCACTGCGCCCTGAAAGCAAGATTGAGCAAAGGCTGGCTTTCCTTGTCGGCCTCGTTGCCTTCGGCCTACCGTTGATTCTGGCCGGCGGAGCAATCTTTGGCGGCAGCTGCTTTCGCGACAGTATCAGCCATTTCTACTATGCCCAGTTTCTGGGGGCGATCTTTGTCGGGTTGCTTTATTTCGTTGGTGGATTCCTGATCGCCTATACAGGTGATACATTCTTTGAGGACACGCTGAGCAGCGTCGCCGGGTTCGGCGCTTTTATCGTTGCCTCAGTCCCCACATTAGACAGCGGCTGCGAAAGCCATCAGACATTCCTGTCGCGCGTCTTTGTCGAGGTCAAAAACGCCCCGCCCATCAAGGTCGGCCAGGCACCGGATCAAGGCTTTTTCAACCTGTTCAGCACCGCCAGCAACTGGCACATGATCGCCGCAGGCATTCTGTTCGTCTATCTGGGTCTCTACTGTCTGATCGTGCTGAAACGGGTCATCCCGCAACGGCACGAGAAGGACGGCGTGATGATCGACAGCAAGCGGCGGCGCAACAAGCTTTACAGCATTTGCGGATTAACCATTCTGGCCTGCGTCGCGGTGCTGGCGATCAAAGGCGAAATCGGCGGGCCGGGTTTCCTTAAATGGTGGAATAGCCTGAACCTGACCTTCTTTGTCGAGGCCATCGCCTTATGGGCCTTTGGGATCGCATGGTTTGCCAAAGGGCGTGCATTCCCTGCGCTGAACGACAGCTAACCCAGTCGACGGAACGTCAGATAGTGGGGCGTACGCCCTTCGCGCAGCGCCTTCTGTTCGTACCGGGTGGAAATCCAGTCGTCCCACGGCTCGCGCCAGTCCGAGGGGCGCTCGGCCAGCCATTCGAACCCTGCGCGGGGGACTTCCTCAAGCGTCTGGCGAACATAATCGGGAATGTCGGTCGCAACCCGGAAGATCGACCCCGGCTTCAGGGCGCGGGCCAGAGGTTCCAGATGCTCGGGCGTGACAAAGCGGCGGCGGTGATGCCGCGTTTTGGGCCAGGGGTCAGGATACAGCAGGAAGGCGCGTGAGATACTCGCCTTAGGCAAAACGTCGAACAGGTCGCGGGCATCGCCGGGATGTACGGCCAGGTTTTCAACCCCGGCCTGACGGATCTTGCCCAGCAACATGGCGACGCCGTTGATATAGGGCTCGGCCCCGATGATCC
The DNA here is from genome assembly GCF_056531805.1 of Ruegeria sp. K5. Classification (NCBI taxonomy): domain Bacteria; kingdom Pseudomonadati; phylum Pseudomonadota; class Alphaproteobacteria; order Rhodobacterales; family Roseobacteraceae; genus Ruegeria; species Ruegeria sp. K5. The sequence goes on along the minus strand of NZ_JBQFML010000004.1, from coordinate 65,604 downwards.
CGATATCCGGATTGCTTGCGGCCTGATGCACCAGATGCTCACCCCCGCCAAAGCCGACCTCAAGCCAGACCTCCTTTCCGCCGAACAGGGCGTCAAGGTCCAGCGGGTGGCGTTCGGGATTGCTGTCCCAATCCACTGCGCCCGGCGATAAAGCGTCAAGGTCTTCGTTCAGATACGTCTTCTGGCTCTGCTTCAGGGTCTTGCCCTTGAAGCGGCCATAGAAGTTTCTGCGGGGGCGTTGGGGGGTCTCGGTGCTCATGGCGGTCGCCTTACTGTGACAACTCACGAGTGGCAAGAGGCAGAGGTGGGGGCAAGCCCGTCGCCCTTGGTTTCTCGGACCAATGGCGCAACCGATAGCGACCGCCGAGATATTTCAAAAAAAGAAGAGCGCGCCCGTCAGGGCGCACCTTTTGATAGCAGAAAGTCAGACCGCCGCTTTCAACGCATCCGTCAGGTCGGTCCGTTCCCAGCTGAAACCGCCATCAGCATCAGGTGTGCGCCCGAAATGGCCATAGGCTGCCGTACGCTGATAGATCGGCTTGTTCAGTTGCAGATGCTGGCGAATACCGCGTGGGGTCAGGTCCATTACCTGCCCAACCGCCTGCTCGATCTCGGCATCCGAGATTTCCCCGGTACCATGCGTGTCCGCGTAGATCGACAACGGCTTGGAAACGCCAATCGCATAGCTGAGCTGAATGGTGCAGCGTTCGGCCATACCCGCGGCAACCACGTTCTTCGCCAGATAACGGGCCGCGTATGCAGCCGAGCGGTCCACTTTAGTCGGGTCTTTGCCCGAGAACGCGCCGCCGCCATGCGGGGCCGCACCGCCATAGGTGTCCACGATGATCTTGCGCCCGGTCAGACCAGCATCGCCATCGGGGCCGCCGATCACGAACTTACCTGTGGGGTTCACGTGCCATTCGGTTTCGTTGGTCAACCAGCCTTCGGGCAGAGTTTCGCGAATGTAAGGCTCAACAATGGCGCGGATGTCGGCAGAGCTTAACGCCTCATCCAGATGCTGTGTCGACAGCACGATCGAGCTGACGCCAACCGGTTTACCGTCGCGATACACAACCGACAGCTGCGATTTGGCGTCAGGGCCCAGCGCAGGCTCGGACCCGTTTTTACGCACCTCGGCCAGACGCCGCAGGATCGCGTGCGAATACTGGATCGGCGCGGGCATCAGCGCGGGCGTTTCGGTCGTTGCGTAACCGAACATGATGCCCTGATCACCAGCACCTTCGTCTTTATCGCCCGAGGCATCCACGCCCTGCGCGATATGGGCCGATTGTTCGTGCAGCAGGTTCGTCACCTCGACCGTCTCATGGTGGAATTTGTCCTGCTCGTAGCCGATATCCTTGATACAGGCGCGCGCGATCTCGTCGATGCGGCCCATATAGTCGTGCAGCTTTTCCTGATCAGACAGACCTACTTCGCCACCAATCACGACACGATCCGTGGTCGCAAAGGTTTCGCACGCCACGCGTGCTTCGGGTTCTTCATTCAGAAATGCGTCAAGGACGGCATCCGAGATCCGGTCGCAAACCTTATCCGGGTGCCCTTCGGAAACCGATTCCGAAGTAAATGTATAGTTCTGTCTGGACATAAAAGTGCTCCATTAAGATTTCTCTGTCACGCCAGGAAGCCGTTGTGACAGGCTTTTGCGGGGATACGCGCCTTGTTAAACCGGGTCAATCGGTAATTCAGATCGCCCCCTGCGGGCAAAGGCCAAGACACCGGCAAAAAGCAACAATAGCGCGACAAAGACAGCTTTATCCCCGATTTGGGAATAAATGGTCCGAGCCTGCGGTTGTGGCAAAACGGCATCGACATAGCCCGCCTCACCCAAGGGCAAGGACGCGGTAACCCGGCCCAGCGGGTCGATCATCGCCGACACTCCGGTATTGGCGGCGCGCATCAGGGGCAGGCCTTGTTCAATGGCGCGCATACGGGCCTGCACCAAATGCTGGTAGGGGCCGGAACGGGTGCCGAACCACGCATCATTGGTGATCTGCAACAGGAAATCTGCCCGCCCCGGCGCGCCGTTGACGTCCTGCGGGAACACGGCCTCGTAACAGATCAGCGGCACGGCACGGCCCAAGGCGCCAATGTCCAACAGCTCTGGCCCCAGACCCGCGCTGAAGCCGTGGCCCGTCGTTGCAGCCAGACCGTGAATGCCGAACTGGCCGAGCAGATCGCCAAACGGGATGTATTCCCCAAACGGGGCAAGATGGTGCTTGTCATAGAGCCCTGTCCGCGCGCCGACCTCATCGAGATAGATCATCGAGTTATAGATCCGCGGGCCGTCGCCGCGCTGAATGCCCAGCACGACGGGCGTGCCCTGCGCCGCATCGGCAATGGCTTCGAGATATGGATCGGCGCTGCTGAGCCATGCGGGAACCGCGGTTTCCGGCCAAACGATCAGATCGGGCCGCGGCTCGGCCGCGGTGAACTCGATCTGCCGCATGAAGAACAAGGGCGCATAGGCCGGGTCCCATTTCTGGTGCTGAGGCGCGTTTGGCTGGACCAGCCGCACTGTGTTTTCGGTGTTCAGAACAGATGGCCTTGAACCGGCATAGCCCAGTGTCAACGCAACGCTTGCCACAACAAAAACGGCGGGTACAAGAAACCCACGCCCGGTTCGCTGGCCCGTCAGCGCCGCACCAACAGGAAGCGTCACCATCAGCATCAGCGCCCCCAGACCGTAAGGCCCAATCAAGGACAAAAGCTGCGCTGCAGGCGTATCGATCCAGACCTGAGCCAGTCCAGCCCAAGGAAATCCGGTCAGCACATATCCCCGCGCAAACTCGGCAAGCGACAGGGCCAAAGCCAAAAACAGGGCCTGTCGCATTGCGGTCCCGCGCCCGTGCGAGACCCAGAACGCCGCCGCCCAAAACAGCGCCAACCCACCCGCCATGAAGACAAGGGCGAAAGGGGCCATCCAGGCGTGGCGTTCTGCATCTACCTGAAACGGCTCGATAATCCAGCTTAGAGCATGGGCGAAATATCCGGTCGCAAAAGCCCAGCCCAACCAAGCCGCACGAGCACGGGTTTCAGATGACAGGAACAGCGGAGCTATCAGCACAAAAGCCAGCAGAGTAGCGACCCAGTACCCGAAAGGGGCCAGACCAAATGCGCCCAGCGCCCCCAACGCGGCGGCTGCAACAAATCTCAGGCTGAAGGGCCAGCCCCGGACAGGGGTCATGCAGTCACGTCCGGCAGCATGACACGCAGGCGTTTGATGCGCCGGGGATCGGCGTCCAGAACCTCGAACTCGGGGCCTTCTGGGTGCAGGACGACCTCGCCCCGCGCAGGCACGCGACCCGACAGCAGGAACACAAGACCGCCCAAAGTGTCGATTTCTTCCTCGTCCACATCCTCGTGGCTGGTCAGGGACCGGCCGATCTCGGCCTCGAAATCCTCAAGCGGCACGCGGGCCTGAACGATGTAGCAGCCAGGCTTTTCCTGAACCCATAGCTGATCTTCGTCGGCGTCATGCTCGTCGGCGATCTCACCCACGACCTGTTCGATCAGATCCTCGATGGTGACCAGACCATCGACGCCGCCATATTCATCGATCACAAGCGCCATGTGGCGGCGTTCGGTTTGCATCTTGGTCATCAGCACACCGATCGGCATCGACGGCGGCACAAAAAGCAAGGTGCGCAGCATTGACACCAGATCGAACTCGGCCGATCCGCCGTTGAACCCATGCGTCAGCGCGAAATCCTTGAGGTGAACAAACCCAAGCGGCGTGTCCAACGTCCCTTCATAGACCGGTATGCGCGACAGGCCGCTTTCGCGGAACAGCTGCGCCAACTCATCCTTGGTGGTTGTCGATGGGACCGAGATGATCTCGGCCGTGGGGATCGCAACGTCTTCGACCCGCATACGGCGCAGGTTGATCATGCCTCGGGGCTGATGGGCCGCGACCTGCTGGCCGTTGACAGAACTTTCCTGATCTTCGTCCTGACCGGTAAACGCGTCAAAAATCCGAGAAAAGAAACCGCTTCTCTCAGCTATTTCCGTGGTGCTGTCCTGTGGTTGCGCGCTGTGCGCCGCCCTAGAACTGCCGTCTGTGTCGCCCATTTTCCTGTTCCAATTGTCCGGGTGAAAGTACCCGCTTCATCCATTATATGGGTTATCGATACCCAGTTTGCCAAGTATCTCGACCTCAACAGCCTCCATCAAGGTGGCATCCGGGTCACGAATGTGATCATAGCCCAGCAAATGCAACATTCCGTGAATGATCAGATGTGTCACGTGATCATCTGTGGATTTCCCCGCCTCGGCAGCCTCGCGCGCGCAGGTGTCATATGAGATCGCGATGTCGCCCAACGCAATTTCGCCAGTGAAATCCGGCTCGGGCCGGTCGGGTTTGCCGCCCGGCTCCTCGGCGGCAAGATCCTCGGCGGGCCAGCTGAGCACATTGGTGGGCGTGGGTTTGCCCCGGAACTCAGCGTTGAGCTGTGCGATGCGGTCGTCATCGCAGCCTAGAACGCTGATCTCGCAGGTTTCGGCGTCCAACGCGCAATACTCCAGAACCGCCGCAATGGCTGGCTTGGTCAACGCCTCCAGCCCCTGCCAACGCGGATCTTCGATTGTTACTTCCAGGTTCATATTGTCAGCCCAAAGCCCCGTCTCGGAGCCATGGATCAACCTGTCTCACGGCCCGCATCGGCCTCATACGCTTCGATAATGGCGGCGACAAGCGGGTGGCGCACCACATCCTTGGACGTGAAGTAGTTGAAACTGATATTTGGAATGGTCTTCAGCAGACGTTCGGCATCGGCCAGCCCCGATTGCACGCCGCGCGGCAGATCGACCTGCGACCGGTCGCCGGTGATGACCATGCGGCTGCCCTCGCCCAATCGCGTCAGGAACATCTTCATCTGCATGGTCGTGGCGTTCTGCGCCTCATCCAGCACCACAAAGGCGTTGGCCAGCGTGCGACCGCGCATGAACGCCAGCGGAGCGATCTCGATTCGCTTTTCCTCGATCAGTTTCGCCAGCTGCTTGCCCGGCAGGAAGTCGTTCAGCGCGTCATAAAGCGGCTGCATATAGGGATCGACCTTGTCCTTCATGTCGCCGGGTAGATAGCCCAGCTTTTCGCCCGCCTCGACGGCAGGGCGGCTGAGGATGATGCGATCCACGTGCCCCCCAAGGAACATCGACACGCCGACAGCCACGGCCAGATAGGTTTTGCCGGTCCCCGCCGGCCCAATGCCAAAGGCCAATTCGTTGTTGAACAGCGATTGCACATAGGCTTTCTGCGCATCCGTGCGCGGCTCGACCAGTTTCTTGCGCGTCTTGATCTCAACCGCGCCGCCCTTGAACATCTCAAGCTGATCGCCGTCGCGACTGCCAGTGCCCTGCTCGGAATTGCCCATGCGCAATTCCCGGTCCACATCGGCGGCTTCGACATCGCGGCCACCCTCCAGACGGGCATAAAGCGACTGCAAAACCTCAATCGCCTGCTTCTGAGCATCCTCTTCGCCCATCACAACCAACTGGTTGCCACGGCGCACGATCTGCACGGACAGCTTGTGTTCGATGTCGGTCAGATTGCGGTCATATTCGCCGCAAAGATCAATCAACAAACGGTTATCGGGAAACTCTACAAACGCCTCGCGCTGGGGCATTTCATCTTGCGGTGGGGTCAGGGCACCGATGGCCAATCCGTTCTCCTGTCTTGGCGTTTCACCCCGAGCGTAGACAACAAATCTTGGTGGGCGCAAGCCACAGATTCAAAAATTCCGATTCGGATGACAAAACCGCCAACCGGCCAGCACGAAAGGACATCAAGGACCCGTGTCAGAACGTGTAGTTGAGGCCAAATTTCAGCCCCTGATATCCGGGCGTGGATTTGGTGGAAAAGTCGGATCCGAGATCCACATCGCGCGAGTCGAAGCGGATATATTCATACTCTCCGGTGATCGACCAATTGTCGTTCAACTTATGCTCGGCCCCGATACTGGCCGAGAATCCTCCACGGCGGTCCGAGTCTTCAAACGACTGGCTGGCGAATTCGGACGAGATACTGCTGGTGGTTTCGATATCGCCCCAGACATATCCAACGCTCACGAAATACAGGATACGTCCGCTTTTGTTGGTCAGGCCATTTCGCAGGCGCACGGACAGCACATTCGAAATCTCGGTTCCGCCGCGCACCGTATCGCTGCCGATTTGCGTTGAGACAGTGTCGTCCAACGAGCCGAAATTGTAGCCAACCTCGAACCCGTAGACATAGTCTCGACCCAGGCTTGTCGGGACAACGCCCCGCCAACCGCCGCGGATTTCACCGTAAGATCCGCTAACGTCCTGTTCGCCAATCGCAAAAACATCGGTACTGGTCCTCAGGCCAAAGCGATCATCGCCGCCCGATCCGTAACCTGCCCCCAATCCAAGGTAGAACGCTTGGACATCGCTGCTGTAACGCAACGGGCTGACCACATCCGGTTCGGTGATATCCCCGATCACATCCCCCGCCATGGTCGCACTGGCCAGAATGGTCACGACCGAGGCCACCGGCAAAACACGCCAGGGACCCGGTATTTTCAATGCCCTAAGAACTTCCACTCGTACCCTCCATCACACGTCGACAAGGCCTGTGATTCGACGCCCAACGACAATTGAAAGACGCTTCCATATTCGTCTGTCAAAAATCTGACCTTCGTCGGAACATAGTTCCAAGCAATAAATCAAGGGTAAATTTTGGAAACAAACACCACAATTGGCCATTCATCGACGGATAATCGTCAACCTAAAGCAGTTCACCCGCCAGCGAATTTGCCCCCGATTCGGTGATGCGAACGTCGCGCAGATCTCCAACCGCTATTTCAGGGCCCTTGACGTGAACCGAATGCAGATACTCGGATTTACCCACCATCTGCCCGTCAAGACGCCCGGATTTTTCGAACAGGACACGCACCGTCCGGCCCACCATCGCATCCTGAATTTCGCGTTGATGGCGCGTGATCAAGGCCTGCAAGCGCTGTAAACGATCATCGGCCGCATCCGGATCCACCTGCGCCCGCTCTGCCGCCGGAGTACCCGGTCGGGTCGAGTAATTGAACGAATAGGCATAGCCGTATTTGACCTGCTCAACCAAATCCAGCGTCGCCTGAAAATCCTCTTCGGTTTCTTCCGGGAATCCGACGATGAAGTCACCCGACATAACGATATCGGGACGCGCCGCCCGGATACGCTCGATCAGGCGCAGATAGCTTTCAGCCGTGTGGCTGCGGTTCATCCGTTTCAATATCCGGTCGGAGCCCGACTGAACCGGCAAATGCAGATACGGCATCAGTTTCTCGCAGGTGCCATGCGCCTCGATCAGATCATCCGCCATGTCGTTGGGGTGCGAGGTGGTAAAGCGGATACGCTTCAGCCCATCAACCTTGTTCAACTCCCAGATCAAACCCGCCAGCGTCATGTCGCCATTTTGGCCCGCCCCGTGATAGGCGTTGACGTTTTGACCCAGCAGGGTGATTTCGCGGACCCCACGTTCCACCAGATCCTGCGCTTCGCGGATGATACGATCCGCCGGGCGGCTGACCTCGGCCCCGCGGGTATAGGGCACGACGCAAAAGGCACAGAACTTGTCGCAGCCTTCCTGCACTGTCAAAAACGCCGTCGGGCCGCGCTTGGCCTTGGGGCGGTTCTTCAGCTTCTCGAACTTGTCCTCTTCGGGGAAATCCGTGTCCAGCGCCTTGGCCCCGGTACGCGTCTTGGCCTCCATCTCGGGCAAGCGGTGATAGCTTTGCGGGCCAACCACCAGATCGACCAGCGGTTGACGGCGCATGATCTCTTCGCCCTCGGCCTGCGCTACGCACCCGGCAACGCCGATCTTCAGATCGGGTTTCTCGGCCTTCAGGCCCTTGAACCGACCCAGTTCGGAATACACTTTCTCGGCCGCCTTTTCCCGGATGTGACAGGTGTTCAGCAGAATCATATCCGCATCATCCGCCGACTTGGTCTCGACATAACCCTGCCCGCCCAGCGTCTCGGCCATGCGCTCGCTGTCATAGACGTTCATCTGACAGCCATAGGTCTTGATAAACAGCTTTTTCGGTTCGGACATGGATCGGGCCTTTGCAGTCGCTGGATCGGCGTCATCTATATGCTTCGAACGCCGCTTGCAATGCGGGCGCAATTACCCGAATTTGGCGGAACTTTCCAGCAAGGCGCGAACGAAAACAGGCGATGCAGTACGAATCCCTCGATACCTTTCTGAAATCGGGTCAGTCCGCCCTGCGCAAAGGCCCCGTCGCGCTTGTCTTCGCCGAGGATGAGGTCGAGGTCGAAAGCACGCTGCACCACCATCTGAGCCTGGGGTTCAAATCCGTGATCGCCTTCATGCCCGCCGAGTTCGATCTGAGCGCGGCCATCAGCGAACAGGTGCACCGCGTTACGTTGAAATGCGCCCCGGGGTCCGTTGTCTTCGACACGGTCAACCGCATCACAAAGGCCGCGCCGGGTATCTGGCTGTATTACTGCTACAATGCCGAATACCTGTTCTACCCGTTCTGCGAAACCCGCAGCATTGGCGAGATGCTGGCCTTCCATACCGAGGAACGCCGCGCGTCGATGCTGTGTCACGTGATCGACCTGTACGCGGATGATCTGACGCAATTCCCCAATGGCGTCGCCCCGAACAGCGCCATGCTCGACAATACCGGTTACTATGCCCACACCCGCCACGACGCCACGGGGCAACCGCTCGACCGTCAACTCGACATGTCCGGCGGTCTGCGCTGGCGGTTCGAGGACCATATCCCCTATGAACGACGCCGCATCGACAGAATCGCCCTGTTCAAGGCCGAAGAAGAGCTAACGCTTCAACCGGACCACACATTCAACCAGCCCGAACACAACACCTATTCCTGCCCCTGGCATCACAACCTGACGGCCGCGATCTGCTCGTTCCGCGCTGCAAAAGCCCTGAAAAGCAATGCGGGCTCCACCTTCGACATCCCCAGCTTCCGCTGGCGTAACTCAGTACCGTTCCAATGGCGGTCAGATCAGTTGATGGAGCTGGGTCTGATGGAACCCGGCCAGTGGTTCTGATCCGCTCTTCATCTGGCAAAAAATATCCCGGGGGAGTCGCGGCTTGCCGCGGCGGGGGCAGAGCCCCCTATCAGCGTTGCAGCAAAACCGGGAACCAATCCTCGCGCAGGCGCTGACCCGGAACCATGTCATGCCCCGGAAATGGGGGTGAGGTCCGGCCTGGACGGTCCACATACCGCGCGTCGTCCCCAACCAACCGCAATGAGAACGCCCTGCGGCGGCTGTCCGAATGATTGCCCCGCGCACCGTGCAGCGTGCGATAGTTGAAGGCAACGGCGTCGCCCGGCTCCATCTCAAACTCAACAATCTTCATGCCCTCGGCATCCGGATCGGGAACAGGAATGTACTGGCCTTCATCCGGAAAGAAGCCCTCTTCACTGACCCAGCGGGTCGGCAGAACCTCTTTCTCCCAGCGATGCGAACCGGCAACACAACGCAATGTGGCCTGTTTCACCGGGTCCAGCGGTGACCAGAAGCTGATGGTCTGCTGCCCTTCGACAAAGTAATACGGCCCGTCCTGATGCCAGGGCGTCGCCATCGAGGTTCCGGGCTCTTTGACCAGCACATGATCGTGGAACATCTGCACGCTGTTCGACTGCATCAGATCAGCAGCCACTTCGGCCGCCGGAGAATTCTCAATCACCTCGCGAAACTGCGGAATTCGGGTCCAGTTGCAGTAATCGTCAAAGAACAGGCCGGTCTGACCCTCTTTCCTGTTCTCCGAGGCATAGGGCCCAGGCTCTGCCATGTTTGCCGCCACGCCGTCGCGCAATTGATCCACGTGATCGGCGAACAGTCCCTTGATCAGGACAACGCCGTCGGTCTGGTAAGTGTCGATCATCTCTTTGGATACGAGGGGATGTGGCATGGCGACCTCCTTGATGTTTGCATCGGTTAAATGCCAACCATGCCTTCTGTTCAAATCATATCTTGGGAAGTTATAAATAACCTGATGTTATATATTTCCTTGCGCCAGTACGACTATGTCTGTGCCATCGGGCGCCATGGCAGCCTGTCTGCGGCGGCTCAGGCCCTCAATGTCTCGCAACCGGCGCTGTCCACCGCGCTGACGCGGGTCGAATCGCATCTTGGCTATCCTCTGTTCACCCGCAGGCGCGGGGCGGCCATGGCTTTGACGCCGCAGGGTCGCCGGTTCATCGAACAGGCACAAGGGCTGGTAAGCGCGGCGGCGGCGATCGAAGGCCCCTCGCCCGTGTCGCAGGGCTCATCCCAGTTGAGGTTGGGCTGTTTCGTCGATCTGGCCCCCTTCCATCTGGCCTCGGCGTTGCAGGCCCTGAAGGCGGTCATGCCGGATGTTTCTGTGTCCTACCGGGTTGAAAGCTTCGAGGGATTGCAGGACTGCCTCATCGACGGACAGATCGACATTGCCATCACCTATGATCTGGGCATGGATGCGGGTTTTGTCCGGCAAAAGCTGTTCGACTCTGTGCCTTGCGCCCTTGTCCCCCCAGATCATCCCCTGGCGTCGGCTGGAACTGTTTCGCTGGCAAGGTTAGCAAATGACCCCCTTATTCTGTCCAAGGAAGGCGTGTCCGCGCAGCATGTGCTGACCCTGTTCCGGCAAAACGGGCTGCACCCAACGGTCGCGCACAGGGCCGCAACGCTCGAGATTCAACGCAGCCTTGCCGCACATGGCGAGGGGATCGCGATCAGCTATGCCAGCCCTTCGAATGCGCTTAGCTACGACGCCAAGCCCTTGGTCAGCCTTCCGATTACAGACAAAGACGCGCCCGAGGCTGTCGTATTGGCCCGGCACGGGACAGGACCGGTCGATGCAACAGTCGCTCTGGCCGAGCAAACCCTGCTGGACAGACTAACGGCGTTTTAGGTTACTGCTTTTTGCGCAGGCGGATAACCACGTCGACCGAGGCGATCTCGACCCCTTCCGGGGCTTCGGGAAGGCGTTGAATGACCAGTTGCTCTGATGGCGCATCGCTCAGGCGGCCCTCGTCTTCCCAGAAGAAATGCGGGTGGTCATGCGTGTTGGTGTCGAAATAGCTTTTCGATCCGTCCACCGTGATTTCCTGCAAAACACCGGCGTCGCAAAACGCACGCAGGGTGTTGTAGACCGTCGCCAGCGACACTGCGTCGCCATTGGACTTGGCCGAGTCAAACAGGCTTTCGGCTGTCACGTGACGATGACGCCCGTCCCCAACCAGCAATTCGGCCAATGCCACACGCTGACGCGTCGGGCGCAAACCCGCGCCTTCCAACCAATTTGTCGCTATGTTCCGGCTCTGAGGTGTCATAAATCCGATACCCGTTCTTGCTGGTTATATATATAGGGTCGCTTGGTCAGGAATTTCAAATGAAATTCATTCGCAAAAACCTTGCGGGTGCAGGGAAAAGAGTGTCGCTGGAACACCATGACGTGGCCTGCCGCTCTTGCAGGACCTTGCATACGGGTGTTAGACGAGGCCAGATATAACGAACTGACCCCTGGCAGGAGAGGCGGCAAGAATGGCCCAATTCCCGAGCAGCTTTGACAAAGACGATCTGCTGAAATGCGCCCGAGGCGAGCTTTTTGGCCCCGGCAACGCGCAATTGCCCGCCCCGCCGATGCTGATGATGGACCGGATCACCGATATTTCGGCAGACGGGGGTGCGCATGGCAAAGGCCATGTTCTGGCAGAGTTCGACATTACGCCCGATCTTTGGTTCTTTGACTGTCACTTCCCCGGCAACCCGATCATGCCCGGCTGCCTTGGTCTGGACGGCCTGTGGCAGCTGACCGGCTTCAACCTGGGCTGGCGCGGCTGGCAGGGGCGCGGCATGGCGGTCGGCGTGGGCGAGGTCAAGCTGACCGGAATGGTGCGCCCGGACCGCAAGATGCTGACGTATAAAATTGATTTCAAAAAGGCGATCCAGACCCGCCGCCTGACCATGGGCGTCGCGGATGGTATCGTCGAAGCGGACGGTGAAATGATTTACGACGTCAAAGACATGAAAGTCGTTCTGTCCGAAGCCTGAGCCTGACCGGCCCGAATGTAAGGAGCACGCACATGCGTCGAGTAGTTGTCACCGGTCTGGGGATCGTCTCCTCTATCGGCAACAATGCCCAAGAGGTTCTGGCCTCGCTGAAAGCTGGCAAATCCGGCATCGAAGCCAACGAACAGATGGTCGAACATGGCTTTCGCAGCCAGATCGCCGGAACGCTGAAAATCGACGTGGCCGAGCATGTGGACAAGCGTACCCTGCGGTTCATGGGCCCCGGCGCAGCCTATGCCCATATCGCCATGAGCCAGGCGATTGCCGATTCCGGGTTGGGCGAAGACCAGGTGGTCAACCCGCGCACGGGTCTGGTGGCCGGTTCCGGCGGGCCATCCACAAGCGCCATGCTGACGGCGCATCAGACGGTTCTGAAAACCGGCGCAACCAAGCGGATCGGGCCCTTTGCGGTTCCCAAATGCATGTGTTCGACGATTTCCGCCAACCTCGCGACTGCGTTCAAGATCAAGGGTATCAACTACTCTATCACCTCGGCCTGCTCGACGTCGCTGCACTGCATCGGCAACGCGGCGGAACAGATCATGCTGGGCAAGCAGGACGTGATGTTCGCAGGCGGCGGAGAAGAGCTGGACTGGACCCTGTCCTGCCTGTTCGACGCGATGGGCGCGATGTCGTCGAAATACAATGACACGCCCGAAAAAGCCTCGCGCGCGTTTGATGAACACCGCGACGGATTCGTGATCTCGGGCGGCGGCGGCATCGTCGTGCTGGAAGAGCTGGAACATGCGCTGGCGCGCGGTGCCAAGATCTATGCCGAGGTCACGGGCTATGCCGCCACCTCGGACGGTCACGACATGGTGGCCCCATCCGGAGAAGGCGGAGAGCGCGCCATGCGACTGGCGCTGGATACGCTGCCCGAAGGCCGCAAGGTGGGCTACATCAACGCACACGGTACCTCGACCCCGGTCGGTGACGTGGGTGAGGTCGAAGCCGTCCGCCGCATCTTTGGCGAAGGCAACGTGCCGCCGATTTCCTCGACCAAGTCGATGACCGGCCACGCCCAGGGCGCGGCTGGCGCGCTTGAGGCGATCTTCTGTCTGCTGATGCTGGACAACGACTTTATTACTCCGTCGATCAATGTCGACACACTTGCCGAAGGCATCCTGCCCGGTGAAATTGCAACGAAAACAGTTGAAAACGCAGGACTGGACAGTGTCATGACCAACAGCTTCGGCTTTGGCGGCACCAACGGATCCATGATTCTGTCAAAGTATAACGGGTGAATGTGATGTCGGAACTTCTAAAGGGTAAGCGCGGCCTGATCATGGGCGTCGCCAATGACCGCTCGATTGCGTGGGGCATCGCCAAGGCCATGCACGAAGCAGGCGCAGAGCTGGCATTCACCTATCAGGGCGAGGCATTCGGCAAGCGGTTGGCGCCGCTGGCCGAAAGTCTTGGCAGCGATTTCATGGTAGATGCGGATGTCACCGATGACGCCTCGCTGGATCGTGCCTTCGCAGAATTGGCCGCGCGTTGGCCCACGATTGATTTTCTGGTTCACGCAATTGCCTATTCCGACAAGTCGGAACTGGCGGGCCGGTTCCTGGACACCACACGGGCGAACTTCAAGCACTCGATGGACGTTTCGGCCTATTCCTTTGTCGAGGTCGCACGCCGCGCCTATCCAATGATGAAGGACAATGGCGGCTCGCTGCTGACACTGACTTACCAGGGGTCGAACCGCGTTGTTCCAAACTACAACGTCATGGGCGTCGCCAAGGCCGCGCTGGAGTCGGCAACGCGCTATCTGGCCAATGATCTGGGCCCCGAAGGCATCCGCGTGAACGCCATTTCACCCGGCCCGATGAAAACGCTTGCGGGTGCGGCCATCGGCGGCGCGCGCAAGACCTACAAGTTCTGCGACCAGAACGCACCGATGCGTTCGAACGCCACGCTGGAGGCTGTTGGCGGGACAGCGGTTTACCTGACATCTGACGCGGGTGCCTGCACATCGGGCGAGATTATCCGCGTCGATGGCGGTTTTCACGTGCTCGGAATGCCACAGCCCGATTTCATGTGACCATATCTTTCCCTGCCGCCGCCAAGATTTAACCATCTTTCAGCGGCAGGGATTGCAGCATGAGCAAATTTGACCAGATCATCGCAAGCAATGCCCGGACGGCCCGACGCAAATCGGGCTTCCTGAGCCTACGCGCCCGCGTGCTGTTGCTGACCCTGACCACTCTGCTGGTGCTGTTCGTGTTCTTTACGCAGCCGCAGGTGCGCGGCGCGATCGAAGCCCTACTGGGATAGCCCCACGATCAGTTGACCGAGACGACCTCGATCTCGAAGATCAGGTCCTGCCCGGCCAATGGATGGTTGGCATCCAGTGTCACGGTCGCCTCATTCGCCTCGACCACCATAACCGGCAGCGCCTGACCGTCCGGGGTTTGCATCTGCAACTGCGTACCGGGTTCAAGCGGAATGTCATCCGGAATGCCTTCCCGAGGAATAACCTGCCGCATCGCCGGGTTAATCGGGCCATAAGCGTCAACGCAGGCAATCTCGACCCGCTTTTTGTCCCCGACCGCCAGCCCCGGCATGGCGCTGTCCAGACCGGGGATGATCTGGCCCGAGCCCACGACAAACTCCAGCGGATCGCGCCCGTCCGAGCTGTCAAAGACGTTTCCGTCCAGCAGCGTCCCGGTGTAGTGGATGCGAACCGTGTCGCCTTGTTTGATGTCGGTCATTGGGGCCTCCGGGCCGTTTGGGAACTGAACGGCCAACCCTAGGGGCTTACACAATGATGTAAACCCTTCGCCCTTTAACGCCCTGCCCTTGTGTGCCAACCTGCGCCCGAATGTGGAGGGGAGCAGATGGCAATCACAACTTGTATCTTCGATGCCTATGGCACGTTGTTCGACGTGGCCGCAGCCGCCCGTCAGGCCGCATCCGAGCCCGGCTTTGAGGCATTGCGCGACACCTGGCCCGAGGTTGCAGGGCATTGGCGTCTGAAACAGTTGCAATACACCTGGTTGCGGGCCGTGGCCGATGCCCATGCCGATTTCTGGGATGTGACGCAGGACGGTCTGGACTGGGCGCTGGAAGCCGCCGGTTTGCAAGGGGATGCCAAACTGCGGCAGCGTTTGCTGGACCTGTACTGGGAACTGCAAGCCTACCCCGAAGTTCCGGCCATGCTGAAGGCGCTCAAGGATGGCGGCCTGCAATCGGCGATCTTGTCCAACGGCTCGCCCCCGATGCTGGAAGGCGCGGTGAAATCGGCCGGGATCGAGGGCGTTCTGGACGACGTGCTTTCGGTCGAAAGTGTTGGTGTCTTCAAGCCGCATGTCCGAGTCTACGATCTGGTGCAGGGCAGGTTCGGCTGCGCCCGCGACGAGGTCTTGTTCGTCAGTTCGAACGGCTGGGACGCTGCCGGGGCAAGCGGATACGGCTTTGTCACCGCATGGGTCAACCGCGCCGGGGAACCGATGGACCGGCTGCCCTGGACACCCGCACATGTGCTGTCCGACCTGACCTCGATCCCCGAACTGGCGGGGCTTTGATGCCTGATTTCACGACCTCAGACGGCAGGCGGCTTCATTTTGAGGATACAGGCTCCGGTCAACCGGTGCTGTGTCTGGCGGGATTGACGCGCAACAGCCGCGATTTTTCTTTTATGCAGCCGCACCTTGGCGACAAACGCCTGATCATGATGGACTACCGGGGGCGCGGGCAGTCCGATTACGATCCGGATTTCATGAACTACAACATCTTTCGCGAATCCCACGACGCGATCGAATTGCTGGATCATCTGGATGTGCCGAAAGCTGCGATTCTGGGCACGTCACGCGGTGGATTGATCGCCATGGCCCTTGCCGCCAGCCACCCTGAACGCTTGACGCATGTGATCCTGAACGATGTGGGCCCCGTGATCGAACCTGCGGGCATCGCCAAGATCATGGATTACGTCGGCAAGACCCCGGTTTCGAAAACCTATGACGAAGCCGCCAAGTCCCTGCAATCCGTGATGGAGCCGCAATTCCCGGGCGTTCCATACGAACGCTGGCGTGCGCAGGCCGAGATCCAGTACGCGGCAACCTCTGACGGCCTGAGCCTGCGCTACGATCCTGCCTTGCGCACGGCTTTGCTGGAACAGGCGGCTACCGGCGCGATCCCGGATATGTGGATGTTCTTCGACGCCCTGCGCGACATTCCAACAGGCGTGCTGAGGGGCGCAAATTCGGATGTTCTGGGTGCCGAGACGCTGACCGAGATGCACAACCGCCACCCCGGCTTGATTTCGGCCGAGATTCCGAATCGCGGGCATGTCCCGTTTCTGGATGAACCCGAATCCTTAGACATCATTCGCAGGGTCCTGAGTGTGACATGAGTACGATTGAACTGATCGAAGCCGCCGCTGAACGGCTGCATGGACATGCTCGGGAAACCCCGATTCTGACCTCGCCCTTTCTGGACCAGATCGCGGGTCGACGTGTTCTGGTGAAGCCCGAGTGCCTGCAACACACCGGCAGTTTCAAATTTCGCGGCGCGTGGTCGGCCATCTCGGCGCTGAAACCGGATCAACGGCAGCGCGGGGTGATCGCTTATTCCTCGGGCAACCATGCGCAGGGCATTGCCATGGCTGCGTCGAAACATGGCGTGGCGTCAGTGATCGTCATGCCCTCGGACGCGCCGCAGTTGAAGATCGACAACACACGTGCTTTGGGGGGCGAGGTGGTATTGTATGACCGCGCGAGCGAGAGCCGTGAAGAGATTGGCGAGGCTTTGGCCTCGGATCGCGGGCTGACCCTGATCCGCCCCTATGACGAACCTCAGGTCATCGCCGGCCAAGGCACGGTGGGCCTTGAGATCGCACGTCAGGCCAAAGCGTTGGGCGTTACTCAGGCTGATGTGCTGGTATGTTGCGGCGGTGGCGGTCTGACCTCGGGCATCGCGCTGGCGCTGGAGAAACACGCCCCCGACCTGCGCCCCCGCCCGTGTGAGCCCGAGGGGTTCGATGACATAAAACGCTCTTTGGCAACGGGGCAGATCCAGAAGAACGCGGCGACCTCGGGCAATATTTGCGATGCGATTCTGACCCCGCAGCCGGGTGAAATTACCTTCCCGATTCTCAAACGCCTTTGCGGCCCCGGCCTGTCGATCACCGAGGACGAGGCGCTGCGTGCCATGGCCTTGGCCTTCCTACGCCTGAAAGTCGTGCTGGAACCAGGCGGGGCCGTGGCGCTGGCTTCGGCCCTGTTCCGGACAGACGAGATCGAAGGTGACGCCGTGATCGTGGTGGCATCCGGTGGAAACGCCGACCCGGAAGTATTTGCAAAGGCGTTGGAATTCCTGACCTGACAATCGCCACAGTTCTGTGCAAAACATCGACACGGACAGAAGGATCAAACGCATGACCTGCGCGGATTTTGGCGATGTAAAGCTGCATTACCGGATCGATGGCGCCCCGGATGGCACCCCTATTGTCTTTGCCAATTCGCTGGGCACCGATCTGCATCTTTGGGACGCAATGCTGCCCCATCTGCCCGCCGGGCTGCGGATCATTCGGTATGACAAACGCGGGCATGGGCAATCCTCAGTCCCGCGTGGCCCTTATTCCATGGGTGCCCTGATTCGGGATGTCGAACGGTTGCTGGATCACCTTGAGGTGCGCGACTGTGTCTTTGTCGGTCTGTCCATCGGTGGTATGATTGCGCAAGGTCTGGCCGTCAAACGCATGGATCAGGTCCGCGCGCTGGTCTTGTCGAACACCGCAGCCAAGATCGGCAACCCGCCAATTTGGCAGGATCGGATACAGGCCGTGCAACAGGGCGGTATCGAAGCATTGGCCGATGCCACGATGGAGCGCTGGTTCTCCCGGGATTTCCGGGCAGCGCAGAAACATCTGCCGTGGCGAGATATGATGGTTGGGCAGCCGGTCGAAGGCTATCTTGGATGCTGCGCGGCCATTGCGGGCACGGATTTTTATACGCCCACCAGCGGCTTGCGGCTGCCTACCTTGGGCATCGCCGGCAGCGAGGACGGCTCGACCCCACCGGATTTGGTGCGCGAGACGGTCGAGTTGATCCCGGGCGCAGATTTTAAACTGATGCGCAGGGCGGGCCATCTGCCCTGCGTGGAAAAACCTGAAGACTACGCAGCTTTGCTGAACGAATTCTTGACCGGTATCGGGCATATTTGAAGGAGCCAATACATGGCTGATTTCCTTTTGGTCCACGGGTCTTGCCACGGCGCGTGGTGTTGGCGCGACCTGATTCCCGTGCTGGAATCCCTCGGCCACTCGGTCCGCGCTATCGACATGCCCAGCCATGGCGCTGATCCAACCCCCATCGCAGATGTCACGCTGGATGGGTGCAGGGATTCTATCCTGTCGGCGACAACCCCGGAAACGATCATCGTGGGCCATTCGTGGGGCGGGTATCCCATCAGCGCCGCGGCCGAGGCGCAGCCGGATGCCATGCGCGCGCTGATCTACCTCAGCGCCTATGTCCCGCAGGACGGTCTGTCGATGGTCGAAATGCGCCGCCGCGGACCCAGCCAGACGATTGCCGACGCGGTGGAAAAATCCGCCGACGGGCTGTCCTATACCGTCCGTCCGGACTGCGTGAGAGAGCTGTTCTACCACGACTGCGACCCGGACATCACGCCCTACGCCTTTGGCCGCTTGTGTCCTCAGGCCATTCGTCCGCAAGATACGCCCTTGCATCTTGGCGCGCGCTACCAAAAGGTCCCGCGCGCCTATATCGCCACCAGCGATGACCACACAGTACCGTTTGAGTATCAGTGCAAGATGAGTGAGGGCATCCCGCCCGCGTTCCGACGCACCATCCACTCGGGGCATTCGGCCTTCTTTTCGCACCCGGATCAACTGGCCAACATCCTGTCTGATCTGAAACAGCAATTGTCGCATGACGAAACATAGATGACCTCGGGCAACTCTTTCCTAACGTAGTAACCCCGCCTAGGGTGCGAGGGTTGAAACGACGAGACGGTTCTGATGCGCCTGCCTTTTGTCTTTGTTCTTTCCATCGTCATGATCGACGCAATGGGCATAGGGTTGGTCATGCCGATCATGCCCCAACTGATTGTCGAGGTTCAGGGCGGTACGCTGGCCAATGCGGCGGTGTGGGGTGGCATCCTCAGCACCGCCTTTGCCGCGATGCAGTTCGTGTTCGGGCCGATTCTGGGTAATTTGTCCGATGCTTACGGACGCCGATCCGTTCTGCTGGTATCCCTGTTTGTCATGGCGTTGGACTATGTGGTCATGGCGCTGGCGGGCAGTATATGGCTGCTTCTGGCGGGCCGTATCGTCGGCGGGATCACGGCGGCCACGCATTCAACGGCGGCCGCCTTCATGGCCGACGTCTCGAAACCGCAGGACAAGGCGGCGAATTTCGGGCTGTTGGGCGCGGCTTTTGGCGTCGGTTTTGTGCTGGGCCCTGTCGTGGGCGGGTTGCTGAGCGAATACGGCACCCGCGCGCCTTTTTGGGCGGCTGCGGCCCTGTCTGCACTGACCTTTGCCATTGGCTTGTTCGTGATGCCGGAAACGGTAACGGACAAGACCCGCCGGGCCTTCAGTCTGAGGCGCGCGAACCCGATCAATTCGTTGAAGGCTATTGCCGCCCTGCCCGGCATTCGCCCCTTGCTGTGGGTCTATTTCCTCTACTCGGTGTCGATCTATGTCTATCCGGCCATCTGGGCCTATTTCACGACCGAGCGGTTCGGATGGTCCCCGCAGATGATCGGCGTGTCATTGGGCGTGTACGGCCTTGCTATGGCAGCCGTTCAGGGCGGGTTGATCCGCCCTGCCACCCGCTATCTGGGTGAACGGGTGACAATCATATACGGGATGGTTTTCGAAATCGTCAGCTTTGGCATTCTGGGTTTTCTGACCAACGGCCTGATCGCCCTGATGCTGATCCCGATCACCGCCATCGGGGCCGTCATTACTCCTGCACTGCAGGCAATGATGTCGCGCGCCACGCCGGATTCGCAACAGGGGGAATTGCAGGGTGTCCTGACTTCGCTGCATGCCTTGTCGATGGTCATCTCACCCCTGCTGATGACCAGCATCTTCGCGCAGTTCATCAGACCCGACACACTTATATACCTGCCTGGCGCACCGTTCCTTCTGGCGCTGGTTCTGATGCTGGCAGGTTGTGTGCTGTTTTTGCGCGCCCGCCCGGTCCAGGGCGCAACAGCGACATCAAACTGACGATTTCCGCCTTGCGGCCTGCATCTTCCCGCGCCACCGTGGCTGAAACAGTTCGGTGCAGCGCACGCGTCGACACGTCAAACCCACAGGGCCGGAGGGCACGGGATGAAACTGCAGGACCTCGATATCATTGTCACAGCGCCACCCGCACCGGGATGGGGCGGGCGCTATTGGATACTGGTCAAAGTGTCCACCGACACAGGCATTACCGGTTGGGGCGAATGCTATGCCTCATCCATCGGCCCCGAGGCCATGCGCCACGTGATCCGCGATGTGTTCGAACGGCACATGCTGGGCGAAAACCCCGAGAATATCGAGTTGATGTTCCGCCGCGCCTATTCCAGCGGTTTCACCCAGCGCCCGGACCTGACCGTCATGGGCGCGTTCTCGGGGCTCGAGATCGCCTGCTGGGACATTCTGGGCAAGGATCGGGACCGGCCTGTCTATGCCTTGCTGGGCGGGCTGATGAACGAACGCATCCGCTCGTACACCTACCTCTACCCCCTGCCGCAGCATAACCTGAATGATTTCTGGACCGCTCCGGATCAGGCCGGGGAATGCGCCGCTGAAATGGTTCGGCGCGGCTATACCGCGGTCAAGTTCGACCCGGCTGGCCCTTATACGATCCGGGGTGGGCATATGCCCGCTATGTCCGACATCTCAATGTCCGTGGCGTTCTGCAAAGCGATCCGTGAAGCGGTTGGTGACAAAGCCGACCTGTTGTTCGGCACCCATGGTCAGTTCAACACGGCGGGCGCAATTCGGTTGGGTCAGGCGTTGGAGCAATATTCGCCGCTGTGGTTCGAAGAACCCACCCCGCCGGACAATATCGAGGATATGGCCCGCGTCGCCCTCAACGTGCGCATCCCGGTCGCAACCGGCGAGCGCATGACCACCAAGGCCGAATTCGGTGCAGTTTTGCGCGCCGGTGCCGCCGAGATTCTGCAACCCGCCCTGGGCCGCGCTGGCGGGATATGGGAGATGAAGAAGGTCGCCGCCATGGCCGAGGTCTTCAACGCGCAGATGGCCCCGCATCTTTATGCCGGTCCGGTGGAGTGGGCCGCGAATACGCATCTGGCCGCATCAATTCCGAATCTTCTGTTGCTGGAAACCATCGAAACACCGTTCCATGATCAGTTGATCAATGGCGCAATCCGGGTCGAGGACGGCTTTGTCACGCCACCAAGCGCGCCCGGTCTGGGGATCGAAGTCAACGAAGATCTGGCCCGCGCGCACCCGTACACCGGGGACGGGTTGCACCTGCAAATGCAGGAAGACCCCTGCGATTATGCCAACGGCAACGCCTTTCAGGGCGGAGCCCCCGCCACCGAGGGGTGACAAGCCCGTATGGGTTGGGGCATATTGCGCCAACCCCAATCGGACAAGTGGCCTACCCGTGACCCTGAATGAACTAACCGACGAAACCCCTGATACGTCGGCAAATATGAAAGAAAACGCGGCAAGCGCCGCGGCCTATCTCAAGACACTGGCCCATGAAGGGCGTCTAATGATCCTGTGCCATTTGGGCGACGGGGAAAAATCGGTTGGGCAGTTGGAAGACCTGCTGCAAATCCGGCAGGCGGCCGTCAGCCAGATGCTGGCGCGGCTGCGCGAGGAAAATCTGGTGTCCACCCGCCGCGATGGCAAGACCATCTATTATTCGCTGGCAGATGGGAACACACGGCAGGTGATCGGGTTGCTGTACGAACTCTTCTGCAAGCCCGACGGTTAGCGGTCAGTTCGATACGTAACCGGCAATCACCTGCATCAGCTTGAAGGCGGTCGCAGCGTCGTTTTCGACCACAGCCAGGAATTCCTCCTCACCAATGCGCAGGCAGGACATCTTGGTCTCGGCCACCATGCTCAGCGCGCGGGGTTCCTTGCGGATCAGGCCCAACTCGCCCACCAGCTCACCCGGTCCCACCTTGGTAATCAGTTGATCGGGGCCGTCCGGTTGCGGAAGGAACAGGCCCGCCTCACCTTCCAGAACCACATAGGCCCCATCGGTCGGCTGATCGTCCTTCAGGAACACGACCTGCCCCGGGATCGCCTCGAACCAACGCGCACCAAAGGCCAGCAGACGCAATTGTCTGCGATCCAGGCCGGAAAACAGAGGTGTTTGTTCCAGGGCGCGCAGCTTGCGCGCAAGGTCAGCCGAGGCGGCGCTGTCTTCTTCCACGTCCGCAGGTCCTTCGTCCGTGACCACACGACCTTGCCGGATTTCGACATACATGTCGAATACGTCCGGATTCTCGAACTGATCGTTCAAATAGACGACCGTGGTGTCCGGCATCAGTTCGCGCAGGTTTTTGTAGACCGCTACCTGCGTCTGCATGTCATAGCTGGCCAGCGCGTTTTCCAGAATCAGGATGTCGGGTTTCTTGATCGTCGCGCGGGTGAAGGCCAGCGGCTCGGCAAACACGGCGGGCAGGTTCTGACCGCCCAGCGCAACCGGAACGTCATAGATCAACTCGACAACCAAAAGCCGCGCGCCGTTTTCGGCCAGCACATCGACGATCAGCTTGCGGGCCTCATCGGATCGCGCGCCACCGATCTGGCTGACTTTGCCGAACAGCGCGTTCTCCATCACCGTCAGACCGGGGGCGAACTGATCCGGGTCCAGTGAAACGAATACATCTTGCAACCGCGCTAAAAGCTTGTCGGAATGGCTGTGCCGCAGTTCGAGAATGCGGTTCTTCAGCTCATCCGTGAAGGCCGGGCCGATTTGTTCCGCGGAAATCACCAATGGCACGGCCAGCAGGTTGGCCAATTGCTCGTCGTCCAGACCCGAGGCACCCTCTTTCCGTGTCCGCTCAACCAGTTCGACAGCAGTCTCGTAGGTTGCGGCCTCAAGCCCCAGTTTGCGGAACAGCGGGTGATCGGTGCCATCAAGACCAAAGATCTGCCGCAACATATCGATCACGTCGCGCGTCAAGGCGATCAGCGTCTCATCCAGACCCAACTCTCGCAACTGGCCCAGGAAGACGGTCTGTTTGGCCAGCAAATCCTGCGTCACCGGAACGCGTGGGGTGGCGAACAACAGGTTTTCGGCCACCGGCAACGCGGGGTTATAGCTTTGGCGATCAAAGATCAGCGCCTGCTGCGTCAGGCCCGCTTTTTGAACAGCCTCCTGAACCTTTGGGCGAAGATCGATCAATTTGCGCGCAAGCTCCGGATGGGTGTCCGGATCAAAGACCTGCTCGGCCCCGCGTTGGAACAAGGCGGCACCCGATCCCATTCCATCGATCAGCTTCAACCACCAGTCCCGCAACTCGCTGGCGTCCTGCAAACCGGCAAGGGACGGGTCCAGCCATTCGGTCTGGAACGGATCGTCGCTGTTGCCCGCCCGCAAGGTTTCGGCAAAATCCGGATCATCCGTCTGATCGGACAAGGGCTTGAACCGCATCGGCATCATGACATTGTCACCCAGCGTGCCCTGAAACATGACTGGCCGGGACGAGGCATAGCCGATCCGCGCCGCCACCACACCCTGATGAAGCTCGGACAGATTATGTTCACCGATTGCCACCTTGCCCGCGCTGGGCAGAATCTCGCGCGTCAGCAATTCGCTTACGGCGCGCCGATCTTCTTCGCTTGGGGCCGCGATGCCGATGATCTTGCCGCCCGGGAACGTCAGGTTCAGATCGTCCAGCACCTGATTGCCGTCCATATCGCGGACCGAGACGTGATCCAGAACGATGTCGCCGTTCAGATGCGGGCGTGCCTGTGGCTCACCCTCGAATAGTCTCTCGTCCTGCATTCCCGAAGGCGCGAAGCGTTCGATCACAACGTCCCAGCGCAGCGACATATCCTGCGTCTGGTTGTAATAGGTCAGCAGTTCCTTCCATGGCGAGCTCAGGTCCTTATACGCCGCCAAAGCCGCCACAAGTGCCCCCAGCGAGACCGAACCCTGCAGCACCAGCAAGCCGCCAACCAGATAGAACATGAACGGCGTCAGTTGCGAGATGAAGTTGTTTATGAACTTCATAAAGAACTTCTTCTGATAGATCTCGAACCGGATCCCGAACAACCGCCCCAACTGATCCGAGATCATAGCGCGACGATAGCGCCAGCCACCATTGGCGCGCAGGGTCGAGGCACCGGCGGCATTCTCGCCGATCTGGGCGGCCAGCACGCGCACCTCTTGTATGCGTTTTTTGTTCAACAGGTTGATCTGGCGCTGCAATTTCGGAATCAACCAGGCCTGCAAGGGGATCAGGGCCACCGCCGCCAGACCGAACCAGACGCTTTGCAGGAACAGGAAGGACAGGATAGTAATCATCTGTCCCGCCTGCAAAACCGGCTGGCTGATCGCATCCCCCATCAGCCCGCCCATCGGCTCGCTTTCGGCGGTGATCATCGACACCATCTCACCCTGACTGACCCGCTCGAAATAGGGCTGCGGGAAACGCAGGGCACGGCTGATCAACTGATAACGAAAGCGCCGCAGCATCCGTTCGCTCAGCACCCCTTTCATGGTGTTGATGCGCATCTTCATCAGGCCATGGGCCAGAACCGCCGCAAGAAAGGCAAAACACAGGATGATCAGGAAATTGGTCTGCGGCAGGCTGTATCCCCAGACATCCACAACATCGCTGCTGGCACCGATCGCATCGTTGATGATGCGTTTGGGCAACTCCAACGTCAGGTACAGCAAGGGAAACAGCGTCGAGGTCACGGCCAGCAGGATCAGCTGGTCGCGTTTGGAATACTTCCAGATAAAACGAAAGATCGTGCGCTCTATGGAACCTGCCCCTGCTTGTACTCAAAACTCATGATTGGCGATATGCCGAAAAACTGAACAGTATAAATCTACACAATCCCAGCAAAATTTCGCAAACACGTTTTCGAGCCTCAGATTTCTTTGCCAAATGTGAACTAGTTCATTTACCAATTGACGCATTCACGCCTAGTATCCGCTGAAGGACGATTTCGGGAGGGAACTTTTGACTGCCAGTTTTGGCGCAGTGTTTGTCATGCTCTGCTTGTTGCAGATCAAACATATGTTCGCTGACTATTACTTACAAACACCGAAAATGTTGTCCGGTCGGGGTGAATATCTTCACATGGGCCGTGCGCAGCATGCCGCTGTGCATGTTGTTGGCTCGATCATTGTCTTTCTGATTTTTGGCACGCCGTTGGCCTTTATCCTGATCATCGGCGCGCTTGAGTGGTTTATTCACTTCAATATCGACTACGCCAAAGCCAGCTATTCCGACAAAAAACGGCTAGAGCCCAACCAGCCCGCATTCTGGCGCGCGGCAGGTCTGGACCAGTTGATGCACAATCTGACCTACATCGCCATGGCCTGGGCCTGGGTTACTTTCGCACACTGACCGGGACCGCGTCGTGTTTCCGTCGCGCGGCAATGACCAGCATATTGACCAAGGTGTGACCCGCTAGAATTTGGGCCTCCAGTCATTCAGAACGTTTGGTCGCCTTTCGACTACCCCAAAACCGAAAAACTGCTTTCCTCGTTGATCGGGCGTTTGCGCGAATAAAAGCCGACATCGATCATGCGTTTGATGTAGGGCAGTTCAAACTGAAGCGGTTCGGCGTCGTGATCCGCTCCGCCCTCGCAATAATCGATCAGGGCGGTCATCATCTTCCCGGCGATCGGAGCGTTCTTGTACTGGTTCCCGCTGGTGCCGCAGGCCATGTAGAATCCCGGAAG
Source organism: Ruegeria sp. K5 (assembly GCF_056531805.1). NCBI lineage: Bacteria > Pseudomonadati > Pseudomonadota > Alphaproteobacteria > Rhodobacterales > Roseobacteraceae > Ruegeria > Ruegeria sp. K5. The sequence continues at coordinate 39,655 of NZ_JBQFML010000004.1, read as the reverse complement.
GCTGGACTTGTCATAGATCGGAATCCAATCCGTCGAGGCGTCATACAGGTCAACCACCCCACGGGTCTTGGACGGAATGCCAAGGCTGGGCACACGCTGAGCGTAGCGCATGGCCTGCGTGGTCCACTGGTCGGTAAAATCGCGGTTGTAGTGGATGTCATCCTCGCACCACTGATGCGGGTCGCATTCCGGGTCTTCTGATCCGACAAGGATGTGATTGCCATGCTCGGGGCGGCAATAACACGCGATGTCGCTGTCCGAGACGATGGTGCCGTCGTTTTCGAAATCAAACCCCTCGGGGGCGGGCACATGCACCACCTCTTGCCGTAGGGGGCGGGTTTCGATGGTCATATCGTCCAGCACATTCGCCAGTTTGTTGATGATGGCCGATCCCGGCCCCGCCACGTTCACCACCACTTTGGCGTGGATTTCCTCGCCCGAGGCCAGCTTGACCCCGGCCACACGACCGCCGTCGGTCAGGATCTCGACCACCTCGGCCCCGGTGCGAACCTCGGCCCCGTGTTGTTTGGCCGCGTCCATCAGGTTCTGTGCCGACAGCGCCGGGTCGGTCACGTACCCCGCTTGTGGCCAGTAAACACCGCCCTGCATCTTGCGGCCATTGGGTTGGCCGAACTCCGGATCATCCATGCGGCGCGCGGGCGCGAAACTATCCAGCGAATAGACCGGCAAGCGTTCAACAACCTTGTCGGGCGACCATTCCTCGAACGGGCAATCCAGATCGGCGCTGTTCTTCATGTGCTTTTCCAGCATGCCATTGGCATCGGTTTTCATCACCAGACAGCCCGTTTCACGGAACTGCGCCAGATTGGCATCTGACGGCAGGCCCAGATATTCGGCCCAATCGCGCCAGTAGTGATAACCCTCCCACGCAAAGGCCGTGCCATCGAAGGTCGAATAATGCATCCGAATGATTGCACAAGACCCTGCGGTTGAGCCGTGCCCGACCTGCGCATTGCGATCCAGCGACAGCGCCTTCCATCCAGCCTTGGCCATCTCAAACGCGATGGCGGCACCGATCACTCCGGTCCCTATGATGATTGCATCCGGTTGGCTCATTCTGTGTCTCCTTCCCAATAGCGCTTGGAATAGGCGCTGAATTCTTCCACTTCTTCTGGGCGCGGCTCGACACCCGTGAATACGTACAGGTAATGCGAAACCATCGACAGCCGCGTCTCCATCGGCTCGTTCAGCTGCGCCAGATCGTATCCGATCTGCATGTAATACAGCACGCGGGCGCGGGTCTCGGATTCGATCTCGGAATAGCCAAAACGCGCGAACATGGCGTGAAGCGCCTGCAATCGTCGGGCATCCGATTGATCCAATGCGCGGCGCACCTTGCCGGATTTGCGCGCCCAGTCGCGCACCGCAAAGTCCAGCGCCGTATCGAACAGGTCGGTGTTCACCACACATCGATGCACGTTACAGACCGCTGCCGTGATCGTCCTGGCCGGTGCCTCTGCCTGCGCGACCAACGCAGCCGTATTGGTGGCCTGCCAGCGCGACAGCAGCGCGTCCAGAAGCTCCTGCCGGGATTTGAAATACCAATAGAAGGACGAGCGCGAGACTGCCATGCGCTCGGCCAGGTTCAGGACCTTGATCTGGTCCACACCGTCCGAGATCAGCACGTCCATGGCCACATTCAGCCAGTCGTCGCGCGTGACCTTGATGTTGCCGACCAAGGGTTCAGCCAGTGGATCATCCCGATGCAGAATTGGTTTGGTGTTCATTCAACTCTCCGGCGGTGCGCCGCCCTCGGCGGTCCGGCGCGCGATGAAATCATGTAAGGCACCCAGCCGGTCGCTGTCGCCAGCAGGGGCCTTGAAATCGTTCAGGATTGCCTTCCAGACACCGGTCGCGCGATGGTTGGCATCAACGCCCCCCCGCTCGGTCCAGGTGCCAAAATTGGCGTAGTCGTGAACGTGGGGCTGGTAGAATTCGGTGTTGTAGCGCTCCATCGTTTGACTTGAGGCGAAGAAGTGGCCGCTGGGCTCGACCTCGGCCAGTGCTGTGTCAAAGCCGATCTCGGCAGTCCCGGCCTGCGCCCCGGCACAAAGCTCCGCGACCATGTTCAGGACCTCGGCATCGCAGATCATCTTTTCAAAGGACACCGTCAACCCGCCCTCAAGCCACCCGGCAGAGTGGATGATCACCGTCGCACCAGCCATCAGACAACCCCAAAGGCCGAACTGGTTTTCATTGGCGGCCTGCACATCGTTGATATTCGATGCCGACCCTGCCGCCGACCGCCATGGCAGACCCAGATGCCGCGCTAGTTGCCCTGCCGCAAGCGAGGCTTGGAAGTGCGAAGGCGTGCCAAAGGCGGGCGCACCCGATTTCATGTCCACATTGCTGGTGAAGGTGCCGTAACAAACCGGCGCTCCGGGACCCGCCAGTTGGGTCAGGGTCAGCGCCGCCAGTGCCTCGGCATGGGACAGCGTGATTGCGCCTGCCACGGTGATCGGGGCCATCGCGCCCATCAGGGTGAACGGGGTGATGATCGACATCTGCCCATGCCGCGCAAAGTCGATCAGGCCTTGCGCCATTGGAATGTCCAGCGTGCGTGGACTGTTGGTGTTGATAATCGTGTAGCAGTGCGGGTTGGCCCGGAACTCCGCATCCGTCAGACCGCGCGCGGTAGAGAGCATTTCAAAGCAATCCATCACCTGCGGCGTCCCGCGCGAGAAGAAGAAGGGGAACTTGTCCGTCAACTCCATCTGCGCCTTGGTCGTGAAGTAATGGCGTAAATGGGTCGGCATGTCCTGCGGCTCGACCTGGGGCGAGATCATCTGGAACACGTCGAAATGATGGGTGAGTTTCAGGAACTCCAGATAGTCTTGCCCGGTCGCGGGGCGTCGCCCGCGTTCCAGATCGGTGGCGTTGGGTGCGCCAGCACCGGGCTGAAACACCAGCGAACCCAGTTCCAAAGTAAAATCCCTGCGCCGTGCCCCGGCGCGGCACGCGATCGATTTGGGGGCCGAGGCCACAGCTGCCTCGACCATATCGCGCCCGATGAAGACCATTTCGCTGTCTTCATCCACCTTTGCGCCACCTGCCGCAAACAGGCGTCGCGCCTCGGGCAAAAGGACTTTGACGCCCAGCTCTTCCAACGTGCGCAAGGCCGTTTCGTGCATGTCGGCGATCTGATCGGCGGGGAACACCTCCATTTGCGGGAACGGGTTCCGCAATTGGCGGTAATTTACGTCGCGACTGGGTGCGGGCGCGGCCTCGGCCCCACGTCCGCGCCGTCGCCTGCCACGCTCAGGGGTTTGCGAGATCATCCTCAGCCCCTCATCGCCTTGCCCTGGGGATCATACGGCGATGGGGCGATCACCCGCGCGGGTCGTTCGACCCCCACCACATGCACGGTCAGTTCCGTACCCGGCGCGGCCTTGTCGCGGTTGACCAAGGCCATTGCCAGCGACTTGCCAGTGTAATGGCCATAGCCGCCCGAGGTGACGAAACCAACGCGGTCCTCGCCCGACCAGATGGGTTCATAGCCGCTGGCATCGGCATCCAAAGCGTCCACCTCCAGCGTCACCTGCACCTGCGCCGGGCCGTTGCCATCGCGCTCGGCCAAGGCAGCGTCTTTGCCGACAAAGTTCTTATCCCAGTCGATCCAGCGATCCATACCGGTCATGCCGGGGGTATAGGCCTGGGTGAACTCGGCGGACCAAATGCCAAAGCTTTTCTCAAGCCGAGTCGACAGCATTGCGTTGAAACCGCACTCGCGAATACCGTCCTCGGCCCCGGCCTCCAGCAACATGCGCCTCAGTTTGATGTGATCGCCATAGCGGCAGTTGATCTCGTACCCCTTCTCGCCCGTCACCGACATGCGGGCCACGCGGGCGCGGACCAAACCGATGTCGAAATCTCCACACCCCATGAATTTCAGGCCCGAGATATCCTGTTCCGCCAGTTTCTCGACCACTGCCTGCGATTTCGGGCCAACCACGGCGAACCCGCAGTATTCTTCGCCCAGATCGCGGACCTCAACCCCGTCGATCATGTGATCGTCGAACCAGCGCATGTGCCAGGCGCGCAGATAGTAGCTGCCCATGATCCACCAGGTGCCATCACCCCAGTTCAAGACGGTCAGATCACCTTTGAGGCGTCCGTTCTCGCCCAGCATCGGGGCCAGCTTGGCCCGACCCGGCGCGGGCAGTTTCGAGGCCATGAGTTTGTCCAGCCAGATCTCTGCATTCGGCCCAGTGACCTCGAACCGGGAAAAGCCCGAGATATCCATCAGGCCCACACCCTCACGGATCACCTTGCATTCCTCGGCCACGATGTCATGCGCGTTCGAGCGTTTCAGCGTCGGCGTCTCTTCGAACCCTTTCGGCGCAAAATACAGCGGCACCTCAAGGTCCCAACTGACGCCCCATTTGCAGCCCGCCTCGGTCATCGCATCATGGGCCGGGGCCATTTTCAGCGGACGGCCTGCGGGAAGCTGTTCGTTCGGGTAGGTCATCACGAAACGACGCGAATAGAATTGGCCGGTCGTTTCGCGGATGTAGCGCTTGTTCTGAGCGAAATCGCCGTAACGTGCCACGTCCATCGGCCATGCGTCGGCTTCGGGCTCACCATGGATCATCCACTCGGCCAACGTTTTGCCAACGCCGCCACCCTGAAGGAACCCGGCCATCACCGCGCAGGCCGACCAATAGCCCCGCTTGCCCGGCACCGGCCCGACCAGAGGGTTGCCATCGGGCGAGAAGGTAAACGCGCCGTTCACCCATGTCTTGATGCCCACATTCTGGATCGAGGGATAGCGTTCAAAGCCCAGCGTCAGTTCGTTCTCGATGCGGTCGAGCTGTTCTTGAAACAGTTCTTCGCCATAGGTCCACGGCGCGCCGTCCATGGCCCAGTGTTCGTGATCGACCTCATAGATACCGACCAAAACACCCTTCTGGTCCTGCCGCATATAGGTGAAGCCTTCGAGGTCCACAGTCATAGGCATCTCGAAATCTGCCTCGGCCACCTCGGGCACAGTGTCGGTGATCAGATAGTGGTGTTTCAACGGCGAGACCGGTAGTTCCACTCCGGCCATCCGACCCACCTGCTTGGCCCAGAGACCCGCCGCGTTGACGACGTGTTCACAGGTGATCGTGCCTTTGTCGGTCACGACTTCCCACCCATCGGCGGTTTGCGTCAGGCTTTCGACCTTGGTTTCCTCGAAATACTCAGCACCGCGCTTTTTTGCTGCAGTCGCGTAGGCCTGAACCGTCCCGGTCGTGTCGATATACCCTTCGCGGTCCGCCCACATCGCGCCAAGAACGCCATCGGTGGACATGATCGGGCAGCGTTTCTGTGCCTCTTGCGGGGTCAGCAACTCGCAATCGTCAATGCCGATGGATTGGAAGATTCGGTAATTGGCCTGCAACCATTCCCACCGTTCGGGCGTGCCAGCCAGCGTCAGGCCGCCGGTCATGTGCAACCCGATATTCTGGCCCGATTCCTTTTCGATCTCGCTGAGCAAATCGATGGTATAGGCCTGTAGCGAGGCCATATTCGGATCCGCGTTCAGCGCATGGATGCCACCCGCCGCGTGCCAGGACGAGCCCGAGGCGAGCCGCCGCCGTTCCAGCATCACAACATCCGACCAGCCGAACTTGGCCAGATGATACAGAACCGAGGCGCCAACAACGCCGCCCCCGATGACCACGACACGGTATTGGGATTTCATCCCGACCTCCCCTAATCAGAACCTGGGAAGACGCTAGTGGCACTGTTCACTTCTGTCTAGACATTTCTGTACAGTAATCGACCCAATCAGACATCCGCCTGTTTTGGTTGCTTTCAAAGACTGGCGCTGGGCCGGGATTGAACCGTATGAAACCACTTCTGCGTGGCGGTATTGCCCTCGGGTATCCGCATTTTGATCACGCGCGCGAAATCGACGAATACGAAGGTCGAGATATCGGCGAGGCTGAAGGTATCCCCGGCGACAAAGGGACTCTCGGCCAATCTGCCCTCAAGCAAGTCAAAAAACGCCCCGACACGTGCCGCACCACGTTCCGCCAGTTGAGGGATCTGGGCGTAATCGACCGGCCCCGGAATGGCGCGATCCTTGAAGGCCGGATGCGTGTTGCGCAGCGCATCGGCAATCGGGGCCCCGCCCTGTTGTTCGACAAGGGCGTGCCACATTGACACCTGGCCTTTTTCATCAGGTGTACGCCCCATCAGGGGCGGTTCGGGAAAGCGTGCCTCAAGATAGGCCGCGATTCCTAGGTTTTCCGTCAGGACCGCGCCCTCGTCCGTCACCAGAACCGGCAGGGTCGCGCGCGGGTTCACCGCCAGAAACGCATCCTCCAGCTGCTCACCCTTGGCAATTGAAACCTCACGCGTTTCGATGTCGATCCCCTTTTCGGCGATAAACATGCGGGCCCGGCGCGGGTTTGGCGCGGTTGAACAATCATAGAAGATCATCGGCTGGGTCCTTTTCGGATCATCGGCGGTAGACGAAACAGCGCCCCTCGACGGCCCCGTCGGGCAAAGGCAGTTCAGTCAGCGTTTCGAAATACATTCGATCACTCGACACCATCAGCCCGCCCTCGGCCAGCAGCGGCTCGATCAGCGGGGAAACAAGGCGCGCGAATGCATCGTTTTTCTCGCGATTGTGCCCGCCAAGATCCGCGTGGATCAGGCTGGCAGACGCGCCGAAACGCGCGACCGAGGCGGGCAGCGTCTCGCGCACATCGCCCAGAATGACCCGATCCTCGGGCGGGGTGCTGTCCGGGTGCGAGGCCACCGCGCGTTCGAACACGTAAACCGGGCGGTCCTGAATGTGCCGGATCATGTGATGATAAGTCCGGCCATTGCCCAGACCCAGTTCGAATACCGGCCCCTCCATCCCTGCGGTCTGCGCTATCGCAAAATCCAGACAGGCGCGCTGCGACACCATGCGGTCGATGAACAGATCCAGACGGCTTTGATTCTCGGACACGGGGAAATCTCTCCTTGATACCGCTCACCAGCATAGACGCAGGCGGCTGTGCACTAGATGACAAAAACTCAAGAGCTTGTGTAGCAGCGAAGACATAACTTTCATATTCCCGAGACATTTCAGTCTAAGAACGGGTTTGACTAGACGGGCGGAACCGCGCGACACTGACGAAAAAATCACGGGGAGTTGATACAGCCGATGCTACCGTACGGCCAACGGGGTGGAAAACCCGAATGAGCGCGTTGTTGTCCGTCAGAGACCTCAGCATTGGTTTTGGCGTGGGTGATCCTGTGGTCACAGACGTGAATTTCGACGTCGATGCCGGGCAGACGCTTGCCCTTGTGGGCGAGTCCGGGTCGGGCAAGACGATCTCGTGCCGGGCAGCGCTGCGCATCCTTCCCCGAACCGCACAGATTCGCAGCGGCTCGATCATTCTGAACGATTCCAAGGGCACCGCTGATCTTGTAAAGATCGGCGAGCGTGAGATGCGCGGCATTCGCGGCAACCGGATTTCGATGATCTTTCAGGAACCCATGCGTTCGCTGTCGCCGCTGCACAAGATCGGCAATCAGGTTAGCGAGGTGCTGTGGCTGCATCGCGGCGCGTCCGAGGCGCAGGCTCGCAAAGAGGTGCTGACGCAATTCGAACGCGTCGGCTTCCCCGACCCGCAGCGCGCCTATGACTCCTATCCGTTCGAGCTGTCCGGCGGTATGCGTCAGCGCGCGATGATCGCGATGGCGATGGTGGCCAAGCCTGATTTGCTGATCGCGGATGAGCCGACAACCGCGCTGGACGTGACAACACAGGCGCAGGTGCTTGGTCTGATCAAGGAATTGCAACGCGAAACCGGGATGGCGCTGATCCTGGTGACCCATGACCTTGGCGTGGTGGCCAACATGGCTGAGCAGGTCGTGGTCATGCACAAGGGCCGCGTGATGGAGGCGGGTCCCGCCGCGCCCATCCTGACTGCGCCCGCACATCCCTATACAAAGCAGTTGTTCGATGCGGCCCCCGAAATCCCCGATCAGGATGCTGTTGGGATACCCATGCCCGACGAAGACCTGATTCTGCAGATGAAGGGGGTTTCCAAGACCTATACGATGCGGGCCAGCAAGGGCTGGCAGGCAGATAAGGAAATTCATGCCTGTCGCGGCGTCGATCTGAAACTTGCGCGCGGCAAGACGCTGGCCATCGTAGGTGAAAGCGGCTCGGGCAAGACCACCGCGGCCCGGATCGCCCTTGGCGCAGAACTGCCCGATCCGGGCGGAGAGGTGCTGTTCCGCACCTCCGCAACCGAAGACCCGATCCCCGTGCACAAAATGAGCCGCGCCCAGCGCACCGCCTTTCAGCGCAAGGCGCAGATGGTGTTTCAGGACCCCTATAGCTCGCTCAGCCCCCGCATGCGGATTCAGGATGCGATGACTGAGCCGTTGGAGATTCACCGGATCGGCTCGACTTCGGAACAGCGGGACAAGGCCGCCGAGATGTTGCAGCGTGTTGGTCTGAACGCCGACATGCTGAAACGCTACCCGCACGCCTTTTCCGGCGGTCAACGCCAGCGCCTGTCCATCGCCCGCGCCATGATGCTGGACCCGCAGTTGATCGTGTGTGACGAGCCGACCTCGGCGCTGGACGTGTCGGTACAGGAACAAATCCTGACACTGCTGGAGAACCTGCAGGACAGTCTGAACCTGTCCTACTTCTTCATCTCTCACGATCTTGCGGTCGTGGCGCGCATTGCTGATGAGGTCGCCGTGATGCGCCGAGGGCTGATCGTTGAACAAGCCCCACCCGAAACCCTTTTCTACAATCCGCGCCACCCCTACACCAAGGCGTTGATTGCCGCTCAACCAGAACCCGACATCAACCGCCCGATCGACCTGAAAATGGTTTCGTTGGGTGCCGGCGCGCCGGACAGTTGGGATGAAGCCTTTCGTTTCTCTGACACCGTGATACCTTCACTTGTGGAATTGGAGCCGGGCCATAAGGTACGTTGTCATGTTTAAGACCACTCGCCATTTGTTTTTTGCCGCATCGCTGGCCTTTTCTTCGACCTTGGCCGCCGCAGCCGAAACACCAACCCCGCAAGAGGCCGAATACTGGGCCGCAAAGGTTGATGCCGGAGACTTGCCACCGGTTACCGAACGCTTGCCGAAAGAGCCTTTGGTCGTCGATCTGGCCGCCAAGGGGCGCGAGTTCGGAACGCCGGGCGGGACCCTGCGCACCATGGTGACCCGCTCCAAGGATATCCGTCAGATGGTCGTCTACGGATATGCCCGCCTGGTCGGCTTTGACGAGAATTACGAGATTGTCCCCGACCTGCTGGCCTCGTTCGAAAACGAAGACAATCGCAAGTTCACCCTGAAACTGCGCGAAGGTCATAAGTGGTCCGACGGCTCGCCCTTCACGTCCGAGGATTTCCGCTATTGGTGGGAAGATGTTGCCAATAACGAATTACTCAGCCCCTCGGGCCCGCCGGACTTTCTGATCGTCGAAGGCAAAACACCCACTGTTTCATTCCCGGATGAGACAACCGTGATCTTCGAATGGGATGACCCCAACCCGGATTTCCTGCAATCGCTGGCGCAGGCCCGTCCGCCCTTCATCTACCGGCCAGCCGCTTTCCTGAAGCAATATCATGAGAAATTTGCGGACCCGGAAGAGCTGGCGTTTCAGGTCGAAGATGCCCGCGTCAAAAGCTGGGCGGCGCTGCATAACAAGCTGGATAACCTGTATAAATTCGACAATAGTGAGTTGCCGACCCTACAGCCATGGTTGAATGCCAGCTCGGGCAAGAAGATCCGGCACAGCTTTATCCGCAACCCATATTATCACCGCGTCGACTCGAACGGTGTGCAACTGCCCTATATCGACGTGGTCGAGATGGAGATTGTTGCCCCCGGCTTGGTTGCAGCCAAGACCAACGCAGGCGAAAGCGATTTGCAGGGCCGTGGTCTGGCATTCCGCGATGCCTCGATCCTGAAAAAGGGGGAAGAGGTTGGCAACTACAAGACATTGCTGTGGAAAACCGGCGTGGCCTCGCAGATCGCGATCTATCCCAACCTGAACTACTCGGACGAAGCTTGGCGCAATGTGCTGCGCGACGTGCGTGTACGCCGTGCACTGTCGCTGGCAATTGATCGCAACACGATCAATCAGGCGCTTTATTTTAAGCTGGCAAAGCCGATGGCGATGTCGGTTCTGCCCGCCTCGCCTTTCTACAGTGAGGAAAACGCCAAGGCCTGGGCCGACTTCGATGTCGATCAGGCAAATGCCCTGCTGGACGAGGCCGGGCTGGATCAGCGCGACAAGAATGGCATCCGCCTGCTGCCCGATGGCCGCCCCATGGAACTTGTGATCGAAACCGCAGGCGAACGGCAAGAGGTTGAAAACGCATTGCAAATCGTCACCGACACGTGGCGCGAGATTGGCGTCAAACTGGTGATGCGTCCGCTGGACCGCGACATCCTGCGCAACCGGGTTTTTGCCGGGAACACCATGGCCTCGGTCTGGTTCGGATGGGATGACGGGTTGCCGCAGGCCCATACGTCGCCGTCTTATCTGGCACCGACCGATCAGGTCTTTTTGGCCTGGCCGAAATGGGGCCAGTATTATCAGACCGGTGGCGAGGTTGGCGAAGCCCCCGATATGCCCGAGGCCGAGCGTCTGATGGAACTGGCCCATGAATGGGAGATCGCCACCACGGATGAAGAGCGTGAGGCCGCCTGGACCGAAATGCTGAATATCCACGCCGATCAGCTGTATGCCATTGGCATCCTGAACGGCGCACCGCAGCCCATCGTCGTCTCGAACCGTCTGCGCAATGTCCCGGAACAGGCCATGTGGGCGTGGGAGCCCGGCGCGCATTTCGGCGTTCACCGCCCGGATGAGTTCTTCTTCGCCGACTGACAGGAGCAGCTAAATGGTCATGCTGCGCTATGCGGTGTATCGCTTTTTCACGATGCTGCTGACCCTGTTGGTGGTCTCGGTCCTGATTTTCGTGATCATCAACCTGCCGCCCGGCGACTATCTGAGCAATCAGATCGCCGAACTTCAGGCCTCGGGTCAATCGGCAGGCGTGGCCAAGGCCGAGTTCCTGCGCACGGAATACGCGCTGGACCGCCCGATGTGGGAGCAATACCTGATCTGGATGGGGTTCTGGCCCGGTCCGCACGGCTTTTCGGGCATGTTGCAGGGCAACTGGGGCTGGTCCTTTGAATTCGACCGCCCGGTGTCCGAGATCGTTGGCGATACGCTGTGGCTGACCGTTGTCGTGAACCTTGCCGCGATCCTGTTTGTCTATGCAGTCGCCCTGCCCCTTGGCGTGATTGCCGCCGCGCGGTCGCGGACATGGATCGACTATACCTCGGCCTTTGTCGGGTATTTGGGTCTGGCGACGCCCAACTTCCTGCTTGCGCTGATCCTGTTTTATTACGGCCACCAGTATTTCAACCTGCCCATCGGTGGGCTTATGGACCCTAAATTCGAGGGCCAGCCGATGAGTTGGGATAAACTCAAATCCATCCTGATCCATCTGATCGTGCCAACCTTCGTCATCGGCACATCCGGAGCCTCGGCCATGATGCAACGCCTGCGGGCGAATATGCTGGACGAGTTGGGCAAGCCTTATGTGGAAACAGCCATCGCCAAGGGCATGGCCCCGTCGCGGATGCTGACCAAATACCCCCTGCGCGTGGCCTTTAACCCCTTCGTGGCCGATATCGGCAACCTGCTACCCTCGATGGTGTCGGGCTCGGTTCTGGTCTCGGTCGTTCTGGGCCTGCAGACCATCGGCCCGACCCTGCTGACGGCGCTCAAGACACAGGATCAGTTCCTGTCGGCCTTCATCCTGATGTTCGTGGCCTTGCTGACGCTGATCGGCACCATGATCTCGGACATTCTGCTGGTGATGCTCGATCCACGCATTCGGTATGAGGGGCGCGAAGCATGACCGACCGCCCCGATGATCGCTTTGTCGATGACGCCCCATTCGACCCGCAAGCCTCGGTCCAGCAGCTGGAACGTGCCGATCTGGACGCGCCAAACTGGGTGCTGGTCTGGCGGAAATTCAGAACCCACAAGCTGGGCCTGATTTCGGGCATCTTCCTGTTGCTGTGTTACCTGATGTTGCCCTTCGCCGGGTTCATCGCACCCTATGGCCCAAATGACCGGAACGGCGAACACCTTTATGCTCCGCCTCAATCGATCAACTGGTTCCACGAAGGGGAATTCAAAGGCCCGTTCATCTATCCCATCGTGGCCGAGGCGGATCTGGAGACGTTCCAGTGGAAATTCGTTCCCGATACCGAAGACCCGCGCCCGATCCGCTTCTTCTGCGAAGGGTCGGAATACCGGCTGGCCGGCCTGATCAAATCCGACACCCACCTGTTCTGCGCCCCGGACGGCGCTACCCTGTTCCTGTGGGGTTCGGATCGGCTGGGCCGTGATGTGTTCAGCCGCATCCTTTACGGCGCGCAACTGTCCTTGACGGTGGGCCTGATCGGCATTTCGGTCTCATTTTTCCTTGGAATCCTGTTCGGATCCATGGCCGGGTATTTCGGCGGGCGCATCGACTGGACGATCAACCGGGTCATCGAAGTCCTGCGCTCTCTACCCGAGCTTCCCTTGTGGCTGGCCCTGTCCGCCGCCGTGCCATCGAACTGGAGCCCGGTTGCGGTGTTCTTCATCATCTCGATCATTCTTGGCATCCTCGACTGGCCCGGCCTCGCCCGATCCGTCCGGGCCAAATTCCTGTCGCTGCGGGAAGAGGAATATGTCCGCGCGGCCGAGATGATGGGCGCAAGCTCGGGCCGGGTGATCCGCAAACACCTGTTGCCCAACTTCATGTCCCACCTGATCGCCTCGGCCACGCTGTCGATCCCTGCGATGATCCTTGGGGAAACGGCACTATCCTTCCTGGGCCTCGGCCTGCGCGCACCGGCGGTCAGTTGGGGCGTGATGCTGAATGACGCGCAGAACCTGGCCTCGATCGAGATCTACCCGTGGACCGCCATCCCGATGCTGCCAATCATCGTCGTCGTACTGGCCTTCAACTTCCTTGGTGACGGATTGCGCGACAGCCTTGATCCCTATCAGCAATGAGTCTGCTTGCCGCACTGCCTGCATCTGACGGCTATCGCACCACCGGGTCCGGGGCATTGCCCAGCGCCTTCGCGGTCTCTGAGCTTGCAACTGCCAGCCTTGCTGCCGTGGGTCAGGAGGTATCGCGCCTGATGGTGGCGCTCAACCTGACGCCCACAGCGCCCGACATCGAGGTCAACCAACGTCTGGCCTCGCTCTGGTTTCGCTATTCCTTCAAGCCCGATGGGTGGCAGATGCCCAGCCTGTGGGACGCCATCGCAGGGGATTACCGCGCCGCAGATGGCTGGATTCGGCTGCACACCAACCTGCCGCACCACCGGGCCGCCGCGCTGAAGGTCCTGGGCACCGAGGCCGACCGGGATGCGGTCACGCAGGCCCTCAGGTCGTGGTCCATTGGTGATCTGGAAAACGCCATCGTCGCGGAAGGCGGCGTTGCCGCTGCAATGCGCAGCCGGGTCGAGTGGCAGGACCACCCCCAAGGTCGTGCAGTCGCCCGAGACCCGCTGATCGGATGGCACAGCCCCAGACATATCACGCTGCGTGATCGGCCCCAGGCCACCGCTGAACGCCCGCTGGCAGGGTTGCGCGTGCTGGACCTGACGCGGGTTCTGGCGGGTCCGGTCTCGACCCGTACGCTCGCCGGGCTTGGGGCCGACGTGTTGCGCATTGATCCACCGGATTGGGATGAACCCGGCGTGATCCCCGATATTTCTCTGGGCAAGCACTGCGCTTATCTGGACCTGAAATCAACTGATGGGCTGGCGCGACTGCAGGCTCTGCTGGCCGAGGCGGATGTCTTTGTCCATGGCTACCGTCCCGGTGCTTTGGACGCCTTGGGCCTGACCAAATCCAAGCGGGACGAACTGGCCCCGAACCGGGTCGAGGTCACGTTGGATGCCTATGGCTGGCAAGGCCCCTGGGCCGGGCGGCGCGGGTTCGACAGTCTGGTGCAGATGAGCGCCGGAATTGCACATACCGGCATGGGCTGGGCGCAGGCGGACAGACCAACCCCGTTGCCGGTTCAGGCATTGGATCATGCAACCGGATACCTGATGGCAGCCGCCGTCCTGTCTGCACTGGCCGAGGCGGCGCAAAGCAACTCGGTCATGCATGCGCAACTGTCCCTTGCCCGCACGGCCGAGCTTCTTGCCGTTTTGGGCAAGACCGACGCAGCGGACGAAATCGGGGAAGTCACAAAAAGCGACTATTCCAAAACCATGGAAAATTCAGGCTGGGGCCCCGGATACCGGCTGAAATCGCCCCTTACCGTGGGCGGGACCGAACTGCGCTGGCCCCGTCCCGCCAACAAACTGGGCACATCTGATCCTGTCTGGCCGACGCCGGCCCCCTGACACACCCGCCGCGCGGCACGCGCGGCCCGGCCCAACGCTTTGGGTGGCGTCTCGTCAGAGACGCAGACCAAAGGGGCGGGAGAACCCCTAGCGGTCGTCGCCGCCGGGGCCGATATCGTCCAGATAATCCTCGTCAATCGCGGCCTGCACAGCGCCGGTTACCGCCTCGCGCTGTTTTGGCGTCAGGTCTTCGGCGTTCTTGTCATCTGCCAGCCGCACAGTGACTTCGCGGTGGGCAAAACGGATACCTTCGCGGGCAAACAATTCGCGAATTTCCTGATACACCTTCTTGCGCACCAGCCACTGATCGCCCGGTTTGGTCATGAACTTGACCCGGATGATCATCGCGGAATCCTGCATCTCGATCACGCCCTGCGATTTCAGCGGCTGGATAAAGTTCTCGCCGATCACCGGATCGCTCAGCAATTGCTGGCCCAGCTTCTTGATCAGTTTGCGCACCTTTTCCACATCGGTGTCATAGGTGACACGCAGGGGCAGCTTCATGATCACCCAGTCGCGGGAATAGTTGGTCAGAACCTTGATCTCACCAAAGGGAATGGTGTTCAGCGCGCCCAGATGGTGGCGCAACTGGAACGACCGGACCGAGATCTTTTCGACCGTCCCTTTCACATCCCCAATGTCGATATACTCCCCCTTGCGGAACGCATCATCCAACAGGAAGAACGCGCCCGAGAATATGTCGCGGACCAGCGTTTGCGAGCCGAACCCAACGGCCAGACCAACCACACCAGCACCGGCGAACAGCGGGCTGACATTGATGCCCAGTTCCATCAGCACGATCAGCACAATCGTGACCACGACAACGGCCAGAATCGCCCCCCGGAACAGCGGCAACAGAGTCGCCAACCGACTTTGACCGCCTTCGCCACCTTCATCACCCAGTTCGGCCTCGGTCCCGTCATCGGATTCTTCGGCGATTTTACTGTCGATCCAGATGCGGAAGAAGTTGAACAGGATGTAGCCGATGAACAGGATCACCATGACATCCAACGCGCGCCCGACGGGCAGGTCCTCGCTCCAACTGGCCTCGGGGTTCCAGATCACGACCAGCGCGTACATACCGACCACAAAGGCCAGAATACCGGCGACACGGCGGGCAAGGTCTTCGTAGGTCAGGATCGTGTGCTTTCGTTGCGTGGCCTCTGGCGTGTCCGAAACGAGTTCGCCCTCCAGAGGTTCGTCCGCCGTGGCATTCTTTTCTTCGATCTGGCGGTTACGGTTGAAATAGCGTTCCAGCAGATAGTTCATCGCACCATAGGCCACGACGACGGACATGAAGATCGCGTAGCTGCTGGCCACAATCGGGACCGAGTTTTCATTCTCCAGCACCAGATCCACTGCCAGCTTGAACCAGCTGAATACCATGTAAATGATCAGCACCGGGGCCCAGGCGAATGAGATGAACCGCAAGATCCACGACACCTGACCGGGCGCGCGCCCACCCCGGATCGCATTGGAAATGGCACCTGCATTGAACAGGATCATCAGGATATTGCCCAAGGCCCCCACCATGGTCAGGCCACCATAGACCATGGCATAGACATTGTAGTTCAGCCCGAAATCCGCCACCCAGGTCGAGAACATAACGACCGAGATGTCATAGGTGGCCAGTGCCGACGCCCAGATATACAGCCGCTTCGCGTTGCGGTCGGAAAAGGGCGGCAGGCGATATTGGCTCAGATACGGCGACAGCACCATCCGCCACAGGTCGGACACCGTGCGTGACAGGAAAAAGGCCGTGAAGATGGCCGTTACCGTGAATTGGATCGAGATATCCTCGGCCTCGCCAAAAAACAGATACCCGACGATCAGGGCCATCAGCATCGCAAATATGGTTCCGCCGATTCCCATCAGGAAGCGGAACACAAGGAACGGCATTTTTTCGCGATAGCCTTGGGGGTTTTCTTTGCTTCGGGCCACGACCCAGCGTTTGGCAAAGCGTTTGCCGTATATTTCCGTCGACAGCCATCGGCCTAACAACAGGAACAGGACGTTCCAAACCAGAACCTCGACATAGGTCTGAATGCGCCCATCGGGGCTGGTTTGGCGCAGGACGTACTGAACCTCGAATACCGAATAGGGCAAGGCTTCCAGGCGCGAGGCGACCGACTCGCGGAACTTCGAAAACCGCTCTTGCGCCCGCATCAGTTGCGATCCGTCGGCCATTGGGTTTTCCGCCGAGTCCTCGGACGCAGCCCCTCCGCCGGAGGTCGAGGTCACAACCTGCCCCGCACTGTCGATCACGATGACGCTGGCACCAGCCTCGCTGGCGGCGCGGATCGCGGCGGCCAGATCGCCTTCGCTGGCTGTCTCGGTCTCTTCGGTTGATCCTGTCGGATAACCGGGGATCAGAGAGGTTTGCGCAGAAACTCCAGCGGGCAAGACCAGAAGAACAGTCAGCAACGCCAGGATCAATCCAGCCAGAAAGTTAGGTTTCATAGGGTCTTGCATCCTAAACTCAAGATGCCGCTCAGAATACAGAACCCTTACGCTCTGTTCAAACCATCACGGCCATCGAACTCAATATCGTGCCGGGGCGTGGTCCTGGCGCAATGGGTCACTGCGGGTATTTTCAACTTCGCAAAAATTGAATATGACCTGTATTGCGCCCAGGCGCTGCCCAACTGGCCGTTTTCTCGACCATTCCGCTAACAATGCCAAACCCCGGAGAAAAATGCCCGCGATACAACATTCTTCTGTTGCCAATTCGCAATGCCTCGCGCATTTGCGATTGGGCCTTTCCGCCTTTGGCAAGCAAGGCTTAACAATATAAGATAACTGGTGCGAACGCGCGGATCCTGCACCAAGACCAGAAAAACAGGCACCAATATGAGCCTCGGCACAAACACTCTCAAATCCGGTCGCGCGCCGCGCATCCTGTTTTACAGCCATGATACCTTTGGTTTGGGTCATCTGCGACGCTCGCGCGCATTGGCGGCGGCGGCAACGCAGGCAGACCCAACCGCATCGGCGCTGATCCTGACCGGCTCGCCCGTGGCCGGGCGGTTCACTTTTCCCCGCCGCGTCGACCATGTGCGCCTGCCCGGCGTGACCAAGCGCGCCGACGGATCTTATGCCGCGCGCACTATCGGCATGGGAATCGATGAAGTGACCGAGCTGCGCGCGGGTCTGATCCAGACAGCCGTGCAGCAATTCGATCCGGACATGCTGATCGTCGATAAGGAACCCACCGGGTTTCGCGGCGAATTGTTGCCGACGCTGGAGTATCTGGAAAACAAGTGCGGCACCAAGCTGGTCCTTGGTCTGCGCGATGTGCTGGACGAGCCCGAGGTGCTGGCCGCCGAATGGGACCGGAAAGACGCCGTTACCGCGACCGAGCGGTTTTATGACGAGATCTGGGTTTATGGCCTCCGCTCGATCTACGACCCGACCGCTGGGTTGCCTCTGAACCCCGCAACACAGTCCCGCATTCATTGGACCGGCTATCTGCGGCGCGACCTTGGCCCTGTCGGTGAACCGCCTGAACAGCCCTATATCCTGATCACCCCCGGTGGGGGCGGCGATGGCAAGGCCATGGTCAATCTGGTTCTGTCCGCTTACGAACAAGACCCCAATCTGTCGCCCCGCGCCGTTCTGGTCTATGGGCCATTCCTGTCCGGCGAACTGCGCGAGGATTTTGAAGCCCGCGTGGCCGCACTGAATGGCCGGGTGACGGCTGTGGGCTTCGAATCCCAGATCGAAACCCTGTTTGCCGGTGCTGCCGGTGTGGTCTGCATGGGGGGATACAACACCTTTTGCGAGGTGCTGTCCTTCGACAAGCGCGCCGTCATTGTTCCGCGTACCACACCGCGTCTGGAACAGTGGATCCGCGCCTCGCAGGCCGAGGGGTTGGGTCTTGTCCGAATGCTGGACGAAACCCGCGATGGCCTGACGCCTGATGCGATGATCCAGGCCATTCGTGCACTGCCGCAACAACCGTTGCCGTCCGAGACGATCCAGGCTGGCCTGCTTGACGGTCTGGATTACGTGACCGACCGGATCGAAACCCTGCTGACCGGCGAACAGGAACGGGCCACCGGATGAGTGCAAATACGCCGAAGCTGGCGGTGCTGGTCAAAGGCTGGCCGCGCCTGTCCGAGACGTTCATCGCGCAGGAACTGGTCGCCCTTCAGGACGCGGGCCACACGTTTGACATCTGGTCACTGCGCCACCCGACGGACACCAAACGCCATCCGCTGCATGACCGCTTTACCGGTCGCGTACACTACCTGCCCGAATATCTGTATCAGGAACCCCAGCGGGTCTGGTCCGCACGCGCGATTGCACAGGGCCTTCCGGGCTATGCCGAGGCATACCGGGTATGGCGGCAAGACCTGCGTCGTGATCCCACCCACAACCGCATCCGCCGCTTCGGGCAGGCCTGCGTTCTGGCTGCGGAACTGCCCGGCGACACTCGGGCGCTTTATGCGCATTTCATGCACACCCCGTCTTCGGTCGCGCGCTACGCGTCCATCATGCGCGGCGTTCCATGGAGCTTTTCTGCCCACGCCAAGGATATCTGGACCTCGCCGGATTGGGAGAAACGCGAAAAGCTGCAGGCAGCGACCCATGGCGCAGCCTTCGGGGCCACCTGCACCGCCATCGGGGCGAAACACCTGCGCGGTTTGGCGGATACGCCGGATCGGGTCGATCTGATTTATCACGGGCTGGACCTTGGCCGCTTTCCATCCCCGCCCGAGCGCGCGTTGCGCGATGCGAATGGACCGTTTCACATGATCTCGGTCGGGCGGCTGGTCGAGAAAAAGGGCTTTGATCGCCTGATCGCGGCCTTCGCCCTGCTGCCCAGGACACTGGACTGGCACTGGACCCATATCGGCGGCGGCGGCCTGGGTCAGGCGCTGCAGGATCAGGCAAAGGCTGCGGGCGTTGCGCACCGCATCATCTGGAAAGGCGCTTGCGATCAGCCCGAGGTGATTGCTGCGATGCGGGATGCGGACCTGTTCGTGCTGCCCAGCCGAATTGCCGATGACGGAGACCGGGACGGGTTGCCGAATGTCCTGATGGAAGCGGCCTCGCAAAATCTGCCGATCCTTTCGACGCCCGTTTCCGCCATTCCCGAGTTTATCGAGACCGGAACGCATGGCGTTCTGTCCAAGGATGACCCGACGGCTTTGGCCGAGGCGATGGCCCAGATGGCGGCGCAGCCAGCGAAAACTGCCCAGATGGCCCAAGCCGCTTATGATCGTCTGCTCGCCGAATTCCGGATGGACCCGGGCATCGCTCGATTGTCGGAACGGCTGAGCGCTTTGTGCACGGATGCCGCCTGATGGCGCGCGTCGCGTTCTATGCGCCGATGAAGTCCCCCGACAGCCCAAAACCCTCGGGCGACCGGGAAATGGCCCGCAACCTGATGCAGGCCATTTCGGCGCAAGGGGACCGGGTCGATCTGATCTCGGACCTGCGCATCTATGACAAAACCGGAGACGCGGCACATCAGCAATCGCTGCGTTTGGCGGCTGAGGCCGAGGCGCAGCGGTTGATTTCCCGGTTGCCGTCGGACGTCGATCTTTGGGTGACCTATCACAACTACTACAAGGCCCCCGATCTGTTGGGCCCTGCCGTATCAAAGGCGCGCGGCATTCCTTATGTTCAGTTGGAAAGCACCCGCGCCTCCAGCCGCCTGACCGGCCCCTGGTCGGGCTTCGCCCGGGCGGCGCACGCGGCCTGCGATGCGGCGCAGGTGATTTTCTATCACACGGCAAATGACCTGATCACCCTGCAGCGCGACCGCTGCAACAATCAGGCTTTGGTTGAGTTGCCACCCTTTTTGCCGATCTCCGACCTGCCGCCAAGCGGCACCGCGGACGGCCCGATGCTGAGCGTCGGGATGATGCGCCACGGGGACAAGCTGGCCTCGTACACCATTCTCGCCGAAGCCTTGGCGCATCTGACCGGCGAATGGCACCTCAACATCGCAGGGGACGGCCCCGCCCGCCCCGAGGTCGAGACCCTGATGGCACCCTTTGCGGATCGCGTCACCTTCTTGGGTCAACTGGATCGGGACGCTCTGCAAACCGCCTACCAAGCCGCCAGCCTGTTCGTCTGGCCCGGCGTGAATGAGGCCTATGGGATGGTCTACCTCGAAGCGCAGGCAGCCGGCCTGCCCGTTGTGGCGCAGGATCGGCCGGGGGTTCGGGATGTTCTCTGTCCGTCGGATTACCCATCCGTGGACGCCGGGGTACCGGGATTTGCCATGAATCTTCAGGCGCTGCTGGATGACCCCGCCAGACGCCGAACCCTTGGTGCCGACGCGCGGGCGCATGTGGCGGCGCATCACCTGATGTCGCGCGCGACCGAAATATTCTGGTCAACGGTGCGCCCGTTGGTGGAGGCATCGGCATGACCAGACTGGCCCTCTTGCGACACGGACACACAAGCTGGAACCGCGCGGGGCAGATACAAGGGCGCAGCGATATTTCCCTTGATGATGACGCGCGGGCTGAATTGGCGGGCTACGATCTTCCGTCGGGCTGGCAGCAGGCTGACATCTGGTCCAGCCCATTGGCCCGCGCCCACGAGACGGCGCAGTTGGTATCGGGTCGCATTCCGCATACATCTCCGGCCCTGACCGAGATGAACTGGGGCGAATGGGAGGGGCTGCGCGGCGTCGATCTGATTGAAGACCCCAAAAGCGGCTATCGCCATATCGAAGACTGGGGCTGGGACTACCGCCCGCCCAATGGCGAAAGCCCCGCCGAGGTCTGGCGTCGCTTGCAACCATGGCTGTCTGGGTTGCAGCGGGACACGGTCGCGGTCTGCCATATCGGCATCATGCGGGTGATCCTCGCCCGCGCCTGGGGTTGGAATTTTGAAGGCCCCGCGCCTTTCAAGATCAAACGCAATCGGCTTTATATCGTTGAGATGCCTGACCTGACCGCCGAACCTGACCCTGTGCGCCTGATCCTTCGCGGAGTGACGCAATGAGAGTGATGATCGTCGTCACCCATCTGCTGGGCACAGGTCATCTGAGCCGCGCGCTGACATTGGGCCGCGCCTTTGTGGACGATGGGCAGCAGGTGCTGGTTGTGTCGGGCGGTATGCCCGCGCCGCAATTGAACACGGACGGCATGACCCTGCTTGGCCTGCCGCCGTTGCGCTCGGACGGGACAAATTTCACGCGCCTTCTGACAGAGACCGGCGAGGTCGCCGATGCAGGGTATCTGACTGCGCGGAGCACCGCTTTGGTTCAGGCGATACACAGCTTTCAGCCCCAGGTTCTGATCACCGAGCTTTTCCCCTTTGGCCGCCGTGTGCTGGCCGCCGAGTTTGAAGCGGGTCTGGAAGCCGCACACGCACTGGAATCGCGGCCCATCATTCTTTGTTCGATCCGGGACATTCTGGCACCGCCCTCGAAACCCGCGAAGGCCGAACGCGCCGATGAGATTGTGCAACGTTATTATGACGGTGTGCTGGTGCATTCTGATGAAAACATCACCCCGCTTTCGGTCAGTTGGCCGGTGTCGGAGCACCTTGCAAAACGGCTGCATTATACGGGGTTTGTCGCACCAGAAGCTCCAAGCCCGCATCCAGACGCCGTGGGACGGGACGAAGTTTTAGTCAGCACAGGCGGCGGATCTGTCGGCCAGCCGATCTTTCGCGCGGCCATCGAGGCCGCCCGAAAGATGCCCAACAGGCGCTGGCGCCTGTTGGTGGGCGGGCGGGACGCAAAGGACCGCATTGCCGAGCTGTCCGGGTACGTTGATGGGGCACCGGTGACACTGGAACCCGTGCGCCCGGATTTCCGACAAATGCTGCCCCATGCCGCGGCCTCGGTCAGCATGTGCGGCTACAACACCGCTTTGGATATCCTGCAATGTGGTACGCCTGCGGTGTTTGTGCCCTTTGACGATGGCAAGGAAGTCGAACAGGGGCTGCGCGGTCAGAGTCTGTCGGGTTTGCCGGCAATCGAGCTGCTGCACAGTCAGGACCTGACCGGGTCTGTGTTGGCCCAGCGGGTTGAACGCGTGATTTCCGACGGGCGGCGAGAGCCCGAACGCGCAGGGTTTGACGGCGCACAGCGCAGCGTCGAGATCGCCAAACACTTGTGGGAGCAACGGCCATGAACCCCGACTGGAGCCCATTGGACGCCGAACTGGCCCTGTGGCGCGAGGGCGACCTGTCCCTGCCCCTGTGGTGGCGGGACGATGATGCGACGACGCTTACACCGCAATTGGACAGGCTAACCGAACTCTCCGAGCGGTTGGGCTTGCCTGTCCATCTGGCTGTGATCCCCCGTGATGCGGATGCAAAACTTGCGGGATATGTCGACCAGCATCCGGTTTTGATCCCCGTTGTCCATGGATGGGCGCATCAGAATCACGCACCCGAAGGTGAAAAGAAGTCCGAGTTTAGGGCGCATCGACCACTGGATGCGGTTATCGCCGATGCAAAAGCGGGGCTTACCCGTATGACAGAGATGTTCGGTGATCGGCTGCGACCGATGTTTGTCCCACCTTGGAACAGGATCGGCGATGAAGCCGTCGCGCAACTGCCCGCGCTGGGCTTTCGCATCCTGTCCACGGCAACGCCGCGCAAGGCCGCGATGACCGCCCCGGGGCTGGAGCAGATCAACACCCATCTCGATCCCATTGACTGGCGTGGAACACGCGGGCTGGTTGCTCCGGATGTTTTGATCTTGCAGGTCGTGGACTTTCTCAAGGATCGCCGCAATGGACGGGCAGAGAATGCTGAACCGTTCGGAGTGCTGACCCACCACCTTGTCCACGACCCGAACATCTGGGCCTTCACCGAGGCCCTGCTGACGAAACTACTGGACGGCCCCGCACAGGCGTGGACCGCCCCCAAGACCTGAAGAACGGAGTTCCCCTGATGAGCCGATTGGATTCCATGCTGCGTCGCCTGACTGCCCAGCGCGACGGGCTGAACTGGGCCGCATCCCGGATCGCGGATAAGGACGGCGATGTGCTGGACATGGGCCTGGGCAACGGGCGCACCTATGACCACCTGCGAGAGATCCTGCCCAACCGGCGCATCTGGGTGATGGACCGGGTGTTGCAATGCCACCCCGACAGCACCCCGCCCGAACAGGATTTCCTGCAAGGCGAGGCCGAGCCGATGCTGGAAAGGCTGGCCCGTGAAGGCCACAAGATGGCCATGGCGCATTATGATTTCGGACGTGGGATCAAGGAAGAGGACGTGGCCGAAGCTGCCCGCCTCAGCCCGTTGATCGCGCAGGTGATGCAGCCCGGAGGGTTGCTGATCTCGGGCCAGCCATTGGTGGGCTTCGATCAGATCAAAGGGCCCGAAACCATCGCACCGGACCGGTACTTGTTTTACCTTGCCTGATCAGGCCACGCGCTGCCCACGCGACCAGACCGCCTTCAAGGCCGGAACATCGCCCCGCATCTGAAACCGGATCAGGTCGGCACGCGCGCCGCTGCGCAGCTCTCCCCGGTCGTGCAACCCTGCGGCTTGCGCCGGGGCCAGAGTGACGGTCCTGAGACCGCGTGCCATGTCGCCCCACATCTCACCCAGACGCACTGCCGACAGCAACAGGGCCGACGGCACATAATCCGACGACATGATGTCCAGATGACCCAGCCGGGCCAGTTCCTCGGCCGCCACATTCCCGGAATGAGAGCCGCCACGTATGATGTTCGGCGCCCCCATCATCACCTTGATGTTGTGGTCATGACAGGCGCGCGCGGCCTCGACCGTTGTCGGGAATTCGGCCAGACAAATGCCGTGGCCTGCAGAAACCTTCACCTGATCTTCGGTCGTGTCATCATGGCTGGCGATCACCGCCCCGAACCGTTGCGCGGCCTTCACGGTTTCGACCTCGTGTGTGTCACCGTGTTGGTCGCGCAGGCCCTTCAACTGCGCCACGTGCTGCAAAAACGTATCGTCGTCCATCGCGTATTTGCCCTTCATATAGGCCTCGAACTTTGACAGATCGCGAAACTGCCGCTGGCCCGGCGTATGGTCCATGATCGACACCAGCCCAACCCGGTCCTCGGGGCCGAACTCATTCAGTTCTTCGACCAGCGTTTCCGAGCACACCTCGGCCCGCAGATGCAGGAAATGGCTGATCTTCAGCGCATCCTGTTCCCGCAGGTCCCAAAGCTCCTGCGACAGGCCACGGGCGTATTTCCCGTATCGCGCGGCCCCAGACGGGATCGAGCCCACGCGCATGGCATCGAAGACAGTGGTGATCCCGGTGCTGGCCAACTCGGCATCGTGAGCAAGGATCGCGGCGGCATGCGGCCAGTCCACTCGGGGGCGCGGCTGGATATGGCGTTCCAGATTGTCCGTGTGCAACTCCACCAATCCGGGGCAGACATAGTCGCCGCCGCAATCGATCGCCCCCGTCGGAACCGAGGTGCCTGTGTCCATCTCCGCAATGGTGCCACCGACGATCCGAACGCTGCCGGTCACGGTCTCTTCGGGCAACACAAGCGTGGCATTGGCAAGGATCATTTCTTCTGTCATCTGAACTTCACGCAGTTTGAGATATTGAACGGCCACGTAGCTAGGAGGCCAATGTGACATTCACGCGATACGCGATCTATTTTGCCCCGCCCGCTGACGCGGAATGGACGAGATTTGCCACTCGCTGGCTGGGCTGGGACATGGAGGCCGGAACGCAGGCTACGCACCCGGTTGTCGACGGCATCGACGTGGCCACCGTCACCGAGGTTCCGCGCAAATACGGGCTGCACGCAACGCTGAAGCCGCCCTTTCGCTTGCGAGACGGCCAAACCGTGGACGCGCTGCACGATGCCTGCGCCGCGCTGGCCGCTAGTCACACGCCGGTCACGCTGGACGGGCTCGAGATCGCGCGTCTGGGCCGGTTTCTGGCCTTGCGCCCCGTTGGGAACACCGATGCCCTGAACGCCCTGGCCGCTGGCTGCGTGCAGGATCTGGATACGTTTCGCGCGCCCGCGTCCGAGGCGGAACTGACCCGCCGCCGGGCGGCAAAGCTGACCCCGGAACAGGACGTCAATCTTGTTCAGTGGGGCTATCCCTATGTGCTGGACGCGTTCCGGTTCCACATCACGCTCAGCGGGCGATTGGACAAAGCCACGCTGACAGACGTCGAAAGCGCACTGGCCGTTCATCTGGCCCCGCTGCTGCCGTCGCCCTTCCAGATCAACGATCTGGCCCTGATGGGCGAGGCTCAGGACGGTCGGTTTCACCTGATCCATCGCTACGCCCTTTCCGGCTGAAGCCGCGCAAGGATTTCGCTGACCGTGTCATCCAAAGCGCCCGAGTTGTCGATCTCGATCACCCGGTTCAGCCCGTCCGGCAGGGGCGTTTTGGCCCGGCCCAGACGCTTGGCCTGATCCGCCGCGCTTTCGCGCCCCCGCGCGGCCAGACGCTGTGCAAGCACCTCGGCATCAGCGGTCAGAGAAATCACGATCAGATCGCCAAACACCTTCTGCGCCTGCACTAGCACAGCGCGCGAGAAATTGACCAGCACCGCCTGACAACTCTGTCGCTGTTCGGCGATCCCGGCTGGTACGCCATACAGCAGCCCATGCGCCGGCCAATGCATGGCAAAGGCACCGTCCAGCACCATCTGCTTGAACACCTCGACCGAGACACGGTCGAACTCCTCGCCCTCTTCCCCTTCGGGCCGGGTGATCACCCGCCGCAATCGCTGAATACCCGGCGCGCGCGCCTCCAGCGCCACCATGACGCTGTCCTTGCCAACGCCTGATGGACCCACAACCGCTATGACCGGGGCGAGTGTCATGCCGCCTGTCCGGGCGTGAATGTGGACACATCCACCGCGCGGTCGCAGACCCGATCACGCGCATCAACGTCGTGGAATATCCCAACAATCGCCGCGCCACGCGCCTTGGCCTCATCGATCAAGGACAGAACGGTTTCCCGGTTCTGTGCATCCAGACTGGCGGTCGGTTCGTCCAACAACATCGCCGGATACTCATGCGCGAAGCCGCGCGCGATATTCACACGTTGCTGCTCACCCCCGGAAAAGGTCGTCGGGCTCAGGGACCACAGCCGTTCCGGGATGTTCAGCCGCGCCAACAATCCCGCCGCCTTGTCCAACGCCATCTGCCGATCGCACCCAACTGCCAATAACGGCTCGGCCACTACCTCCAGCGTCGGCACCCTAGGCACAACCCGCAGAAACTGGCTGACATAGCCAAGCGTGTCCCGCCGCAGAGCCAGAATCTCGCGCGGTTCGGCCTGCGCAACATCCAACCCAGCAACCAGTACCGAACCGGACGCGGCCAGATAGTTCCCATAGATCACCCGCATCAGCGTGGACTTCCCCGCACCGGACGCCCCGGTCAGGGCAACACATTCGCCCGGCGCCACCGTCAGCGAAGCCCCCTCCATCACCGGGATCACCGCACTGCCCTGGTTGTGCAGGGTAAAGCTCTTGCTGACGTCCTTCAGCTCAATCATCACTTCATCTTTTCCCAAATACTCAAACCTGCAGGACGCTGGACACAAGCAACTGCGTATAGGCATGTTGCGGATCGTCCAGCACCTGATCGGTCAACCCGGCCTCGACCACGTGCCCGTCCTTCATCACTATCAATCGATCCGCCAGCAGGCGCACCACGGCCAGATCATGGGTCACAATGATCGCGCTCAGGCCCATCTCGCGGACCAACCCGCGCAACAGGTCCAGCAGACGCGCCTGAACCGAGACGTCCAGCCCCCCGGTCGGCTCATCCATGAACACCAGCCGTGGCCCCGTCACCAGATTGCGCGCAATCTGCAACCGCTGCTGCATGCCGCCGGAAAACGCGGTCGGGCGGTCATCGACCCGAGATGCAGCGATCTCGACCCTGCCCAGCCAGTCAATCGCCTTGTCCCGGATATCGCCATAGTGCCGGTCGCCTACGGCCATCAGCCGTTCACCAATGTTGCCCCCGGCACTGACCGACATGCGCAACCCGTCGCGCGCGTGCTGGTGCACAAAGGCCCAATCAGTGCGACCCAGCATCCGGCGCGCGGGTTCCGACATGGTGACTGTGTCCACCGGTCCATCTGCACGGGTGTCAAAGATCACCTGCCCCGTATCCGGCACCAGATGCCCGGCCAGACAGTTCAGCAGCGTGGATTTCCCCGACCCGCTCTCGCCAACAATCCCCATCACCTCGCCGGGGTAGAGATCGAAGCTGACATCTGCACAGCCGATCCGCGTGCCATAGCGTTTCTCGATGCCCTTGACGCTCAACAATGGCACGTTTTGCCCCATCATTCCGCGCCCCAATCCGGAGCAACCGTCTGAGGCTGATAGCTGCCAAACGACCACTCATGCCCTTCTGAATCGCGCGCCCGATAACGGCGCGTTCCGAATTCAGTATCCTCGGGCGGGTAAACAATTTCGGCGCCAGCCGCCTTTGCGGTTTCGAAATGGGCGTCCACATCCTCGACGACCAGATAAACGCCGGGGCTCAGCACCTGCACGGCATCGTCGACCGTGCCCATCATGATGATGCCGTTGCCATATCGCATCTCGCCATGCATCAGCCGACCGTCCTCGCCATCAAAGGCCTGAACAACCTCCAACCCAAACGCACGCTGCAAAAACTCAACCGCAGCCTTTGCATCGACATAGCTGAAATAGGGAACAATCGAAGGCCTTCCTGTCATCTCATCTCTCCTTGCAATTCTGGCTGTGTTTCGCCCAATCGGCCCAAACGGCCCGCCGCGCGGCGCGAGCGGCAGTAATCGGTATCCGAGCATACGAACATCCGGTTGCCCGCATCATCAATGATAACCTCATCCAGATAGCTGTCTTCGGCCCCGCACAGATCGCAGGCGTGATCGGCCTTGGTGGCCTCAAACGGATAATCCTCGAAATCGAGGCTGACGATCTTCGTATGCGGAGGCACCGCGTAAATCCGCTGCTCGCGGCCTGCGCCAAACAGTTGGATCGCGTCCATTTCCAGCTTGGGGTTGTCGAATTTCGGAATCGGCGATGGGTCCATCACATAGCGGTCGGACACTTTCACCGGGTAAGCGTATGAGGTCGAAATCGCCCCGTGCTGGCTGATGTCTTCATAGAGTTTCACATGCATCAGCCCGTATTCTTCAAGGCTGTGCATCTTCCGCGTTTCGGTCTCTCGCGGCTCCAGAAAGCGCAAAGGTTCCGGGATCGGCACCTGATAGACCAGGATCTGATCCTCGGTCAGCTTGGCTTCGGGGATGCGGTGGCGGGTCTGGATGACGGTCGCCTTCTCGGTCTGTTCGGTGGTTGCGACGCCTGCCGTGTTTTCAAAGAACTTGCGGATCGAAACGGCATTGGTGGTGTCATCCGCCCCCTGATCGATCACTTTGAACGTATCATCCGGCGTCAGCGTCGCGGCCGAGACCTGCACCCCGCCCGTGCCCCAGCCATAGGGCATCGGCATCTCGCGGCTGGCAAAGGGCACCTGATAGCCCGGAACGGCCAAACCCTTGAGAATGGCACGGCGGATCATCCGCTTGGTCTGCTCGTCCAGATAGGCGAAATTATACTCGCTCATAGGAACCCTCTTTCAGTTAGAGCGATCTCCAGCGCCTGCGGTGTCGTGAAATGGATACCATCCATTCCGACCGCCCGAGCGCCTTCGACATTGTGCAATCCGTCATCAATAAAAACGCAGCCCTCGGGCGCAATTCCCGCCCGTTCACACAGCAGATGGAATATCCGCGCGTCCGGCTTCATCATCCCTTCTTCGCCAGACACAACCAGAGTTCCGAACACCTCACCCAGACGTGGGTGTACTTTTAACCCCTCGGGCCAGGTTTCAGCGGACCAGTTGGTGATGGCATGCACCGGTGTTCCCTGCGCCTTGAGCCTGTCCAGCACGTCCCAGGTCCCGTGGATCGCATTTTCAACCGTTCGGGCGTAAAGATCGACATATCCGGCGAACAACTCCCGGTCCTGCGGGTCCTCCAGCTCCTGCGCCAGATCAGCAAAGCACTCGCCATTGTCCCCGCGCGCGTTTTTTTCCCGAAAACCTGTCCGCTCAATAAACGCATGGGCGGCGTCCTCGGAACCCAATGCCTCGACCCAGGCCAGATGCGGCTGCCAGTCGATCAGCACACCACCAATGTCAAAAACAACCGCCTTCATTCCGCAGCCTCCCTGGGCGTAATGCGTTCTTCCGCCTCGCGGCGCAGTTTGCGCACCAGTTCCAGTTCGGACTGAAAATCCACGTAATGCGGCAACTTGATGTGTTCGAGGAACCCTGTGGCCTGAATGTTATCCGCATGGCTCAGAACAAATTCTTCATCCTGCGCGGGGGCACCCAGATTTTCCTCTCCCAACTCCTCCCACCGCAGCGCCCGGTCGACCAGAGCCATCGAGATCGATTTGCGTTCGGATTGACCAAAGACCAGCCCATAACCGCGCGTGAATTGCGGCGGTTCGGTTTTTGAGCCTTTGAACTGGTTTACCGTCTCGCATTCGGTCAGTTCGACCTCGCCAATGTCGATGGCAAAACCCAGTTCCGGGATGTCCATCTCAACCGTGACCTTGCCGATCCGCAACTCGCCGACAAAGGCGTGGTTGCGGGCATAGCCGCGCTGGGTCGAGTAGGCCATGCCCAGCACAAACCCTTCATCCCCGCGCGTCAGAGATTGCAGGCGCAGCGGGCGGTTCGAGGGAAACTCCATCGGTTCACGTGTCAGATCGCCCGGGGTTTCATCGCTAAGGGGTTCGTCTTGGATGATATCCTCGCCTTTGAGGAATTCGGTGATATGCGGCGTTGGTTCGGTACGCGCTGATCCTTCAGGGGTGGCAGGCACCTCGCCATCTGCGGCCAGTTTGAAATCCAGCAACCGGTGGGTGTAATCAAAAGTCGGGCCCAGAACTTGCCCGCCCGGTGCGTCCTTGAAGGTGGCCGAGATGCGACGGTCGCAAGCCATCTGCCCTGTCTCGACAGGGTTCGAGTAGCCAAAGCGTGGCAGGGTGGTGCGATAGGCGCGGATCAGAAAGATCGCCTCGATCAGATCCCCGCGCGCCTGTTTGATCGCCAAAGCGGCGAGATCAGGATCGTACAGGGACCCTTCGGCCATGACCCGATTGACCGCAAGGCTCAGCTGTTCCCGGATCTGGCCGAGGCTGAGCTCCGCCACATCTGTCGCGCCGCGCCGTTCCTCGGCAAGCCAGCTATGGGCGTTCTCAATGGCTTTTTCGCCCCCTTTGACAGCGACATACATGACCTAGCCCTCCGCCCTGATCTGCGTACTGCGTGGCACGGCAGCGACCTGTTCTCCGCAGGTCAGAAAGAAATCGCACCCCAACGGGTAGAGTTTCGAATTCGCCTGAAACGCAGCGATGTCGGGCACAGCCAGATGCGCCACATCCTTGATGCCGGGACCGGACAAAACAGCACCCACCTGTTCCAGCGCCTCGCATTCGACAATCAGAGTGGCCGAGCGATCCGGGTATTCCGGCGTTCCGATGCGATAGACGTCAAGCGGGGCCAACGCATCCCAGGTTCCAACCGCAAAGTCGGCCTCGGGCGCGGGTACCAGCGGAGCGCCGGTGTGAAAGGTCAGCCAGTTGCGGACAGCGTCGGTGTCAACAGCCCCGGCCAGATTCAGCTTGGTTTCCGGGTCACACAGCGTCAAAAGCAATGTTCCGGCGGCCGCGGACAGCGGGCTGGGCGGCACAACACCGGTCAGCGGGCGGATTTCGCCGGGGCGCGCCATCACTGTCATCGCAGCGCGGAACGCATGAGCGGCCTGGATCGGTGCGTTGTCGAAGCCACCCGAGAATTGCGTTTGCGCCGACATCAATCTTCCCCCCGGACCATCGTGAAGAACTCGACCTTGGTTGCGGCTGCTTTGGCCGCGCGCGTGGCCTTGACCGCCTGCATCTGCTGTTTCAGCGGATCAAGGAGTTCGGACCGCAGGGTTGACGCCGCCGCCGTCTGCATCATCGCATCGATCACCGCCGCCGCCTCGACCTTGGGTTTCGAGCGTCCCTGAACGTAGCCATGCCCAACCGTGCCATCCTTCAGAACAACCGAGCAACGCGTAACCGTCATTTCACCCAGGTTGAACGGCGCACCGGTTCCACCCGCGCGTCCGCGCACCATCACGCCGCCGGTTTCGGGCCGACGCAACCACTCAAAAGGGGGACGGTCCGCAAGATCCTTCCAAAGCGTCAACATTGCATCTTCCGGAGCGCGCGCCAAAAGGCCCATCCACTCTTGCCGGGCAGCCGTCGCGATTTCTGTTTGATGTGTCATCAAAGCCTCTTGGCTGGGTTGTCTATCTATACTATACAACTAGACAAATATTAGCGTGCGTGCGTGCGCCGTGCAATCAGAACTCTGTGAATATTTGGTGACATGAGCAAAACGCCGATCTGGAAAAGCATCGCCCTCAGCCTGACGTCGGATATCGCCGAAGGGCGGTATCAAACGGGTGATCGCCTGCCGACCGAGGCGCAGTTGGCGGCAACTCATGGGGTCAACCGCCACACGGTCCGGCGTGCCCTGTCGGATATGGCCGATCAGGGGCTGGTCCACGCACGGCGCGGAGCGGGCGTGTTTGTGGCGGCGAGGCCCACGGATTATCCCATTGGCAAGCGGGTGCGTTACCACAAGAATATCTCAGCCGGCGGCAAGATCCCCGGCAAGAAAATCCTAGCGCTGACCACCCGTGCGGCGGATGAGGCAGAAGCCGAGGCTTTACAGCTTGAACAAGGTGCCTCGGTGCACGTCTATGACGGGTTGTCTTTGGCGGACGGGCAACCCATCGGCCTGTTTCAAAGTGTGTTTCCGGCTGAGCGGTTTCCCGATCTGCTCAAGGCCCTCTCGGACACGCAATCCGTTACCAAAGCCCTGCAAACCTGTGGCATTTCCGATTACACCCGAATTTCGACCCGGCTGACAGCGCGGGCGGCGACCGCAACACAGGCGCTTCATTTGCATATGGCAGAAGGGGCTCCCGTGCTGTTTTCAATCGGCATAAACGCCGACCCGGACGGCAATCCTGTGGAATATGGCCGAACCGTTTTCGCCGGCGAGCGTGTGACATTGACCCTGAATGAGGATTGAACCCAAGGGGCTCCCGCCCGTCTTCGCCCTCCTGCCGGAGGCCTCATCCTGTTGGGCGTAGCACCGCGCGCAGCGCGGCGCCGGGCCCAAGGTCGCCAAGGGGGATCGGCGCAGCCGATGCACCAGCGGGCGCGGGAGAGTTTGCCTTTTCCTATTCGTACTTCTCCAGGAAGGCTTCGGCACTCAGGGTGCGGAAGTCCGGAAGGGCCGCCCGCAAACGGGCATTGTCCCAATCCCACCATGACAGGGCCAACATCCGGTCGGACACCGTGTCAGAGAACCGACGGCGTATCTGGGCCGCTGTGACGCCACCAACGATGGTGTAAGGCGCGACATCCTTGGTCACAACGGCACCAGAGGCGACGACTGCCCCATGCCCGATGGAAACCTCGGGCTTGATGATCGCCGCATGACCGATCCAGGTGTCGTGGCCGATCCGCGCCGTCCGGCTGGCACGATGGGCAAACCATTCGGCATCGTCCTCTTCACCGTCCCAATAATCTGCCGACCGGTACAGGAAATGGTGCAGCGAGGCTTTCTCTATCGGGTGATCCGTTGCCCCGATCCGGGTGAAGCTGGCGATATTGGCGAATTTGCCGATCTCGGCATTGGCAATGTCACAGGTCCGGTCGCAATAGGAATAGTCACCCCAGACCGTATTGGCGAGGCGGCTACCCGCGCCGATTTCGACATATTCCCCGAACCGGCTGTTACTGATCTGGCAATCGGGATGGATGAACGGCTGATCCGCGCGCAGTCGTGGCATTGTCTCGTCCGTTGTTAGATCAGGGCAGCAGGAAGGGTTTGCGCTTGGGATCGCGCGGTTTGCGTGCCTTTCCAATCTCCCCCTGTATCAGGCGACGCCGCAACCAGCCCGAGAACCAGTCCATCAGCATCACCATCAGGATGATCAGGACGATGTAATAGGCGACCTCCTCCCAGTCTTTCTGCGTGATGATCGCTTGGGTCAGCAACAGGCCGATACCGCCGCCCGTGATCGCACCGATCACGGTGGCGCTGCGGGTGTTGGATTCCAGGAAATACAGAAGCTGGCTCAACAATACAGGTGTGATCTGCGGGATGACCCCAAAGCGATAGCGCTGCGGCGCGTTTGCACCGGTCGATTGCACGCCCTCAATCTGTTTCTGGTCCACATTCTCCAAAGCTTCCGAGAATATCTTGCCGAAGGTGCCGGTATCCGTCACCAGCATGGCCAAAGCGCCGGTCAACGGGCCGGGCCCAAAGGCGCGGGCCAGAACAACCGTCCAGATCAAGGCGTCCACGCCGCGCACAAAGTCAAAGATACGTCGTGTGACGAACCGAACGGATTTCAGCGGGTTGAAGTTGCGCGTCGCCAGAAAGGCCAGTGGCAAGGCCACGATGGCCGCGCCGAACGTGCCCAGAAACGCCATCAGGATCGTCTCGAATATGGCCCAGGCCACGTCCTGGTGCCGCCACATCTTGTTGGTCCAGAAATCGTTGAAAATTGCCCCGGCTTCCCCGGATGCAGCGCGCCCGGCGAGATCGGAGAATGACTGACCGTAATAGGGGCTGTCCAAAGTGAACCAGAACAGCTCCCACCCGGTGAAATACCGAAACACCTCGGCCCGGTTCCGGGTCACAGTCAGGCGACCGGCATCGGTGGTGATCGCCATCCGGTTCTTTGAAACATTGATCCAATCGGGCACATCGCCCGGCGGCAGTTCGGCCTGCACCCCGGCGGATCGGGTCGGTGTGGCGCGCACGGTGCCGTAGCCGGGAATGTCATATTCGATGGTCTCCGGACCAAAACGCACCACATGCCCGTCTTCCAGATCGATGACGGTCGTTTCGCCCAGCGTCACCCAATCCGGCGCCTCGCCTTCGGGGTAGGCGCCCTTGCGCTCGCCTTCGATGGCGGCTGAGACCTCACCTGTGCGATTATCCCGCTCGATATGGGTTTTGTAGCTATAACTGTCGGCGACCAGAGTTCTGCCGTTTTCCAGGTTCGCCCGCCCCGCCAAACCCGGCACGTCGAAGGCGAAGAACACATAGACAAGATAGACCAGCACCAAAGCCGGAAGGCCGAAATTCACCAGACGTTTTCGGCTGAACAGACGGTCCGCTTCGGCCTTCAGTTCAACAACGGTCAGATCGGTTGCGAAGGTGCTCATGCCGAAGCTCCTTTTTCCGACCCATGGGTCAGGCGGTCGCGCAGCACACCCGAGATCTGGTCCACGACGACAATAGTGACAAAGAGAAGAAGGAAGATGGCGGCGGCCTCGTCATAGCGCCCCTGCCCCCAGGACATCGAGTTGCGCAGCTCATAGCCCAGACCGCCAGCCCCGACGAAACCGAGGATGGCCGAGGCGCGGATGTTGATCTCGAACCGCAGCAAGGCATAGCTGACATAGTTCGGCCCGACCTGCGGGATCACACCCAGATACATCCGTTGTGACCAGTTCGCACCGACCGAATGCAACCCCTCGACCGGTTTCAGCGAGGCGTTCTCATTCACTTCCGAGAACAGCTTGCCCAAGGCCCCTGCCGTATGAATGGCAATCGCGATCATCGCCGGAACCGGACCACCGCCCAGAACAAAGATCAGCACCAGCGCGATCACGATCTCCGGTATCGCCCGGCAAATGTCGGCAATGCGGCGGAACAGCGGGATCAGCGAAGGCCAAAGCGCCATGCCCCGCGTCGACATCAAGGCCAGAAACGTCCCCGCGATAGTCCCGATCAGGGTCGATGCTGCGGCGATGTTGATTGTCTCGATCAAGGCCGGGAAGAACGTGACCAGATTCTCGGGCATCGCGCCGATCTTCTCCCACGCCTCGGCCAGAACCTCGGACGGGTAGTCGAAGATGCGGTGCCAACCATCGATAAAGCTGCCCGCGTTGCGGCTGTCTGCTGTACGAAAGCCCGCGACCATCAGCGCCACAAACAGGATCAGAAGGATACCACCATAGACCCGCTTGCGCCGTGTCATCTCGGAATAGTCGGCCCGGATCTGGGCGACGCTGGGGGGCCCTGCGGTCAGGTCTGTCATGGAATGCTCCTGAGTGGAAAAACGGGGCCCGGCAGGTACCGGACCCCGATCTTGGAGGATGCAGGCTTAGTTCGACTTCAGCTTGCGCGCTTCGATGATGATTTCGTAAGCGTCATGGGTGATCGGTTCGAACGCTTTGGCCTCACCAGCGGCAACGCCGTAGAAGCATTCACGGTCCTTTTCGGCCAGACCCGCCATCAGCGCGGTCATCTTTTCCTTCACATCCGCAGGCAGCGCGGTGCGCAGTACAACCGGGCCTTCCGGGATCGGCTTGGACTGCCAGATCATGACCATGTCGTTCATGTCGATCAGACCCGCATCAACCGCACGACGCAGGGCACCGGAGTTGAAACCGTCTTCCCAGTCACCCAGTCCATCGGCCCAGGTCACGCCGCCATCAACGTCGCCGTTATTGACAGCAACGATGGTCTGTTCGTGACCGCCAGTGAACTTGACTTCACCAAAATAGTCGCCCGACTCCATGGTCGAACCGGTGGCCTGTGGGATTTCGATGGACGGGATCAGATAGCCCGAGGTCGAGTTCGGATCGCCGAAGCCAAAGGTCTTGTCCTTCATGTCTTCCAGCGAGGTGATGCCGCTGTCCTTGCGGGCAAAACCGATCGAGTAATAGCCGTAGCCGCCATCGGTGTTGACCTTGACCAGAACCGGCTCGACCGCTTCGGGGTCGCTCAGATAGGTTTTTGCGTAACCCGATGCGCCCAGCCACGCCATGTCGATTGTGCCGCCCAGCAGGCCTTGAATCACGCCATCATAGTCGGCAGGCGCGAACAGCTTGGTTTCAACGCCCAATGTTTCTTCGGTGTATTCACGCAGGCATTCGTTGTTGTTCAGGCGGTCCTGAGCGTTCTCACCGCCCAGAATGCCAATGCGGAACTCGCTGATGTCGTCAGCCAGGACCGGCGCGGCCAAGGCGGTGGTTGCAGCAAGGGCAGCAATCAGTTTTTTCATCTGTCTCTCTCCAGGTTTTTGTGCCGGCCTTTCATCGGCCGGTCGATGAAAGGGGTTGGGTGGCTCAGATGGTGGCTTCTGCTTCCATCAGGGCCTTCTGGGTGGCGTCCAGAGTGTCGATCTCGGTCGAGGTCGCCTCTTCCGAGAAGCTGGCATCAGCGCCATAGATTTCGCGGGCGACGCCGGTGGTCAGTTGCTCGGGCAGGCCGTCGAACACGATGCGACCGTCACGCATTCCGACGACGCGGTCGCAGTAGCGGCGCGCCGTGTCCAGCGTGTGCAGGTTGGCGATGACGGTGCGGCCATCTTCCTCGTGGATACGACGCAGCGCCTGCATCACCACCTGCGCATTCATCGGGTCGAGTGAGGCAATCGGCTCATCCGCGAGAATGATCCTAGGGTCCTGCATCAGGGCGCGGGCAATGGCCACGCGCTGCTGTTGTCCACCCGAAAGCGCCTCAGCCCGTTTGGGCGCGTGTTCGGCAATGCCCAGACGGTCCAGAATATCGATGGCGCGGTGAATTTCGGCCATCGGGTACAGGTTGAACATCGTCGCCAGCGTCGAGTGGCGGTTCAACGTGCCGTGCAACACGTTGGAAACCACATCCATGCGGGGCACAAGATTGAACTGCTGGAAGATCATCGCGCAATCCGCCTGCCATGCCCGTTTCTCTCGCCCCTTCAACTGGGTCACGTCGCGGCCTTCGAACAGAATCCGACCTTCCGTCGAATCCGTCAGACGGTTGATCATCCGCAACAGCGTCGATTTGCCCGCACCCGAACGTCCGATGATGCCGATCATGCACGGCTTGTCCACATCCAGCGTCGCCGCGTCCACGGCTGTATTCCCGCCAAAGCGTTTGGTCAGTTTCTCGATCCGCAGCACGTGCCACCCCCAATTCGTGTTGGCGGTCTGCTACAGATGCCGTTCAACGAATACGTGTCACTGCGGTGAAAGTTTTGTAACGGCGCACGGGTCGCAGGGGCTACCCTTTGCGTCACGGCGCGGGTATACGCGACCGCGACTCTTTTGCTGACACGAGGCCACCATGAGCTTTGACCGCACCATCAAGATCGCTCCGTCGATCCTGTCCGCCGATTTCGCCAATTTCGGGGCCGAGATTCAGGCCATCGAAGCCCAAGGTGCCGACTGGGTACATGTGGACGTGATGGACGGCCATTTCGTCCCGAACCTCACCTTCGGCCCCCCGGCAGTCAAGGCGTTCCGCCCGCATGTGAAAACCGTGATGGACGTGCACCTGATGATCACGCCGGTCGATCCCTACATCCAGGCCTATGCCGATGCGGGCGCCGACATCCTGACCGCCCATGTCGAGGCCGGGCCGCACACCCATCGCACCCTGCAGGCCATCCGCGCGGCGGGCATGAAAGCAGGCGTCGCCCTGAACCCCGGCACCCCTGCCGAGGCGGTCGAGCATCTGCTGGACCTGACCGATCTGGTTTGCGTGATGACGGTGAACCCCGGGTTCGGTGGCCAGAAGTTCATCGACATGACCGCCAAGGTCCGCAAACTGCGCCAGATGATCGGCGACCGCCCGGTACATATCGAAATCGACGGTGGCGTCGATCCCCGGACGGCACCACTGGTTGCGGCAGCGGGTGCGGATGTGCTGGTGGCCGGATCAGCCGTATTCAAGGGCGGATCGGTGGATCAGCCGGAGGTTTATGGTGAGAACATCCGGGCCGTTCGCGCGGCGGCTGAGGGTGGGTTGTCCTAATTCAGCAGCTTATGGCGGCGGCTGACTGGGTCTGTGCCGAATGGATCCCGGGTCACAAAGTCAGTCGCTATGTAGCCATTCGTGCGCCGCTGACACGGCGTTTTCGGGCCCGGCCACGGGAAGCGGAAACGCTTCTTGGGTATTTTTGTTTCGCGAAGACGATAAGCTCTGACACACGTGTGCAGTGGTGTGGGAAAGACGAAAAAGCACGGGCCAACCAGCCAAAGAAACTCCCATTGTATTTTCTTCCCTGTGCGACATACGCGCGAATGTTGACACGGTCAGCAATCTCGGAGCCTACAGCCATTTTCATCATGGACCTCACAGCGACCCGAGTGTTGCCATCAATCATGCGCAATCCCATTCTGTCGCCTGATAGTTTGGTTGCGCGTTCGTAGGGGAAAAGCAAAATATTGAAGATCAATAGCTTCTCCACACTGTTAATGAAGAATTGCAACCAGCCAAACCGGAAATGTTTAGCTGCCAATGCGCCCACAAATCGCCCCACAATAAATCGCAGTTCGTCCTTAGTGTTTTCGTTCCTCAGAAGCTCGGAATTCAGAAGCAATATCTTGGTGTTGAGAAGCGACAGGATTGATGCATTGTAAGATCCATCCTCATGAACATATGCCTCGACCGTTCGGTTGTAACCAAAAAGCTCCTTCGCTTCTTTGATCGCATCGTTGGCTTCAGGGAAAGACGCCGCTGAAACCTGGACAAAATTGTTCATCCAATGCGCGACAGCCAACCTAAGGCTAAACCACAGCGAGAAAAGGATGATCGGAACCAGCAAAAGAATGGTTCCAAAAGTTGCGACTGTTAGCAGCGCCGTTACGAAACCAAACGGAATCAAAACAAACAAGGTTATGTAAAAGCGTGGAGTCTCAGTAGGATGTCTTAGTTCCTGCATTTCATTTTTTGACAAAGGCATGGGAAATCCCCCACAAAAATCGTGAAAAGTAATAGATTATGAAATTACATCTATTTTGTAAGACGAAATCAACTGTTCAGTCTTTCTACGGAATCGCGGAACCCGGTCGTATTATTGAGTACTATGCGCTAACGCCAAATGTTCGGCGATGACTTTCGCAGCGAAGGGCTCGCCACAAAAAAGGCCGCCCCTTAGGGAGCGGCCTTCTCAATCTCAACGACGAGCCGGGCTGAAGCCTGGCCTACCGATTACTCGATGATCTTCGACACACTACATTTGGTGTGTCTCGGGATCATTGAGTTCAAACAAAAAAGGCGTCCCGAGGGACGCCCTTTCCGTTTGATCATTCGCAGGTGCGAATTATTCAATAATTTTGGAAACAACACCCGCACCAACGGTGCGGCCACCTTCACGGATGGCGAAGCGCAGACCGTTTTCCATCGCGATCGGTGCGATCAGCTCAACGCCGAACGACACGTTGTCGCCGGGCATGACCATCTCGGTGCCTTCCGCCAGGGTCACG
>NZ_JBQFML010000003.1:0-314981 GCF_056531805.1 Ruegeria sp. K5 | reverse complement strand
TCGACAACGCATACGGAGACCGAAACCTCGTCTGCACATGCCCCCCAATGGACGCATACAAAGACGCAGCTGAATAACAACAAAACCCCCCGCCACAAAAAGGCGGGGGGTCCACGAACCGCCCCAAGCATTTAGTAATAGTACGTTCCACTTGTAGAAAGGCATCGCAATGAAACATTACGTCCCTAACGATGCGTGCCTGGAACTGGCAGGATCAGTGTCGCCGCAGCCCCAAAAGCAGCGCGACGTTGACGTGTTTGTGGCAACCGATATTGCAGCCGCATCAACCGGAATGATTGCGGAATTCTTCCAGGCCCTTAACGCGTTTTCCGAAGACTATTCCTATCAGGTGAACATCCGCCAGATTGCACAGGAAAAACCGGGGAACCCGATCTTCTGGCACGGGCGGACCGCTATCTTCTGGGGGGATCTGGAAAATCACTGGACCTTGTCCCCCATGGAAAGAGCATGGACCGCGCAGGTGATCAGCCTGGCCCAACGCACCATCCTTGTTGGAAGCGCCGTGTTGTTGCTGGCCGAAATCGGGCGTACGCACAAGAAATCCGTTGCGGTGCACCCGAACTTCGCCGCCGCCGCGCAGGAAAGCGGGCTGTGCATCTGTAGTGGCGACAGGCACCTGACGGCTGAGGGGCGCACGCACAGCGC
This sequence comes from Ruegeria sp. K5, assembly GCF_056531805.1. Classification (NCBI taxonomy): domain Bacteria; kingdom Pseudomonadati; phylum Pseudomonadota; class Alphaproteobacteria; order Rhodobacterales; family Roseobacteraceae; genus Ruegeria; species Ruegeria sp. K5. The sequence goes on along the minus strand of NZ_JBQFML010000003.1, from coordinate 314,315 downwards.
CTCGACCCGGCTTGGTGCGTTGCGGTTGCTGGCTGATCTGGCCTCGCTGGATCACGGGGCCTATATCGCGGACACGCTGCGCGCGTATATCGGCCTGACCGAGCCGGAAGCGCAGCACAAAAGCACTTTGGCCACACGGTTGATCCAAAGATCCGGCGCGGATCCGATGGTTTTGCACGCCGTTGATGCCATGCTGGCGCATATCGAGGACCCGCTGAAAATCCCCGATATTTCGCGCATTCTGGGAACCTCGACCCGACAGTTGCAGCGGCGGTTTCTGGAAAAAACCGGAACCAAACTGTTGTCGACCTACAAGGCCTTGCGGTTGGAAAGGGCGCATGAATTGCTGCGCCACACCGATCTGTCACAGCGCGAGATTTCGGCGGCGACCGGGTTTTCGTCGGTCACAACGCTGACCCGGTCGTTTCGCGACCGCTATCGCCTGACCCCGGACGCGATCCGCAGCCAGCGCTTTAGTGGCTGCCTCTAGCTGGGACATCCGAACCTGCCAGCAGATCGGCGGCGGCGCGGGCGATGACCAGTTCCTCATTCGTGGGGATCACCATTGTCACCACGCGGGACAGGTTGGTCGAGATGATCCGGTTGTTGTCTGCATTTGCGTCGGGATCAAGCTCGATCCCCAGCCAGCCCATCCCGGTACAGACCCGGTCGCGCACAAGGCGTGAGTTTTCACCGATGCCACCGGTGAAGACCAGCGCATCGATACCGCCCAGAACCGCCGCCATCGCACCAAGTTCGCGCCGCAGACGGAAGGTGAAATAGCTGATCGCCTGTCGGCTTTCATGGGTGTCGGCCTTTTCCAGCGTACGCATATCATTGGACAGACCCGACAGGCCCAGCAGGCCGGATTTTCGGAACAGCAGATCCGAGATTTCTGTGGCGCTCAGCCCCTCTTGCTCCATCAGGTACAGCACGACACCGGGATCAAGCTGACCGCAGCGGGTGCCCATCGGCAACCCGTCCAAGGCCGAGAACCCCATGGTCGATCCGACAGAGCGCCCGCCGATCATCGCGCACATCGATGCCCCGTTGCCCAGATGCGCAACAACGACCCGGCCTTCATGCAGCAACGGTGCGGTATCCGCCATATGGCCCGAAATGTAGTCATAGCTGAGGCCGTGAAACCCGTAGCGACGTACACCTTTGTCATAATACTCGCGCGGCAGGGCGAAGACGTCATTCTCCCACGGGTGGTTGCGGTGAAAGGCGGTGTCGAAACAAGCGATCTGCGCCGCGTCGGGAAACCGTTCCATCGCCGCCTGCACCCCGGCCAGGTTATGCGGCTGGTGCAGCGGCGCGAAGGGCGAGAGTTTGTCCAGCGCCGCGATCGAGTCTGCGGTCAATGGCAAGGGCGTGTCGATATCCGGGCCTCCATGGACGACACGGTGCCCGACCGCCGACACCTGCGCGGACGGATAGGTTCGGCTGAGAAAGCCCAGAACCCAATCCAGCGCTGCTGCATGGTCCGGCGTCTCGCCCGGGCTGCCATTGGCCAGCGCCCTGCCGCTGGCCGATTTTGCCGTGACCGAGACGCTCGCCTCGCCGATGCGCTCGACGGTGCCGGTGCATTTCTCGACCGGGTCGCCGGGGGCAAGTTCGTAGAACCCGAACTTCAGCGAGGATGACCCGGCGTTCAGCGTCACAACATGGGTCATGCCCGCCCCTTCCCTTCCGCCGAGATACGCGCCTGATGCAGCGCCGCCACTGCGCAAGACGCAAGCCGCGCCTTGTCGTCATCCGCACGGCTGGTCAGGATGATCGGTACTTTGGCCCCCATGACCACCCCTGCCCCTTCGGCATTGGCGATATAGGTCAGTTGCTTGGCCATCATGTTGCCCGCATCCAGATTGGGCACGACCAGAATATCGGTGCGGCCCGCAACCTCGGACACGATGCCCTTGGTGCGCGCAGCGGCAAGGCTGACCGCATTGTCCATCGCCAGCGGCCCATCGACCAAGCCGCCTTTGATCTGGCCACGCTCGGCCATCTTTGACAAAAGCGCCGCATCGACCGAAGACCGGATCGCCGGGTTCACCGTCTCAATAGCCGACAACACCCCGGCGCGGGGCTGTTCGATGCCCAGCGACAGCGCCAGATCTATGGCGTTCTGGGTGATGTCGATCTTGGTCTCAAGATCCGGTTCGATATTGATCGCCGCGTCGGTCACAAGCAAAGGCCGCGGCTGGCCGGGTACATCCATGACAAAGACATGGGTAAAGCGCCGACCGGTCCGCAGCCCCTGATCCCGGCGCAACGCTGCCTTAAGCAGCTCATCCGTGTGCAAATGCCCTTTCATCACGGCCTGCGCCCGCCCTTCGGCAACCAGATCAACGGCGGTGTGTGCCGCGCCAAGGTGATCCATCACCGGCAGAATCTCGAACGCGTCCAGCGATTGACCGATCTCATGCGCGGCGGCGTAGATTTTGTCCGGGTCACCGATCAGGATCGGTTGAATAATGGTCTCACGCGCCGCCAGCAGGGCCCCACCCAATGAGTTCGCCTCTTCCGGGGCGACAATTGCGGTTGGCATCGGGTCCAATGGGCGCACCCGTTCCAGAAGGGCGTCAAAATGGCGATGACGTTTGACCACCAGGCCGGGCAGATCAACCTCGGCAAAGGTCATCTGTTTTTCCGGCGCAATCACGACGGCCTGCCCGCGCAGGATCACGGCCCCATCCGATGCCCGCGTGACGCTGGTGTCAAACATAACCTCGCGGTGGTCGCGCTTTTCCAGAACGGTGACTTTCGAAGTCAATTCGTCACCCGCATAGGCTTGCGCGACAAACTCGAAACTCTGGGATTTATACAGGGTGCCTGCGCCCGGCAGAACGTTGCCCAGCACCGCCGAGACCAGCGCGCCGACAAAGATCGCGGGGGCAAGCGCCTCGGGCTCATTGTCGCCGTCACCGTCTTCATGCGCCAGATGCAGCGGGTTGTGATTGCCCGAGTTGTTGGCGAAGACATAGAAGTCGTCAACCGAACAGCTGCGCGTGATTTCGGCGCTGTCCCCGACGCTAAGCTGATCGTATGGTTTGTTGTGATATTGCATGTTTTTCAGTTACCTACGACCCCGGGGGCCGCCCATTTCCAAACAATCCGACCCGAGCGTCTTGCATTGTGTCAACCAAGTCCAGCCGGATGCAGCCCGGTCGCCGTCAGCGTATCATTGGCTGCTTAACGAATTTGCGACGTGTCTGCCCTTTGTTCACGCCCTGCGCCGCGTGTCGCCGCCCTTCTTGCGCATGGTCAGGCCGATGCGTTTGCGCGGCACATCCACTTCGACCACGCGCACTTTGACGACCTGACCGGTCTTGACCACCTCATGCGGGTCCTTGACGAAACGGTCTGCCAGTTGGCTGACATGCACCAGCCCGTCCTGATGCACGCCGATATCGACAAACGCCCCGAAGGCCGCGACGTTGGTGACGGTGCCCTCCAGCATCATGCCGGGTTTCAGATCGGTGATCTCTTCCACCCCGTCCGTGAACGAGGCCGTCACGAAACTGGGTCGCGGGTCGCGGCCGGGTTTTTCCAATTCGGCAAAAATATCGCGCACGGTGGGCAGGCCGAACCTGTCATCCACGAATTGTTCCGCCCGCAAACGTTTCAGGGCACCCTCATGCCCCATGATCTGCCGGATGTCCCGGCCACAGGCGGCGACCACCCGGCGCGCGACGTCATAGGCCTCGGGGTGGACCGAGGAGGCGTCCAGCGGCTCTGCCCCATCCCGGATCCTTAGGAACCCGGCGCATTGTTCAAAGGCGCGGGGGCCAAGGCGGGCGACGTCCAGCAGATCCTTGCGCGACCGAAATGGTCCATTGATGTCCCGGTGGCTGACGATGGCCTCGGCCTGCGCCGGACCCAGACCCGACACATGCGACAGCAGCGGGGCCGAGGCGGTGTTCAGATCAACCCCCACCGCGTTCACCACATCCTCGATCACGGTTGCCAGCGACTGGGACAGGCGGTGCTGATCCACGTCGTGCTGGTATTGCCCCACGCCGATGGATTTCGGTTCGATCTTCACCAGTTCGGCCAGCGGGTCCTGCAACCGGCGGGCAATCGACACCGCCCCGCGCAAAGACACGTCCAGATCGGGAAACTCCCGCGCCGCCAGTTCCGAGGCGGAATAGACCGAGGCCCCGGCCTCGGACACCACAACCTTGGTGGGCGCTTTCACGCTCTTGGGCAACAGGCTGATCGTGTCGGCCACCATCCGTTCGGTTTCGCGGCTGGCGGTGCCATTGCCGATGGCAATCAGTTCGATCTGATGGGCCGAGATCAGGTTCACGATCGCCGCTTGCGCCCCGCGCAAATCGTTCTTGGGCTGAAACGGATAGAGCGTGTCCGTTGCCACAACCTTACCCGTTGCATCTACCACAGCCGCCTTAACCCCGGTTCGAATGCCGGGGTCCAGACCCAATGTAGGCCGCGCACCGGCTGGCGCTGCAAACAGCACATCCTTGAGGTTGCGGGAAAAGACCTGAATGGCCTCGTCCTGCGCCCGACTGCGCAGGTCGGCCATCAGTTCGACCATCATGCTGAGCGACAGCTTGACCCGCCAGGTCCAGCCCGCCACCTTGCGCAGCCACTTGTCGCCCGGCCCGTCGCCGCGCGTCTGCAAATGGGCGGCCACAATCGTCTCGGCCCGCCCTGCCCCAAATTCCGGTTCCGGCGCGATATCCAGCGTCACGATCCCCTCTTTCGAGGCGCGCAGCATCGCCAGCGCCCGGTGCGAGGGGACGTCTGCCCACAACTCGGAATGGTCGAAATAGTCGCTGAACTTGGCGCCTTCCTTTTCCTTGCCCTCGATGACCTTGGCACTCAGATACGCCTCGCGCTGCATGAAGCCGCGTAACTCGCCCAAAAGGGCGGCGTTTTCGGTCAGCCGTTCGGTCAGAATATCCCGCGCCCCGTTTAGCGCGTCGCGCGGCGTAGGCACGGCGTCAGTAATATACCCATTTGCCAGCGCCTCGGGATCAGCGAACCGATCCGCAAGGATGGCATCGGCCAGAGGCTCCAACCCGTTTTCGCGGGCGATCATCGCCTTGGTGCGGCGTTTGGGCTTATAGGGCAGATAGATGTCTTCAAGCTGCGCCTTGGTGTCGGCCTGTGCGATGGATTTGGCCAGATCGTCGCTCAGCTTGCCCTGATCCTTGATCGATTTCAGAATCGTGTCACGCCGCGCCTCAAGCTCGCGCAAATAGGTCAGGCGGTCGGACAAGGTGCGCAGCTGACCGTCATCCAGCCCGCCCGTTGCCTCTTTCCGATACCGCGCCACAAACGGCACCGTCGCCCCGTCATCCAACAGTTTGACCGCTGCATTCACCTGTTCGGGGCGGGCTTGAATCTCGGTGGCGATGGTGCGGGCGATACGGTCCAATGGGGCCTCCTGAAATCAAGTTGGACGCACTTCTTAGACAGCCCGTCCTACAAGGGAAAGAGGCCCCGAAACTTTTATCAGGAGCCCGCCTTCTGTGCTGCCTCGCGCATCTGGCTGAGGGTCTGGCGCGGAGTCAGCGCTTCGGCTGAGATGTTCAGATCCAAAACCGCCCCGCTGTCCGACGCCAGCGCCCGTTCGAACGCGGCCTTGAACTCCTCGGTCCGCTCAACCCGCTCAGCATGGTAACCGTAAGACCTTGCAAGTGCTGCGAAATCCGGGTTCTCCAGCGTCGTGCCCGAGACGCGAGCGGGATAGGCTTTTTCCTGATGCATCCGAATGGTGCCGTATGTGCCATTGTTCAGGATCAATACGATGGGCTGGGCCCCGGCCTGCATGGCGGTTCCAAGCTCCTGACAGTTCATCTGAAAATCACCATCCCCGGCAAAACAGACAACAGTCCGGTCCGGATGCGCGACCTTGGCGGCAACGGCAGCCGGAAGCCCATAGCCCATCGCCCCGGATTGCGGAGCCAGCAGCCGCTGGTTCGGGCCGTACTTGAAGAACTTGTTCGGCCAAACGGTAAAGTTGCCGGCACCATTGGTCAGGATCGCATCCTCGGGCAGACGGTCGCGCAGATAGGCCGAGACCTTACCCATATCCACGGGGCTGGGCAGGTCGGGCAGATCGAAAAATGCCTTATAATCCGCGCGGGCTCTGGCCCGCCAGTCCGCCCAGCTGCCTTGCACAACCTGTTGCGACATGGCCTGAGCAAAGGCATTCGGGCCGGATTGGACACCTAGGTCAGCAATGTAGACCTTTCCAATCTCGCGGTCCGAGGCGTGCACATGGATCAGCGTCTGATCCGGTTTGGGCACGTTCAGCAAGGTGTAGCCATCAGTTGTCATCTCTCCGAACCGCACGCCAATGGCCAGAATCACATCCGCGCCCTGGATCTGTGCTCGGGTCGCCGGTGTCATGCCGGTCCCGGCGTCACCCACATAGCTGGGCGAGTGGTTGTCCAGGATGTCCTGAAACCGGAAGGCGGCGATCACCGGAATATCGGCGGCTTCGGCAAATCGCTGCAAAGCCGTGCTGCCCTCGGCCCGCCAGCCACCACCACCAATCAGGATCAGCGGGCGTTTTGCGGTCGAGAGTTTGGACACAACCGCCGCAATCGCGTCGGGCGTTGGGCCGGGTTCGTGAACCGGCGCAGGGCCCGTCAACGCGGGGACGTCTGTTACTTCGGTCAGCATATCCTCGGGCAAGGCGACAACCACTGGGCCGGGGCGGCCTGATATTGCGGTGGTCCAGGCGCGGGCGATGATCTCGGGGATGCGGTCCACCGCCTCAATCTCGGTTACCCATTTGGCGACAGTGCCGAAATAGGCGCGATAGTCGATCTCCTGAAACGCCTCGCGCCCTTTCATGTCCGTCCCGACCTGCCCTACGAACAGGATCATCGGGGCGCTGTCCTGCATCGCCGTGTGCACGCCAATTGAAGCATTGGTCGCGCCCGGTCCTCGGGTCACAAAGCAGATACCGGGCTGACCGGTCAGCTTGCCGTAAGCCGAAGCCATGAACGCAGCACCACCTTCATTCCGGCATAAGGTGAAATCCAGCGCGCCGTTTGTATCCCGCCTTGTGCTGCTTGTGTCATGCAGCGCATCCAGAACTGCCAGATAGCTTTCACCGGGAACGCCAAAACTGTGCCGCGCCCCAAGCGCCTGCAGGCATTCCACCAGTACCACACCGCCATTTCTTTGCGTCATCTCGGATCTGTCCCTCGAACCTGTCTGCGGCATTGCGCAGTCTCTGACGGGCAACTTGACCTAAGGACGCGGCATACGCAAACGGGGAAATTCCTGATTTTGCGGTTTTGATATTTGGGGTCGCATTGCGCGCGAGGGTTTCATCCTAAGGATCAAAAGGACTTAGAGCTGTTTGGTTTTTAATAGTCATTATTTCGGCTTTATGCTCACCACATTGGACCGGCTTGTTGCGCAGTCAAACCGGATGCGGGCCATTTACTCAAAGGCCTCTGGCTCCAGGTCCTGCCAAAAGGCAAAGATTGCCGCCGCGTTCAGACCGGATCGCCACCCATGTGCGCGGAAATGTTCCCGATCCAGGTCATTGTCCAGCCCGGCCAAGAACAAACGCTTGTCGGCATCTCTCTGCGTGGGGTTTCGCCGCGAAACCAGTTCTTCGACAATCGAGAGCTTTCGCGCCCTTTCGGATCGCTCGGCCACCCGCGCGGCATAGGCCCGATCTTCCTCAGCCCGTTCTTCCTGACGCTGTTCCGCCGCGGCCAGAGCCTGTGGGCTTGGCTCTGGTTTCGGGTCCGGATCGGGTGGCTGGTAATCATCGCGCAGCGCAGCCGATAGGTAGCCCAGCGTTGATTTTACACCCCCCTGCCCGCTTACATAGTCCAGCTTTTGCCGCACATAGTCTTCCCCATGTTCAGCAATCCACTGCCGCGCCAACCTGTCGGATACCCCCTGATCGCGCAGCGTCTTGTAGATCGGCAGGTTGCGAACGCCGTCGCTGTCATCAATCTCGAACATCGCTTTCTGTGGATTGCCCTTGATACGGAATCGGATGTCCGTGACGGTGCGACCCTTCTTCTTGAATTCCGGATCAATCAGAATGTCCGAGCTTTTGTTCACCTCGGCCACCGCCGGTTTGATGATCTTGGCGTTCAGATGCTTGAAGCTGCTGTAATAGTCGCTGCCATCCACGCCCATCAACTTTCGGAACACGTCCAGCGCCCACCACCCTGTCGAGCCCGTTCTGACAAAACGATAGCAATTCTCATACAATGCCAGGCCATGGCCTGAACTGAAATTCCGCTGAATCTGCACATTGATGAGGGCATAGATCTTGGGGTCATAAAGCTTCTGCGCCAACGCCGGGGAATAGGCATATTCGCACACCCCGTTCTTCAGCTTGGCAAAACTCAGCAAGGACGAGACGCCCCATTCCTGACGGCCCTGTTCATCCAGCATATCCCACTCGGCTACGGTTTCCGCCAAAGCGCGCAGGCTGGCGCGCAGTGTATCGAAGTCGTTGGAATTGTAACCGACCATCATGGCCAGGGTTCTGGCGTCAATCGTATGGGTGGGGGCCGAGGTCAGCGCATCATAGGCATTCAGCAACAACACATTGGATAGCTTGCGCTGCAACAGCGTCAGCTTGCCGCTGATATGAATCGCGGCGACATTCTTTTTCACCGTCTCCCGGCGCAGCGCACCAGAGAGGGTATCCATGTCCAATAATGTATCCGGCATGATTCTGCCTGACTGCTCGTTTTGATATTTGTGCCATGAAAGGTACCCAATGATCAATCTTCTTTGGGTGCCCAAATACAGGATGAAGGGAATCCCGTAGACAGGTACCTAATGACTCTGCACCGAGAGTTATCCCCAGGGCAGGGACTCGGTGAAGACTGGATGCCGCTCAAAACGACTCGTCAACCTGTTCCGAGGGGCAGGATTAGGCTCTGATTTCGCCTGTTTTTTTGAATACCGCGAATCGGGCCCCCTCTTCCCGGATTCTGGCGCTTTTCGTCCTGCAAACAGGAACCTATTGTCCTGAAAACGGGTTCCTTTCGTACCGTATTGAGGTCCGGTAGTACATTCATCTCATTGTTATTATTAGTAGTTTTTGGCCCAAAGAATTTAAAACTTCTAAATAGAATAAACTCTTTGTTGCGCCTTTTTCTGTTTTAAGAACTGGTTTCGCGACGAAACTCGGTCATTTGATGTATTTCTGTGGAAAAAACCGCAATGAAGGATAGCCGCCAGACAAAATGTTCGCTACATTTTGGAATATACGCTGGTAAGGCGAACATTATCCGAGGCATCGACAGTGAACAAATCCAACCAACCTCCCGTGCCGCCCTATTTGAATCTTGATCCAGAGAACGCGGCAACCAAGTTGCCTGATCCTATCGGGACATCTCGATTCGCGAAAGCGGCCACATTCTGCGCCAAGGGACGAGAAGACCTTGCCCGCCGTGGCTATGCCCCTGATGGAGAAAAACGGCTGCGGCGGTTTTCCATTTGGGAAATCACCAAATATCTTATTCCAGTCGCCCCCGCCCATCTGAGGCGGGTTCTGAAGGCCAATCCCGACCTGCCCCAGGGTGAGGGCGAGGCCGGATCCAAATGGTTCACTTTGGAAGAGGTTCTGACCCTGCGCCAGCATTTCGCGGCTGAAGGCGTCAGCACAAAGGAATATCTGCCGTATCGTCCGGAGGGCCTTCCGGCAAAGGTCGTCGCCGTCGCCAATTTCAAGGGTGGTGTCGGAAAGACCTCGACCGCCGCTCATTTGGCGATGTCCGCCGCGCTGGACGGATACAAGGTCCTCGTGATCGATCTGGACAGCCAGGGGTCCATGACCTCGATCCTTGGAGGTCGCGTCGCGGATGAATGGCAAACGGTGTTTCCATTGATCGCCAAAGACTATGCGCGCGCCGTGCAAGAGGAAAACAGGGTTCGCAGCGCGGCGGGTCAACCCGAAATCCCCTTGGACGAAACGCTACAAGAGGCCCTGACCACCCTGCCCCGCGATGTCATTCAACAGACGCACTGGCCCAATATCGATCTGATCGGCGCGCAGCTGAACCTGTATTGGGCCGAGTTCCAGATTCCCGTCTGGCGCATGGGCCTGCGCAGCTGGCCTCTTTGGGATGGGTTGACGAACTTCCTGCAGGACGAAGGCGTTCTGAATGATTACGACATCGTATTCCTCGATACCCCTCCTGCACTTGGGTACCTAACGATCAACGCGTTGGCTGCGGCGGATATTCTGTTGGTGCCCCTTGGGGCGTCATTCCTGGAGTTTGATTCGACGGGCCGGTTCTTCGACATGCTGTATACGACTTTTGCCAGCATCGAAGATGGCGAGAATGCCGCGCAACGGGCGGCAGGTTTACCGGAACTTAAGTTCGAATGGGATGTAGTCCGGGCAATCATCACGCGCTTTGACGCCAGTCAGCAGACCGACATGGCAAATGTCATACAGGCTTATTTCGGGGATTTCATGAATGCCTACCGTCAGGATTATACCGCTTTGGTCGGGCAGGCGGGGGAGCAAGTGAACGGGATATACGAAGCGGATTACCGCGATTTCAACCGCGACACCTATGTGCGAGGCCGCGAGACCTTTGACCGGACCTATGCGGAATTCAAAGAGGTTCTGATCGGGTGCTGGTGGCGCGATGCTCAGATGGGAGGAGAGGCAGATGGCTAAACGCAGAAGACTGACCGCCCCGGACACGGCGGAACTGGAACAGCTCGAGGCTGGTTTCGTCGCGAAACCTTCGATCAGCCCGTTTGATACAAAATCCCCGGCACCGCCGATTGCACAGGTTGCGGCCGAGGCTGCGTCTTTGAACGGGATGGCTGCGGTGACGGACAGGGTCGCACTGGCGCAGGACCAAACAGATGCCGCCGCCTGGCGCGACGCAAAAGACGCTGGTCTGGTGGCGCAAAAGCTGGCCCTGGACGATATTGATGCCGACTACATCCGACGGGACCGCATGGTCGAGGATGAAGAGGCAATGGCCGAGTTGCTGGAGTCCTTGCGCGTCCACGGCCTTCGCACACCGATCGAGGTTACACCGGACGGTGAGGGGTATGGCCTTATTTCCGGGTTTAGACGCCTGGATGCCTTCCGGCGTCTGGCCAAAACCGATTCGAGATTTGCGGCGATCCCGGCTTTTGTGCGCAACGCCGAGACAGGGCAGGGTGCCTATGTTTCGATGGTCGAAGAGAACGAACTGCGCGCCAACCTGAGCCCGTATGAGCGCGGTCGGATCGCTGTTCTGGCCGCAGGGCAGGGGGTTTTCGACTCCACCGAATCCGCAGTGGACGTTTTGTTTGCAGCCGCGTCCAAGGCCAAACGTTCCAAGGTGCGCAGCTTTGCCAGTGTTCACGAGGCGCTGGGGGATTTGCTGCAGCATCCCATCGCCTTGACCGAGAAGGCCGGTCTGAAGCTCGCGGCCGCATTGAGGGACGGGGCACAAGCCAAACTGCGGCAGGCCCTGGCAGGTGCAGATGTTCTGGATGCCAAGGCGGAATGGTCCTTGCTGGAAAATGCGCTCAGGGACGCGCCCGAACCGTCCAGAGACAAAACGCGTGGCGGACGACCGCAACAGGTTGAGCGTTTGGCACCGGTCAGTCTTCCGGGTGGTGGGGAAATTCAGGCAGAGGTCTCGGCAGGCGAACTGCGCCTTCGCATTCGCGGGCGCAACTTGTCTGCAGATGATGCGGCGCGGATCGTTGAGCAGATTGCAGAGCACATGCTCTGACCTCGGTTTCGCAACGAAACTGAGGGGCAATCTAGGAGACTAGTTCCAACCTGGTTTGGGCCTTTCATTGAGGGTTTCAAGTTGTGCGCATTAATGTCAGAAAAAGAGCATTATGTGCATCGCCTCATTGTTTGAGAATGCACCTCTAAAGCAGGCGAAGGTCCAACTCCGAGACTGTCGCGAAGCAAAAAAACTGGAAGGTGCGGGGTGTGATGCGCTAATATTGAACGCGACCATTCAATAAGGTCGTCGATACAAGTTTGAGCAAAAACTGGGCGAATGGCGTCAATTCGCACAGGATTTAAGCAGATCGACAGGAGAATCGGCAGGTCCAGGGCGCAGTTCATAGAGTTCACTGCAACAGGCGGCGACAAATTTCCCGCAGCCTTGAAGCATGAGCCGTTCCCATCACCCAGACCATCCCGATATCGTCCCCCAATTTGGCCAATCCGCCCCGCGCCGTGGGCAGGGTCTTTTTGTCCAGCAAGGCACTGGGCCGCAAAACAGTCATCGACGGGTTCCAGCAGTCGGGCTCGTACAAGTGCATGTTCCCGCGCGCGCAGGACCTGGGTCTGGAGGCCGTTTTGCTCAACACGGCCGGTGGGATCACCGGAGGCGATCAGTTCCGCTTTACCGGGCAGATAGCCCCTGACACGACAGTGACTTTGACAACCCAAGCGTGTGAGCGGGTTTACAAGGCGCAGCCTGGACAAGTTGGTACCGTCAGAAACACGATCAAGGTGGGCGGGGGGGCGCGCCTGAACTGGCTGCCGCAAGAGACGATCCTCTATGACAACAGCGCTCTGAATCGGCGTCTGATCGTCGATCTCGATCCCGGCGCGCAGGCGCTGGTGGTCGAGCCGCTGATCTTCGGGCGGCAGGCCATGGGCGAAACCCTCGGCGATATACGCTTGTGGGACCACATCGAACTCCGCCTCGGCAATCAGCCACTGTTTCTGGACGCAATCCGGTTTGAAGGTGATCTGAATGCGCATCTTGGCAGGCCCGACATTGGGGGCGGGGCAGGGGCTATGGCGTTGGTCATTCTGGCCTCGACCTCGGCAGGCGGACTTCTGCAAGCAGTGCGGGAAATACTGCCGGACACCGGAGGTGCCAGCCTTATCCGCGAAGGCCTGATGGTGGTTCGGATACTGGCGCCCAGCGGGTTCGCGTTGCGCCGCATTTTGCTGCCGGTCCTGCGACGATTGAATTCCGAAACTCTCCCACGATGCTGGATGCTGTGACATGAACCTGACCCCGCGTGAAAAAGACAAACTGCTGATCGCCATGGCCGCCGAGGTCGCCCGCAAGCGTTTGGCGCGGGGCGTCAAGCTGAACCACCCCGAGGCGATCGCCCTGATCACCGATGCGGTGGTCGAAGGCGCGCGGGATGGGCGCTCGGTCGCTGACATGATGCAGGCCGGGGCCGAAGTCATCACACGCGATCAATGCATGGAGGGCGTGCCCGAGATGATCCTCGACGTACAGGTCGAGGCCACGTTTCCGGACGGAACCAAGCTTGTGACCGTCCACAACCCTATTCGCTAACCCATACAGGAGGTCCAAATGAACCGTATGCTGTTTCCCGCCCTTGTCCTGTCCGGCCCGGCGCTGGCCCACTCGGACACCCATATTCACGCTCATGGCAGCGATTACGTCGCGCTGGGTGTTGGGCTGGGTGTTGGGCTGGCCCTGATCGCGCTGGTCGCCATCACTCTGATATCCAAACTGCCCAAATGATCCCGGGTGAGGTCATTCCGGCGAAGGGGTCGCTGACGCTCAATGCCGGGCGCAGCAGTCGTTTGATTGCGGTTGCAAATACGGGTGATCGCCCGGTTCAGGTTGGCAGCCATTATCACTTTGCCGAGGCGAACTCGGCACTTGATTTTGATCGCTATGCCGCATTGGGGATGCGGCTTGATGTTCCGGCCGGGACAGCCGTGCGGTTCGAGCCGGGGCAAACGCGCGAGGTCATGCTGGTTCCGTACGAGGGGCGTCGGCACATTTACGGTTTCAACATGCATATCATGGGGGCTTTGAGAGATGCCGGGCAAGATCAGCCGTAGTGATTATGCCGCCATGTTCGGGCCAACGGTGGGCGACAGGGTGCGTCTGGCCGATACCGATCTGATTATCGAGGTTGAACAGGACCTGATCGTGGATCGCGCCACAGCGGCCCGGTTCACCGAAACCGGGCATCGCAACGCGGTCTATGGCGAAGAGGTCAAGTTTGGTGGCGGCAAGGTGATCCGCGACGGGATGGGGCAGTCTCAGGTCACGCGGGCCGAGGGGGCCGTGGATACGGTCATCACCAACGCGCTGATCGTCGATCACTCGGGCATATACAAGGCGGATGTGGGCCTGAAAGATGGGCGTATTGCGAAGATCGGTAAGGCCGGGAACCCGGACACGCAGCCCGGTGTCGACATTGTCATCGGACCGGGGACCGAGGTTATTGCGGGCGAGGGGCGCATTCTGACCGCCGGTGGATTCGACAGCCATATCCACTTTATTTGCCCGCAACAGATTGAAGACGCGCTGCATTCCGGTCTAACGACCATGTTGGGCGGCGGCACCGGCCCGGCTCATGGCACTTTGGCCACCACATGCACGCCCGGCCCCTGGCATATCGGGCAGATGTTGCAGGCGGCAGACGCCTTTCCGATGAACCTGGCCTTTGCGGGTAAGGGCAACGCCTCGCTGCCCGCCGCGCTTGAGGAACAGGTCAAGGGCGGGGCCTGCGCGTTGAAACTGCACGAAGATTGGGGGACAACGCCCGCCGCCATCGACTGTTGTCTGTCTGTGGCGGATGCGATGGACGTGCAGGTGATGATCCACACCGATACGCTAAACGAATCCGGTTTCGTGGAAAACACGGTGGCTGCGATGAAAGGCCGGACGATCCATGCCTTCCACACCGAAGGCGCGGGTGGCGGCCATGCGCCGGACATCATCAAGATCTGCGGCGAGAATCACGTTCTGCCCTCATCCACCAACCCGACGCGGCCCTTCACAGTGAATACGGTGGAAGAGCATTTGGATATGTTGATGGTCTGCCACCACCTCGACAAATCCATCCCCGAGGACGTGGCCTTTGCCGAAAGCCGCATCCGGCGCGAGACCATTGCCGCCGAGGATATCCTGCACGACATGGGCGCGTTCAGCATCATTGCGTCCGACAGTCAGGCCATGGGCCGGGTGGGGGAGGTGCTGATCCGCACCTGGCAAACCGCCGACAAGATGAAGAAGCAGCGCGGACGCCTGCCAGAGGAAACCGGCGACAACGATAACCTGCGCGTTCGTCGCTACATTGCGAAATACACCATCAATCCGGCCATCGCGCACGGCCTGAGCCATGAAATTGGCAGTATCGAAGAAGGCAAACGCGCCGATCTGGTGCTGTGGAACCCTGCGTTTTTCGGGGTGAAGCCCGAGATGGTTTTGCTGGGTGGGACCATCGCCTGTGCACAGATGGGGGACCCGAACGCCTCGATCCCGACGCCGCAGCCGGTCTATAGCCGTCCGATGTTCGGGGCCTATGGCCGCTCGGTCGAGCATTCGGCGATCACCTTTGTCTCGGCAGCGGCACAGGCCGACGGGATTGGTGACGCGCTTGGTTTGGCCAAGCAAACGGTTGCCGTGCGAAACACGCGAAACATCGGCAAGCGGGACCTGTTGCTGAACGATGCAACCCCGCATATCGAGGTCGATCCCGAAACCTATGAGGTCCGCGCAGATGGCGAATTGCTGACCTGCCAACCGGCCGAGGTTTTACCGATGGCGCAACGCTATTTCATGTTCTGAGATTGGAAGAGGCCCCGATGACACCCGATATTAAAACCGCCCGCATCTATCACGATCACACCCATGCCCCTGCCCATGCGCAGGTTTCGCTGGACTATGACGGCCGGTTCCTGCGCCGCAAGATGCTGGCCACCGATGATGGTGAGGCGTTTCTGGTCGATCTGGCGCAGACGCTGTCGCTGGATCACGGCGGCGTTCTTGTTCTGGAAGATGGGCGCGAGATCGAAGTGGTGGCCGCGCCCGAAGATCTGCTGGAAGTCAGCGGAGACAACCTGCTGCGCCTGGCCTGGCATATCGGCAACCGCCACACGCCCTGCCAGATCGAACCGGGCCGTTTGCTGATCCAGCGCGATCATGTGATCCGGGACATGCTGGACAAACTGGGTGCCACCACGCGCGAGGTTGTGGAACCCTTCACCCCGGAAGGCGGGGCTTACGGGCACGGCAGGACCCATGGCCACGCCCACTGACGCCGATATCCTGACGCTGAACCAGTGGCTGTCACCCGCCTATCCGGTGGGCGGGTTCGCCTATTCGCACGGGCTGGAATGGGCCATCGATAGCGGGGCCGTGACGGATGCCAACAGCGCGGGCGCATGGATTTCGGATGTGCTGAACCATGGCTCGGTCCGGAATGACGCTTTGTTTCTTGTGGCGGCTTATAATGCCAACTCGAAGAAGGAACTGACCGAGATCGACGCAACCGCACGCGCCTTCTGCGCCTCGTCCGAGCGGTTGATGGAAACGCAGCTTTTGGGTGAGGCGTTCTGTGGTGTCACAGCACAGGTTTGGGAGGTGGATCTGGCCGGCCTGACCTATCCGGTTGCGGTCGGACGTGCCGCGCGTCTGCATGGTTTGCCTCTGCTCCTGACGACACAGATGTTCGTGCAATCCTTCATGTCGAACCTTGTGGCATGTGCCACGCGGTTGGTTCCCCTTGGCCAGACCGAGGCGCAACGGCTGATCCGAGACCTGACACCGCTATGCTCCAGACTGGCGACCGAAGCGCAGGATCAAGGGCTCGAGGCGCTTAGCTCGACCGCGTTTCTGTCCGATATCGCGTCAATGAAACATGAAACCCAATATTCAAGGATGTTCCGAACATGACCCAGATGAATGGCCCTTTGCGGGTTGGGATTGGCGGCCCGGTTGGGGCTGGAAAGACAACGCTGACAGCCGCCTTGTCCGAGGCGTTGCGCGATACGCATTCGGTTGGTGTGATCACCAATGACATATATACGCAGGAGGACGCCGAGGCCCTGATGCGGATGCAAATCCTGCCGCAGGACCGGATTATCGGCGTGGAAACAGGCGGTTGCCCCCACACTGCGATCCGCGAGGATGCTTCGATCAATCTGGCAGCAGTGGCCGAGATGCAAACACGCCACCCGGATGTTGAACTTGTGCTGATCGAAAGCGGTGGCGACAACCTGTCGGCGACCTTCAGCCCTGAACTGGCGGATGTGACACTTTACGTGATCGACGTGGCGGCGGGTGAGGAGATCCCGCGCAAAGGTGGGCCAGCGATCACGAAATCGGACGTTCTGATCATCAACAAAACCGATCTGGCCCCGCATGTGGGCGCGTCGCTTGAGGTAATGGAACGCGACGCGACCAGAATGCGCAATGGCCGCCCGTTTGTGTTCTCGTCATTGCGGCAAAGGGAAGGAATTGGTGCGATCGTAGAACTTCTGACCTCGATCGGCGGGCTCAGGGCACCGGACGCGGCGTGATGGTCTGGCCGTCGTGCTGACAGCGGGCCTGCAATAACTCTACCGCCAGATCAAAGGGCGCGACGTTGCTTTCCGCGCGGGCTGTCAAATGCGCGCCTTCCAGCAAGGCAAGGGTCGCGCGGGCCTCGGCCGGGGGGCGGCCCAGATTGCGAATACTGTTGTCCGTCTGCGCAAGCTCGAAAATGCCCGTCAGACGGGCCACCATCATGGCGCGGAAGTCGTTGATTTTCTGGATGACTTCGTCTGACAGGCTTTCACGACTGCTGATCAGCGCGACACACAGGCAGAGCGTTTTGCCATCGTTCAACGCATCCCGATACAACGCGATAACGGACAGCAGACGTTGCGCGGCGGTGGGGCAGGTTTCGTCGATCCGGTCGCATTCGCCTTGCAAGGTTGCGTGATAGCGGTCCATCAAGGCCACCGAGAGGGCGGCTTTGGTCGGAAAGTGATAGTGGATCGACGCCTTGCGGATACCGACCGCAACGGCCAGATCGGCATAGCTGAACCCATCGAAACCGCGCGCGCGGGCGGCGTGTTCGGCGACATCCAGAAGGGCGGTTTTGGTGTCTGGTCTCATAGTGTCTCAAACCTTTTCCTGCAAAAGCCGCGCGGCAACATGGTCCGCCGCTTCCAATGCGCCTTCCAGATAGCCGCCAAACTGCGGGGCCACTTCGGTTCCGGCAAAGATCAGACGGTTGTCCCAAATTCGGTCCAGCGTGCGGGGCAGGCCATAGGAGGGGTGGCTGAACAGCGGGTGTTGATCCTCTTCCACGGCGGTAAACGGGTCGGCGGACCAGTCTTTGATTTGCACATCCAACGGCTGCGCGGCCTCAGCCCCGAACAAGCGGGTCAGTTGTTCCGTTATCATCTGGCGCAGGCGCTGTTGATCTGTGCGCGCCTGCGGCGGCGTTCCAATGAAGCCGAACACCGCATAAGGGCCGGTTTCAGCGGGCGAGGCATCGTGGACCTCGACCATCGGGCCCCAGCGGCTCATGGCATCACCCGACAGCCCGGCCTTGCGCCAAAACGGCGTGTCATAGATCGCAAGGGCCTTGGCTTGACCGGCCATCCACGTGGGGGCGGCTGCCATTGCATTTGTGGCGGCTTCTGGCAGGGCTGGCGTGAAAGACATGCGCATCGCGACCCGAGGGGGCAGGGCCAGAACAACATGCCTCGCGCGGAAGGTCAGACCGTTCCGGCTGGTGGCGATCACACCATCATCGGTGCGCTGCAATGCCTGGATTGGGGTCGCGAGATATATGCGGTCGGGATCAACCTGCTTCGCCAAGCCATCGATCAGGGCGCCAAACCCTCGGTCCACCCGCAAAGACCCCTGCATCGACGAAAACCCGTGCCCGCGCAGGACGCGGCCCTGCTCGTCCTCATAGGTCAACTCGCCCGCAGAATACTGTTCGAACGCGGCCAACCCCAACCGCGCGATCAGCGCTGCGATCCGGGGCTGCCCCGGCCAGAACCACGCGGGGCCAAGATCAAACCCCGCGCTGCCGTTGTGGTGGGTCAGGATACGGCCCCCCAGACGGTCGCGCCCCTCGACCAGTACAAAATCCTGCCCTTGCCGCGCCAGTTGCGCGGCAAGGCTGAGACCTGACAAACCTGCGCCGATGATCAGTGTCTGGGTGTCCAGCGTAAGGTTGCGCCTCACGGTCTCGGCCCCCGATCACACTGCAGGAGGTTGGGCAAAGGGCAAATGCCCGGTTTTCATCCAGACCTTCGCGCCGTCTGGCCCAGCAACCGCCGACAGGGTTTCACCTTCGGGCAAACGCAACCAGGCGTTTTTGGCCAATTGGTCCCCACCCGCTGTGATTTGTCCATCGATCACCAGGATCTCGTGCCCGCCGCTGGCGTCCGAGATCAATTCAGCGCCCGGATCAAGACGACTATATGTGACAACTTCGCGCGCGTCCTCATGCAGGGTTGCGGTTGCCACACCGTTGACGGGCGTTCCAAGCTCATCCGCCATGGTTTTGCGAAACTGCGTGCGGTCATCCATATCGAATTGCCAGAGTTTGACGAAGATCGTGCAGCCGGGGGCAGAGCCGGGCGTGTGGGATGAGGTCGGCGGGTTGCGCACATAGGTCCCTGCCGGGAAGTCGCCATGTTCATCCTGAAACACGCCGTCCAGCACGATGAATTCCTCTCCGCCCGTATGGGTATGGGCCGAGAACGAACTGCCGGGGGCGTAGCGCACGATTGTCGTGGCACGTGCCACTTCTCCGCCTATCCGGTCCAGCATACGGCGATCAACGCCTTTCATCGGCGAAGGCTGCCAGTCCAATCGATCAGAATGAACGACAACGCGGGCAGAGAAATCTGAGTTCAGTTCCATAACGGTTTTCCCTTTTTTGGACGGACCACGGCTGTGGGATATGTTTGAGATAAACTATCTACTACTAGGTAGGGAAATTTCAAGTATCAGTTCCAAATACTCACTTCCGACTTCAAAAACCTGTGGGATTGATCTCAGATCACCCGTGCGCGAGGGCTGCCGCCAGATGATCGATCAAAGCCCGAATGCGGGCCGTCAGGTGCCGGTTGGGCGGGTAGGTGGCATAGAGGCCCAAGACTGCGGTCTCCTGCGCCTCAAGGATAAGCTGCAACCGCCCGTCCGCCAGAAAGGGCCGGGCAGTATAAAGTGGGACGCGACCGATACCCAGCCCGTCCGCCGCCATATTGGCCACTGCGCGCGGGGAATTGGCGCGGAAATTTCCGGATACCGGCACCATGATGTCCCCGTCCGGCCCTTTGAACGCCCAGCTGTCGATCACATTGCCGGTCGTTTGCAGCAGGCAATTATGCTCTGACAGATCCTCGGGTACATCCGGCGCGCCGAACCGGGCCAGATAATCGGGCGCGGCGCAGCAGACGATCCGCATATCTGTCAGTTTGCGCGCGACCAGGGTTGAATCCTTCAGCCCACCGAAACGGATGGCCAGGTCAAAGCCTTCATCCACCAATGAGACGTGGTGATCGGACAGGTGCAGCTCGATCACGACATTCGGATGTGCGTCCTGAAACGGTTTCAGAAGATGGACCAGTTCCGCCGACCCATAGCCGGTCGGGGCCGTGATACGGATGCGGCCTGCCAGCTCGGTCTGGCGTTGCTGCACCAGCCCCTCCAGCTCCTCAAACTGTTCCAACAAAGGCAGGCACCGTTCGAAATAGGCTTTGCCGGTGTCGGTCAGGGTCACGCTGCGGGTGGTGCGGTGGAACAGTTGCGCGTTCAGGCGCTGTTCCAGCTGGCCGACATATTTGCTGGCCAGTTTGGTGCTGATCCCAACCTGCCGCGCACCGTCGGTGAACGAGTTGTGGCTGGCCACGGCCACAAAGGTGCGCATTCCGATGATCGTGTCCATTGTCTACAAAACGTTCATAGTTATTCACCAGTTGAGTATATTATAGTTTAGATGCGGGCAAGTTAGCTTGGGGTTCAGTGACAATCGCCAAAATAAGGAATCCCCCATGTCCCAGACCCTCCGCATTCACAGCTTTCCGCTTTCGGGCCACGCGCACCGGGCCGTTTTGTTCGCAAATCTCGCCGGCCTGCCGCATCGGGTGATTGATGTGGACCTGCCGGGCGGGGCGCATAAACAGGATGACTTTCTGGCCATGAACCCGGCAGGGCAGGTGCCGGTTCTGGAAGATGGTGAGGTGATCATCTGCGACAGCAACGCCATCCTCGTGTATCTGGCGCGCAAATATGCGCCTGACTACCTGCCCAATGACCCCGTGCTTGAGGCCGAGGTGCAGAAGTTCCTGACCCTCGCCGCTGGTGAGATCGCCTTTGGCCCCGCAGCGGCCCGGTTGATCAACGTGTTCAACGCACCGCTGGACAAGGCGTTCACCCACGCGACGGCGGCCAGGGTTCTGGGCAAGCTGGACGCGCATCTGCAAGGGCGCGACTGGCTGGTGGGCGACCGCCCGACCATCGCCGACGTGGCGATCTACAGCTATACCGCCCATGCGCCCGAGGGTGACGTCTCGTTGGATCCATACCCGAATGTCCGCCGTCTTTTGGCGAATATTGAGGCGCTGGACGGCTTTGTCCCGATGCCCAAGACCGCAGCCGGTCTGAACGCCGCCTGACGCGGTTCGGACCCATGACAAAACCGGCCGTGCGATGCCACGGCCGGGCCCTCAAACCCATGCGAGGCCCCCGATGAATGCCACCGGACAAACCGCCAAATCCCCGTTTCACCGCGGCGAACGCGAGATGCAGACACGTATTGGCAAGCGCGAGCGGATGGAGAAAATCGGCCGCACCGTCATACGCCCCTACATGCCGGATCAGCATCGTGAGTTCTTCGGCAAACTGCCCTTTGTCGTGCTGGGCAGCGTTGATCCGCAGGGCTGGCCCTGGGCCTCGGTCCTGTCCGGGCGGCCTGGGTTTCTGTCCACGCCAACCGAAACTTTGCTGGACGTTCAGGCCCAACCGCATCCGGATGATCCGCTGAAAGCGGCCCTTGAAACCGCAGCACCGATTGGAGTGGTCGGGGTCGAGTTGTCGACCCGTCGGCGCAACCGGATGAATGCGACGGTGCAAGAGGTGTCGGAAATCGGCTTTTCGCTGGACGTGCTGCAATCCTTCGGGAATTGTCCAAAATACATCCAGACCCATGATGTTGAGTTTATCCGCGACCCCGCACCCGAGGGGGCACAGATCAATAGTGAGCGGTTTGAAACTCTGGACAAGGCGGCGCGCGAGTTCATCGCCTCGGCCAACTCGTTCTACGTGGCCAGTTATGCTGACGCCGAAGGTGAGCGCAGCGTTGACGTCTCGCATCGCGGCGGGCGGTCGGGGTTTGTGAAAGTTCAAGGCAACAGCCTTGTTGTGCCCGATTTCCTTGGAAACAACTTCTTCAATACGTTGGGGAATTTCCTTGTCACACCGCGCGCGGGCCTGTTGTTCCCGGACTACCAGAACGGTGATCTGCTGATGCTGACCGGAACGGTCGAGGTGCTGGACCCACATCACCCCGACATCGCCGGGTTCCAAGGGGCCGAACGGGGATGGCGGTTTGATATGGTTCAAGGCCTTCGGCTTTGTGACGCCTTACCCTTCCGGGGCGCGTTGACCGAGTTCTCGCCCAACAGCCTGAATACAGGCGACTGGAAAACGGTGACGCAGCAATAGCGGGACCCGGCCCGCCCGACGGCATTTGACCGCAGTTATGTCGCAAATGTGCTAGTGTGGCCGGGAAAACCACGGAACAAACAGGTATGAACCGCGTGTGTATCCTCAACCCTCTGGATCGTCGGGCCACGGGCTGCGACCTCGTTGCGATGTGTCAGTAATCGCCTTTTTGGGCATTTGACTGGCAGGATTGCAAACGAGGACGGACCACCACATGACACACGCGCTGCGATTGGCCATCGACATTGGCGGCACGTTTACCGACACGGTTCTGGTCGAAGGCGAAGACAGGATTCTGGCCTCGACCAAAACCCTGACCACCCATCGAAACCCGGCGGATGGCGCGATGGAGGGCGCGCGGCGGGTCATGGCCGCAACCGGGCGGTCCCTGTCGCAAGTGACGGGGTTCATCCATGGCACCACGCTGGCCACCAACGCTCTGATCGAACGGCGCGGGGCCGTGGTGGCGACGATCTGCACCGAAGGGTTCCGCGACATCCTCGATATCGGGTATGAGCGGCGCTATTCCCAATACGATATCAATCTGGAAAAGCCCGATCTTCTGGTCCCGCGCGAGCGGTCCTTTGTGATCCGCGAACGCATGTCCGCCGAGGGCGCTGTGCTGATCCCGCTGGACGAGGCGCAAGTGGGTGACTTGCTGGCCGAACTGGACGCAAGTGGGGCCGGGGCGGTGGCGATCTGCCTGATGCATGCCTATGCCAACCCCGCGCATGAGCGGCGATTGCGTGATTTGCTGGCCCGGCACCGCCCCGGCCTGACCGTCTCGATCTCATCCGATGTCAGCCCCGAAGCGCGGGAATTTGACCGGCTCTGCACCACGGTGGCGAACGCCTATATCCAGCCTCTGATGCAAAGCTATCTGGCCCGGTTCGTAGATCAGTTCGAGGCCGAAGGCGTAACATGCCCGATCCTGATGATGACCGCAGGGGGCGGCATGTGCACGGTCGAAACTGCGGCCCGTTTTCCGATCCGTCTGGTAGAATCCGGCCCGGCGGGTGGGGCCATTCTGGCGGCACGTATCGCGGCGCGGGCGGGTCTGGATCAGGTGCTGTCATTCGATGTGGGGGGCACCACTGCCAAGCTGTGCCTGATTGATGGGGCTCGCCCGCAGACCTCGCGCGCGTTTGAGATCGCCCGGGCGGCGCGGTTCATCAAAGGCTCGGGCATGCCGGTGCGTATTCCGGTGATCGAGATGATCGAGATCGGCGCCGGCGGCGGCTCGATTGCCGGGGTGGACCGTCTGGGCCGCTTGACCGTCGGGCCACAATCTGCAGGGTCCGAGCCGGGGCCAGTGGCGTTCATGCGCGGCGGCACCGAACCCACCGTGACCGACAGCGACATCACGCTGGGTTACATCGTCCCGGACACCTTTGCCGAAGGACATATCCGGCTGGACCCCGAAGGATCCAAAGCGGCGCTGGCCCGCGTGGTTGGTGAACGGCTGCAACTTGACGCCGTGGGCGCGGCAGATGGCGTCAGTCGGATTGTGGATGAAAGCATGGCCAGCGCGGGGCGGATGCATGCGGTGGAATCGGGCAAGGATCTGGGCCCGCGCACGATGATCGCCTTTGGCGGCAATGGTCCGTTGCATGCCAGCCGTGTCGCGCGCTCTGCTGGCGTGTCGCGCATCGTGATCCCACCCAATCCGGGTGTTGGGTCGGCGGTGGGCTTCCTGTTCGCGCCGGTTTCGTTTGAGATCGTCCGCTCGCGCTATTCGCTGCTGGACAGCATGGATTTGGACGGGGTGAATGCCTTGTTCGATACAATGATTGCCGAGGCGAAAGAGGTCGTGGCCCAAGGGGCGGGTGATGCGCAAACCCAGACCCTGCGCACCGCGTTTATGCGCTATAACGGGCAGGGGCATGAGATCGAAATCCCCCTGCCGGATCGTGCGCTGACGCCCGAAGACATTGCCCCGCTGACCGCAGCATTCGAAGAAGAATACCGCAAGCAATTTTCACGCCCCGTGCCGGGGATGCAGATCGAGATATTGAACTGGGCCGTGCGGGTAGCGACGCTGGACAACATGGTTGCACGGGTGCTCAATGCGCCCGAACGCAATGTGTTCACCGCAACCGAGACGCGCCCGATCACCTGCGATGTGGATGGAACTGCGAAAAACGCCGCTTTCATTGCCCGTGCCGATTTGAAACCCGGCGATCACGTTTCAGGTCCGGCGTTGATCCATGAACCGCAGACCACCACGCTCGTATCTGCCGATTTCTCGGCCCATATGGATGCAATTGGCAATTTGGTTCTGATCCAGGACCAGAAAGGAGGCGCATGATGAGCTCCGACCTTTCCCCGGCCCGCCTGCAAGTGATGTGGAACCGCCTATTGGCAGTAGTTGAGGAACAGGGCCAGACCCTCATCCGCGCCGCCTTTTCCCCCATCGTGAGGGAATGCGGCGATATCTCTGCCGGGATATTCGACGTCGATGGCCGTATGCTGGCGCAGGCCGTGACCGGAACCCCCGGACATATCAACACCATGGCCGAAGCCGTCCTGCATCTGCGCCAACGCTTTGCCGTTCAGGACATGAAGCCCGGCGACATTTACATGACCAACGACCCCTGGCTGGCCTCGGGGCATTTGAACGACTTCCTGCTGATGATGCCCGCGTTCAAGGATGGCAGGGTGGTTGGGTTTACCTCCTGCACCTCGCATCTGGTGGATCTGGGGGGCTTGGGCATGGGGCCGGAAGGCTCGGATATCTATGACGAGGGGCTGCTGATCCCGCCCTGCAAACTGGTCGAAGAAGGCACGCCAAACGCGCTGCTGATGGACATCATCCGTGCCAATTCGCGCGAGCCGATCGCCAATGAGGGCGACATCTACGCCCTGATCGCCTGTTGTGAGGCCGGAGTGAACCGGCTGGTGGCGATGATGGATGAGTTCGGGATCGACGATCTGGACCGTTTGGGCAGCTATATCATCGATACCTCGCGCAACGGCGCGCTGGAGGCCATCGCCGAGGTGCCTGAAGGCGTCTACAAGAACGTGCTGCGCATGGACGGGTACGAGAATGAGCTGGAGCTACACGCCACGCTGACCGTTACCAAGGACGGGATGCATGTGGATTTCACCGGCACGTCGGGTTGTTCAAGAAAAGGCATCAATGTGCCGCTGAACTATGCGACGGCCTATACCGTGTTCGCCCTGCGTTGCATCGTCGGGCCGGATATTCCCAACAATGCGGGCTCGCTGGAACCGTTCACGGTGGACGGCCCCAAAGGCTGTATCCTGAACGCTCAACGCCCGGTTCCGGTGGCGATGCGCCACACGCTGGGGCAGGTGACACCCGATCTGGTGCTCGGCTGCCTGCATCAGGCGCTGCCTGACAAGGTTCCGGCCGAGGGTGCCTCGTGCATGTTCGACCTGCCCATGCGCCACGCGCCCGAGGTTGCGGCCAATGGCGGGCGCGAGTTTGCCATTGAACCCGTGCATAATGGCGGCACCGGTGCGCGGCCTCATGCGGATGGGCTGTCGGCCACGGCTTACCCGTCAGGCGTCTTTGGCTCACAGGTCGAAATTACCGAAAGCGTGGCCCCGGTGATCATGTGGCGGCGCGAGTTGCTGCCGGATTCGGGCGGTGCGGGCAAATATCGTGGCGGGCTGGGGCAGAGGATCGAGATGACCTCGTCCAACGACGCGCCCTTCATCGTGTTCCTGTCGGTCGAGCGGCTGAAATTCCCCGCCTTGGGCCGAATGGGCGGGCAGCCCGGCGCGCCGGGGCGGATCCGGTTTCGGGACGGGGTCAGCGACATCCCCGGCAAGGGCGAGTTGCGGGTCGAAGGCGGGAACTACCTGATCTTCGACACGCCCGGCGGTGGCGGGTTTGGTGACCCGGCAGATCGGAACCCGGATGCGCTGGCGCTGGATCTGAGGCGCGGATTGGTAACGCCCGAAGGATCCAAGGCCTATGGGGGCAAACCATGATCCGGGCGGTCGATCACATCCGTTCCATGGCCGCCTATGCGCTTGCCGATCTTGGGGATGCGGGCACCGTTTCGCTGGCTCAGAACGAAAGCGCCTTCCCTGCCAGCCCAAAGGCCATTGCGGCGGGGCAGGCGGTGATGGGTCAGATGCCGCTTTATCCTGACCCCGATTGGACCGAGTTGCGCGCGGCGATTGCCGAGGTCCACAAGCTTGACCCCAACACGGTCCTGTGCGGTGCAGGGTCGATGGAACTGATCGGCTGCCTGATCCGCACCTTTGCAGGGCCAGGGGACCGGGTGCTGGGTACGGATTACGGCTATGCCTATGTGACGTCGGCCACAGCGCAGGTGCAGGCGGAATACGTGCAGGCGCGTGAGGTCGATCTGACCGTTTCGGTCGATGATATTCTGGCCGCCGTCACGCCCCAAACGCGGATCGTTTTTGTCTGCAATCCGGGTAATCCGACGGGGACGCTGATCCCTAATGCCGAGGTCATCCGTCTGCGCGGCGACTTGCCCAAGGATGTTCTGCTGGTTGTCGATCAGGCCTATGCGGAATTTGCGGATGAGGGCCAAAACCCGGCTGAGGTTTTTGATTTGGTCGGACGTGGAGACACGGTTGTGATGCGCACCTTCTCCAAAGCCTATGGGCTGGCGGGTGCACGTGTGGGGTGGGGCGTGTTCCCGCCCGTGATTGCGGCTGAAGTGCGGAAGGTTTTGAACCCGAACAACGTGTCGATCCCCTCGCAAGCCATGGCAACGGCGGCGATGCGGGATCAGGCGCATATGCGGGAAACGGTGAACCAAACGGCTGCGATCCGGGATCGCTTTGCCGAAGGGTGCCGGGCGCTGGGTCTGTCGGTTTCGCCCAGCCATACCAACTTTGTGCTGATCCGGTTTGCGAATGTTGAAACCGCCCAAAAAGCCGATCAGGCCCTGCGGGCCGAAGGCTTGCTGATGCGCGGTATGGGCGGCTATGGGTTGGCCGATTGCCTGCGGGCCACGATCTGCCGGGAAGCGATCATGGATCGCTGTATGGCCGTGCTGAGAAAGGTGATGTCATGAGCTATGAAACCCGCAGGCGCGCGAAAATCGGCGTTTTGGTGCCTTTCACCAACACCAACCTCGAAACGGATATGATGCTGATGCGCTGCCCGGATACGACGGTGCATTTCCAGCGCATGGGTGGTTATGACGTGGATGAGATTCCGGGCTCGGACCAGATGGCCGGGCTGGGGGCCTCGGATATCAGCCATGATTTGCGGATGATAGCGGGTGTGCGACCCGATGTGGTTCTGTACGGTTGCACCTCGGCCACGCTGACCCATGGCCCCGGCTTTGACGCGCAATTGGCGCAGGACATCAAGGCCGCCTCGGGTGCCATCACCTTCACCGCCGCTGGAGCACTGGTACAGGCGATCAAGGCGTTGGGTGTGTCGAATGTGGGTTTCTCTTCGCCCTATCTGGGCGAGATCAACACGCAGGCCATGGGTTTTCTGGCCCATAACGGGATCGAGACGGTGCGCTGCGCAGATATCGGGCGCGAATTGGGCAATTACGGTCAGGGAGAGCTGACGCCGGAGGAGGTTTTTGACCTTGCCTGCCGGGCCGACGATCCCAAGGCCGAAGCCATTGTCCTCAGCTGCACCGATATGCGCGCGGTCGAGGCGGTTGAACGGATCGAGGACGCGCTTGGCAAACCGGTCGTGACCTCGAACCAGGCGATGATGTTTGCGTTGGTCCAGCAGCTTGGGCTGCCACCACATGCCGGGCTTCCGGGTCGGCTGTTCGACCGATTGTAAGGAAGGTTCTGATTTGTCGACATTCGGATGCCAGCTAAACCCTTTGTGCAGAAGGATTGCCGTGAGATGACCCTATGGATCAACCCCTTGCCGCCATCGCTGACATTGACGATGGTTTCCTTTGAGATACGGATCCCACACGGGCGCAGGCCATCGCGGCCCCGACACTTGGACGCAGTGACAGGAAGTACAACATGATCAAAGACAACCCCGGTCTGATCGCGGCGATCCGCGATCGTTTTGCCCATGTGGATAGCTGCCCGTTTCAGGGCGAGCGTGTTTTCTTTGAAAACGCAGGTGGCGCGCTGACGCTGAAGAAGGTGGCCGAGACCTCGGCTTTCTATGCGGCGATCCCGGACAATCCGGGGCGGATCAATCCGGCGGGGCAGGGCACCCAAAATGTGATCAACAAGGCCAAGGCCGATCTGGGCGTGTTCATGAACGCCTCATCGGGCCAGTTCTTTGCCGGGGAAAGCGGGACTGAGTTGCTGTTCCGGCTGATCCGCACGGCCTGTCTGGTTGCGCCGAAAGGGGCGAAGGTGATCGGGTCCTCAATCGAACACCCGGCGACCCGCAGTGCTGCGCGTCGCTGGGCTGGGATTGCCGGGCTGGACTACGTGAACGTGCAGCATGACGACGAAACCGGGCTGGTCACGGCTGAGGATTATGCCGCGCGGATGACTCCGGACGTGGCGGTGGCGACAATCCTGCATGCCTCACCCGTGACGGGGATGGGCATGGATGTGGCCGCGATCTCAGCCGCGATCCGGGCTGTCTCACCCGACTGTCTGATCATCGTTGATGGTATTCAGCACGCGGCACACGGGCAGTTGGATCTGGATGCCTACAACGTCGATGGCTATGCGATCTCACCTTACAAAGTGTTCTCGCGCCACGGCTATGGCATCGCATGGATTTCCGACAAGCTGAGCGCGCTGCCCCATGACATGCTGATCGATGCGCCGGTAACAGGGTGGGAGTTCGGAACCCGCGACACCGGGTCCTACGCCACCATGTCCGACGTGATCGACTATTTCATCTGGCTGGGCGGCGAGGTGTCCGACGAAACCGATCCGCGCAAACGGATCGAGGCTGCGGGTCGCGCCATTCACGGCTACGAGACGCATCTGACGAACGCGATGATCAACGGGGTCGGAAACCTGCCGGGGCTGCGGGATATGGACCACATTCGCATTCTGGCCGGGGCGGACAACGCTGCGCGTGAGGGGTTGGTGTCGATTGTGGTGGATGGCATCCCGTCGGAACAGGTGGTCGAAACGCTCAATCAGCAGGGTATCCGCACCCATACCCGCAAGGCAGATCATTACTCGGGCAATGTGCTGACGCCGCTGGGACTGTCGGATTGCATCCGCATTTCGCTGTGCCACTACAATACCGAGCAGGAGGTGGCGCAGTTGCTGACTGCCGTGAAGGACATGACCGCCTGAACAAAAAAGCCCGGCCAGAAGGCCGGGCTTTTGGTTTGATCGGATCGCGGCTTTAGAAGTGGACCGATTTCGTTCCGGCGGGCGCTTGCACCGGCGGGGCGAATTTGGTCAGGTCGATGCCTTCGACAGCCGCCTTGTATTCGTCCAGTGTCGGGGTCCGGCCAAGGATGGCGGACAGTACGACAACCGGAGTCGAGCCCAACAACGACTCACCCTTCTTGTCGGGCGCATCCGCCACGACGCGGCCCTGGAACAGGCGGGTCGAGGTGGCCAGAACCGTGTCACCTTTGGCCGCTTTCTCCTGGTTGCCCATGCAGAGGTTACAACCCGGACGTTCGAGGTACAGGATATTCTCGTACTCGGTGCGCGCCTGGGTTTTGGGGAACAGATCGTCGAATTCAAATCCTGAATAGCGTTGGAGAATCTCCCAGTCGCCTTCCTCTTTCAACTCGTCGATGATGTTGTAGGTCGGTGCGGCCACAACCAGCGGCGCGTTGAATTCAACTTTCCCCGAGGCTTTTTCGAGGTTGCGCAGCATCTGCGCCACGATCTTCATGTCGCCCTTGTGCACCATGCACGAGCCGACAAAACCCAGATCCACATGCTTTTCAGCATTGTAGTACGAGATCGGGCGGATCGTGTCGTGGGTGTAGCGCTTGGAAACATCGGCGTTGTTGACATCCGGGTCGGCGATCATCGGCTCGACGATCTGGTCCAGATCGACGACAACTTCGGCGAAGTATTTCGCATTGTCATCGGGGCGCAGGGCAGGCTTTTCACCCGACCTGATCTGAGCAATGCGCGCATCGGCGATGTTGACCAGCTTTTGCAGCATGCCGTTTTCATGCTCCATGCCTTTTTCGATCATGATCAGAATGCGCGACTTGGCCAGTTCCAGCGAGCCGATCAGCGTCTCATCATCCGAGATACAGACCGAGGCTTTGGCCTTCATCTCGGCGGTCCAGTCGGTGAAGGTGAAGGCCTGATCCGCCAGCAACGTGCCGATATGCACTTCGATCACACGGCCCTGGAAAACGTTGTCGCCATGCTGTTCCAGCATCTGCGCCTGCGTCGCATGCACCACGTCGCGGAAATCCATGTGCTCGGCCATTTGGCCCTTGAAGGTCACCTTGACCGATTCCGGGATCGGCATCGAAGCTTCACCGGTGGCCAGCGCTAGTGCCACGGTGCCCGAGTCCGCGCCAAAGGCGACGCCTTTGGACATACGGGTGTGGCTGTCGCCGCCGATAATGACCGACCAGTCGTCCACGGTGATGTCGTTCAGCACCTTGTGGATCACGTCGGTCATCGAATGATAGACGCCTTTCGGGTCACGCCCGGTGATGAGGCCGAAATCATTCATGAACTTCATCAGACGTGGCGTGTTGGCCTGCGCCTTGGCGTCCCAGACCGATGCAGTGTGACAGCCCGACTGATAGGCACCATCGACGCTGGGGGCCACGACGGTTGCGGCCATCGCCTCAAGTTCCTGCATGGTCATCAGGCCGGTGGTGTCCTGCGAGCCGACGATGTTGACCTTCACCCGCACATCCGAACCGGCGTGCAGGGTCTTGCCCGGCGTCGCGCCCACGGCGTTTTTGTTGAAGATCTTCTCAACCGCGGTCAGGCCCTGACCCTCGTGGCTGATTTCCTTGGACAAGGCAAAGACCAAAGGTGCCTCGATGCCAAGCGTTTCGGCCGCAAATGTCTGAAGTTTCTTGCCGAAAACTATGGCGTAGGAACCGCCCGCCTTCATGAATTCCATCTTTTGCGGTGTGAAGGACGACGAGACGTCGACCAGTTCGTCACCATCCTCACTCAGCAGCTTGTGGCTTTTGGTGTCGATTTTCAGAACCGTACCGGTCGCAACCGAATATTTCTGTTCCAGAACCGGGTTGCCGTCGTTGTTGAGGATTGCGTTGCCGTCCTCATCCACCTTCTTGACCCAGTTTTTCAGGTCGATCCCGATGCCGCCGGTCACGCCAACGGTGGTCAAAAAGATCGGCGAGATGCCATTGGTGCCCGCCACGATCGGGGCGAAGTTGACGAAGGGCACATAGGGGCTGGCCTGCTTGCCGGTCCACAGCGCCACGTTGTTGACGCCAGACATACGGGACGAGCCCACGCCCATGGTGCCTTTCTCGGCAATCAGCATCACGCGCGCGTCGCGGTGCTGGAGTTTCAGCGCCTCGATCTCTTGCTGCGCCGTCTCGGAAATCAGGCATTTGCCGTGCAATTCCCGGTCAGCCCGCGAATGCGCCTGATTGCCTGGCGACAGCAGGTCGGTCGAGATATCGCCTTCGGCAGCGACATAGGTAACGACCTTGATCTCTTCGTCGATGTCGGGAAGCTTGGTGAAGAACTCGGCCTTGGCATAGCTTTCAAGGATGTCCTTCGCGACCGGGTTGCCAGCCTCGAACGCGGCTTTCAGACGGTCGGTGTCGGCATCGTACAGGAAGACTTGTGTTTTCAGCACCTCGGCCGCTTTGCCAGCGATCGAGGCGTCCTGACCCAGGGCCAGATCCAGCAGAACCTTGACCGAGGGGCCGCCTTTCATGTGCGACAACAGCTCGAACGCAAAATCCTGCGAAATCTCTTCGACGGCGGCTTCGCCCAGAATGATCTCTTTCAGAAAGCCTGCCTTTTCACCGGCGGCGCTGGTTGTGCCCGGCAGGGTGTTGTAGATGAAATAATGCAGCGAATCCGCGCGATATTCGTTCTGCGGATCGCGGATCTGATCAATGATTTCTTTCGTCAAAGCCCCATCATCGATGGGTTTGGGGCTGAGGCCCTGTTCTTTGCGGGTTTCGATTTCGGCAAGGTAATCTGTATAAAGGCTCATGGCGTGTTCCGACGGTTTGGGCGAGAGCGCGAGGTGCGTTTGGCACCTGGCCATTTAGTTTGTATGCCGCGGTATACGAAATGCCAGCCGGTTGCAAGCACTACAGCTGTGGCGCGTTGTCTCTACCCTGTAATCAGCGGATGATCGAAATCCAGACATCGCCAACGCGGAACCGGCTGTTCATGCCCAAACGCGTCGGTTTTTCCGGCCTGATCTGCCGTCCACCAATGAATGTTCCGTTCGACGAGCCCAGATCGCGCAGGTAGAGTTGGTTGCCCTTGGCGATCTGGATCACGCAATGTTGCCCGGACGCCTTCTTGCTACGCTCCAGCGACAGGTCGGCCCAGCCGGAATCGCGCCCAATCTTGATCTGGTGGGTGGACGCGATTCCCGGCACATCGCGGAAGACGATGGATTTGCCCTGATCCGGGCCGGACGAAACCGCCAGACGCCACATCTTGATCGGGCGCGGCGCCATGGGGCTGAACCATCGCACCTCGGCGGCCCGGTCATAGCGCGCGGCCGAGTTCGGGTTCAGGCCAGTCAGGCCAAGGGTCATGATCTTTTTCATCGCCCGCGACGACCGGCGCATTGCCGAAACCGGCTTGCCGCTTTTGTCACGCATGTTCAGGCGCATGACAAACCGACCGATGGTTGCGCCGCTCAGGATGCCTTCGCAGATCAGCCAGTAGATCAGCACCAGCGCCAGAAACAGGCCAATCGGCAGGGCAAGGCCCGCCTGATGCAACCGAAGCTCTTGCCGCAGTACGGGTTCAAGCGTGGCAACGACAAAGCCCAGAAACATGAAATCCAGCAGGGCCGCCGCGCTAAGCAGGCGCGCAGCGTTCTTGTCGTCCAAAGGTCCGCCGATCATCATTATCGTGTCCCCAGCAATGTCAGAACCAGGAACAGGGCCGCGCCGATTGAAAACAACAGCAGCGCGTCACAGCGCAACCTCAGCGCATGTCTGCCCCCGGCGTTGGAACTGCGAAAATGGAAACCCGCCACCCAAAGCGCCAGACCCATGCCCGCGACGGTAAACAGCAGGGTCTCGGACAGGATCTGCTGTCTGAGCGATACCGCCAGCCACTCGGCCGCGCCGACGATCATTCCGCCCCACAGAATGGCCACGACATAGGCCGCGAAGCTGAGGGATTCATTGTTGGACCGGCTCAACCACGCGACCAGAGCGCCCAGCCCCCAGCCCAGTGCCGCCGCAATCAGAATCAGCAGTGTCATGCGAACCGGCAACGAGAGGCTGGCAACTTCAACATTAAAGACCACACTGGTGGTATTGTTCGCGAAATTCGAGCTAATGCCCAAAAGCGCAAACAGCGCGCCAATTCCTGCGGCAATGTGTCCGGCAAATGCAAAAATCTCGTTTGCCAGATTCATCTTGTCCCGAATACCAAGGGGTATTTTCATCTTTAAACTCTACCTATGAACGAATCTTCGAAAGTGTTTGGTCGAAAGTGTCCCGAATCAGTATCCTGTAATCACAAGACATTCGCGAATCGTTGATTGAAAATAAAAAACATGTGAGTTCATAATCAACTACGAAGAAAAATTTGTATTACGGAGTAACGAGATGCGTACAGCCGCAGTGTCCCTTTTTGCTGCTATTTCCCTTTTCATTTCAGCCTGTACCGAAGAGACGATCCAATCCGCGTCATCGTCGTCGGTGGCCGGTAAGACCCAGCAGGAAAAGCAACTTGAAAAGCAAGTTCGCAGCCTGGATCAGGTGTCCAAGGACATCATTGTAAACAACACGGTTCAGGGTGCCGTTGCGGGTGCCATTGTCGGCTGCGGACTTGGACTGCTGCTGGGTGGTGACGCTGGTGATTGCGCTGCGGGTGCCGCCGCAGGGGGGCTGATCGGCGGTGTTGGCGGCAATCAGGTCGGCAAGCAGGCCGCAGCCAAAAACGTCGAGATTGTAAACAGTAAGGCGGTTCTGGCCAATCTGTCGAATGTCAGCAAACAGCTGAACTCGGTCGAAGCGAACCTGCGTTCGGTTCTGGCCTCGCAGAACGCAGAACTGAAGTCGCTGCGTCGTCAGTTGGATGGCGGGCAGCTGTCGCAATCCGCGTATAACCAGCGTGTCAAGGCGATCAAATCCAACCGTCAGGTGGTCTCGACCGAGCTCAAGCGCAGCGAACAGAATATGGACAACACCATTTCCGAGCTTCGGACGGCCTCAAGCAAAGGCCAGCCCGGTTTGGGCGGTGCGACCAATGCGGCGGTCAGCAATAAAAACCGTCTGGCCCGGACCCGCGCATCCATTAATCTGCTTTAATTTCCTTTGACCCGCGTCTGTCTTTCAGGCGCGGGTTTTCCAATAGTAAGTGTGGTAAAATGACGTGTGATCTTTTCCGTTTCTCAAAACCAGTAGCTTTTGTTTCCTTGATTGCGATTGCCGGTTGTACCGGATCGACCGATCCGACAACGGCCACATTGTTCGACAATATCGCAAACCTGAATTCGGGCGAATATGACCGCCAGATCGCCAATAACAAGGCGCAGGCGGATGCCATTATTGCGCAAAACCGGGCAGCCGAGCAGCGCAACGCGCAATTGGCCGCACAACGGGATGCCAACAGTTCCGAAATCGCGTCGCTGCGTCAGCAGATTGCCGAAGTGAAGGCGCAAGGTGCGCAGGCGCGTGCGGCCTCGGCCTCGGACCCGGTGAAGCTGCAGCAGGTGCAGGCGCTGGATAACCAGCTGAGCGCGGTCGAGCGTGACGTGAACAGTGGCGCAAGTGCGTCGGTCGTGTCGTCCGAACTGAACCGGATCAAAGCGGCCTATCGCGCGTTGTCGATTTAATACCAATCACGTCAGGTCGGCGCTTGTCGACGCATGCGACGACCGGGACGTCTTGCCTGAGGGGGGTCTTGGGATCGTGACCTACGGATTTTCACGCAGATTTCTGGCGCTTGCCGCCGCTTTGGTCATTTCGGGCGCAGCCCACGCGCAAGAGGGGAAGACCCGCGCACCAGCCACCGGGCTGGCCATTTTGGATTGCGCCCCGGAAGCCCCCGCGCCTGAGGACAGTTGCCTTGTGCGCGTCCCGTCCGGCAATGAACGCGGCGGGATGAGCTTTCGGTCGCTGGGCGATGCGCAGGCCGATTTCGAGTTCGTCAAATCTGTGGACGATCTGCCCGGTAATCTGACGCTGTCGGCAACGATGGTTCTGATCGACCTGTCCGTGGGCGAGCGCAGCGGCCGTCTGCGCAGCTGGAACCGCGAACGCGAGTTGATCTCGCGCGTTGTCAGCAACCTGCCGACGGACGAGAAAGTGGCGATCTATGGGTTTGGCAACGACATTGTCGAATTGTCGCCCTTTTCGACCAGCCGCGCCCGCGCCGAGGATGTGATCGAAGACCTTGAGATCAAGGAACAGAACACCCGCCTTGTCGCCAACGCCACCCGCGCCATCGAATTGCTGAGCCAGCAGGACGATGTGCTGCTGAAAAACCTGATCCTGATCACCGACGGCGATGAGGAAGGTCTGGCCACGGTCGAAGAGATCTCGGAAGCGGCTGAGCGTGAGGGTGTATCGGTCTCGGCCCTTGGCATGTTCTGGCGGGCGCAGGGCAATGCGCGCACAACGCGCGGCATCGATGTTCTGAAACGCCTGACCGACCCGCAAAACGGTTTGATGGAAGAGGTGTTCCTGCAGAACCAATCCGATGCGACCTCGGTCGTGGCGGATTTCATCCGGTCTTATGGCAACGCGGTCAAAGGCTCGGGCCTGATCGTTCCCGTTGGCGATCCCGCGCCTGCGCGGATCACCATCGACATGATCCAACCGGTTGTGGGCCAGCCTGGACAGACGGAAACCAAAAGCTACTCGGCCGAATTCCAGCCCGTGGTCGATCCCACGCCGACGCCGGATCCAGTGGTCGACCCGGTTGAAGAGGGTCTGATTTTCGGCCTGCCGGCGCTGTATGTGTATATCGGGGCCGGGGTTCTGTTGCTGTTGCTGATCCTGTTGATCGTGCTGCTGACCCGGCGCGGATCGGGCGATGACGGCGATGATCTGGAAGCGGGAGAGTTCGACGATGGCGACATCACCGGCATGCGCCCGCCGCAGGATGACGCGCGCACCGTGGCCACCGCTCCGCCGCCGATTGCCTATCTGGTGCGGGTCGATAACGGACATCGGTTCCCGGTGCCGTCTGGCCGCTCGACCCTTGGGCGCAGCAGTACGAACGGCGTGGTGATCCCGGATGGCGGTATCTCGCGGGTGCATGCAGAGCTTAGCGGCTCACCCGATGGGCGGTTCACGCTCAGCGATCTGGACAGCCTGAACGGGACGCTGGTCAACGAGCGCAAGATCAAGGGCGCACAAAGAGTGAATGTGGGTGACACGTTGGGCCTTGGGTCCGTTCGCCTGAAACTGGTCCGGGCATAACCCAGCGGCCAAACACACAGGAAAGGTGAAGAACATGGGCAACGACAACAAGACAAGCTGGCTGTTCGACAAGGACGAAGAAGACCTGAACGACGATATGGACTTCGGTTCGGATGACGGGTTTACCGAAAGCATTTCTCCGTCGGATGACGAGGCGACGCATGCGATGCCAAGCGGGTCGTCCTTCAGCGAAGCGCCGACGGAATATGTCGAGGATGACAAGACGCAGATCTATCACGGTGGCATGTCCAAGAATTTCTCGGACAAGGCCGAGTTCGACCCGATGGTGGATCCGATCACCGGCTGGCTGGTCGTGGTCAAGGGGCCGGGGCTGGGGCAATCGGTCAATCTGGGCTCGGGCATGAACACGCTGGGCCGCGACGGTGCTGAGCGTGTGTCGTTGGATTTCGGCGACAAGATGATTTCCGGCAATGATCACCTTCGGATCATTTTCGACGATGCCAACCGGGTGTTCTTTGCCGCCCCCGGCACGGGCCGCAATATCAGCCGGATCAATGGTCAGATCGTGGCGACGACCATGCCACTGGAAAACTACGCGTTGATCGAACTGTCCAAGCAGACGCATGTGCGGTTCGTCGCCTTCTGTAACGAGGATTTTGACTGGTCGGAACTGGCCGAAAGCTCTGACGACTGATCCAGATGACAATCATCAGCGGCAAACAGAGCCTGGGCCAGCGCGACAATCAGGAGGATGCGTTCGATCTTGTCTATCAGAACGAGCGTGATCCCAAGTCCGACATCCTGATGCTGGTCGCCGATGGGATGGGCGGCCATGCCGGGGGTGAGGTTGCATCCAACCTGGCCCTGTCGGCGTTCAAAAAGCACTTTGTCGGGGGCTCGGACGCGCCGCGCCCGCGCGACCGGCTGCAAGAGTCGCTGACGGCGGCAAACGAGGCCCTGCGCCAGCGCATCGCCACGCAGCCTGACCTTAAGGGGATGGGCTGTACCTTGGTGGCGGCGCTCAAGCTGGGGGACCGGCTGATCTGGGTGTCGGTGGGCGACAGCAGCCTGTTTCTGCTGCGGGACGGGCGGCTGAAAAAGCTGAATGCGGATCATTCGCTTTATGGTGAATTGCTGCAGATGGTGGCGGCCGGAAAACTGTCTCAGGAAGAGGCCGACAGCCATCCGCGCCGCAACGCGCTGCGCTCGGCCCTGATGGGCGACCGGATTTCGCTGACGGATGTCAACGCGATCAGCCTGAAACCGGGGGATGTGGTTCTGTCCTGCTCGGACGGGCTGGATACCCTGTCACAGGCCGAGATTCGCGAAATCCTTCAGAATGGCAAAAGCCGCGATATGCGCGGTGTTGCATCCGATCTGCTGAACGCGGTCGAGGCGAAGGGAAAGCCGAAGCAGGACAACACCACGGTTGTCGTCTACGCCCATGTTCAGGACGGCATGAGCAGCCTTTTGCGAGGTAGCCAATGGGCGTTCCACAATTCGGACAGGAACAATAAATCCCTGAAATACGCGGCGATTGGACTGGGGGCGCTGGCCGTTGTCGCAACGGCAGGGGCGTTGATTTTCAGCCAGGGCGGCGAACCCGAGGTCACGCAGGAGGAAGAGCCCGCGCCAACCCCGCCCGTGCAGCAGGAAGAACGGCGAATCGGTGACAGTTCGGTCGACGAAGATCCGGCAGTGTCAGACCCGGACGGCGATGGTCAGCCGCTGACGGAACCCGAGCCGGAGGGTCAGGAGGACCCGGATACAGGGCCCGCGACACGCTCGCCGGATGAAGCCGAGCCCGAAGCACCGGCCCCGGAAGCGCCGCAAGAGTCGGAAACCCCGCAAGTGGAAGAGGAACCAGCATCCGAACCCGTCCCGAACGAGGGTGAGGCAGAGGATGGTGAACCCCTTGGTGAAGGAAGGTAGACCCAACAGTGTCCGTGCATCTGCCAAAGGGAGAAACCTTTGCCGGTTACGTTCTTGGCGACGTGCTGGGGCAGGGGGGGTTTGGCATCACCTACCGCTCGCGCAATCGCGAAACCGGCGAGCGGTTCGCGATCAAAGAGTATTTTCCGGCGGATTATGCAGATCGCGGCCCCAACAACGCGGTGTCGCCCACATCCGAGGGGCGGCAACTGTTTCACATGGGGCTTGAAGCCTTCCTGCAAGAAGCCAACCTGCTGCGCGATCTGCCCCAGCAGCAGGGCCTGATGCGGGTGCGTGCTGCGTTTCGCAAGCACGGTACGGCCTATTGCGTGATGGAATATATCCACGGCGATCCGCTGGACCGGATGATGGCGCGCATGATCGACGCGCGGGGGTCGGTGCCGCAGGACCTGGTGATGACCTTCCTGAGGTCGATGCTGGGCGCGTTGGACGCGGTGCATGAAGTTGGCGTGGTGCACCGGGATATGAAGCCCGCGAATGTCATGATCCGCAAAGACGGTCAGCCGATCCTGATCGACTTTGGCGCGGCGCGGCTGATGGGGAAATCCAGCGGGTTGGCCTCGATGTTCACACGGAAATATGCGGCGATTGAGCAATTCCCCGCGGAAAAGACCGGTCTGGCCGGAGGCGTTCATGAAGGCCCGTGGAGCGACCTGTTCGCCTTGTCCGTGATCCTGTACGAGATGGTCTCGCAAAGCCTGCCGCCCAATGCCGAAGAGCGTTGGAAAGAAATGCGGGCCAGCGGGCGGGACCCTTATGTCCCGGTGCGTCAGAACCTGAAACGCAACCGCGTTCAGGCGCAATATGACGACGCGCTGCTGAATGCCATCGACATGGGCTGCAAGCTGCTGCCACGGGATCGCATCCGCACTGCCCGCGACTATGCGCGCGTTGTTGGTATCGACCTGCACGCGCCCCAAGCAGTCCCGCGCAATTCCGCGCCCGAACCGTGCAAAAAAGGGACCAACCGCCCAACACCGAAACCTCGAAAACGGGGTGGATCGCGGGCGGCGTCGGTACTGGTCTTGCTGTTGATCCTGGTCGTGGCTGCGGCCGTCATTGCATATGGAATCCTGATGTGAGTGTCGTGAAAGTTATCCGTTCCCTTGGCTTCGCTGCCGCCTGTTTGATCGCCATGGCTAGTGCGGCCCCGGCCCAGATCGTTCCGGAAATTGTTGCTGAGGCCGATAAGGCGATGGGGCGGACCCTGGTGGATCGGGGCGGTGGCCGGGGTGGCACCGGATCGGGCTTTGTTCTGTCGGAACTGCCCGAAGGCAACGGGTATTACTATATCACCAACCATCACGTCATTGATGGCGGCCAGTACATTCAGGTCGGTTTCAAACAGGGTGATCGGGTGTTCTTTTACGATGCGCAGGTGCTGCATGCCTCGCGCGAGTTGGACTTGGCGGTTCTGCGGATCGTCCCGCAGGAAAACGGCGGGCACCGGCCCGGCATCCTGTCGCTGCGTGAAGGCAAGGCGCTGAAGGGCGAACAGGTTGCCGCCATCGGCTATCCGGGATCGTCAGATCAGATCAACGCGGGCGGCGATATGCTGCCGTTTCTGGAACCAACTCTGACTCAGGGCGCAATCAGTAAAGTGGCACCGGGATCGTTTAACGAAACCGGCCGGACGCTGGAGATTGTGCAGCACACCGCATCGGTCAATCCGGGCAATTCGGGCGGGCCGCTGATCGACTATTGCGGTTCGGTTCTGGGGATCAACACAGTGATCTCGGTCTGGAGCTCGGATGGCGTTACACCCACGAACAACACGTTCTGGGCCTCGTCCGCAAATCCCATTGCCGGGTTTTTGCGGGATACGGGTATCCCGTTCACGTCCCATCAACAGGAATGCGATCCGGAGAACCCGGAAATGGTGAACCCCGCAGGGGGTGACAACAGCCTGCTGATCATTCTGGCGGTTCTATGCGGGGCCGGGGCCTTGGTGATCGGCGGGATCTACTATGTTGCGTCGCAAAACAAGGGCGATGACGGGTCCAAATCCCTGCGTGGCGGGGGTGTGAAATCCTCGGGCCGGGCGATTCTGGCTGTCAGCATGGATGGCCAATCGGCCAAATTCAGCGCGTCGCAGTTGCAATCCGGCGTCACCATCGGGCGGGCCAGTGAAAACACGCTGACCATTACCGATCGCAACCTCAGCCGACGTCATGCCAGCCTGTCCTTGCAGGGGCGCAAGATGATGCTGACCGATCTGGGCTCGTCCAACGGAACCAAGGTCGATGGCCGGCGTCTGAAGCCGAATGACCCG
Source organism: Ruegeria sp. K5 (assembly GCF_056531805.1). Taxonomy (NCBI): domain Bacteria; kingdom Pseudomonadati; phylum Pseudomonadota; class Alphaproteobacteria; order Rhodobacterales; family Roseobacteraceae; genus Ruegeria; species Ruegeria sp. K5. Next base: position 273,261 of record NZ_JBQFML010000003.1, on the reverse strand, counting down.
GTGCAGATCAACACGAAATCCAAGGTTGAACTCGGGGGGGTGGCGCTTGTCCTCAGACGTCCCTGATACGGTTCTGTCGATCCGCAACCTTGGGATCGAACGCGCCCCCGGTTTCTTCGTGGTGATCGAAGAGTTGGAGCTGAACGCGGGCGAAACCATCGTTCTGGATGCGGTTAGCGGTGCAGGCAAAAGCACCGCGCTTGGGCTGATTGCCGGGGCGTTGCCTCTGACCGACCTGCCGGACAGGCGGCATGTGATTGACGGGGTTCAGGTCACGCCCGACACCCCAAGGGCCGCGTTTGCCGGGCCGGACAAGCTGGGCTTTGTGCTGCAAACCAATACTCTGGTGCCGTATCTCAGCTTGCAGGAAAACATCGAACTGCCGGTGCGTGTTGCCGGGCAGGTACCGGATGCCGAATGGCAGGATCACCTGATCCGCGCCATGGGGCTGCGGGATCTGACCGCGCGCAAGCCGGGTCAGTTGTCCGTGGGCCAACGCCAACGCGCCTCGGTCGCCCGGGCGTTGCTGGGGCAACCTGCGCTGCTGTTGCTGGATGAGCCTGTCTCGGCCCTTGATCCCGCCAATGTGGCCGAGGTCGAAGGGTTGATTGTGCATCTGGCGGCCGAGGCCGGATCGGCGGTGGTTCTGGCCAGCCATCAGGCGCAAACCGGTGAATTTGCGGACACCCCCCGCGCCGATCACCGCATATTGGATCATCAGGGGCAGTCCTACTCGATCTTCTCAACCGCAGGCCGCGCGGCGGCGAGGGTGGCGTGATGGTGCGGATACCGACCCTATTGGCCTTGCGCGAATTGCGCCATGACTGGCAATCGGCTTTGTGTTTCGTGGCCGCTTTGGCAGGCGTATTGGGCCCGCTGCTGATCATTCTGGCCCTGAAAAACGGGATCATCGGCACCATGGTGGGCCGGTTGATCGAGGATCCGTCGAACCGCGAAATTCTGGCCATCGGGGCCGAACAGCACGACGCGGCTTTCTTCGCGGCCTTAGGCGCGCGGCAGGATGTGGGGTTCATTGTGCCTGCCACCCGTTCGATCAACACATCGGCCAATGCGGTGCGGCATGAAGCACAGCGCAAGTTGGAGCGCGCGGTGCCGCTGATCCCCTCAGCCGCTGGCGATCCGCTGATCGACGGCGAAGCGGTTGCGCCGGGGCGTGTATGGATCTCAGACAAGCTGGCGCAGGATCTGTCGGTATCGGCGGGCGATACGCTGGACATGATCATCGGGCGCGAGGTGGACGGCCAGCGCGAAAACGCGCGCCGCGATCTGCAGGTCATCGGCGTGCTGCCGCCCGAGATCTGGCCCCGCCCGGCCATCTTTCTGTCGCTGCCCGATCTTCTGGCGGTCGAGCGGTTCCGGGACGATCTGACCTCGACCCCCGCGAACTGGACGGACCCTGTGGCCGAGCCCAAGACCTATGCCAGTTTCCGCCTTTATGCGCGCTCGCTTGAGGATATCGGAACCCTGTCCGCGCATCTGTCCGAGATGGGGCTGCAATCGCGCCCACGGGCCGAAAACGCGGCCCTGTTGCTGTCCTTCCGGCGCAACCTGAACATTCTGTTCACCGCGATTGCGGCGCTGGCGATGTTTGGCTTCTGGGCGGCGATGTCGGCCAATCTGCGCGGCATGGTCGAGCGGCAGCGGGTGATCTTCAGCCTGTTTTCCATGCTGACCATGCCCGACCGGCAACGCTGTGTGATCCCGGTGGTGCAAAGCCTGACGCTGGTGCTGGGCGGTGTGATTGCCACGCTGATCATCATCCTGCCCTTCCTGCTGGCCATCAACGCAACGTTTGAAACCGCCCCGGGTGAATCCGTGGCGCGCCTTTATGTGGGAAACATTCTGGCGACGCTGGTTCTGGGGGCCGTGACAGCGGTGACCGCAGCGGTCTGGGCGGTGTTTGCCGTGCGCAAAGTCGAACCTCAGGAGGTGTTGACCCATGCCTAAACTGACCCGCCTTGCCCTGGCCCCGCTGATCGGTCTGCTGACCTTCTCCGCAACCGCGCAGGCGCAGGACATCACATGGCGCGAGAAATACTATAACCCGCAGCCTGCAGATGGAGACTTGTCCCTGCCCATGCCTTGCGGCGGGGCCATGACCTTTCGAAAGGTGGCGACGCCCAATACCGATGGTGTGATCGGCGATGTTTCGGTCGTGCTGGGACAGGAAGGCAGCGATCAGCCCTATCTGAACGGTCTGCGCCGGGCCTTTGTCTCAGGCGCGTTTGCCGACCCCGAAGGCGCGGCCAAGGGCTATTTCTACATGGCCAAGTATGAGTTGGCGCAGGCGCAATGGGATGTGGTCATGGAAGGCTGCCCCGACAAGGAACCCCGCCGCCGAGGCTTTGTTCCGGCGGTTGGGCAGACCAAGCTGGACTATCAGCGCTTTGCCGAAGCCTACACCCTGTGGCTGATGGAAAACGCGCCGGACTCGCTGCCCAGAGTGGGTGATACCCGCGCCTATCTGCGCCTGCCGACCGAAGAGGAATGGGAATATTCCGCCCGTGGCGGTCTGGAAGTCGATCAGGCCCTGTTCCGGGCCCCTTTGCCGCCTGTGCCCGAAGGCACGCCGCAGGATGAATACATTGCCCATGGCGGCACAGCTTCAGCCGGGGGGAAATTGCAGGTCGTGGGATCTCTGCGCCCCAATCCGCTGGGTCTGCACGACATGTTGGGCAACGCGTCCGAGATTGTGGGCGATCCCTTTGCGCTGGTGCGTCACGGGCGTTTGCATGGTCAGGCGGGTGGCTTCGTGAAGCGCGGTGGCGACGCGCGGACGCCTTTGGCTGACATCACATCCTCGACCCGGTTCGAAGTGCCGCCCTTTGACATCCTGTCCAACACAGCCTCGGCGGACCGGTTCACCGGCACCCGGCTGGTGTTGCAGGGTCTGGCGATTACCTCGGCCGATCAGGATCAGGCGCTGAAGGACGGGCTGGACCAGTTGGCGCGCCCCGATGAAGGGCTGGCGGTGGCGGCCAGCGAGCAAGAGGCGATGGACCTCTTGGACGAAATCTCGGCAGAGACCCTGTCGGATCGTACCAAAACGCAGCTTGCGGTGATCAAGGACACGCTGAACCGGGGCCGGGTCGAGCGCAACGCGCAGCGGGACCAGTCGATCCGCCTGATCCTGACCTCGGGCGTGCTGGTCTGTGGTCAGGGCATCCGGCGCTACTTGAACGCGCTGATCTCATCCCTGACCATCGCGCCGGAACTGGACGCGCTGGAGGCGGAAGCGCGGCAAAGCGGGGATCAGGCTTTCCTTGATGAAGTGCTGGCCGCCAAGGAAGACGCCGCCGCCAAACTGGCCGAGCTGGAGGCCAAGGCCAAGGCGGATATCGTCGAATACGCCAACCTGATCGAGGGTCTTGTCGATCAGTACTCGCCCGTCCTGCTCCGCAAACAGATCGATTTCATCTACCCCACCGAGGCCGAGCGTGGCCGCGAACGGGCGACCTGTCTGGCGATGGTGCAGGATCACATCGGTGCCCGCACTGTGGCGGGTTATTCGGATTTGGATCAGATCGCAGATGACTTTCAGGCCGTTGCTCTGGGCTTTGTCGAAGAATGAATTGGAAAGGTTGAAGAATGCGGGATGTATTGAACAAATCGCTTGAAGTGCTGGTCTGGATCACCACCGGCATATCCATCGTTTTTTTCTGTTTTATCGCGGTGAACATGCTGCGCCTGTCGCCTTTGGGACCGGATACAACGACCATTATCGCGGCGTTTCTGACCGTGGTGTTCGGGATCACATCCTCGCTGGTGTTTGCGGGCATCTGCTTTCAGATCATGGATATCCGCACCTTTAGCAAACACAGCGCCATCAGCCTGAAAAACCGGAGGTAAGGACGACCATGGAACATTCGGTACTTGGCCTGAAACCCGGCAGCGTTCTGCAGGACACCTACGAGATCAAGTCCCTGCTGGGCGAAGGCGGCATGGGGGCCACCTTTCGCGGGTTGAACCGGGCCAGCGGGCATGAGGTGGCGATCAAGGTCATGACGCCCAGCTTTGCCAGAAACAAAAAAGCGGTCGACCTGTTCCGGCGTGAGGCGAACCTGCTGCGCACCGTACGCAGCGATGCGGTTGTGCGGTTCGAAACCTCGATGCTGGACAAGGATGGCCGTCTGTTTCTGGTGATGGAGTTTGTGCCGGGTCACCCTTTGGCGCACTACCTGAAGAAGGGCGCGCGGCTGTCCTCGGACGATGTTCTGAAACTGGGTTTGCGCCTGTCGCAGGGGCTTGAGGCCATTCACAAGCTGGGCATCGTGCATCGTGACGTGGCCCCGGACAACGTCATGATCTCGCACGAGGATATCAATCAGGCCAAGTTCATCGATTTCGGTCTCGCCTCGGACAGTGTGGGTACGGACAAGTCGATTATCGGCGACAGTTTTGCCGGCAAGCTGCGCTATTGCGCGCCCGAGCAATTGGGCCTGTTTGGCAATGAGGTCTCAGCCGCCACCGACGCCTATGCGCTGGGGCTGGTCCTGATGCGGACATCGGGGCTGAAACTGCCGGGTGAAGGTAAGGGGTTTGCCGCCGTCGAAGATCGCAAGACGGACGTAAAGATCACCGATCCCAAGGTCGAGCCGGGCCTGAAATGGGCGTTGGAGCAGTTGTTGAAAGCCAACCCCAAGGACCGCCCCACCGATTTGCCCGGCCTGTTCCGCAAGGCGCTGAGTGGCGGGGCCAAGAAATCCGCCTCGGCTGGTGCGGCACCTGAAAAACAACCCGCCGCAACCCCCGAGGCGTCGGGCAGCAGCAAACTGCCCCTTATTGCGGCTGCTGTTGTTGGATTGGCCGTGATTGTAGGCGGCACGTGGTATGTTCTGAACGGCGCAGGTGGCCCCTCGGCTGAAGTCAACGAATCTGTGGGCATCGCTCAGGATGCGGTTGCTGCCGACAACCCTCTGACCGCGGCCCGAGACCTATTGGCCGCGGGCGGGTCACAGAATCTGGATGCCGCGCTTGGGGCGTTGATCGCGATCAGCAATGATCAGGAACTGCCGCAGCAGGACAGGGCTGACGCCAATATCCTGATCGCCGAGATGTACGATCCCAAGACCCATAGCACAGTGACTTCACCCTTCCCGCGCCCCGACCCTTCTGCGGCGCGGCGCTATTATCAGCGTGCGGCTGATCTGGGCTCGGACCCTGCACGCGACGCCCTGAACCGCTTGGGCGAGTGAGGAGACGGATATGATGTTGAAACGGATAGCCCTTCTTGCAACTGCCTTGATGCTGGCCGGGCCGGTGCTGGCGCAATCGAAATCGCCGCTGCCGATCGAGGGCAAAACCAGCCTGTTCCAACGGGTGCTGATCCGCGAACGCATCGACGCGCGGGTTGAGCCCGATAGTGAAGAAACCGCCACCGCCCTGTCGCCTTTGCAGGTGTTCTTTGTTTACGAACGGGACGGCGATTGGATGCAGATTGGCGCGACCGATCAGGGTGACGATCTGATGTGGGTGCCGCAGACGGCGACAGTTGACTGGAACCAGAACATCGTCGCGACGCTGGAAGGCAGCGACAATGTGGGGCGGGTTCTGTTCTTCAACGACATCGATCCGATCTACGACATCATCGAAAGCGAAAATCCAGCCGGGTTGGCCAAGGATGCCCGGGATGAGGCACTGGCGGCGGAACAGGGCGGCACGCCGTCGGAAACCGTGATCGCCCTTGGCCCGCGTGAGACGATTGACCAGCGGCAGAACCTCTATGTCATGCCGATCTTGTCCACCGAAGAGGCGGTGTTCGATATCGGCCCCTTCGTCAATCTGTTGCAGGTTGCCGTGGCCAGCGCCAACGCGCCGAACCTGCCGGACGTGACCAGCCCCGACGCGACGGGTGATCTGAAAACAGCGGTGGTGTTTGTCGTCGATACAACAATTTCGATGGAGCCCTATATCCGCGCCACACGGGATGCGCTGCAGGAAGTATATCGTCAGGCGGCATCCTCGGACGCGGCTAATGCGCTTAGCTTTGGGCTTGTGGGCTATCGCGACAGCCTGCAGGCGGCTCCGGGGCTGGGGTATGACGTCAAAACCTTTGTCGATCTGGAACAGGGCCTGAATGTCGAGAATTTTCTGGCCGGTATCGACCAGATGCAGGAGGCCGAATCCAGCAGCAAGAACTTCCGCGAAGACAGCTATCGTGGCATCGAACATGCGTTGCAGGATATGGACTGGGGTGAGTTCGGCAGCCGGTTTATCGTGCTGGTCACCGATGCCGGGCCTCGTGAGTTCGATGACGAATACTCGTCCACCGGCCTCAGCGCGGAAAGCCTGAACCGGCTGATCCGTGAACGCATTGGCGGGGCCATGGCGGTCATGCACTTGCGGACCGAGCGCGGGGCAAAAGATCACCCCTCGGCCGAGGCAGCCTATAAGCAACTGACCGCTTTCCCGAACTCCGCGCCGTTGTATTTCCCGATCGAAAACGGCGATCCGGCCATCTACAAGGACACCGCCCGTCAGCTGGGACAGTTCGTGGCGCAGCAGGCGTCATCCTATCGGCGCAGCGGTGGCGATGAGCTGCTGAACGAGGACGCGATCATCGACGAAAGTGAAGGCGGGCTGTTCAGCGGTCTGAACACCGCCAGCCGCACCATGCAACTGGCTTATCTGGGCCGGACCGAGGGCGCGAAAGCGCCCGATCTGTTCGAGGCTTACGTGGCCGACCGTGATTTTGACCGCACGGGCCTGAAACCGCTGTCGATCCGGCTGCTGATCTCCAAGGCCGATCTGAGCAATCTGGAAGAGGCCCTGCGTATCATCGTGGATCAGGCCGAGCGCAACGTGGTGAACCCCGATCAGTTCTTTACGCAGGTTCTGGGTGTGGCCGCGGATATGAGCCGCCGACCCGATCAGGTGTCGCGCCAGTCCGATCCCAGCCTGGCCGAGGCGGTGGCGCTGGACGAATATCTAGCGGATCTGCCCTACAAATCGCAGATCATGGCAATTACCGAGGATGACTGGGTGCGCCTGCCGATCTCGGAACAGCAGACCATCGTGAACGGTCTATACGACAAGATCGAACGTTATCGCCGCTATAATGAGTCGACGGATCAATGGGTCGATTATCTGGGAGCCGGGCCACAGGCGGGCAATCTGCTTTATCCGATGTTGCTGGACGATCTGCCCTAGTGCCCTGCGACCAGCGTTAGTGTTCCGGGCCTCGGGAACAGACCGAGGCCCGGATACTCACCCGGCAATCGCCGCTTTTTCGTTGCCCTTCTTGAACTGCTGGTCAAACAGCTTGCGGAAGCTGCCTTCGCGGGCCATCAGCTCGTCCAGATTGCCCTGTTCGACAACCGAGCCATCCTGAACCACCATGATCTTGTCCGCCTCCAGAACCGTCGACAGACGGTGCGCAATGACGATCACGGTCATGTCTTTGGTCAGGGAATCCAACGCTTCGCGCACAAGGTTTTCGGATTCGGCATCAAGTGCGCTGGTCGCCTCGTCCAGAAGTAGAATTTCCGCTTTGCGCAGGATGGCGCGGGCAATTGCCAATCGCTGTTTTTGACCGCCAGACAGGAATGCACCGTTCTCACCCACCATCGTGTCGTAGCCATCCGGCAGTTCCGAGATGAAGTCATGCGCATAGGCGGCGCGGGCGGCGTCATAGATCTCCTCATCTGTCGCATCCGGCGCCGCGAAGCGCAGGTTTTGCATGACGGTGGTCGAGAACAGGAACGTGTCCTGGCCCACATAGGAGATCTTCTTGCGCAGAGAGTCGAAGCTTGCGAGGCGCACATCGTGGCCGTCGATCTCCACGGTACCCTCCTGCGGGTCATAGAAGCGCATGATAAGACCGAAAATCGTGGATTTCCCGCCGCCGGACTGACCGACCAGAGCCGTGGTCTTGCGGGCTTCGAAGGTCACATTCATGTCGTCGATCACCGAGATCGAGCCCTGGTAGCCAAACTTCACGTTCTTTAGCGCGATCTCACCTGGCCCGTCAGGCAAATCCTCGGCGTCTGGGCTTTCGATCATGGTATCCTTCTGGTCAAGCAGGCCGAACAGGAGGCCTACGCCGACCATGGCTGCCTCGATCTGGACGCGCATTTTCGACAGTCGCTTTGCGGGTTCATAGGCCATCAGCAAGGCGGTGATGAAGGACATCAGCTGGCCGGCGGTGGGCTGCTCGGTTCCGGCAATGCCAAGGGTGCTGACAATCAGGATGCCTGCAATCGCCAAGCCCGCGAGGAATTCCATCAGCGGGCTTGCAATGGCCTGTAGACGGGCAATGTCATTGGCGCGTTTTTCAACTTTCCGAACGGCGGTATCCATCCGCTCGGTCATGCGATCTTCCAGCGAAAGCACCTTGATGACCCGGATCCCGGCAGAGGTTTCCTGAAGTACGCGGATGATCTCGGCCATCGATTTGAATTCGGCCTTCATAATCGTCCGGACACTTTTCAGAAGGTACCGGACACCCAACAAGGCAACGGGGCCCACGATCAGGAACATGACGGACAACAGCGGTTGCTGATAGACCATGACGATAACCAGCCCCAACAACGTAAGGGCATCGCGAATGAAGCCGGTCACCAGAACGTCGATCAGTTTACGGGCGGCCTGCGCGCCATTTGTCGTTCGCATCAGAAGTCCGGAGGATTCATTCTTGCCAAAGAAACCAACGCCATGCCGGATCAATTTCCGGTACACTTTTTGCTGTTGCGACGCGACAATCCGGTTCCCCGCCCGCGCAAGGTAAACCGCCTGCACGAACGAAGCCACCGCCTTGGCCAGGAACAACCCGATGACGCCAAGCGCAATCAATGGGGCCCATTCGCGCATCTCGGGGCTGGTCATGGCATCTACGATGTATTCCATCATATAGGCCGACCCGGCAGTGGTGGCTGCCACGATGATCATCGCAACAATTGCGACAGCGTACATCCAGCCCTGAGCCCGCAAACTTTCGCCCATCAGGCGGCCCATATAGCCGGATCGCCATTCATTCCAGGCGCGCTTAATCATTGCATTCTCCAGATCATGAAACCATGCGCTCGCTCAGATAACCTATAATCATTTCTGCCTAAAGGGCAGATTGTATCACGTGACAGAGTGACCGTTTTCGATGGACGAGCGTATGACGGCAATATTCGCCGCGTAGGGATGCTCAGCTAGGAATGATCGAGCAGAGTTGCAAGAGGTCGGGACATTGCCGTTTACCCCGTATGCGCAGCATATGAATGCGCAAGGGATCAGTTGGTCATCCGGTATTATGTGTCTTATCGGTCACGCCGATCACCCAATATTACAAGGTAAAGCCGTTGCCGGACGCTATGTGGGGCGGTCTGACTAAGCCTCCGTTCAGCGAAAGTATTTTTGCATCTCACCAAGCGTAATTCGAAATTTGAATAAGCAGTTTCAGTGTGATAGCCTGACATTGGCCTATCGCGGTACATCTTTGGGGGACGGGCTTCTGAATATTTACGCCGGGCTTGTTGTTCAGCGGAAAACCGCCATTGGGCTCAGCGCACCCAACGGCGCATGCAGGTGCAGTTTTAACGCTTGTGAATGTCATGTATGGCCCTTAGAACCCCGGCAAATTTGATTAGGTGAAAGCAAGTGTCGATCAAAGCCGTAATTCTTAGTCTGCCAAAAGACGTAGACCGGCGACGCTCCTGCGAAGACGAACTTGCGCGCCTGGGTTTGCAGTACGAATTTTCGGACGCCCTTGCCGGTGATCAGCTGAACGAAACCGACCTGGGTCGTTACTATGACGCGGACATGAACCGTAGCAAGTTCAAACGTCCCCTCAGCGCAAACGAAGTGGCCTGTGCGCTTGGACATCGGCAAATCTGGCAAGCTATAGCCGAGTCCGAGGATCACGTTGTTCTGGTGCTGGAGGACGATGCGACTTTTGTGCAGGACCCGACGGCCTTTCTGAGTGCATTGTCAAAATGCTCCGAATGCTTTGAAGATGTCATGATCAAACTGGATGGCGTTTCAGGCCGAAATAATCAGATACTGAAACCCTTTGCGGATCAGAACCTTGTCCTGTCGGATTGTCTGCCGCCCAGAACCACGGGTTATATTCTGGGTCGCCGTGCTGCGGCACAATTGCTTCGGGTACACGCGCCGTTTGCGCGGCCTGTGGACATCGATCTCAAGTTTTATTGGGAACACAAAGTCCCGATCCTGACCCTGGCAGAGCAGATGGTGGCCGAGCGTGGGGTGTTCGACAGCAACATTGAAGCCTGCCGCACCAGCAAGAAAAGCGAGTCGTCCATCGGCCGGTTCGTGCGGAACCTGTTGTACCAGATCAAGTACACCTACGGGCGGCTCAGCCATCCCCTGAAGCCAGAGATGATCGAAGGGCTGGGCCCCTTGCTGCGCACGGACAACACGCTTCGGAATCGTATATGAAAAAGAACCTTGTCGTCGTCCGTGCGGGCGGCAATTCCCTCCATACCCGTTGGAAGGAGATTCCCTATGAAGACCGGAACTATGACCTTCTGATCAGTTATTTCTCGGACGAGGCTTTTGCGGCGTTCCAGCCAGAGCCTGGGGTCGAGGCGGTTCTGATCAAGGGCGGGAAGTGGGACGGGCTGTTCGCAACCCTGTCAGACCGGGATTTGGATGCGTATGATTTCTATTGGCTGCCCGATGACGATCTGGACATCAGCGCGCAGGATGTGAACGCGCTGTTTGATGCGATGAACACGCATGGTCTGAGGATCGCGCAGCCCTCGCTCAGCCCCGAAAGCTACTTCTCGCATTTCGTATTCAGCCAATGCCCCGGATTTGTGCTGCGATACACCAACTACATCGAGATCATGGCCCCCTGCCTGCACCGGGATGTTCTCAGGAAGGCCCTGCCTCTGTTCCGCGGCACGATGAGCGGCTATGGGCTGGACTATATCTGGTGCCGCTGGGACGAGGCCGGAGCATATCGCACTGCCATTCTGGACGGGATTGCGATGCATCATACCCGACCCATAGGCAAGAACCTGAAGGCGGTGATGGCTGAGACGGGCAACCTGAGCTCGGAAGAGGAAGAGGCGGTCTTGAAAGAGATGTTCGATCTGTCTCGCCGCACGGTCCCGATTGTCTTTGCCGGGATATTGCAGGGCGGTCAGCCAATCTCGGGCCGGGTACAGGTGGGCTGGCGCATGTGCCGGGGCTGGATGTCGGTTCTGCCGCGTTTTCGCAGCGCCAGCGAGGCCCGCGCCGGGATATTCAAAATCGCGCGGCGACAGCTGAGCAAACCGTTGGATATGACGACAATTTCCAAAAAGACCTGAGCGGGAACAGCAATGCGAGGGCAGAGTGCATCGGTGGAAGGGGCCCAACAAGACTCTGGTTGCAAGATATTCTGCAATCAAATATCGACACATACCGCCAACAGAAACCGAGAAGGCCGGGAATGTCTGGAAAATACTTGATGGTGGGCGCGGGCTTGTCCGGCGCTGTAATCGGTCGGCACCTGGCAGAGGCGGGCCATGACATCACCGTCGTCGACTCGCGGGATCACATTGGCGGAAATTGCCACACGGCCCGCGATGAAAAAACCGGTGTGCTGCTGCATGTCTACGGGCCCCATATCTTTCACACAGACGACGCCGAGGTGTGGGATTACGTAAACCGGTTCGAGACCTTCCTGCCTTACAAGAACCGCGTCAAAACCACGTCGCGCGACGCGGACGGCAAACGGGGCGTATTCTCGCTGCCGATCAACTTACACACGATCAACCAGTTCTTCGGCAAAACCCTGCGCCCGGATGAGGCTGAAGCTTTCATCACGCAAGAGCAGGCAGACACCAGTATCGACGACCCCCAGACATTCGAGGAACAGGCCCTGCGCTTTGTCGGCAAGGATTTGTACGAAGCGTTTTTCAAGGGTTACACGAAGAAGCAATGGGGCCTTCATCCGTCGGAATTGCCGGCATCCATCCTGAAAAGACTGCCGGTCCGGTTTAACTACGACGACAATTATTTCTTTCATCGCTTTCAGGGGATGCCGGAAAACGGCTATAGCGCGATGATCGGGGCCATTCTGGATCATCCCGGGATCACTGTGCATCTGAACACCCATTTCACCAAGGATATGAGCGCAGACTACGATCATGTGTTCTATTCGGGGCCGCTTGACGGGTATTTCGACTACCAGTTGGGACGCCTTGGCTATCGCACGCTTGATTTCGAGCGGTTTGACTATGATGGGGATTATCAGGGATGCGCTGTCATGAATTATGGCGACGAGGACGTGCCCTATACCCGTATAACCGAGCACAAGCATTTTGCCCCATGGGAACAGCATGAAAGCTCGGTCTGCTATCGCGAGTTCTCTCGATTGGCAGAACCCGGTGACACGCCTTATTACCCAATCCGTCAGGTGAAGGAAAAGGAGTTGCTCGGATCCTACGTTGATCTTGCTCGTTCAACGGACGGAGTGACGTTCGTAGGCCGGTTGGGAACCTATCGCTACCTCGATATGGACGTGACAATCCGCGAAGCCCTCGACACCGCCCGCGCATTTGAGGCGAGTCTTAGCAAAGGCGAGAAAGCCCCTGCGTTCTTTGTTGCGCCGCTCTAAACGTCCGTTTTACAAAGCACAAAAATAAGGCTTCGGCTGCGTCCGCAAAGCTGTCGAAACATCTTGCACTGCGCTCGAGCTACTGCGTCAAGGCAGTAGGCACCGAACTTTCTTATGGTTGCCGGTTCACGGCGGACCACTTGCGAAGGGGGCTGGTGGACAAGGAGCATAGGACTCAAGCACCACCGAAACACGCAACGGCAGCTCTGCAAGCAAAATGATTGCGTAATTACGGGACAACTTTGGTTTGGTCGGAGTGAGAGGATTCGAACCTCCGACCCCTGCCTCCCGAAGACAGTGCTCTACCAGGCTGAGCTACACTCCGACCGTGGCGGCGGGTCTATACCCGGTGTTTGGGATGTGCAAGAGGGATATTTCTATATCTCGCGGGCAACTGGAATAGGCAGGCGCGCGGGATGAACGCAGCTATGCGGACCTTTAGGGCAGCGGGCCGGATTGGTAGAGTTTGATTTTCGTGCCGCCGTGATCGACCACTGGCCCGGCGGACAAATCAGGCAAGCGGGTGGATCGGGCGAGAGAAGGATTGCTGGTTACGATCCCGACGCGCCAGCCCGAGAAGCGCGTCAGCAGGGTCTTGCCGAGGCTGCCGTAAAGCGATCTGAGGCGTTTTTCATCGCCGATGCGGGCTCCGTAAGGCGGGTTGACGATGACCAGCCCGGCGGGGCCTTCGGGTGGTTTTATGTCGCTGACCGCGCGTTGGGTAAATTGGGCCACGTCCGAAACACCGGCCTGATCCGCGTTTGCGGCGGCGGCTTCGATGGCGCCTGCATTCCGGTCCGAGCCGTAGAACCTGATGGACGTCTGTACCTCCGGCCCGGTTACGCGCAGCGCGTCAAACGCTTCTGCGTCAAAGCAAGCCAGGTCTTCAAACGCAAACCGGCGCGAGCGGCCGGGTTGCAGGCCAAGGGCAATCTCGGCGGCTTCGATCACGAAAGTACCCGAGCCGCACATGGGGTCCAGCACCGGTTCGGAGCCGTCATAGCCGCAATTGCGCAGGAACATGGCGGCCATGGTCTCGCGCATCGGCGCTTTGGCGATGGCGGGTTTGTGGCCACGTTTGTGCAAGGGCTCGCCCGAGGTATCCAGCGACAGGGTGCAGACGTCTTTGTCGATGCGCAGCATGACGCGCAGGTCTGCCTCGGATGAAATCGGCGTGCCCAGCGTTTCCGAAATGGCGCGTTCCACGCGTTGGCGCGCGGCCCCGGCATGATAGATGCGCGACTTGCGACTGGTGGCCTCGACCTTCACGGGGATGTCGGGGCGCAGGAATGTGGCCCATGGAAATTTGCGGGCGCGTTTGTCCAGTTGTGCCAGATGAACAGCGGGGAAACTGCCGATCCGGACCAGAACCTTGTTTGCCCCGCGCAGGCACAGATTGGCGCGCCAGACCTCGGACCAGTCGCCCCGGCAACTGACGCCGCCGGCCACGCGATGAGCGTTTGCGAATCCGTTCTGAACGGCTTCGTCACAGAGCGGCGCCTCGAGGCCCGGGGTCGCCGCCAAAAAGATCTCGAACTGGTCAGATGTTGTCATTTCCGTTGCTTACACCGGATAGAAACCGGGCGCGACACGGTTTTTTTTATGCTAGATTGCTGCCATTGTGCCTGTTCACACAGAAAGTGATAGGGTTTCCGCATTTTCGGCGGTAACAGGTTTGCGTTTCGCGACAGGCGCGCGTAAAGGGTCCGTGATCGAAAGAACGCCAGCGGATTTTGGCAGGGAAATGGCGCTTTTGCCCTCCCTTGGATGAGACAATTCGCGCTATCTCGGGCCATGACCCGATGGCAGAGATGGTCGGCGCAGGTAAAGAGGCTTGGAAGACAGTAGCGACATGCAAACTTTCAAACTGAAGAAGGGGATGGAATTGCCGGTTCAGGGTGCGCCTGAACAGAAAATCCATCCGGGGCCGGAATTCAAAACCGTAGCGGCGTTGGGCGCAGATTATCTGGGGCTCAAACCACGCATGCTGGTGCAGGAAGGGGATGCGGTTCAACGTGGCACGCCCTTGTTCTGTCACAAGGATGCGCCCGATGCGATGATGGTGGCCCCGTTGACCGGCAAGGTCGTGGCCATCAATCGCGGTGCGCGCCGCGTGCTGCAAAGTGTGGTGATCGAGGTATCGGACCCCAATGATGCGGGCGTCGATTTCTCGGGGGTTGGCAATGCCGACAGTGCCGAAGGTGTGACCGAAAAGCTGTGTGCCGCCGGTCTGTGGACCGCGTTCCGCACACGGCCCTATTCGAAAATGCCCGAACCCGGAACCAAACCCGCTGCGATTTTCGTGACGGCGATGGATTCCGAACCTCTGGCCGCAGATGCCGCTGTGATTATTGCGGATGCGGGGGAGGCCTTCGCTGCGGGTCTTGGGGCCATCGCAAAACTGACCGAGGGCAAGACGTATCTCTGCCACAAGGACGGCGACAGCGTTCCCGGTGCGGATGTGCCCGGTGTTGAAGCCGCCGCCTTCGCGGGCCCGCACCCGGCAGGTCTGGCTGGTACGCATATCCACTTCCTGGAACCTCTGGCAGGTGACAAACAGGTCTGGACGATCGGCTATCAGGACGTGATCGCCATCGGTCGTCTGGTGCAAACCGGTCATCTGGACCCAAATATCGTCATCGCGATCAGCGGCCCCGGCGCGCGTCAGCCGCGCCTGATCCGTACCGTCATGGGCGCCTCGACCGACGACCTGACCCGGGACGAGGTCAATGTCGACGGCACGCCCCGGATCATCTCGGGCTCGATCCTGTCGGGAACGCAGGCCGATGGACCGACCGCTTATCTGGGGCGCTTTGCCCGCCAGATCTCGATCATTCGCGAAGATCACGACCAGCACACGCTGGGCTGGATCCTTCCGATGCCGTCGAAATTCGCGGTGCAGCCGGTTCTGGGCTCTGCCCTTGCCAAGAAGCTGTTTCCGCTGACCTCGAACCTGAATGGCGGACGCCGCGCAATGGTTCCGACCGGCACGTTCGAGCAGTTGATGCCGCAGGACTACCTGCCGACACAGCTGCTGCGCGCGCTGCTGGTGATGGACACCGACACCGCTCAGGCGCTGGGTGCTTTGGAGCTGGACGAAGAGGATCTGGGCCTTGTCGGCTTTGCCTGTCCGGCGAAATATGAATACGGGCTGGCGCTGCGCGACTGCCTGACCAAGATTGAAAAGGAGGGCTGAGCCAAATGGGTTTGCGCAGCTTCTTTGATCGGATCGAGCCGAACTTTACCAAGGGCGGCAAGTACGAGAAGTACTTCCCCATCTACGAGATGGTGGAAAGCTTCATCTACACTCCGAAAACCGTAACCACAGTTGCGCCGCATGTGCGGTCGTATATCGATATGAAGCGGATCATGACCTATGTCGTGTTCGCGACAATCCCCTGCATCCTGTGGGGGATGTACAATACCGGTTTTCAGGCGAACTCGGCCATTGCTGCGCTGGGGCCTGACTCGGCGACCGGTTGGCGGATTGCACTGTTGCAGATGTTTGGGATTTCGCTGGACCCCAACAGCATCTTTGCCAATGTGATGCACGGGCTGATGTATTTCCTGCCGATCTACATCGTGACGCTGGTTGCAGGCGGTATCTTCGAGGTCATCTTTGCCACCGTGCGCGGGCACGAAGTAAACGAAGGTTTCCTTGTCACCTCAATGCTTTACACGCTGATCATGCCAGCTACTGCGCCCCTGTGGCAGGTGGCGCTGGGGATCATCTTCGGCGTTGTGATCGGGAAAGAGGTGTTTGGCGGCACCGGCAAGAACTTCCTCAACCCCGCTCTGGTAGGTCGGGCGTTCCTGTATTTCGCTTATCCGGCCAGCATGTCCGGTGACACGGTCTGGACGCCGGTTGACGGGTTCTCGGGCGCGACTGCTCTGTCTGTCTCGGCGTCTCAGGGCTTTCAGGCGCTGGCCGCTGATGGCATCACCTGGTGGAATGCGTTTTTTGGCTCGATTCAGGGCAGCTTTGGCGAAACCTCGACGCTGGCCTGTATGATCGGTTTGGCCTTCCTGCTGGCCACGCGGATTGCAAACTATCGCCTGATCATCGGCTGTCTGGCGGGCACCATTGGCTTTACCCTGCTGCTGAACCTGATCGGATCGGATACCAACCCGATGTTTGCGATGCCATGGTATTGGCACATCGTCATCGGCGGCTACGCCTTCGGTCTGGCCTTCATGGTGACCGAGCCGGTTTCCGCAAGCCACACCAACATGGGCCGCTACATCTATGGTGCGCTGATCGGTGTCATGGTTGTGATGATCCGTGTCATCAACCCGGCTTTCCCCGAAGGCATGATGCTGGCCATTCTGTTCGGCAACGTCTTTGCACCGCTGATCGACTATTTCGTCGTTCAGGCCAACATCAAACGGAGGGCGCGTCGCCATGTCTGATACGCAATCCCCAGAACCCAAGGGCGCGATTGCCAAGTTTCTGGCGGCCTCGCCGGATTCGGTCGGCAAGACGATCTTCATCGCGGTCGCCGTCTGTCTTGTCGCCTCGATGGTTGTCTCAGCCGCGGCGGTCAGCCTGCGCCCGGTGCAAGAGGTCAACCGCCTGAAGGACAAGCAGATCAACGTGTTGCAGGTGGCAGGCGTTTATGAGCCGGGCACCGACGTGACCGAAGCTTTCGCCGCGTTCGAGCCGCATGTTGTGGAACTGTCCACCGGCGATTTCGTCGATGACCAGTTCGACCCGGCCACCTTCGACGACATTGCCGCCGCCAGCGATCCTGAGCTGAGCGTTGCGCTGGACGATGACCCGGCTGGTATTGGCCGCAAGTCGAAGTATCGCGTAATCTACCTGCTGCGCGACGATGCGGGCGATCTGGACAAGGTGATCCTGCCGCTGCACGGCTATGGCCTGTGGTCCACGCTCTATGGCTTTATCGCGCTGGAAAATAACGGCAACGATATCTACGGTCTGCAATTCTATCAGCATGGCGAAACCCCGGGCCTTGGGGCCGAGGTGGACAACCCCCGCTGGAAGGCGCTGTGGAACGGTAAAAAGCTGCGCGATGACAATGGCGATCTGCAGATCACCGTGTCGAAATCCCAGCCTGCGGCCGGACCTGATTTCTATATCGACGCGCTGGCGGGGGCGACCCTGACCTCGGTGGGTGTCGATAACCTGGTGAAATTCTGGATGGGCGACGCGGGCTACGCTCCGTTCCTGGCCAAGCTGCAAGCAGGAGAGTTCTAATGTCTCAGACCAAGAAAGAGATGCTGGTCGACCCGCTTGTCGACAACAACCCGATCACCTTGCAGGTGCTGGGCATCTGTTCCGCGCTGGCGGTGACCTCGTCGCTGCAGGTGTCGATGGTGATGGCGCTGGCGGTGATCTTCGTGACTTCGTTCTCGTCCTTCTTCATCTCGTGCCTGCGCAACCAGATCCCGGGCTCGATCCGGATCATCGTGCAGATGGTGATCATCGCCTCGCTGGTGATCCTGGTGGACCAGATCCTCAAGGCTTACGCGTTTGAGATCTCGAAAACCCTGTCGGTTTTCGTTGGCCTGATCATCACCAACTGTATCGTGATGGGCCGCGCCGAGGCGTTTGCGATGAAGAACCCCCCGGTCGCGTCCTTCATCGACGGCATGGGCAACGGCATGGGCTATGGTCTGATCCTGCTGCTGGTCGGCTTCATTCGTGAGCTGTTCGGCGCCGGGTCGCTGTTTGGCGTCACCATTCTGGAGACCGTCAACAACGGTGGCTGGTACGTGCCCAACGGCATGTTGCTGCTGCCCCCGTCGGCGTTCTTCATCATCGGTCTGATCATCTGGGCCTTCCGCACATGGAAGCCGAACCAGGTGGAAGAGCGTGAATACAAAATTCAGCAGGTAGAGGCCCACTGATGGAAGGTCTGATCTCACTGGCCGTAAAGGCCATCTTTGTCGAAAACCTTGCGCTCAGCTTCTTTCTGGGGATGTGTACCTTCATCGCCGTTTCGAAGAAGATCTCGACAGCGCTGGGTCTGGGGATTTCGGTGATGCTGGTTCAGGCGATCACCGTGCCTGCCAACAACTTGCTGCTGAACTACCTGCTGAAACCGGGCGCGCTGGCCTGGGCCGGGTTCCCGGATGTGGACCTGACCTTCCTTGGCCTGATCTCGTATATCGGTGTCATCGCGGCGATGGTTCAGATCCTCGAGATGATCCTGGATAAGTATTTCCCGCCGCTTTACAACGCGCTGGGGATCTTCCTGCCGCTGATCACGGTGAACTGCGCCATCCTTGGTGGCTCGCTGTTCATGGTGGAGCGCGACTATAACTTTGCCGAGGCGGCGACCTATGGTCTGTCTTCGGGCTTTGGCTGGGCGCTGGCGATCACCGCGATGGCGGGTGTGCGCGAAAAGCTGAAATATTCGGACATTCCGGACGGCTTGCAGGGTCTTGGCATCACCTTCATCACCGCGGGACTGATGGCTATGGCCTTTATGTCCTTCTCGGGCGTGAAACTGTAAGGAGGGCGCAATGGAAACCTTTAGCTTAGGCGTCATCCTATTCACTCTGATCGTTCTGGGACTGGTTGCCATCATCATGGCCGCCCGCTCGCGCCTGGTGTCGACCGGTAACGTCAACATCACGATCAACGGTGAGAAAACCGTATCCGTTCCGGCGGGTGGCAAGCTGCTGCAAACGCTGGCGGCCGAGAAACTGTTCGTTCCTTCCGCTTGCGGCGGCGGCGGTACTTGTGCGCAATGCCGGGTGCGTGTGCATTCGGGTGGCGGGTCGATCCTGCCGACCGAGGAAAGCCACATCACCAAGCGCGAGGCATCCTGCGGCGACCGCCTGTCCTGTCAGGTTGCGGTCAAGCAGGATATGGAGATCGAAGTCCCGGAAGAGGTCTTTGGCGTCAAGAAGTGGGAATGCACCGTTCGCTCGAACGAGAACGTGGCCACCTTCATCAAGGCACTGACGCTGGACCTGCCCGAAGGCGAGGATGTGAACTTCCGCGCCGGTGGTTACATCCAGATCGAGGCCCCCGCGCACCAGTTGAAATACACCGATTTCGACGTTGAGGAAGAGTATCGCGAGGATTGGGACCGCTTCAATCTGTGGCAATACGAGTCCGTCGTGAACGAGCCGATCGAACGTGCTTATTCGATGGCCAACTATCCGGATGAAAAGGGCATGATCATGCTGAACGTCCGGGTTGCTTCACCGCCTCCGGGCTCCGAAGGGATCCCGGCCGGTCAGATGTCGTCGTATATCTTCAACCTGAAACCGGGTGATAAGGTGACGATCTCGGGTCCGTTTGGTGAGTTCTTTGCCCGCGAGACGGAAAAAGAGATGGTCTTCATCGGCGGTGGTGCCGGTATGGCCCCGATGCGCAGCCACATTTTCGACCAGCTCAAGCGTCTTGAGAACCGCAACCGCAAGATCACCTTCTGGTACGGCGCGCGTTCGAAGAAAGAGATGTTCTTTGTCGAGGATTTCGATCAGCTGGCCGAAGAGTTTGACAATTTCGAATGGCACGTGGCGCTTTCGGATGCTCAGCCCGAGGACGATTGGAAAGGCTACACCGGCTTTATCCATAACGTTCTGTACGACGAATACCTCAAGAACCATCCCGCGCCTGAGGATTGCGAGTTCTATATGTGTGGCCCACCAATCATGAACCAGTCGGTCATCAACATGCTGCTGGATCTGGGCGTGGATCGCGAAGACATCATGCTCGACGATTTCGGCGGGTAAGATTAACGCAGGACCAAGATAGCAAAGCCCCGCTCATTCGCAGCGGGGCTTTGCTATTTGGTGATCTTAAGCAATTGCCGAGACGGCTTAGATCTGCGTCCAGCCAGCCTTCAGCCAGGCCGCAAATTCCGCCTCGTCAACCTGACCCGCTGCAAGGTCTTCTATCATCTGGACACCTTTGACCGGGTCGGGCAGGAAGGCATATCCATTGAGCCTCAGAAAGGTCAGGGCGGTGACGAAAGCCGTGCGTTTGTTGCCGTCGATGAACGCATGGGCCTTGGCGATGCCGAACGCATAGGCCGCTGCGATTGCCGCCAGATCGGCATCTTCATAGGCCGCCAGATTCATGGCGCGTGCGCAGCCCATCTCCAACAGCGCCCGGTCGCGCATACCGGGCGCGCCGCCATGGCGCGAGATTTGTCGGTCGTGAATGGCGATGACTGCGGCCAGCGGAACCCAGATCCGCAGCTTCAAGCCAAGGCCTGCAGAAGATCGCGGTTTTCATCCATGACGATCTCGGCCGCTGCCAGCGCCTCGGCCACCGAAGGGTCATGCGCCATGACTTTCAACGTGCCATCATCCCCGCGCAGCACAAAAAGAGTGTCCCCTTCCTTGGCATCGAGGATGGTCAGCATTTCGGTCGATAATGTCATAACGGCCGAGTTTCCGACCTTGCGGATCTTGGTTTCGATCATTTGGACCTCCGGTATATATGGATGTATATACCGAAAGCGGCCCCATTTCGCAAGCCTAGGGGCTTGAGGCCCCCAAGGCTTGTCGGATCTAGGCCTAAAGCCTCAGATCGCTGGCCTCACGCGGCAGGCAGGATTTGATGTCATAGACGATGCTTTGCGATTTGCCATAGGCGCGGAATTGGGCCGGATCGAGCGTTTTGTATTCCTCATGCGCGACGGCCAGAATGACGCCATCATAGGTCCCGTCCTGTGGCGTATCGATCAGGGACAGACCATATTCCGCCTGCGCCGCTGCCGGGTCGGCATGCGGGTCGTGCACATCGACGCTGACGCCATAGCTTTGCAGTTCCTCGATAATATCAACCACGCGTGTATTGCGCAGGTCCGGGCAGTTTTCCTTGAAGGTCAGCCCCAGCACCAGAACCCGCGCCGCGCCGACATTGATACCGTCGCGCGTCATCCGCTTGATCAGTTGCGAGACCACATAACCGCCCATCCCGTCATTCAGGCGCCGCCCGGCGAGGATGATCTGAGGGTGGTGCCCCACCGCCTCGGCCTTGTGGGTCAGGTAATAGGGGTCGATGCCGATACAATGCCCACCGACCAGACCGGGGCGGAAGGGCAGAAAGTTCCACTTGGTGCCTGCGGCGCGCAGAACGGCCTCGGTATCGATTTCCATCCGGCCGAAGATCATCGCAAGTTCGTTCACCAAGGCAATGTTCAAGTCTCGTTGCGTGTTCTCAATGACCTTTGCGGCCTCGGCGACGCGGATGCTCTCGGCCTTGTGGGTTCCGGCGGTGATGATCCGCGCGTAAAGCGCATCGACCAGATCGGCCACGTCGGGGGTCGAGCCCGAGGTGACTTTGCAGATATCTGCAATCCGGTGGGTCTTATCGCCGGGATTGATCCGTTCAGGGCTGTAGCCTGCATAAAAATCGGCGTTGAACCGCAGGCCCGAGGCGCGTTCCAGCACCGGCACACAGTCTTCCTCGGTCGCGCCGGGATAGACGGTGGATTCGTAGATCACCAGATCACCGGGTTTCAGAACGCCGCCAACCGTTTCGGACGCCGCCAGCAAAGGCGACAGGTCCGGCCGTTTGCCCGGTGTAATCGGGGTGGGCACGGTGACGATATAGGTGTCACAGTCGGCCAGATCCGAGACGTTGGTGGTAAAGCTCAGCCCTGAGGCGGCGGCAAGATCTTCGGGCTCGACCTCTTGCGTGGCATCATTGCCGCCGCGCAAGGCGTCGATGCGCGGCTGGTTGATGTCAAAGCCGACGACCGGACCGATCTTGCCAAAGGCCACGGCCAGCGGCAGGCCGACATAGCCCAGTCCAATAACAGCGATCTTGCGGGCATCCGGGTTTGTGTCCAGCATCAAGCTTTGCCCCTTATTTGCCGTGATACTCTCGGAACCACTCGACAAAGCGCGCGATTCCATCCTTGAAATCGGTTTGCGGGCGGTATCCCGTCAGGCGTTGCAGCAGGTCGGTATTGGCCCAAGTGGCGGGAACATCGCCCATCTGCATCGGCATGTAATTGCGGATCGCCTCTTTGCCCACCGCCTCTTCGATGGCTTCCACGAAGTCCATCAGGCGCACCTTGTCGCCATTGCCGATATTGACGACCCGATAGGGGGCGACCGGGGACAGGCTGTCTCCGTCCTCGATCTCCTCCGCGCTTGCGGGCCGGACCGGAGGCACATCGATCAACAATCGGATGCCGCGAACAAGATCGTTCACATTTGTGAAGTCGCGATACATGTCACCATGGTTGTAGATGTCGATCGGACGATCATCCAGAATCGCATCAACAAATTTATACAGCGCCAGATCGGGCCGTCCCCAGGTGCCATAGACGGTGAAAAAGCGGAACATGGTGGTCGGCAGGTCCCACAGATGCGCGTAAGAATGGCCCATCGCCTCATTCGCCTTTTTGGTGGCCGAGTAGATGGTCAGCTGCGTGTCGGCCTTTTCGACCTCGGTAAAGGGCATATCCTCATTCGCGCCGTAGACCGACGAGGTCGAGGCCATCAGCAGGTGATCGACCTTATGCACACACGCGACCTCCATCACGTTGAAGGTGCCGACAACATTGGAGTTTATGTAGCTGCGCGGTTCTTCCAGGCTGTAGCGGACACCGGCCTGGGCGGCGAGGTGCACAATGACTTCGGGCTGAAACTCATCGGCGATTTTCATCAGTTGGTCGTGGTCTTCCAGCATGGCCTCGGTTGCGGTGAAGCCCGGCGTCTGCATCAGCATCTGATGGCGGCGCTGTTTCAGGGTGACGTCGTAATAGTCGGTCATCCCGTCATAACCATGAACGCGGAACCCTTCTGACAGCAGCAGCTTGGCCAGATGGAACCCGATGAAACCCGCTGTACCGGTAATCAAAACTCGCTTCATAAAACCCTCGAACACAATAAAACCCTAGGCATCAGGGATACTCTCCTTGCTGCAAGGTCAAGTAGAATCTCCCTTTTATCCGTCATAGCAAATCTGCAACCGGATTGGTCAACATCGTGCCATGGCCCGGAATTGCCGATTGTCGGAACGCATCAGGCCGGGTAGTGAAAGACTGTGATGGTTAGGAACTGGATCAAAGGGTTGTTCGGGCAGGGTGACGCGCAGACCGCAGAGGTTGACGCGCCGGAAATCGCGCCCGAGGAGCGGTTCATCGCAATCGGGGACATTCACGGGCGGCTGGACCTGTTACAGGATCTACTGCCTCGTCTGGATGATACGTGTCCATGGGTGTTTGTCGGCGACTACGTGGATCGCGGCGACAGCAGCGCACAGGTTCTGCATCACCTGCACCACCTCAGCGAATCCTCGGGCGGGCGGATCATCTGTTTGCTGGGCAATCACGAAGAGATGCTGTTGCGTTTTGTCGAAGACCCAAAGCGTGTGGGTCACCTTTGGCAGCAAAACGGCGGCGTTGAGACGCTGAACTCGTTCGGAGTGTCAGGCGGTGCCGAGGTGACAGAAGGCGAACAGGCCGTTGCCGTAGCCGAAGAGCTGCGGCAAGCCATGGGAAATGAGTTGCTGAGCTGGCTGTCAAACCGCCCGCTCAGCTGGACCAGCGGGAATGTCACGGTTGTCCACGCCGCTTTGGACCCGCGCAAGGCGCTGGACGCACAATTGCGCCAGATTTGCCTGTGGGGGCATCCGATGTTCCGGGTTCAGGCCAGACAGGACGGGCAATGGGTTGTGCACGGGCACACGATTGTCGCCCACGCGCGGGCGCAGAACGGGGTTGTCTCAATCGATACCGGGGCCTATTCCACCAGCCGCCTGACGGCGGCTGAGATATTCAGGGGCGGGGTGCGGTTTACCTCGACCTAACCGACAATCATCTGCTTCATGCGCAGCGCTTCGTATTCCAGTTCTTTAAGGCGGAAATGCACCACGTCGCCGATTGTGATCACGCCGCACAGGTTGCCATCGCGCAGGACCGGCATGTGGCGGAACCGGCCCTCGGTCATCGTTTTCAGAACTTCGTTCAACGGATCATCGGGCGAGCAGGTCTTGACCTCGCGCGTCATCAGATCCTCGACCGATTGCGGCAGGGTCTGGCCGGGCGTGTCCGCCATCCGGCGCACGATGTCGCGTTCCGACAGAATCCCCTGCAGCGCGCCGTTCTGATCGGTTACCAGAACAGCCCCGATCCGCTTTTCTTTCAGGGTGTTGACCACGGAATGGATCGTCTCGTTCGGGCGCACTGAAAACACCGAGTCGCCCTTGCCCTCAAGCAGTTTGGCCACGGTCGTCTGTGACTGCGCCAGATTGGACCCCGTCGTTTGGCTGTGCGTCGTCTTTTTGTCTTTATCGCCGCGCATCGGTGCCTGGTAAGAGGTTGGGGCCATGGGCAATCTCCTTCTTGGTTCTTGCAGTGTCTTTCCCTTTTACCTTAGCGCAGCTAAATGGCCTGTATAGGGTGCAAATGCCCTGATCGGCGAAAACCCGGAGTCTGACCTTGTGAGCGATCTGTACCTGACACCCCCCATCGCGGCGCTGATCTTCTTTGCGGTGGTCGTCTGTGGCCATAATTTCCGCATGGCGTGGAAACAACAGCCCGAGGGTTGGCAGAAACGCGCGTGGCTGTTCGGGCTTCCGGCGGGGATCGGCCTTTTGGTGCTGGGCTTTTTGCCGCTGAAGCTGTGAAGCCGGTTTGACTCTGACAGGGGGCGCTGGCATATGCCGGGCACTGATTTTCCCCGGAGACCGATCCATGCGTCTGTTGTCTGCACTGGCCCTTGCATCCTTTCTGACCGGTTGCCTGTTCGACAAGGAACCCGACGTGGTGCGCCTGTCGGGCGAGACGATGGGCACGACCTTCAACATCACCGCAATTGGCGAGGATCTGGACGAGGCCGCGCTGGCCGCATCGGTCGAACAGGCACTGGCCGAGGTCAACGCCAAGATGTCGAACTGGGACCCGAATTCCGAGGTTTCGACCTTCTCGGCCTCAACCAGCACCGACCCGGTGGCGATCTCTGACGAATTCGCGTTGGTCTTGGCGGCGGCAAATGATGTGCATGAGAAAACCGGCGGTACTTTCGACGTCACACTGGGCCCGCTGATCGAGCTTTGGGGCTTTGGCCCGCGCAAGCCCGAGGATCCGGTGCCATCGGATGCCGATATTCAGGCCGCCCTGAATGGTGTGGGGCAGGCGCGACTTTTGACGCTGGATGCCTCGGCTGGCACGTTGGCGAAATCTGATCCGTCTGTCGGGATCAACCTGTCAGCGATTGCCAAGGGCTATGGCATCGATGCGGTGGCCGAAACCCTGCAGGATGCGGGGATCGAGGATTATCTGGTCGAAATCGGCGGCGATCTGGTCACCAAGGGCCAGAACGATCAGGGCGAGGCCTGGCGGATCGGCATCGAAAAACCCGAGGCCGGATCGCAGAGCGTGCAGTTGATTGTGTCGCTGGATGATCGCGGCATGGCCAGCTCGGGCGATTACAAGAACTTCTTCGAGCAGGATGGCGTGCGCTATTCGCATATCATCGACCCGACCACCGGGCGTCCGATCACGCATCGCACGACCTCGGTCACGGTTCTGGCCGAAAACGCGATGATGGCCGATGCCTGGGCGACTGCCATGCTGGCGCTGGGGCAGGAAAAGGGTATGGAACTGGCCGAACAGTATAAACTTGCCGTGTATTTCATCTCGCGCGATGTGACAGGCGGCGACGATGCCTATATAACCGTCCACAGCAGCGCGTTCAAAGACGCCCTGGGAACCAACTGACCGGTAGGAACCGACATGAGCACCTTCATTCTGGCCTTTATTCTTCTGTCTCTGGTCATGGTCGGCATGTCGCTGGGTGTGATGCTGATGGGTAAGACCATCAAGGGCAGCTGCGGTGGTCTGAACGCGATCTCGGGCGCGGATAAATGCGTGGTCTGCCAAAAGGATGTAGACCCGAACAGCCCCCTGCGCGATCAGCTTCAGTGCAAGCGCGCCAAGAAGATGCTGGAACAGATGGAACGTCAGTCCTGATCTGCATTTGCGCAGCGCCGTTGGAACTGGCTAGATAGCCCCCGGACCAGTCGGGAGGCGCGCGTGGCCAAAGCCAGAAACATCCTGTTCATCATGTTCGACCAGCTGCGCTGGGATTATCTGAGCTGTTACGGGCATCCGCATCTGCACACTCCGAACATTGACCGTTTGGCCGCCCGTGGTGTGCGGTTTGACCGGGCCTATATTCAGTCGCCGATCTGCGGCAGTTCCCGCATGTCCACCTATACCGGGCGCTACGTGCATTCCCACGGCGCGTCGTGGAACGGCATTCCGCTGAAAGTGGGCGAGATCACGATGGGCGACCATCTGCGCAAGGCCGGTATGGATTGTTACCTTGTCGGCAAGACCCATATGCGCGCCGACGCCGAAGGCATGGCTCGGCTGGGGCTGGAACCTGACAGCCTGATCGGGGCCCGCGTGGCCGAATGCGGCTTTGATGTTTTCGAGCGAGACGACGGAATGTTGCCCGAGGGGCCAGATGGCTATTACGACCCGGACGGCGCGAAGGAATACAACAAGTATCTGACTGCCAAAGGGTACGAGAGCGATAACCCATGGCACGACTTCGCCAATTCCGGGTTGGATGCTGAGGGCAACGTTCTGTCCGGCTGGTTCCTCAAGAACGCAACTGAGCCCGCGAATATAGCCGAAGAGGATAGCGAAACGCCTTATCTGACCGGGCGCGGCATGGAGTTCATGGAAACCCATGACGGCCCGTGGTGTTGCCATCTGAGCTTTATCAAACCCCATTGGCCCTACATCGTGGCGGAACCCTATGCCTCGATGTACGGCCCCGAACATGTGCTGCCCGTTGTGCGATCCGAGGTAGAACGCCAGAACGCGCATCCGGTGCTCAAGGCATTCATGGACACCAAGATCGGCCAGACCTTTTCTCGTCAGGAGGTCCGCGAGGCCGTGATCCCCGCCTATATGGGCCTGATCAAGCAGGCCGACGACCAGATGGGCCGCCTGTTCGACTGGATGGAACAGACCGGGCGGATGGACGATACGATGATCGTTCTCACCTCGGATCACGGGGATTTTCTGGGCGATCACTGGATGGGTGAGAAAACCTTCTTCCACGATGCCTCGACCAAGATGCCGTTGATCATCTACGACCCCTCGCCCGAGGCCGACGCCACGCGCGGTACGGTCTGTGACGCGCTGGTCGAGTCCATCGACCTAGCGCCTACTTTCGTCGATGTGGCCGGAGGGGAAGTGGCCAACCATATCCTCGAAGGTCATTCCCTGCTGCCAATCCTGCATGGGCAGGTGCAAGAGGTGCCACGGGATGTGGTGATCTGCGAATACGATTATTCCGCCTCACCCATTGCCGAGCGTCTGAATGCTTCGGTCCGGGATGCAGTGATGTTCATGGTCGCCAACAAGCGCTGGAAGCTGATCAATTGCGAGGGCGGGCACCGCCCCATCCTGTTCGATCTGGAAAACGACCCGCAGGAACTGATCGATCTGGGCGACAGTACCGATCATGCCGAGGTGATCGCTGAGATGTACGAGCATCTGTTCGCCTGGACCCGCCGCCCGTCGCAGCGCACCACCCGGTCGGAACAGCAACTGATCGAGATGCGGAGCAAAAGCCGGGGCAGGGGGATTGTCTTGGGGGTTTACGACGAAAACGAGATGCCTCTGGACCTGACGGTCAAGTACCGCAACCGCAAGGCAAAACCCTACAAAACCTACCTGAAAGACTAGCTGCGCCGCGCTTTCCATTGCACATAGCGCGCCATGCTGCGTTCCAGCAGGTTCGGTGCTTTGCCATCGTCCAGATGTAATCCGCCGCCGCCCGCGCGATACATCTCGGCAAACACATCCAGCACTTTGGATTTGACCATTCCGCGCAGGGGGACATGGGCCATCATGCCATAGGTTGCCGCCCCGCCGGTCTTGGCAAGTTCGGGATTGGCGCGCACGGTGGCGACGGCCTGCGCCAGATCAGCCAGGTATTCATCCGTTACATGCAGGTGTTTGGCGGTGACCATGCAGTGGATGCCATCGGGGTTTTGCACCCGGTTGATGTTCCAACCCGCCCGCTCCAACTGATCCGCAACGGCGTAGATGTTCAGCTTTGGGTCGCTTGACCCATAAGCCAGCAACGGCCCCTGCGGGTTGCCAAGAATGCGCAGCCCGTCGATCGCTGTGATGCCTGCTTTCAGCTTTTCGACCGCCTCGGTCGTGTCTTTGGCCAGCCGACAATAGCCCTCGACCCCCAGCTTTTGCATCACCGCCCATGCGGCAGCATAGGCTCCGCCCGGTCGGGTGCCCAGCAGAGCGGGAGAGGCGAAGACTCCGCCGGGCCAGTCCTGACAGATGAACATCTGGTGTTTCAGCAGGTCCAGATCGCGATAGAGGATGGTCGAGGCCCCCTTGGCCGCATAGCCATATTTGTGCAGGTCGGCCGAGATCGAGGTGACGCCCGGAACCCGGAAATCCCAGTCGGGCAGGTCAACCCCGTTCCGCTCCATGAACGGCAGGATCAGCCCGCCGACGCAGGCGTCGATATGCAGCGGGATGCCTTTGGACTGCGCAATCGCCCCCATTTCGGCAATCGGGTCGATGGTGCCATGCGGGTATTCCGGGGCTGAACCCAGGATCATGACCGTGCCCGCGTTGATCATTCGCTTCAGCCGGGAAATGTCGGTCGCATAATCCGGTGCCATTGGCAGCAGGCGCGCCTTGACCCCGAAATATTCCGCTGCCTTGAACCATGCCACATGCGCCGTCTTGGGCAGGATCATGTTGGGCCGTGTCACCTTGCGCCGTTTGCGCGCCATATCGCGATAGGTTTTGACCGCCATCAGGCAGCTTTCCGTCCCACCCGCCGTCACAACGCCGCACGTGTCCGGCCCGCCATGCAGCAGACCGGCCATGGTCGAGATGATCTGGGTCTCCATCCGTTTCAGGCTTTGAAACGCGGCAGGGTTCAGGCCGTTGGCCGAAGAAAACGCGCTGTAGGCCTTGGCGGTGAAGGCGTCGTGGTCGTTATCCAGATGGTAAACCAGGCTCCAGGTCCGGCCATCGCGATAATTCGGGTCATCCTCGGCAAAGGACTTGAGCTGGTCCAGTATCTCACCCTCGGGGCGGCCGGTTTCCGGTAGTTTCTGATGGTCCATATCCTATCCCCCTTGGGCCAGCAGCAGCGCCAGAGAAATGCCCAGATAGTTCCCGATGGCAAAACCCAGAATGCCGGTTGCCATTCCCGACATCAAGATCGCCGGGTTGCGCAGGCTGCGCGAGATCATGGGCACGAAGGCAGGAGACATGACAGCAGCGACCGAGGTGATCAGAAACGTGTCCCGATCCACCCCCGCCAATCGCGCCAGCAGCGCATGCAGGGCAAAACTGCCAAAGGTTGCTATTAGGACGAACCCCAGAACGGCCAGATCCAAGTCGCGCAGCTTTGCCAGATCCATCGAGGCCGCAACGCTGAACGAAAATACATAAAGCAGATACATCCCCATATGCGGCGCGGCCCGGTTTTGGCGTAAGGACGGGGTCAGGGACCCCAGAATGCCCAGCGTCGTCAGCAGAACGACGATCATCACCTGCGGCGCGGCGAAGGTGACGAAAGGGGCCAAGGTCAATGCCGCACCGACACACATCGAGGCCCCAAGCAACGCAATCAGCCCGTGTGCGATCCAGTTGGGCCGGGTGGCCTCGGCCGGTTCCGGCGAATTGGTTTCAACGCCTCCGGCAAAGGGCTTCAGGAATCGCCCAAAGACCACAGGGGCCAGCGTCAGCACAAACAGCAGGTAGGCTGCGCCAACAACGGTGTCGACGGTGGCAAACAGCAGATAGCGACCCTCGGGGATATCCAGCGCGAGCTTGATCGCGCCCATATTGGCCAGCCCGCCAGTATACATGCCGACGGCCATGCCCGACAGCTGCTCGGCCTGTTCGGTGCCGCCTGCGTTGAACGCGTAGAACAGACCGGTAGCAACAAGACTTACCGACAACACGGCCAACACCATGGACAAAAGGGCTGATCCGGCGATCCGACCCCAGGCGCGCAGATTGACGCCAAACAGCAGCAGCGGAAGGGCAAGCCCCAGGCTGGCCTCGATCACGCTGTTGCGGATGTGCTGGGCCGGTTCGGGTTGCAGGCCCGACAAACCCAGCGCCAGACCACCCATATAGCACAGCACAATCGGCCCCAGCCGCCCGGCCAGCGCCCAATGCCGCGCCAACAGCATCAGCGCGGCAGGCGCGAATACGTAGATCAGTGCAAACACCGCAATCTCTGGCTGCATGACTGTCCTCTCCCCTGTGGTCGAGACTAGGCAGCCCGACCTCAATGGCGCAAGGTGGCGTGACGTAAGGTTCGCTGCGTGTTGGGGTATGGAAATCCGGGCCTCTGTGCCCGATGAGCGGTTGATTAAATCTGCGCCAATTGCCTCAAAGGCGGTTCACCCCCCGGCGGTCACCGGGTAGAAGGTTCGCCAAGAGCAGTTACCGGAGAGTAAAATGGCCACGCCCAAACCCGTAGTCCTGTGCATTCTCGATGGTTGGGGATTGTCCGAGGACACGCAGGCCAACGCGCCTTATCTGGCGAAAACGCCCACCTTCGATGCGATCATTCAGGGCCCGCATGCCACGCTGATCACCCACGGCCCGGATGTGGGTCTGCCCAGCGGGCAGATGGGCAATTCCGAGGTTGGCCATACCAATATCGGCGCGGGCCGGGTTGTGGCGATGGATCTTGGACAGATCGATCTTGCCATCGAGGATGGATCCTTCTTCGACAATGAAACGTTGCAGGATTTTATCGCCAAGGTGAAGGCGGCGGGTGGTACGGCGCATCTGATGGGTCTGCCCTCGGACGGCGGCGTGCATGGCCATGTGAATCACATCGTCGCTGCGGCCAAGGCAATCACCGATGCCGGGGTGCCGGTAGCGTTGCACGCGGTGACGGATGGGCGCGACGTTGCCCCGAAATCGGCTTTTGGGTACATCGCCGAGCTTGAGGATCGTCTGCCCGAAGGCGCGCGCATTGTCACCGTCAGCGGGCGTTACTTTGCGATGGACCGCGACAACCGGTGGGAGCGCGTGTCAGAGGCGTATAACGCCATGATCAAAGGGCAGGGTCGCGCGGCCAGTTCCGCACATGGCGCGGTCGATCACGCGTACAACCAATCGGAAACCGATGAATTCATCTCGCCCACGGTGCTGGATGGCTATAAGGGTGTCAAAGACGGCGACGGGTTCTTTTGCCTGAACTTCCGCGCCGACCGCGCACGGGAAATCCTGCGCGCCATTGGCGAGCCGGGCTTTGCCGATTTCGATACCGGCCCGCGCCCGGCGCTGTCGGCATTGCTGGGGATGGTCGAGTATTCCGACGGCCACAACGGTTACATGACAACGGTGTTCCCGAAACGCGCCATCGTGAACACGCTGGGCGAATGGGTGGCCAAACAGGGCCTGCGCCAGTTCCGGCTGGCCGAGACCGAGAAATACCCCCATGTGACCTTCTTTCTGAATGGCGGCAAAGAGGTGCCCGAGGCAGGCGAGGACCGCTTCATGCCCAAATCGCCCAAAGTGGCGACCTATGATCTGCAGCCCGAGATGTCGTCGACCGAAGTGACCGCCAAATTCGTCGAGGCGATTGAGGCGGGCTATGATTTGATCGTCACCAACTATGCCAATCCGGACATGGTTGGGCATACAGGCGATTTGCAGGCCGCGATCAAAGCTTGCGAAGCCGTGGATCAGGGTCTGGCACAGGTCGTCGAAGCATTGAACTCCGCCGGGGGCGCGATGATCGTCACAGCCGATCACGGCAATTGCGAAATGATGGTCGATCCGGAAACCGGCGGGCCACATACCGCGCATACGCTGAACCCGGTGCCGGTTGCTCTGGTCGGTGGCCCCGCAGGTGCCGCGTTGCGAAGCGGGCGATTGTCGGATCTTGCGCCAACGCTTCTGGACCTGATGGACCTGCCCAAGCCACCTGAAATGACCGGGGAAAGCCTGCTGTCATGAGGGGTCTGGCCGTCGCAGTCGCGCTGTGTCTCGCCGGTTCGGCGACGGCCCAAAGCAATCCGTCTGAGGCGGCGCTGGCAGCGGCCGAGATGCTGGAACAGGCCTCGGTTTCACTGACCGAAGCCGATAGCGCGCGGGACCGCGTGCGGGCCCTGACCCAGACGATCCAGGGCTACGAGGCCGGACTGTCCGCCATGCGCGACGGTTTGCGCATGGCCGCCACGCGTGAGGCGCAGCTGTCTGCCGAATTGCGCGCCCGCGAAAAGGATGTGGCGCAGCTGCTGGGTGTGTTGCAGACGATCGAGACCACCGCACCGCCGGTTCTGATGCTGCATCCCTCTGGCCCTTTGGGCGCGGCCCGCACCGGCATGATGCTGTCCGAGGTCACACCGGGCCTAAACGCCAAGGCCGAAGCTTTGGCGCGTGATCTGCAAGAGGTTCAGACCCTGCGCCTGTTGCAACAGGACGCCGCCGAAACCCTGACCGAAGGCCTGACCGGTGTGCAATCGGCCCGCACCCGTCTGAGCGAGGCGATTGCCGACCGCACCGACCTGCCGCAGCGCTTTGTCGAGGATCCGATCAAGACGGCGATCCTGATCTCGTCGACCGAAACGCTGGACGGGTTTGCCAGCGGATTGTCCGAAATCTCGGAAGGGGAGATTGCGGCCACCAATGCCAGCGTCTCGGGTCGCAAGGGTGATATATTGCTGCCGGTTCAGGGCATTCTTCTGCACAGGGCAGGCGAAACAGACGCGGCGGGCGTGACGCGCCCCGGTCTGGTCCTGGGCACACGGCCCCGCGCGCTGGTGACTGCGCCCACTGCGGCAACCATTCGCTATCGCGGCCCGCTGCTGGACCTTGGAAACCTGATTATTCTGGAACCGCAACCGGGGCTTTTGTTTGTTTTTTCCGGCTTGCAAGAGGTCTATGGCGACATCGGACAAGTGATCCCCGAAGGCACACCGGTTGGGCTGATGCCCGGTGAAACCCCGGAAATCGGCGCTATTTTGTCAACAACTGGTGATGGCACTGGAACTGACCGGTCAGAAACGCTCTATATAGAGGTAAGAGAAGACAACAGCCCCGTGGACCCGGAATCGTGGTTTCGGACCAGCAAGGATGGATAAACGAGTATGAAGAAATTTGTGATGGCCGGACTGGCCGGAACCGTGGCAGGCATCATTGCAACCACTCAGATTGCAGGCCCGTTGCTGGCGCAAGAGGCCGAAAAGAAGGCCGATGTGTATCAGCAACTGGACCTGTTCGGTGACATCTTCGAACGCATTCGCGCGCAATATGTCGAAGAGGTCGAGCCCGAGGAACTGATCGAAGCGGCAATTGACGGCATGCTGACCTCGCTGGATCCGCACTCCAGCTACCTGTCCCCCGATGATGCCGAACAGATGCGCGTGCAGACGCGGGGTGAGTTCGGTGGCCTTGGCATCGAAGTCACGCAGGAAGAAGGCTTTGTCAAAGTCGTCTCGCCCATCGATGACACGCCCGCCGATGAGGCCGGGATCGAGGCCGGGGATTTCATCACTCATGTGGATGGCGAAAGCATTCTGGGCCTGACATTGGACAAGGCCGTTGAGCTGATGCGCGGGCCGGTGGGCTCCGAGATCATCATCACCGTTGTCCGCGAAGGCGAGCCCGAGCCATTCGACGTCACCATCATCCGCGACACGATCAAACTGACCGCCGTGCGCGCCCGCACCGAGGGCACCAGCGTGGTGCTGCGGGTGACTACGTTTAACGATCAGACCTTCCCCAACCTGCAGGCCGGGCTGGAAGAACAGATCGCCGAAGCCGGTGGCATCGAAAAGGTCAATGGCGTCGTGCTGGATTTGCGCAACAATCCCGGCGGTCTGCTGACGCAGGCGATCCGGGTGTCGGACGCGTTCCTGAACGAAGGCGAGATCGTCTCGACCCGTGGCCGCAACCCGGAAGAGGGCGAGCGGTTCAACGCAACCCCCGGTGACCTGGCCGAAGGCAAGCCGATCGTTGTTCTGATCAACGGCGGCTCGGCCTCGGCCTCGGAAATCGTGGCCGGTGCCCTGCAGGATCACCGCCGCGCCATCGTGGTCGGTACCAAGAGCTTTGGCAAAGGCTCGGTCCAGACGGTGATGCCGCTGCGGGGCGACGGGGCGATGCGCCTGACGACCTCGCGCTATTACACGCCGTCGGGACGCTCGATCCAGGCGCTTGGCGTCAGCCCCGACATCATCGTCGAACAGCCGCGCCCGCAGCCCGAAACCGAGGAAGAAGAGGAAAACCGCTTCACCCGGTCCGAGGCCGAACTGCGCGGCAGTCTGGACAATGACAGCCTGAGCGAGGACGAAATCCGCCAGATCGAAGAAGACCGCGCCAAGGCCGAAGCCACCGCTGAACTGCGGGAAGAGGATTACCAG
The DNA here is from genome assembly GCF_056531805.1 of Ruegeria sp. K5. NCBI lineage: Bacteria > Pseudomonadati > Pseudomonadota > Alphaproteobacteria > Rhodobacterales > Roseobacteraceae > Ruegeria > Ruegeria sp. K5. The sequence goes on along the minus strand of NZ_JBQFML010000003.1, from coordinate 238,342 downwards.
CTGGCCTACGCCATAGATATCCTCAAGGGTCTGTCGGCTTTCAATCCAAACGGGCCTTCGCAGTAAGGCGCTTGGGCATTAGGGACGCGGGGCGGAGTAGGGCCGAACCTCTGACCAAAAGTGTTGATCGTGTGCGAATAAGTGCGCGATCGACAACGTGTGAATGGTAGTTGTGGGTGCCAAAGCAAACGGTGTTCGTTTGGTGAATTTGCTCAAATGCCACAGGAATTTCCTATCAAAAACAAATATATGAATTGTTCTCTTCAAGCCTTATGATGGTGAAGTGGTTTCGCCTTTTGCCGCGAGAGGAGACAGTTGGTGATAATCAATAGCCCGATCGATTTGGGTCGCAAATTGCAGCGCGTGGCTTTGACGAGTTTAACATTCGTAAGTTTAGCTTACTTTTTGTTGTCAGCCAGCGCACAAGCCCAAAGCTCACAGGTTTGCGCTGAATTGGGATCGCCTCGAGTAGAGTATTCATCTGGATCTGAAACTACTCTTACAAACCAAACTATCTCTACAACCGAGCGTACGTGTCTTCCAATCCCGAATGGACCGATAACGGGACTTACTATTGAAAACTCATCAATAACGTCCTCTGGGGAGATCGAGATATATGTCCCGGGTCGGAACGTAGTTCCCAGTAACGCTTCAGTATTGACCCTGCTTAATGTAGATGTCGCAGCAGGTAGTGGAGACTTTGTTTCCCGAGAAGCGCTGGCTACAAACCTGAACGGCAAGCTTAGAGTAAATCTGATCAACACTTCGATTGGATCGGGCCGATCCATGACGTTTGCGCCATTCAATGGCCAAAACATCGACCCCACCGAAGTGTACTTTCAATCCGACCGTCCGTTAACCTACGACAACCTGACGGTTGTGGGAGCAACCGAAGTCGTTTTCGGTGCATATTTTATTCAAACTCGGATTGTTGAGGCTTCTGATTTTACACTGACCAATAGTTCGATTTCTTCAACCAGCGATATGGAGATTGCCGCCGGAACAACGTTGCGCCTGGATGCGTCAAGCAGTCTTTCTTCCTTTAACTTCGACAATTTTGGCACTTTGGCGGGCAATGGCACGGTAAATGCCGTCAATTTCACGGTAAAAAACGGCGGCGTACTTTCGCCGGGCTTTTCTATCGGAACGCTCCACAACACTGGAGGGATCGCCTTTGATGCCGGATCAACCATCTTGACTGAAGTTGATCCCTTAGCCGGACAAAAAGCCGACTTGGTTACATCCACCGGTCCAGTGACCGGAATCAATCGTGCGAGGATACAGGTCGAAGCAGCTCGACCCGGTTTGTCAGCACAAGACTATGCGTCTGGCAACGATTACACAGTCTTTCAAGCTTCCAGTTTCGACGGTGACACCCCCATACTTGTTGCCGGGGGTTCCTTGCCAGCTCTCTCCAGCTTGAGTATCGCAAATGTGCCAACGGCAGACGGTAGAATTGATATAGCGTTTACGACGCTGCCCGTTTCAAGCCTGCCGCAGAACCCCCTAGTTGCAGGCTCTCCCAATGCCAGTAACCTTTCCGGAGCAGTTGCGAACACGGCAAGCACTTCGCCGGGAACCATGCTTAGCAGTGGCGCGACTTTGGGCAACGCTGTCAGCACGCTAACCAATGCTGGGTTGGCCGGGTTCAATCGGGTACATGCCGAGCCCTATTCCTCAAATTTGACAATCGGGTTGGAGCAACTGGACCTGATAACCAACGCTGTGCTTAGCCACGCAGATTGTCGCAGGTATCAATCCGTTGGCTTCAGGACCCAGGACCAACCCATTGCGTCCGGTGACATCGATGCCATCCAGAACAGGACTGGTGCAATAGACTGTGCTGATCGTCGCTGGTGGATCGATACAGCTTATGTGAGTGGCAATGTCGATGGCAGTGACGGCCTCGGAACATTCGATTATTCGCTCAGCACCATTGTGGCCGGTGCGGATGTCGTAAGTTCCGATAGAGGGGTCGTTGGCGTTTACGCAGGCGTTGGGACGTCCTCTATGGATGAGCACGATCAAGTCGATCAAGACTTTTCGACCGACAGCTATCACGCTGGTGTTTACGGTCGTACGACAACCGGAACCTGGGAATTTTCCGGGTTGATCGGATACATGTTCGGTGAAACCGACGCCAGGCGGATTAACCCTTCTCTTGATGGCTTTACTGGAGGTGAGGCAAAATCGGATCTTGACCAAGAGGGAATTCACGCCGGTGTTCAGGCAAGGAAGCTGGTCAACCTGAAAAGCGGTGCAAGAATGTCCACAGTTTTTGGATTGAATTATGGTCGCATCCGGCAAGGCTCTGGGACAGAGACCGGGGGCGGTGACTTTAACTATTCAGTTGAAAATGCGGATGCGGAGTCCCTGATCGCTTCCATTGGAATTGACTATCAACAGGACTTCTTAACCGAGAATGGTTTGCTCACACCAATAGCCTTTGCCCGCTACGAGTACGACTTCTATGCCAACAAGAACAGGGAACACGAAATCACCGTTACGAGCCCGATATTTGGGACATTCACTCAAGTCGGACAAAACCGAGGAGCCAATGGGTTCGTTCTTGGGCTGGGGCTAGGGTATCAGATGTCTGAGCAAACTAGGTTCACGGCAGGGTACAGTTATTCGGCTCGTTCCAATGGCGAAGAACATGGCCTGGGAGCAAATTTAAGCGTACTGTTCTGATCAGTAAAAAAAGCCATCGATTAAACTGCGGCTTTGTTGCGCACTGCCGCCGTTCCCGGGTGCGGTACATTCCCAGAAATATGCGAGGGTTAAATTTTAGAGTAGTTTAGTACACTGTGCTTTGTATCTGGCCTCGCAATACTTCTGGTAAGTTGCTTGCAGCAGGGCGCGGACCTTCTTCATCCCTCGATCTTGTGCAGTTTGCTTTCGTCCAGCCTCAGCGCAAGAAGAATACCGACCGAGACCGAGATGGTGGAAAAGACAAAGGCCATGCTCATGCCGCTGTTGAAGGCCGCTGAAAGGGCGGATTTGACCGTTTCGACCTGATCCGCATCAAATTTGGCCAAAACCGCGCGGGCCGAGTTTGTATCGAGTGTGCCGCCGTTGATGGCGCGCAGATCGGTGTCGGACAGGGTGATCTTGGCGGCGGCCAGTTTGTCGCGCAGGCTGGACAGGGACACCACATACATGATCGCGGTGGCGCAGGCGACGGAGATCGCTCCGTAAACAAGGTGGGTCATGAAACTCAGCCCACCGACCAGACCGGCGCGTTCGGGCTTGACCGCACAAACTGCCGCGGTGCCCGACGGACCAACCGTCAGCGTTGCCCCCAGCCCGATCATCGCCATGCCGGGCAGGATCTGGAAATACCCCAACCCGCCGGGCAGAAGCACGATGCTGGCCGAGCCGATGGTGGCCAGCATGTATCCCCAGAACAACAGCCGCTTGGGCCCGAAATCATTGTAAAGCGTCCCCGACACGATCGAGCCCACGGCCAGCAGAACGGTCAGCGGAGCAAGCCCCAAAGCCGAGGCAAAGGTCGACCAGCCAAGCACCTTTTGCATGTATTGCGGGAAATACAGCAGGGCGACAAAGGCAGCGGAGACGTTGAACATGTTCAGCCCCAGTGTGATCCGGAACTGTTTGTTCTGCATCATCTGCGGCAGTAGCAGTGGTTCCTTCACGCGTTTCTCGACCTTTGGGAACAGGAAAAACAGAACCGCGCTGACAAAGAACAAAAGCAGCAGCGGAACCGAGGTCCAACCCCAATCCGCGCCGACATCAAGCCCGTAAAGCAGAAGCAGTACGGCCAGGGACAACAGGCCCATACCGGCGAAATCGATATGCTCGCCCTGCTTGTGCTGGGTCTCGCGCTCCATCAGGACCAGCGCGGTGGCCATCGAGATGCAGGAAAAAATCACATTCGCCAGGAAGAAATAGCGCCACTCGCCCAGGTTTACGGCAAGCCCGCTGATCATCGGACCAAAGACGTTGCCCGAGGTGACGCCGGCCAGGATCAGACCCATCACCAGCGCGCGGTGTTCCTGACGCGAGACTTTGGTGGCCCCGAAAGCCAGCGTGCAGGGCCAGACGCAGCCCGCGCCGATCCCTTGCAGCGCCCGCGCGCCGATCAGGAAATCGAGGCTGGGGGCCACAAAACACATCACCGACGAAAACAGAAAGATCGTCAGGCCGATGATCATGATTTTGCGGTGGCCGTACATATCGCCAAGGCGGCCCCCGGCTACCATGGTCATGGCAAAGAACAGCGCATAGATATTCAGGACCCATTGGGTGCTGGTGATATCGGTGTCAAAGCTGTTCTCGATTGCCGGGACCAGCATCAGGGCGCCGGTAAAATCGATCCCGATGCCGAAGGCGGTCACCATCAAAGCGATGACTTTTATGATGCTGCTCCGCTCCATATCCGCACCTTTTTCGATCCTGGTGGGTCAATGATGCATGAAAAGGGCTGAAAAGATAGGGAAACCGGCCCGAGGCGGTCAGGCGTCGTCCCGGCAAATCCGGCGGAAGGCGCGTTTGAGCATCTCCAGTTCGGCGCGCAACAGCTCGACCTCGGCGCGCAGATCATCGGCGGCGGGCTCGCCCGCGATTATGGTGAAACCGCCCAGCTTTTGCGTGTTGGCCGTGTCGATGATGACAAAGCTATGAACGCCTTCGGACAGGGCGGCAACGGGAACGGGCACTGTGATGGTCCAACCGCCATCGGCGGGTGAGACCTCGACCCCAGACAAGGTTTCGCCCAGATAGCGGGCCTCGATCTGAGGCTGCGTGTCTGCCTCAAGATGGCCTTGCCAGATGCCGTTTTCAAAGCTGGATGGGGTCAAGCTGGGCTGCGTCATGTCCTGGCGTCTCACAAATCGGCGCGGTGGCGGCGGCAGAAGGTCAGATCGCGCAGAACTATGCGATTCATGCGCGGGTTTTCAAAGATCAGGTCCAGCCAGATTTTTTCGATCCGCCGCTCGTTCAGGGGCAGATGCGCCAGATCGAAATCCACCGCAACGGGGGATACGGATAAATCCATCTGCCGCAGCACCTGTTCGGTGTTTGGCCCGTGCTGGATGTTGAGGCGTGCAAAAACGCCCGAGTTCTGTTCGCTGTCAATCAACGTATCGACACGCATCAGATGTTGTTTGGTCAGATCCCGCGCAGCCTCGGGCGGCAGTTCGACGGACAGTGACAGGAATGAGCCCTCGAAGCTGAACGCCTCAACCGCCAGGCTAAACGGGGCCAGATCATCCTCGCCCCGGTTTCGGACTTGCCGAACCGCGATCTCGGATTGTGGACAGTCGTGGAACAGGGTGACCTGACCGTCAATCCCGGCCTTGCGCGGGGCCGAGGCCACACCCGGTCGGGTCAGAGGTCCGCGCCACAGGTCCGGCCGCCAGGACCAGTCGGTGCCGACGGGCTTAGGAAACTGAACCGAGCCAATCTGGGGACGGATAAGACGCCCATCGGCAATATGGATCAGCTTGTTCAGATGGGCCCGCAGCCCGCGGGCCTGATCGCGCTGAAGCCGCAGTTTGGACTGCGGCACATCCTGCGCCTGCTGCGCGGCGGTGCGCCAACGCTGCATGGCCCGTCGATGAATATAGCGATCCAGAATCCTGCCCATGGTCCCATCGTCCGAAGTTGTACCTCTTTAGTCAAAGACGCGGTGCGGGACAAACCCGGAATGGCACAGTAGGGGGCGAATATTCACCAATCCTGAAGACGCACCCCCGCAAGCCCCGATTTCGTGCCAAGAAACACCCCAAGCGTTCTTGTATTACGCGGGGCCAGTGCTTACCGTCTGCCACCTGACTTAAAGTGGGTCTTTCTTAGGAACCTCGGCGCAACAATTTCATTACAGACAAGGCCAGTGCATGGAACCCACTCTGTTTTCGTTTATTTGGAAATACTCGAAGAAACAGCAACTTGTGCTGCTGGTTCTGACCGTTTTGTCATTTCCGTTCCTGTATGCCTCGCTGGAATTGCCCAAGCAGATCATCAACGACGCCATTGGGGCGCCGGGGGATACGGTGACCCTGTTGGGGATCACCTTCACACAGGTCCATTACCTGCTGATCCTGTGTTGTGCCTTTCTGGCCACCGTGATCGCCAGCGGGCTGATGAAAATGCGCATCAACACGATGAAGGGCGTTCTGGCCGAGCGGATGCTGCGCCGGTTGCGGTTCACGCTGATCAACCGATCCATGCGTTTTCCAAAATCCTACTTTGCGACGACAAGCCAGGGTGAGCTGGTCTCGATGATCACGTCCGAGGCCGAGCCGATGGGCGGGTTGATGGGCGACGCCATTGCGCAGCCGGTATTCCAGTTCGGGCAGATGATGACCATCGTCACCTTCCTGTTCATGCAAAGCGTCTGGTTCGGGCTGGCCAGTATCGCCCTGATCCCGTTGCAGGCCTGGCTGATCCCCAAGCTGCAGCGCCAGATCAACCTGCTGAACAAGGACCGCATTCAGGAGGTCCGGCATCTGAGTTCCGAGATCGGAGAAAGTGCGGCAGGGATCAGCGATCTGCGCACCAATGGCGGTTGGCGCTATCGTCTGGCGCAATTCAGCCATCGGCTGGGGAACCTGTTCGAGATCCGGTTCAAGATCTACAACAAAAAGTTCTTCATGAAGTTCCTCAACAATCTGATCACTCAGATGACGCCGTTTCTGTTCTATTCCGTCGGCGGCTATCTGGCGATCAAGGGCGAGATCACGGTGGGCGCTCTGGTCGCGGCCCTTGGGGCGTACAAGGATCTGAGCGGCCCGTGGAAGGATCTTCTGACCTATTACAATCAGGTGCAGGACATGTCGCTGCGCTGGGAAATCGTGACCGAGCGATTTGCGCCGGACAACATGATCCCCGAGCATTTGTTTGACGGCGAACCCGAGACGATCCCGCATCTGAATGGCGATATCGAGTTGCGGAACGTAACGGTGCGGGATGGAGACGGTAAAACCATCCTTGAGGACCTTGATCTTGTCATCCCCAACGGCGCGCGCGTGGCAATCCAGTCCACCCACGCGTCCGAGCGCAGCGCTTTGGGTCAGTTGCTGACGCGCGAGATTCTGCCGGTTCAGGGTGACGTGATCATGGCCGGGCACGATTTGCGCGAATTGCATCAGTCGGTTATCGCGGCCCGCATCGGATATGCCTATTCGCGCCCATATCTGTTTGACGGAACGCTGGGCGACAACCTGATGATGCCCCTGCGAACGCATCCCCAGCCTGAAAGCGACGACAAGAAGGCCCCGACGCGGCGACAGATCGAATCCGCGCGCTCGGGCAACCCGACGGATTCGCTCAGCGATGAATGGATCGATCCGGGTCTCGCGGGGTTGGAGAATATCGACGATATCCGCAATTGGTGGTTCGAACTTGTCGAAGCGATGGGCATTGACGAATTCATGTTCCGCCGGACGCTTGGGTCGCGCTTTGATCCCAAGCTGCATCCCGTTCTGGCGCAGGAAATCGTCAATTTGCGGGACACCATTGCCGAACGTCTGCGCGAAAAGGGGTTGGACAAATATGTCTATCGGTTCGATCCCAATCGCTTTAACCCGGCTGTCCCGCTGGGCGGCAACCTGCTGTATGCAGCCCCCACACGCCATATCTCGCCCGAAAGTCTGGCCAGTGACGGGCATTTCCTGTCCATGCTCAGGGCGCATGATCTGGCCGATGACGCGATGAGCATCTCGAAGGCGGTTCTGGATACGCTGAGCCGCACCTTTGGCCGGGACGGCACTGATCACCCTCTGTTCCTGCGACTGGGGATGAGTAAAGAGATGTACCACCGCTGGCTGGACATCGAAGATCGCCGCAAGGGCAAAGGCGACGGTGAACTGAGCGATGAAGAAAGCGCCTTGCTGCTGACCGTGCCTTTCCTTCTGACCGCAGAGCAGATCGGCGCGGATTTCCCCGATGAATACAAGGACAAGATCCTTGCGATCCGGCAGGGGCAGGGCGAACAATTGCGCAGTTCGATGAACGGTATGTTCCTGCCGCTGTCGCCGGATATCTATATCCCTATGCTGCCGGTTCTTGAAAACGCGCTCTACGGGCGGATCTCTCTGACCGCCGGCGTCCATGCGGGCGAGATCGAGGACGTTGTGGCCGAGGCTATGAACCAGGCCGGACTGCGGCGCCGCGCGGCGGCCATTATCTACGATCTGCCATCGGGTCTGGGCGGGAACAACCTGCCAACGGTGTTTCAGGAACGCGCCGCGTTTTCGCGCGCCGGTATCAAGCGGCCAGATGTTCTGATCCTCGACAAAGCGCTGGCCAGTCACGATTCGGAAAGCCGCCTGCGCACCCGCCTGAAACTGCGCGAGCTGCTGCCGGACTCGATCATGATCTTCATGGAGGACCACTTTGCCCATCCCGAAGCCTATGATCTGTTCATCGAGATCAAGGATGGCCGGATTGACGGCGTGTCCCGTACGCAGACCCTGCACGAAGAAAGCGTCTCGGCCGATCTGAGCCGTAAGCTTGAAATCATATCGTCGACCGAGCTGTTCTCGGGCATCGACGCGCGAAACCAGCGCCTGCTGGCATTTTCGGCGCAATGGTATGATGTCGCCGCTGGTCAGATGATCTTTTCGCGCGGGCAGGTTCCGGATGCGGCGTATCTGTGCATCAAAGGCAAGGCCAATCTGGATTGGTCCGACGAGGATGGAAACCGCCGCACGATCTCGATCATCGAACCTGGTCGTCTGATCGGTGACCTGTCGATCATCACCGGAGATCTACGGCAGCTGGATCTGACCGCCACCGAGGATTGCACCTTCCTGCGCATCGGCGCGGAAGAACTGCGTGCCGTGATCGAAAGCGACGCCGGGGTTGCCGTGCAACTGCTGCAGACTGTGGCAGGTTATCTTTCCACGCTGTCCACACGTATCAACAACGCCAAGGACCCATCGGAAATCTTCCCGGAAGTTGCGACGACGCTTCAGGATGAAAGTGCGGGCCCTGATGCCTGAGCCAACGGCCTATTCCGCGCATGAGCAACTGGTCAGCGATGCCCGTGCCCGGCCCGAGCTGTGGCGGCTGTTGGCCGGGCTGGTCATCGTCATGGCGCTGTATTTGGCACTGAACTCGGTGTTGTTTGCCTTGATCGGGGGCCTGATCCCACCGTCCGAGGTCGAGGGGTTCTTGTTGGGAACCTCGACATCCGGCGCGCTTCTTTTGCTGGCCAGCTTTGGCTTTCTGACCCTGGGCGTGGCCGTTGCAGCCCGGGTGATGCAGCACCGCCCGCTCAGCGCGATTCTGGGGCCGCGACGTTTGGCCATTCAGCAGTTCTTGCGCGTGTTTGTGGCCCTTGTGCTGCTTGGAATTGCGATGGCTGTTCTGCCGCCTTATGGCATGGGCGATCCGCTGACCCCGAATCTGCCGTTCTCTGTCTGGCTGATCGTGCTGCCTTTCGCCGCCTGCGCAGTGCTGATTCAGACCAGCGCCGAAGAGATCCTGTTTCGCGGCTACCTGCAACAATCGCTGGCCGCGCGGTTCAGATCGCCACTGATCTGGACGGGGGTGCCATCGGCCCTGTTCGCCGCCGGTCACTACGCCCCGGGTCTTGCCGGTGACAACGCCCTGATCGTGGCAGTCTGGTCCTGTGTCTTTGGCTTGCTGGCCGCTGACCTGACGGCCCGGTCCGGCACCCTGGGCCCGGCTATCGCCTTGCACTTCTTCAACAATGCGGTTGCGCTGCTGTTTATCTCGCTACCCGACACGCTCAGCGGGGTGGCCCTGTACCTGCTGCCCTATGACATGTCCGAAACCGGCATGTTGCGACAATGGCTGCTGGTGGATTTCGTCGCAATGTTTGTCGGTTGGCTTACAGCACGGCTTGCCATCAGGCGCTGATTGCATTTCTTTCCGTAGCGTCTTATTTGACGTCAACGCCGCACAAGCAAGGTTCCGACATGAACTGGATCACAAACTACGTCCGCCCCCGGATCAACTCGATCTTCTCGCGCCGCGAGGTGCCCGAAAACCTGTGGCACAAGTGCGACGAATGCGGCACGATGCTGTTCCACCGCGAGCTGGCAGAAAACCAGAATGTCTGTACCCAGTGCGGTCACCACATGGCGATCACCCCGCGTGAGCGGTTCACCCATCTGTTCGACGGCGGTATCTTCACCGAAGTCGAGGTGCCCGCACCCAAGGACGATCCGCTACATTTCCGCGATCAGAAAAAATACCCAGATCGCATGAAGGCCGCACAGAAGAAAACCGGCGAAAAAGAGGCGATGCTGGTGGCTTCGGGCGAAATCGGACGTACGCCGATCATTGCCGCCGCACAGGATTTCTCGTTCATGGGCGGGTCGATGGGCATGTATGTCGGCAACGCCATCATCGCCGCCGCGCAAGAGGCGGTGAAACTGAAGCGTCCCCTGATCCTGTTCTCAGCCGCTGGCGGCGCGCGGATGCAGGAGGGAATCCTGAGCCTGATGCAGATGCCCCGCACCACTGTCGCGGTCGAAATGCTGAAAGAGGCGAACCTGCCCTATATCGTTGTGCTGACACACCCGACGACGGGCGGCGTAACCGCGTCTTACGCGATGCTGGGCGATGTGCATATTTCGGAACCCAATGCGCTGATCTGCTTTGCCGGCCCGCGCGTGATCGAACAAACCATCCGCGAGAAACTGCCCGAAGGCTTCCAGCGCGCCGAATACCTGCTGGACCACGGCATGCTGGATCGGGTGACCAAACGCACCGAGATGCGCGAGGAACTGATCACCATCACCCGGATGCTGATGAAACAGCCCCCCGCGATCAAGGGCGATCTGCCCGCGCCGGACCCCGAAGCGCCTGCGGCGGATGCCCCGGCTGAGGATACGGACAAGAAATGACCGCGCAGACATCGGACGCCATCCTCGACCGGATGATGGCGCTGCACCCCAAGATCATTGACCTGACCTTGGATCGCGTCTGGCGTCTGCTGGACGCGCTGGACAACCCGCAAACCAAACTGCCGCCGGTGATCCACGTGGCCGGAACCAACGGCAAAGGCTCGACCCAGGCGATGATCCGCGCGGGGCTCGAAGGGGCAGGGCTGTCGGCGCATGCCTACACATCACCGCATCTTGCACGATTCCACGAACGCATCCGTCTGGCCGGAGAACTGATCTCGGAACCCGATCTGACCGCGGTGCTTGATGAATGCTACGCGGCCAATGGCGGCGAAAACATCACCTATTTCGAGATCACAACCTGCGCCGCCCTGCTGGCCTTTGCCCGCGCGCAGGCGGACTATACCCTGCTTGAGGTCGGCTTGGGCGGTCGGCTGGACGCCACCAACGTGATCGAACAGCCCGCGGTCACGGTGATCACCCCGGTCTCCATCGACCACGAACAGTTTCTGGGCAACACGCTGGCGAAGATCGCGGGGGAAAAGGCCGGGATCATCAAGCGTGGTGTGCCCTGCATCGTCGGCCCGCAAGACGATGAGGCGATGGACGTCATCGAACAGACCGCCGCCGGCCTCGGCGCGCCGCTGATTGCTCATGGCCAGCACTGGCACGTGGCCGAGGAAAACGGACGCCTGATCTATCAGGACGAAACCGGCCTGTGCGACCTGCCGCTGCCCAATCTGCTGGGCGCGCACCAGATCCAGAACGCAGGCGCCGCGCTGGCGGTCCTGCGGCACCTGAACCTGGGCGACGATGCCTATGAGGCTGCGGTGACCAAGGCCGAATGGCCCGCCCGGATGCAGCGCCTGAAAACCGGGCCGCTGGTCGAAGCTGCCCCACAGGCCGAGCTTTGGCTGGATGGCGGGCACAACGCCGCCGCAGGCATTGCATTGGCGGATGTGCTGGCCAAACTGCCCAAACGCCCGACCCACATGATCTGCGGCATGCTGAACACCAAGGACGTGACCGGCTATCTCGCCCCGCTGGCGGCGCAGGCCGAAACCCTGACCGCCGTGTCGATCCCCGGTGAAACCGCCACGCTCAGCGCCGAAGACACCGCTGCGGCTGCGACGAAAGTCAGTCTGCCCGCCACCACAGCCAGCAGCGTTGCAGATGCGCTGAACTCCATCGTGGCCCAAGATCCACAAGCCCGCATCCTGATCTGCGGCTCGCTCTACCTTGCGGGCAATATCCTGCGCGAAAACGGCTGAGGCGATCCGCCCGCAGGGCTTCATCTGGCTAAAAATACCTCGGGGGAGCCGCCAAAGGCGGCGGGGGCAGAGCCCCCTAGGCCCCCCAATCCTCAGCCTGCATCTCCCTCAGGCGCGAGGCGGTGCGTTCGAATTCAAACGTCCCTTCACCCTCGACATACAACATCTCGGGTTCGGCGGCGGCAGAACAGATCAGCCGCACCTTCGCCTCGTACAAAGCATCGATCAGCGTGACAAAGCGCTTGGCTTCATTGAAGTTGTTGCGCGACAGGCGGGGGATGTCTTCCAGCACCAGAACCTTCACCTCAGCGGCAATGGCCAGATAATCCGCCGGGCCCAGCATCCGTCCGCACAGGTCATAAAACGAAGCCCGCGCGATCCCGTTGCGGAACTGGGGCAGCTCGACCGCCCGTCCCTTGACCTGCAACACCAGCGGATCGGCCGGACCACCGGCCAGATCGCTCCAGACCGCGCGGATGCTCTGCCGGGCTTCGGGGCCAATCGGCGTGAAATAGACCGGCGCGCCCTCCAGCCGGTTCTGGCGGTAATCGGTGGGTGAGACCAGTTCCCACACCTGCAACTGCTCTTTGATATGCGCGATGAAAGGCAGAAACAGCTGCCGGTTCAGCCCGTCCTTATACAGTTCATCCGGATGACGGTTCGAGGTCGTCACGACCACAACCCCGCCCTCATGCAGCAGATCGAACAACCGCCCGACGATCATGGCGTCGGTGATATCGGTGATCTGCATTTCATCAAAGGCCAGCAAACGCACGGATTTCACGACCGCTTGCGCAACAGGGGCAAGCGCATCCTCAACCCCGTCCTGCCGCGCCTTGTGCATCCCGGCATGAATTTCCTGCATGAAGGCATGGAAATGCACGCGCCGCGCGGGGATGTCCTGCAAACTGTCGACGAACATATCCATCAGCATGGACTTGCCACGCCCAACACCGCCCCACAGGTACAATCCCTGCGGTGCAGGTGGCGCCTTGCGAAACAACCCGCGTTTCACCGGCGCGGCCAGCGCGGCGCGGATCCGTTCGAAATGTGGCAGAACAGCCTCTTGCGCGTCGTCGCGGGTCAAAATGCCTTCGGCAATGCGGGTGTCGTAAAGCGAGATCAAATCCGTCATAAACCCGAGCCTTACCTTTGACCCCCAGGCTTGAAAAGCGTCATTTCGGACAATGCATCAATTTTGCGGGATCGTTGTGGTGCCCAGGTGAATGGCCCGCCCAATTGCCAGAAGGTCACGGCGCAGGCGCAGGAATTCTGTTTCAGGCCAACATAACCCGACAGGGAAGAAATACCGAAACTACAGGTTTCGAACCCCGTCCGATGTCAGGGAGCTGACCAAATCGGCATAGTCTTCGCGGGCTTTTGGCCCCGCGCCGGAATTCCACATGTAATACCAGTTCAGCATCCCAAAGACAGACATGGTGGCCCCGCGCAGCTTGTCCTTGTCATCGCCAAAGGATTTCGGCGACAGGTCCCTCAGAATGTCGCGCATGAAATTCACCAGATCCATCTGATAGCCGCGCAGGCGCTTCTGCTGATCATCTGTCAAAGCGCTCATGCCGCTGATCTGGACCCGGTGTTCGTCATCCGCACCCTGATAGGCAAACAGGATCTCGCGCACGGCCTTGTGCAGCTTTTCCTCAGGGTCCAAGCCGTTCAGATCGACGTTGCAAATCCGGTCGCGCAGTTCCCGCAGATAGGTTTCAAGGATGTCATACAGGATGGCATCCTTGCTGTCGTAGTAATGATAGATGTTGGCCTTTGAGATCCCGCATTCCTTGGCCAGCAAGGTCATCGAGGCGCGGTCAAACCCCTGATCGGCAAACACTTTGGCCGCCATTTTCAGGATCTGCTTGCGTTTCTGGTCGTGGTCTTTGGCAATTGTCCGGGCCACGGCTTATTCCTTGTCGCGATTGTCGATGACGCGCTTCGCCTTGCCCTGAGAGCGTTCGACGTCGCCGGGGTCACCTACAACAATTTCCGTGGAAACGCCAACGACGTCCTTGATCCGCTTGGTCAGCATTCGCGCCGCGGCAGTCTTGGACAGCTCATCGGTGGAATCCAGCGCCGCCTCGACAAAGACACGCATGGCGTCCATGCGACCGGATTTATAGAGTTCGATCTGGTAGTAGGGCGCAAGGCCGCCGGTCGCCATCACCTGTTCCTCGATCTGGCTGGGGAAGACATTGACGCCGCGCAGGATCATCATGTCGTCGCTGCGCCCAGTGATCTTGGCCATCCGGCGCATGGACCGCGCCGTGCCCGGCAAAAGGCAGGTCAGGTCACGTGTGCGATAGCGGATCATCGGCAGACCTTCCTTGGTCAGGGTCGTGAACACCAGTTCTCCGGTTTCGCCGTCGGGCAGGACCTCGCCGGTTTCGGGGTTGATGATTTCGGGCAGGAAATGGTCCTCCCAGATCACCGGGCCATCCTTGGTTTCAACGCATTCATTGGCGACACCGGGACCCATGATTTCGGACAGGCCGTAGATATCGACCGCGTGCATGTCAAAGGCGGCCTCAACCTCGGCCCGCATGGCGTCCGTCCAGGGTTCTGCGCCGAATACACCCACCTTCAGCGAGCTTTCGCGCGGGTCCAGCCCCGCTTTGTGGAACTGTTCGAGGATATTGAGCATATAGGACGGCGTCACCATGATCCCGTCGGGCCGGAAATCATGGATCAGGCTGACCTGCTTTTCGGTTTGCCCGCCTGACATGGGTACCACGGTCGCGCCCAGCCGTTCGATCCCGTAGTGGGCCCCAAGACCGCCGGTGAACAGCCCATAGCCATAGGCATTGTGCACCATGTCCCCCTTGCGCAGCCCCGACGCGCGCAGGGACCGTGCGCCCAGATCGGCCCAATTGTCGATGTCGGATTTTGTGTAACCCACCACGGTCGGTTTGCCCGTCGTGCCGGATGAGGCATGCAGGCGAATGATCTCGCTGCGTGGGACGGCGAACAGGCCAAACGGGTAATTGTCGCGCAGGTCGTTCTTGTAGGTAAACGGAAACTTCGCCAGATCGGAGAGCTGTTGCAGATCGTCAGGATGCACGCCCGCCTCGTCAAAGCGCTGCCGATACATCGGAACGTTGTCATAGGCGTGGCGTACCGACCATTTCAGGCGCTCAAGCTGTGTGGCGCGGATTTCGTCGATCGAGGCGATCTCGATCGGGTCCAGGTCCGCCCGGTTCGGGGAAAGGTCTTCCATCGCGTGCCTCCTCTGGTCGCGAAGCTATTCTTCGAAATTCTGACCACAAATCGCGCGGGACATGCCACGAAACTCGGCGATCAGAGTGTTGTCCTGGTTGGTAACGCGGACGTCGTAGATACCGTTGCGGCCCGCAACGGTGACTTCGGTCGCGGTCGCGGTCAATTGGTCGCCCTTTTTTCCGGGGGCGAGAAAGCTGATCGTCGTATGCTGCGCGACGGTTGCCGTGTTGCGGCTGTTGCAGGCAAAGGCAAAGGCGCTGTCGGCCAGCGCATGGGTGACGCCCCCGTGGCACATGCCGTGCCCGTTACAGTGATGGGGCGCGATGGTCAGGGTCAGGACTGCGCGGCCTTCATCGACCTCGGCGATCTCCATCCCGAACCATTTGCTGGCCTCATCATTGGCCCACATTGCGGCGGCGGATTTTTCGGCGCGTTCCTTTGGGGTCATCCTTAGCGTCCTTGAAAATTCGGTGCGCGTTTTTCCAGGAAGCTGGAAACACCCTCGGCATAATCCGCGCTTTCACCGCAGGTTTTCATCGCATCTGCTTCGATCTCAAGCTGATCGCTCAGGGATGTGGTGGCCGCGGTTTGAATGCAGTGTTTTGTCAGGCCAAGTCCAAGAGTGGGGCCGTTGGCGAGTTGCGCGGCAAGCGCGCGCGCCTCGTCCATCAGTTGATCATCGGGCAGCGCCTTCCAGATCAGCCCCCAGTCTTCGGCCTGTTTCGCGGTAAGCGGTTGCGCCGTCAGGGCCAGACCCTTGGCGCGAGCCTCACCCAAAAGACGGGGCAAGTGCCAACTGCCGCCGGTATCCGGGATCAGACCGACTTTGGAGAAGCTTTGGATGAATTTTGCGCTTTCCCCGGCCAGAACCATGTCGCAGGCCAGTGCCAGATTTGCGCCCGCGCCTGCGGCGACGCCGTTCACGGCGCAGATCACGGGAAAGTCCATCGACCGTATTAAACGGACCAGCGGCGCATAGAAACTGCGGACCGTTTTGCCCAGATCGGGCGGGCCGTCCATTTTCGACGGGTCGCGGTCGCCGAGGTCCTGACCAGCACAGAAGCCACGCCCGGCTCCGGTCAGCAGGATCGCCCTAGCCCCATTGTCGCGCGCAGATTTCAGCGCGCTCTGCAAGGCAAAGTGCATCTCTTCGTTGAACGCATTCAGCTTGTCGGGACGGTTCAGGGTTATTTCGGCCCAGTTCCCGTTGTCTTGCACAAGAATCGTATCGCTCATGACTGTCCCACCCGGTCCCGTTCCAACTTAATCATTGCATTAACCGAACGGTTGGTCAATATATAAACCCGAACCGATTCCGGGCCGATCAAAGGAATAGCTCATGTCGCTGGTGCGTGTTGATTTCAGGGGGGACGTGGCCTGGGTCACGGTTGACAACCCGCCGGTGAACGCAACCTCGACCGGGGTGCGGCAGGGGCTCTCCGATGCGGTTGACGCGGTCAAAGGCGCGCGCGTGGCGGTGCTGTGCTGCGCGGGCAGAACCTTTATCGCGGGCGGAGATATGTCCGAATTCGATGCGCCGCCGGTTGAGCCGCATTTGCCGGATGTAGTGCAGAAAATCGAAGACAGTCAGGTGCTGTTTATTGCCTGCATGCACGGCAATGTGCTGGGCGGCGGGTTGGAGGTTGCCATGGCCTGCGCCTGGCGGATTGCCGCGCCGGGTACAGGCTTTGGTCTGCCCGAGGTCAATGTGGGCCTGATCCCCGGGGCAGGGGGCACGCAACGCTTGCCGCGTCTTGTGGGGATGCAGGCTGCAATCGACATAGCGTGCTCGGGAAAAATACTAAAAGCCGAGGCTTTGGCCGAACTTGGGGGCGTGGATCTTGTCGCAGGAGACCCCAAGGCCGCGATCCCCGATTTTATTGCCAACCTGCCCGAACGTCCGATCCCTGTCAGCCAGCGCCCCGTGGCAGATTTTGCGCCTGACCTGCTGGACATCAGCCGCCAGGACCTGAAGAAACGCGCCAAAGGGCAGCAATCGCCGCTGGAGAACCTGACCGCGCTGGAATGGTCTGCCGAGCCGTTTGCAACAGCACAGCCGAAAGAGCGTGCCCGCCATCTGGACCTGCGCCAAAGCGCTGAAAGCCGGGCCCTGCGCCACGCCTTTTTTGCGGAACGCAGCGTGGCGAAACCCGCGGTGATCAAAGGCGCAACCGCGCGCGACATAAGCCGGATCGCTGTTGTCGGCGGGGGGCTGATGGGGGCCGGAATTGCCACCGCTGCCCTGAACGGTGGCCTGTCGGTCACTTTGATCGAACGGGACTCGGATGCGGCGGCAACGGCGCACAACCGGGTCGAGGGTTTGCTGCAGGGGGCCGTCAAACGGGGTAAGATGACCGAGGTGCAGCTTCGGGATCGCCTTGCCGCCTTCCGTGCCGTGGACAAGTACGCCGAGGCCGCCGATGCAGAACTTGCGATCGAGGCGGTATTCGAAGACCAGTCCGTCAAGCAACAGGTATTCGCGGAACTGGCCCGCCATATGCCCCAAGACGCAATTCTGGCGACCAACACGTCCTATCTGGACCCGCGTGAGATCTTCGAGGGCATTAAAAACCCGTCTCGCTGCATTGGTCTGCATTTCTTTAGCCCGGCCCATGTCATGAAGCTGTTGGAGATCGTGAAGACCCCGCACACCTCGGCCGAAGTGATAGCAACCGGGTTTGCGCTGGGTAAAAAGCTGCGCAAGATCTCGGTTCTGTCGGGCATTTGCGACGGGTTTATCGGCAACCGCATGCTGGCCGCTTACCGGCGCGAGGCCGATTATCTGCTGGCGGACGGGGCGCTGCCCTATCAGGTGGATCGGGCCATGCGGGCGCTTGGAATGCCCATGGGGCCGTATGAGTTGCAGGACTTGACCGGCCTTCAGATCGCCTGGGCCAATCGCAAGCGCAATGCTGCAACCCGCGATCCGGGCGAACGCTATGTGACCATCGCGGACCAGCTGTGTGAAATGGACCGGCTTGGCCAGCGCACGGGAAAAGGGTGGTATCGCTACGAAGATGGCAAGCGCGAGCCGATCCGCGATCCAGAGGTTGAGGCGCTGATCGAAGCCTATTCCGCGCAGCAGGGCATTACTCGCCGCGCTTTTTCGGATGACGGGATCTCCTCGCGCATACTCGCCGTGCTGGCGAATGAGGGGGCGTTGATCCTCGAAGAGGGGATCGCGGAAAACACCGAGGCCGTCGATATGGTACAAATCCAAGGATACGGCTTTCCGCGCTGGCGCGGTGGGCCGATGGCCTATTGCAAAGAGATCGGGCCGGACGTCACCCGCGCAACCATGGCAACCGTCGCTGCAGAAAGTCCGGGGTCTTGGCGCATCGCGGAAGGGCTTGAGGGTCTTTAACATGTTGATGGTTACAAAAGCGACCATTAACGCATTTGCGAGTCATGTTTCACAGGGAGGAGACAGAACCATGAAACTTACCAAGTTGAGCACGCTTTTGGCCTCGGCCGCGCTGGCCGTTTCGGGCACCGTAGCGCTGGCGGCGGATTACACGCTGACCATTTCCAGCTGGGCCCCGCCGACCCATGGTATCAACGCCAAAATGTGGCCGAAATTCGTCGAGATGGTTGAAGACGCCACCGATGGTCAGGTCACTGCCGAATTGAAGCTGGGCCTTGCCCCTCCGCCCGCGCAGATGGACCTGATCATGGATGGCGCGGCGGATGCCTCGATCATCTTCCACGGCTATCAGCCGGGCCGGTTCGTCACCACCAAGATGATCGAACTGCCCGGATATGAAGGCTCGGCCGAGGATGCCTCGGTTGCCTATTGGCGCACCTATGACCAGCACCTCAAGGCAGCGGATGAACATCGCGGTGTGAAAGTGATCGCCCTGCATACGCACGGTCCGGCGCAGCTGCATTCCAGCAGCCCGGTGACCGCGCTGGACGAAGTCTCGGGCCTCAAGGTTCGTATTCCGGGCGGTGTTGGCGGTGACGTCGGCACGGCGCTGGGGGCGACCGGTATTCAGGTGCCTGCGCCGAAAGTATACGAAACGCTGGCCTCGAAAGCGGCCGATGGCGTGGTCATGCCCTTTGAATCCCGCAAGGGCTTCAAGCTGACCGAAGTGGCGCAGAACGTCTACGAGGTTCCGGGTGGTCTGTATCGCGGGTCGTTCGCTTTTATCATGAACGAGGATACCTTTGCCGATCTGCCCGCCGACCTGCAGGCGGCGCTGGAAGAGAACGTCTTTGGCGAACCGCTCAGCCGAGAGATTGGCAAGATCTGGGACGAGATTGACGCGATTGGCCGGGAAGCCACCGAAGGGACCGAGGGCAACGCGATCAACACAGCCTCTGCCGAGGATCTGGAAAAGTTCAATGCAATTGCAGTGGATGTGCGCGCCAAGGTGATTGATGAGGTCAACGGCACCGGTGTCGATGCGCAGGCCGCCTATGACATGATCGTCAATGAAATGGCTGCGCAATAACGCGCTTTGGCTGGCGGGATCGATCCGCCAGCCAGTTTCACCCACCGGGGACCAATCATGCAATCTCTCGTGACTTTTGCGCGTCGCGTCAGCATCATTCCGACGGTGCTGGCCTGTGTGGCGCTGTTCATCCTGATGGTGATGACCTTTTTCGACGTCATCCTGCGATCTGTCTTCAATGCTCCGATTGAGGCCGCGACCGAGCTGACGCGGATTCTGATGGCGATCCTTGTGTTCTCGGTTCTGCCGATGATCTCGGCGGGGAAGGGGCAGATCGCGGTGGACCTGACGGATGGGATATTCTCGCGCCTGCGGCTGAGCCGGGTGCGCGATGCGATTGTCTATCTGGTGTCCGGCATCATGCTGATCTGGCCGATTCAGCGGGTCTGGGTACTGGCGGAACGTGCGCGGGACTATGGAGATGTCACCGAATACCTGTCGATCCCGGTTTTCTACGTGGGTTGGTTCATCGCCGGTTTCACTGCGATCACCGCCGTTGCAATGATCATCACCGGCCTTTTGCAGATCTTTGCCCCTCACGCCTTGTCGGAGCACGCCTGATGACTGCCGCACTGATCGGTTTTGCCCTTGTTCTTGTCCTGGTGCTGCTGCGGCTGCCCATCGTGTTTGCAATGGGCCTGGTCGGGACGCTGGGCTTTGCCTATGAGCGCGGCGGCAGCATCCTGTCCGAGCGCGGGTTGAAGGCCGCGATGTCGATGGTCGGTCGTCAGATCACCGACACGGCGCAGGATTACGGCCTGTCAGTTGTACCGCTGTTCATCCTTATGGGCCTGTTCGTGAACAAAGGCGGTCTGGCGCGTGAACTTTATGCGGTTTCGAACGCCTTTCTGGGGCACTTTCGCGGTGGTATCGCCATGGCGACGGTTGCGGCCTGCGGCGGGTTCTCGGCCATTTGCGGCTCTTCACTGGCAACGGCTGCAACCATGTCCAAAGTTGCCATGCCGGAAATGCGCCGCTACCGTTATTCGGATGAGCTGTCGACGGCGTCGATTGCGGCAGGCGGCACTTTAGGCATTCTGATCCCGCCGTCGGTGATCCTTGTGATCTATGGCCTGCTGACCGAAACCTCGATCGGCAAGCTGTTCGTCGCGGGTATCATTCCCGGCGTTCTGGGCATCCTGTTTTACCTGTTTGCCGTGCGCTGGACGGTTTGGCGCAGGCCCGAGTCCGGCCCGGCGGGCGAACGCCATGGCTGGGGCGAACGTCTGTCAGCACTGCGTTCGGTTTGGGCCGTGTTGCTGTTATTCTTTCTGGTGATCGGCGGCCTGTATGGTGTGTTCGATTTCTACCCGCTGAACCTGACCTTCAGCCCGACCGAGGCTGCGGGCATGGGTGCAATGGGCGCGTTCCTGATCGCTCTGTCCCGTGGTGGGCTTACGCTGGCGTCCACCTTTGAGGTGCTGAAGGAAACCTCATTCACGGCGGCGGCGCTGTTCTCGGTTCTGATCGGGGCGCAGATCTTTTCGAATTTCATCAACCTTGCCGGTCTGCCCGAAGCCTTGATCGCCTTGGTCACGGCGTATGAGGTGGAACCCTTCGTGGTCATCCTGATGATCCTCGGGATCTACATCATTCTGGGCTGCGTCTTTGAATCGCTGTCGATGCTGCTGCTGACAGTGCCGATCTTTTTCCCGCTGGTCACGTCGCTGGGCTATGACCCGATCTGGTTCGGTATTGTCGTCGTTGTCGTCACCGAGATCAGCCTGATCACGCCCCCTGTCGGTTTGAACGTGTTCATCCTGAAAGGCGTGGTCGGCGATGTGTCGACCGGTACAATCTTCAAAGGGGTCACGCCGTTCTGGGTGGCGGACATCTTCCGTCTGGCTCTGATCGTTCTTGTGCCCTGGCTGGTACTGGTATTGCCTGAACATATGGGGGCGATGGGTCACTGATGTTTTCTCTGACCGCATTGCCACAAGGTTTCCACGCGGACCCGTATCCAATCTACGCCACGCTGCGCGAGGACACGCCGGTCTGCTGGCAGCCCGACGGATCTGTGGTTCTGTCGCGATATGATGATCTGGATCTGGTGTATCGGGACACGGACCGGTTCATATCTGATAAAAAGGCGGTTTTTGGCCCCAAATACGGAATCGACAGCCCTTTGTTTGAACATCACACGACCAGCCTGGTGTTCAACGACCCGCCCCTGCACACCCGTGTTCGCAAGGTGATGGTCGGCGCGATGAACCCGCGGGCTTTGGCGCAGATGGAGCCGGGGCTGATCCAGCTGGTCGATGGGTTGCTGGACGAGATGCAGGCGAAGGGCACGGTGGAACTGATCGAGGATTTTGCCGGTGCGATCCCGATTGAAATCATCGGCAACCTTTTGGGCATTCCCCGGTCCGAGCGGGGGCCGCTGCGCGATTGGTCTTTGGCCATTCTCGGCGCATTGGAGCCCAAATTGACGCCAGAGCAGGAAGAATGGGGCAACCGCTCGGTATCCGACTTCAAGGATTTCCTAAGGCATATCGTAGAAGACCGCCGCGCCAATCCCGGAGATCCCGCGACGGATGTTCTGACCCGGCTGATGCAGGACGACACCGATGGCGGGCTGACCGAGGTCGAGCTGTATCAGAACTGCATTTTCATCCTGAATGCGGGGCATGAGACCACCACCAACCTGATCGGCAACGCGTTGGAGTTGCTGGACCGCCACCCCGACAAACGGGCCGAGTTGCTGGCCGACCCCGATCTGATCACCACCGCAGGTGATGAGTTTCTGCGGCTGGAAAGCCCGAACCAGTTTGGCAATCGTTTGACCACCCAAGACGTGCCGTTTCACGGAGAAACAATCCCGGCGGGGACCGACATTCATCTGTGCATCGGCGCGGCCAACCGCGACCCGCGGCAGTTCGACCGGCCTGATGATGTCCAGTTGAACCGCCGCCCCAACAAGCATCACGCCTTTGCCGGTGGACCCCATACCTGCGTCGGCCTGACCCTGGCGCGGATGGAGGGGCGCGTTGCCGTCGGGCGTTTTCTGACCCGGTTCCCCAACTATCGTATCACGGAAGGTGTCGAACGCGGCGGGCGGATCCGGTTTCGCGGCTTCGCACGACTGCCCGCGCAGGTTTGAGATGTTTGGTTCAGGGGTATCGGCTCGGGAATTTATTGACCGACCGTACGGTTTAAAATATCATTTCGTCAGACCGGCAAAGGGCTGCGCGAAGATCGCCATGCAGATGAGGAGACGCTCATGACCATCCAACAGATTTCCAGCTTCGCAGCCGGTGAGTGGGTTTCGCCCGGCGAAGGGGCCCGCACCATTGCCAGCGCTGTCACGGGCGAGGTGATCGCCACGGCGGGCAACAGCGCGTTGGACGTGCAGGCGATGTTGGACCACTCGCGCAACGTCGGCGGCCCGGCCTTGCGCAAATTGACGTTTCACGAGCGGGCCAAGATGCTCAAGGCGCTGTCTCTGCATTTGGGTCAGCACAAGCAGGCCCTTTATGACCTGTCCTTCAACACAGGTGCCACGCAGTCGGATCACCTGATCGACATCGACGGTGGTATCGGCACGATGTTCGTCTTCGCCTCAAAGGGCCGGCGCGAGATGCCGGACGGGCATGTGTATCTGGATGGTGAGGTCGAGCAGCTATCGCGCAATGGTACCTTTCTGGGTCAGCACATCTGCACCCCGCTGCATGGCGTGGCGGTTCATATCAACGCGTTCAACTTTCCCGTCTGGGGGATGTTGGAAAAGCTGGCGCCGACCCTGTTGGCAGGTATTCCGGCGATTGTGAAACCGGCGACGAATTCCTGCTATGTGACTGAATTCTGTGTCCGGCTGATGTTGGACTCGGGCATTTTGCCAGCGGGCGCGCTGCAACTGGTCTCGGGCGGGCTGAGCGATATGCTGGATCGCCTGACCATGCAGGACGTGGTCAGTTTCACAGGGTCTGCCGATACTGCTCTGAACCTGCGGTCCAACCCTGTGATCTTGCAGAACTCGGTGCGGTTTGTGGCGGAACAGGACAGCCTGAACTGTTCGATCCTCGGCCCCGATGCACAGCCGGGCACGCCGGAATTTGACCTGTTCGTCAAGGAAGTTCAGCGTGAAATGACCACAAAAGCGGGTCAGAAATGCACCGCAATCCGCCGGATCATCGCGCCCGAGTCGCAAGTGCAGGAGGTGATCGAGGCGCTGTCCGCGCGGCTGGCCAAAACGGTCATCGGAGACCCGAAGCTGGAGACCACGCGCATGGGCGCGCTGGTCTCGACCAGTCAGAAACGCGACGTTCTGGAAAAGGCCGCGATCATCGGGCAAGAGGCCGAGCGTGTCTTTGGCGACCCGGATGATTTCACTGTCGATGGCGCGGATGCCGAAAAAGGCGCTTTCCTGCCGCCCATGCTGTACCACTGCGCCAACCCGGACACGGCGCAGCGCGTGCACGACACCGAAGCCTTTGGTCCGGTCAGCACAGTGATGGGGTATCGCGATCTCGACCATGCGATCGAACTGGCGAACCGGGGGCAGGGGTCGCTTGTGGCGTCGGTTATCACCCATGACCCGGATGTGGCGCGGCAGGTTGCGATGGGGGCGGGGGCCTATCACGGGCGGCTTTACTTTAACAATCGCGACTCGATGAAGGAATCCACCGGCCACGGTTCACCCTTGCCGCATATGGTCCATGGCGGACCCGGCCGCGCCGGGGGCGGCGAAGAAATGGGCGGCGTGCGCGGCGTGAAACACTATATGCAGCGCACCGCCATTCAGGGCTCACCCGATATGCTGACCGCAATTGGCGGCAAATGGGTGCCGGGTGCTACCGAGATCGCAGGCCCGGCCCATCCCTTTACCCGCAGATTCCACGAGCTTGCGATTGGTGAGACCATCCACACCGACCCGCGCTCCATCACGCTGGAGGACATCGAACATTTTGCCCATTTCACCGGTGATACGTTCTATGCCCATATGGATCAGGCGGCGGCGGAACGGAATCCGTTCTTCCCGGGCCGCGTCGCGCATGGATACCTGCTGCTGTC
The DNA here is from genome assembly GCF_056531805.1 of Ruegeria sp. K5. Classification (NCBI taxonomy): domain Bacteria; kingdom Pseudomonadati; phylum Pseudomonadota; class Alphaproteobacteria; order Rhodobacterales; family Roseobacteraceae; genus Ruegeria; species Ruegeria sp. K5. The sequence continues at coordinate 213,538 of NZ_JBQFML010000003.1, read as the reverse complement.
CTTTGCTGCGGGGTTATTTGTTGAGCCCAATGAAGGGCCGGTTCTGGCCAATACCGGCCTGGACGGGTTGCGCTTCATGAAACCGGTCGAGGCGGGGGATACGATCAAGGTGCGTCTGACGGTCAAAAGCAAGACCAAGCGAAACGACGAATATGGCGAGGTTCGCTGGCATGTCACCCTGACCCAGCAGGATGATGACATGGTAGCAGAGTATGAATTGCTGACCATGGTCGCCTACTAGACCCACAAGGCCGGATGGAAATTCCGTCCGGCCCTATTATACTTGGCCTATGAAAGATACGGCTCCTGATTGGTTTGAAACCTGCGTCAGCCAACTGACAAACACGGGCACGCAGCGGGTGTGGTCGGTTCTGGTTACGATTTTTGGCGATCTGGCGCAGAACGGATCGGATCAGGTGAGTGGTGCGCTGATTACCACGCTCACCACTCTGGCCGGGATCAAGGCCGAGGCGACACGCGTCGCGCTGCACCGGCTGCGCAAGGAAGGCTGGATCGAAAGTACGCGGGTGGGGCGGAACAGTGTGCACAGGCTCACCGAATTCGGCCGCAGCCAAAGCGCGGCCGCCGCGCCGCGTATCTATGCCCGCGAAACGACTGAGCCTGATGTGTGGCATGTGCTGATTGCCAGCAATACCGAGAGTTCCCGGAAAGAACTGTCGGATTTGATGCTGACGGGGGACTATATCTCGGTGAGTCCCACAACAGCCATGGCGCCCGGCCCGATCCCGGACGGGCTGGAGGAGTTGCTGGGCATCGAAAGCAGCACCATCGCGGCACCTGATTGGCTGCGTGATCTGTGCGGGCCAGAGGCCCTGAAAACGGCGTATAACCAGTTCTGGAGCTCGATACAGATCGTCGAACAGCATCTGCCCGCAAGGGGCGTGGACGATCCGTTGCGCAGGGCTGTGCTGCGCGTTTTGATCGTGCACGGGTGGCGGCGTCTGATCCTGCGCCACCCGGCCATGCCACCTGCGTTTCTGCCTTCGGATTGGAAGGGGGAAGAGTGCCGCGAGGCGGTTTTTCGGTTGCTGGACAAGCTGCCCCGCCCCGATCTTGCAACATTGGAAGCCGCGCTGGACGATTGACGCAGGGCCGGTTGCCCGCGCCGGTCAGGGTACAAAACCAGTGGCTTGGGTTGGTTCAGCCATTGTGGCGGCATAGGTATGGATTATCATGTTACACAATATGCGAAGCAGGCGGCTATATGGTAACATAAGTCTTGCTTCGAATCGGATCTGAATTTATTAACCGACCAGACGGTTATTGGCAGTTCCTGCGAACAGGAGACATTACAGATGGACGCATTCATTTGCGACGCGACGCGCACTCCGATCGGACGGTATGGCGGAGCGTTGTCTTCTGTGCGCACGGATGATCTGGCCGCCATCCCGCTGGCCGCCCTGAAAGCCCGCAATCCGCAGGTTGACTGGGCCAGCGTGGATGATGTGATCTATGGCGACGCCAATCAGGCGGGGGAGAGTAACCGTAACGTGGCGCGCATGGCCGCGCTATTGGCCGGGTTGCCGATTGACGTTCCCGGAACAACGATAAACCGCCTGTGTGCCAGCGGCATGGATGCTGTCGGAATGGCCGCGCGTGGGATCAAAGCGGGGGATTACGATCTGGCCATCGCGGGCGGTGTAGAAAGCATGTCGCGCGCGCCGTTTGTGATGCCCAAGGCGACGTCCGCCTTCACGCGCAGCAATGCGGTGTATGACACAACGATTGGCTGGCGCTTTGTGAACCCCAAGATGCAGCAGGAATACGGCATCGATTCCATGCCGCAAACCGCTGATAACGTGGCCGAGGATTACGGGATCAGCCGCGTGGATCAGGATGCCTTTGCCGCGCGCAGCCAGGCCCGTTGGCAGGCCGCGCATGCAGCGGGCGTGTTCAGGGACGAAATCACCCCGGTCTCGATCCCGCAGCGCAAGGGCGATCCGATTGTCTCGGACACCGACGAACATCCGCGACCGGGAACAACGGCAGAAAAGCTTTCGGGCCTCAAGGGAGTGAACGGACCGGACAAGACGGTTACGGCGGGAAATGCCTCGGGCGTGAATGATGGGGCCGCTGCGATCCTGATGGCGAATGAGGCGGCAGCGGCAAAGAACGATCTGACCCCAATGGCCCGCGTGGTAGGCATGTCGGTCGCGGGGGTAGAGCCGCGTGTCATGGGGATCGGTCCGGTGCCTGCCAGCCGCAAGGTTCTGGCCCGTGCGGGGCTGAGCATCGATCAGATGGACGTGATAGAGTTGAACGAAGCCTTCGCCTCTCAGGGGTTGGCGACACTGCGGGAACTGGGCGTGGCCGATGATGCACCGCACGTCAACCCGAATGGCGGCGCGATTGCGATTGGCCACCCCTTGGGAATGAGCGGCGCGCGGCTGGTACTGACCGCGGCCTATCAGTTGAAACGAACCGGGGGCCGCTATGCGCTGTGCACCATGTGTGTGGGTGTCGGGCAGGGCGCAGCCCTAATTCTTGAACGCGTGTGACGGAGGAGACGGAACATGTACGCTCAGATGGTAAAATCCGAAGCGTCGGACGACGATCCGGAAAAGCTGGCGGAATTTCAGGCGCGGATCGACGCGGATATCAAGATCGAACCCAAGGATTGGATGCCTCAGGCCTATCGCAAGACTCTGATCCGCCAGATCGGGCAGCACGCGCATTCCGAGATTGTCGGTCAATTGCCCGAAGGCAACTGGATCACGCGCGCGCCAACGCTGGAGCGTAAGGCGATCCTTTTGGCCAAGGTGCAGGACGAAGCCGGGCATGGCCTGTATCTGTACTGCGCTGCCGAAACGCTGGGCGTCAGCCGCGACGAGATCACCGAGATGCTGCTGGACGGGCGCATGAAATACTCGTCAATCTTCAACTATCCGACCTTGAACTGGGCCGATATCGGGGCGGTCGGGTGGTTGGTCGATGGGGCCGCGATCATGAATCAGGTGCCGCTGCAGCGCACGTCTTATGGCCCCTATTCCCGCGCCATGATCCGCATCTGCAAGGAAGAAAGCTTTCACCAGCGTCAGGGCTATGATGCGATCCGCAAGATGGCCGAAGGCACGCCCGAGCAGCGCAGGATGGCGCAGGACGCGCTGAACCGGTTCTGGTTCCCGTCGCTTATGATGTTTGGACCGTCCGACAAGGATTCCGTGCATTCGGCGCAGTCGATGGCGTGGAAGATCAAGATCAACACCAATGACGAGCTGCGTCAGAAATTCGTCGATCAGACCGTGCCGCAGGCCGAGTATCTGGGTCTGACCATCCCCGACCCGGACCTGAAATGGAACGAGGACCGCGGGCATTACGATTTCTCGGAACCCGACTGGTCCGAGTTCTTCGACGTGCTCAAAGGCAACGGCCCCTGCAACGTGGATCGTCTGGCCGCCCGCAACAAGGCCTGGGATGACGGCCAGTGGGTCCGCGACGGGTTGCTGGCCCATGCCCGCAAGAAACGCGCGGGCAATCTGGCGGCGGAATAGGCTTGCCCAAAGGAGGAAACCCGATGAACAACGAATGGCCCCTGTGGGAAATCTTCATCCGCGGCCAGCATGGGATGAGCCACCGGCATGTCGGTTCGCTTCATGCGCCCGACGCGGAAATGGCGATCAAGAACGCGCGGGATGTTTACACCCGCCGCAACGAAGGCGTTTCGATCTGGGTGGTCGAGGCGAACAACATCTCGGCCTCGTCACCCAGCGACAAAGGCCCGCTTTATGAACCCAGCGAAAGCAAAGTGTACCGCCACCCGACCTTCTTCGACATTCCCGAAGACGTGGGGGCGATGTAATGAGTGTTTTGGTTTCCAACGACGCTTTGCTGCAATTCCTGCTGCGGATGGGGGACAATACGCTGATCCTGGGTCACCGCGTCAGCGAGTGGTGCGGCCATGCGCCGGTGCTTGAGGAAGATATTGCGCTGGCCAACACGGCGCTGGACCTGATCGGACAGACCCAGATGTGGCTTGGCCTTGCGGGTGAGGTTGAAGGCGGCAAAAGCGCCGATGATCTGGCCTTTCTGCGCGATGCCTGGGATTTCCGCAACGTGCTGCTGGTCGAGGTGCCGAATGGCGATTTCGGCCGTACGCTGATGCGCCAGTTCCTGTTCGACGCGTGGCATTCGATCATGCTGGGGCGTCTGATGACATCCTCGGACGACCGGGTCGCAGCCATTGCCGCGAAGGCCAGCAAAGAAGTTATCTATCATCTGGAACGCTCGGGCGAGACGGTTGTGGGCCTTGGCGACGGGACCGAGGAAAGCCACGCAAGGATGCAGGAGGCGCTGGATTACCTGTGGCCTTACGTGGGTGAGATGTTTGTCGGCGACGACATCGATGCCCAGATGGTTGCAGCGGGGATCGCACCGAACCCGTCCGATCTGCGCGCCGAATATGACGCTTTGGTTGAACGCGTTCTGACCAGGGCAACGCTGACCATTCCGGACAGCCGTTTTACCCATAAGGGCGGGCGCGATGGGCGGATGCATACCGAGCATCTGGGCCACCTGCTGACACAGATGCAATGGCTGCAACGCGCCTATCCCGGCGCGAAGTGGTGAGATGTGATGCAGGCCTCGACCGAACAGATCTGGGGCTGGCTGGATGCCGTTCCCGACCCCGAGATCCCGGTGATCTCGGTCGTGGATCTGGGCATTGTCCGTGGCGTGCGGTGGGAGGCTGAAACGTTGGTCATTACGGTCACGCCCACCTATTCCGGCTGCCCGGCGACGTCGGTGATCAGCATGGATATCGAAACCGCCCTGCGCGATCATGGGATCGGGGATGTGCGGATCGAAACCAGCATCGCCCCCGCCTGGACCACCGATTGGCTGAGCGATAAGGGCCGCGCCCGGTTGGAAGACTATGGCATTGCACCGCCGCAACCGGCGGGCGGCCCGGACCGGTGCCCCCATTGCGGCAGCAAGGCGGTCGAGAAGGTCAGCCAGTTCGGCTCGACCCCCTGCAAGGCCCATTGGCGCTGCACCGATTGCCTGGAACCCTTTGACTATTTCAAGTGCATCTGAGGAGGAGCACCGGATGGCACGTTTTCATGATCTGAAAGTCACCGACATCCACAAGACCATCCGCGATGCGGTTGTGGTGACACTTGAGCCGGTAAACGGTGCGGCGGATCAGTTCGACTTTACTGCCGGTCAGTATCTGACGTTCCGGCGTGATTTTGACGGTGAGGAACTGCGCCGATCGTATTCGATCTGCGCGGGCAAGGATGACGGTGTTTTGCAGGTTGGTATCAAACGCGTCGAGGGCGGTGCCTTTTCAAGCTGGGCCAATGCAGAACTTACCGTTGGCGACGTCGTGCAGGCGATGCCACCAATGGGCAGCTTCCACGCGCCCATCGATGCAGATGCGCAGAAACAGTATCTTGGCTTTGCCGGCGGCTCGGGCATCACGCCGGTTCTGTCGATTCTGAAAACCACGCTGGCCCGCGAGCCCAAATCCCGTTTCACGCTGATCTATGCCAACAAAGGCATCAACACGATCATGTTCCGGGAAGAACTGGAGGACCTGAAAAACCTCTATATGGGTCGCCTGAACGTGATCCACATCCTCGAAGCCGACGCGCAAGAGATCGACTTGTTCACCGGTCTGGTCACGCAGGACAAATGCGGTCAGCTTTTCAAGCATTGGATCGATATCACAAACGTGGACACCGCTTTTATCTGCGGGCCGGAACCGATGATGCTGGGGATTGCCGCCGCTTTGCGCGACCACGGGCTGGAAGACAGCCAGATCAAGTTCGAGCTTTTCGCCAGCGCCCAACCGGGCCGGGCCAAGCGCAAGGCAAGCGCGGCGCAGGCGGGCACGCAGGCTAATCAGACCAGTGCGTCGATCACGCTGGACGGGGCCACCCAGACCATGACCCTACCCAAGGATCAGTCCATTCTTGAAGCCGCGCTGGAAAACGCCATGGACGCGCCTTACGCCTGCAAGGCAGGAGTTTGTTCCACTTGCCGCTGCCGCGTGCTCGAGGGCGAGGTCGAAATGCTCGCCAATCACGCGCTTGAGGATTACGAGGTCGAAAAGGGCTATGTCCTAAGCTGTCAGGCCTATCCGGTGACCGACCGCGTCGTCGTCGACTACGATCAGTGACAGGAGGGGATTGATGAGCGATACAATGACACTCGACAGCTATCTGGCCGCAGGCGGGGTGCTGACCAATCCAACCAATGTCCCGCCGCGATACCGGGCCGAACTGATGAAGCTGATGGCCACTTTCGTCGATAGCGAACTGGCCGGGGCCGCCGGGTTTGCCGACATCATCAATCAGGGGCCGGGCATCAAGGAACGTATAGCGGCCGCCAAGATCGTGCTGGAGAAAACCGACAACGCGGATCGCGTCCTGAAGATCATGGGTGAGTTCGGGGCAGACACCGAAAGATACGCCACCCATCACCCCTGGACCGCGCGTCTGGACCGTGATGCCGACATTGGCGCGACCCGCAGCAAACACGACATGCGCCTTGCGGTGTTCAACTACCCGATCAGCGGCTGGACAGATGCCGTCGTCATGAACCTGCTGATGAGCCGAGCCGTCGCCGAGCAACTGGCCGAGTTTTCGACGATCTCGTATCAGCCGCTGGCCGAGGCTTTCCGGATCATCGCGCCTATCGAGGCGAACCACGGCGATCTGGCCTTGGAGGGCGCAACCAAGCTGATCGCTGCGGGCGAGGCGGACGCGATGCAAAGCTCGGTCGATTATTGGTGGCCCCGCGTGGCAGCCTCGTTCGGGGGCGATGATCCGAAACGGTTCGAGCTTCTGAAATCCATGAACCTGAGACGCACCGAAAACCACATGCTGCGAGAGCGGTGGAACCATGCGATGGGCGAGACCTTGGCGACGTTGAACCTTAGAAAGCCCGTCTAGACCCTGTCGTCCGACTTGGCCGCCTGTAATTCGCGACCAGACGGCCCTTTGCTTTTGAGGTTGATTAGAGCATCAATATTTCTGATGCGTGACCGCAAATCTGTTGAATTGACGGGCCGTCTGAATCCGCTAACGTCTGCCGGATCAATGCGCCCCGAGGTCCTCATGTCGCAATCCGCCCGACTGTTGAATCCGATCCTGATCGTGGGGTGTATCATCATCACGGTCAGCTTCGCTGTGCGCGCCTCGTTCGGGGTGTTTCAGATCCCGATTGCGGATGAGTTCGGCTGGCTGCGCACCGATTTTTCCCTGGCCATTGCGATCCAGAACCTGGCCTGGGGCATTGGGCAACCAATCTTTGCTGCGATTGCCGAAAAGATCGGTGATCGAAAGGCGATCATCCTGGGTGCACTGACCTATGCCGCAGGTATGGTTCTGTCGGCCTGGTCGATCACGCCCTTTGGGCACCAGATGTACGCCTGGCTGGTGGGCTTTGGTATCGCAGGCACCGGGTTCGGCGTTGTTCTGGCTGTGGTTGGCCGCGCCTCATCCGACAAGAACCGGTCGATGTCTCTGGCGATTGTGACTGCTGCGGGCAGTTTTGGTCAGGTCATCGGCGCGCCAACTGCTGAATGGTTGCTCACCTTCCTGCCGTGGCAACAGGTGTTTATCGTATTCGCCGTTGCGATCCTTGCGCTTGTTCTGACGCTGCCCTTTATGCGCGCGCCGCAACCGGTCAGCAAGGCCGAGCTGGAAGAAAGCATGAGCCAGATCCTGGGCCGCGCCTTCCGGGACCCGTCTTATGCTTTGATCTTCTTGGGTTTTTTCAGCTGTGGCTATCAGGTGGCCTTCATCACCGCCCATTTCCCGGCTTTCGTGACCGAGATGTGCGGCCCTATTCAGCCCGGGGGTGTTTTGCATTCGCTTGGCATTACTACGACGTCGGCCCTCGGTGCCGTAGCGATTTCGCTTGTGGGTCTTGCCAATATCGGCGGCACGTTGCTGGCAGGTTGGGCGGGCAATCACTTCCCCAAGAAATACCTGCTCGCCGCAATCTACACAGCGCGAACCCTTGCAGCCGCAGCCTTCATTCTGATGCCGATCACGCCAACTTCGGTGATCATCTTCTCAATCGTCATGGGCTCTCTGTGGCTGGCGACGGTGCCGCTGACCTCGGGCCTTGTCGCGCATCTTTACGGCTTGCGCTACATGGGCACGCTTTACGGCTTCATCTTCCTCAGCCACCAGATCGGGGGGTTCCTGGGCGTCTGGCTGGGTGGGCGGATGTATGACGTCTATGGCGACTACACCATGGTCTGGTGGATCGGCGTCGCGGTCGGAGCGTTCAGTGCCATCGTCCATCTGCCGATCCGCGAAAACCGGGGCGCAACACCCGCAGCAGCCTAGCGGGCTTCTTCTTCGGTCAGCAAGCCTTCGGCAACCAGGCGATCCGCCCAGCCTTGCGGGCCGGTGAAGTGATGCGTCTGCCAACCACGGGACCGCGCGGTTTCGATGTTGTCGATCCGGTCGTCCGCGAACAGCAATGTCTCGGGCGGCAGGCCACAATCGGCCTCGACCTGTGCATAGATCGGCACATGGGGCTTCACCATCTTCATCCGGCCCGAGACATAGTGCCGGTCAAACTCGTTCAGAAACGGATAAACGGTGGTGGCATAGTCGAAATTCTGCACACCGAAATTCGTCAGCGCAAAAACGGGCACGCCCTTGGCGCGCAATGCCCGTTGCAACCGGACCGAATGCGGAATTTCAGGCGCGGCAAGCTCGATCCATTTGTCGTGCCACATGCGAATCTCGTCGCGCCAATTGGGATATTTCTCGGCCCAATTGTAGATCGTATCGGTGAAGTGATGGCCCTGATCCACCAGATCGTTCATGCCGTGCAGATCGACCTCGTCGAACATCGCGCGGCGGCGATCCTCGCCGATCACGCGGTCATAGTAGCGCTCGGGCTGCCATTCGATCAGTACATTGCCGATGTCGAAAATGACCGCTTGGATGGGCATGTTGCGTTCCTGCTTCAAATTCCTGCCGGGCCGACTGAACCAAGCCCGGCGTCCAAGTTCAAGCACCAACCGCAGCGCGCAGCGCTGCCCGGCCCAACCGGAGTAGATGCATCTTTGATGCATCGCCGACGGGCGGGAGGGCTATGACCGTTTTGCAGCCCTCAGTTCCCGTTCCAAGGCGTCCAGAAACCGGGATCGGTCGGCCTTGCCGAAGGGTTTGCCGCCGCCCCCTGCACCCAACGGGTTTGCCGCACGCAGGTCGGCCATCAGGTCGCGCATCGCCAGTTGCTGACCGATATTGGCGGCGGTGAACGCCTCGCCATTGGGGCGCAGTACGCGGGCGCCAGCCTCGACACATTTTGCGGCCAAGGGGATGTCGGATGTGACCACCACATCGCCCGGCCCGCAGCGTTCGGCGATCCACTTATCCGCTTCGTCTGCCCCTTCCGAGACAATGACCACCTGCACCAAAGGGTTCGCCGAAGGCCGCAGCCCGCCATTCGACACCAGCGCCATCGGAACCTTGTGCCGGGTCGCCACCCGCTCGGCCTCGGCCTTTACCGGGCAGGCATCGCCATCGATATAGAGCGTTGTCACGCCTTCCTGGCCTCTTTCGTTGCCGCTGGCTTCTTTTTCACCTTGAACTCTTCCGGGATCGGCATCCGGTTGAACGCATCCAGACCTGCGATCTTGTAGGCCTCGGCCAGCGTTGGATAGTTGAACGTGTTCTGGACAAAGTAGTCCACGGTGCCTTTCAGGTTCAGCACGGCCTGCGCGATATGGATCAGCTCGGTCGCGCCTTCACCGACGATCTGCACACCCAGAACCCGGCGGGTTTTCAATGAGAACAGCATCTTCAGCATACCATGCTCCAACCCCATGATATGCCCGCGCGAGGTTTCGCGGAACCGCGCGACGCCGACCTCATAGGGAATGCCACGCTCCTGCAACTCCTCCTCGGACATTCCGCAGGTGGAAATCTCGGGCACCGAATAGATGCCATAAGGATACCAGGGGCTTTCAGGTAAGGTCGGTGTTTCCAGCGCGTGACACGCGGCGACCCGACCCTGTTGCAAAGACGTAGAGGCCAGCGAGGGATGCCCGATCACATCGCCGGTTGCGTAGATATGTGGCACCGAGGTTTGATAGGTCTTGCGATCCACCTTGATCCGGTTCCGGTGGTCGGTTTCCAGCCCGACCGCGTCCAAATTCAACGCTGAGGTCGCGCCCATCCGCCCGGCTGCAAACAACAGCATTTCGGCGCGAACGTGGCGGCCGTTTTCCAGCGTGACTTCAACGTGGTCGCCGGTGTCTTCGATTTTCTCGACCGCAGAACCCAGCCGCAGATCGACACCGTTCTCGCGGATCTGATGGGTGAAATCGTGGATCAACCGGCTGTCGATGAAATCGAGGAAGGTTTCGCGCGGCTCAATCAGTGTCACCCTCACATCCAGTGCCGAGAACATGGTGGCGTATTCCACGCCAATCACCCCGGCCCCGATGACGACCAGCGAGCGTGGAATCTCGGCCATCTCAAGAAAATCGTCGCCATCCACGACGGTCTTGCCATTAAAAGGCACATAATCGGGGCGATAGGTTTTGGTCCCGGTGGCGATCAGAAACTTGGCTGCGGTCAGGCGCGTTTTCTCGCCGGCATCGGTGGCAACCTCGATCTCATGCGGGCCCACGAACGAGGCCAACCCGTTCAGGGTTTCGACGTGGTTGCGGTTGAATTGGTGTTCCAGCACGTCAACCTCATGATCCAGCGTCATGTGCAGACGGGCCTTGAGGTCTTCGGCGCGGATCTGGTCCTTTACGCGATAGGACCGCCCATAGAAGCTGCGCTCGCGCCAGCCGGACAGGTTCAGCACCGTCTCGCGCAGGGTTTTCGACGGGATCGTGCCAGTATGGACCGAGACACCGCCAAACCGGTCCTTGCGATCAATCACCAACACGCGGCGCTTCAGCTTACCGGCCTGAATCGCGGCGGACCGCCCCGAGGGACCGGACCCGATGATGATCAGGTCGTAGTCATAGTCGCTCATGCCTCAGTCTCCGTACAGCGCTTCGGCGTGGAAGGTGATGTGGTCTTCCATGAAGGTGGACACAAAGAAATAGGAATGATCATAGCCCGGCTGCAGGCGATAAGTGGCCTGCTGGCGACGTTCGGCGATGGCCTGTGCCAGAGCCTCGGGGCGCAGCAGGTCGATGAACTGATCGCTTGCGCCAGTGTCGATCAGGATAGGGCCGTCAAAGCCGACCTCTTTCATCATCAGGGACGCGTCGTGCTTATGCCAAAGGCCCTCATCTTCGCCCAGATACGCGGCAAGCTGTTTGCGACCCCAATCCGCACCGGTGGGGTTCGAAATCGGCGCGAAGGCCGACACCGACCGGAACCGACCCGGCAGATTCATCGCCAGCGTCAGCGCACCGTGGCCGCCCATCGAATGGCCGGTGATGGCCTGACGATCCATGTCGATGGCAAAATTCTCGGCCACAAAGGCGGGCAATTCCTCGGCCACATAATCCCACATGTTGAAATGCGGGGCCCAGGGGGACTGCGTTGCGTTCACATAGAACCCGGCACCCTGACCCAGATCGTAATCCTCGTGATCGGCCACACCTTCGCCGCGCGGCGAGGTGTCGGGGAAGATGACCGCGATGCCCTGTTCAGCAGCCCAGGCTTGCGCCCCAGCTTTGGTCATCGCGTTTTCATGGGTGCAGGTCAGGCCCGACAGATACCACAGGATCGGAACCGGGCCGTCCTTTGCCTCGGCCGGAAGAAACAGGCCAAAGGTCATGTCGCATTGGCACGCGGTCGAGGCATGGCGGTAGACGCCCTGCACGCCACCGAAACAGGCATTTTCCGAAAGGGTTTCCATCAGGTCTTTTCCTTACGTTAGGGTTCGCCCATGGCTAACGGTCCAAGGCCCCTACGTAAAGTCCGGGCACCTTCGTCGCGCGTATTTTTCGAAAAGGTGAAGATCAGAAGGTGCCGACCCAGGCAATGACCACGGGGACGGTCAGGATGCTGGCCACAGTAGACAACAAAATCGCGGCTGACGCGCGGTGCGGAGCGACATTATAATGCGCGGCCAGCATGTAGACATTGCCCGCCACGGGCAGTGCCGCCGCAGCGATTGCGACCGCCGCCGGAAAGGCTTCGACGGGCACCAGCCATATTACGGCCACGGCCACGCAGGCGGGATGGATGACCAGCTTGCAAAAGCTGAGCCAGGCGGCGATGTGGACGCGCTCGGCGGATTTTCCGGCCAGAGAGGCTCCGATGGCGAAAAGCGCGCCGGGCGTTGCGGCCCCGCCCAGAATGGTCAGGAAATCATTCAGGGGGCCGGGTACCGGCACTTGCAAGGCTGACCAGATCAGACCGGCGGAAATGGACACGATCATCGGGTTTTTCAGCAATCCGATCCCGATCAGGCGCAGCGTTGAAGGGGTCAGTTTCCCGTCCCGCCCACCGTTGATCAGTATGACAATCAGTGAGGAAAACACCACCAGATCAACCGCCAGCACCAGCATCACCGGGCCAATTGCGGCCTCGGTCAGCAGCAGGGCCAGCATCGGCAGGCCCAGAAATCCGACATTGCCAATGGCGGCACATTGCGCCTCGACCGCTGCGGTGGGGATGTCCATGCCGCGCAACCACGCGACAAAGGTGGCAAGGGAATAGACCGCCAGCGTTCCGATCAGGTAACCGATGATCAGGCGGCCGTTGAAAATCTCGGCAAAGGGCAGGGTGGCTGCGAACCTGAACAGCATTGCCGACAGTGCGAAAAAGAACACGAACTTGGTCAGATAGGCGGTGGCCTCGGCCGAGAAAAACCGGGTGCGCCCGGCCCAATAGCCCAGGCCGATGATCGCAAAGAAGGGCAGCGTGCGCAGAAAGACCTCGACCATGGGTCTTGTCCTAGCATGGTTTGGGCCTGCTGCAAGCCCGGTCTTGGGACAGGGGTGACCGTGCTGGGAGTGCCGGATTTCACAGGATCGTGACGTCAAACTGCGCGCAATGGCCAAGAATCCTTGTATCTGAACCGAACGGTTTATAAACTCGGACCACCTCAAGCATCAGGAGACGACATGACCCAGACCGCTACCATCCTGCGCACCGGCCGAAAATTCGACCAGGTTCTGCGCGGGGCCCGAGAGGTTTTCATGGCGGATGGGTTCGAAGGCGCAAGTGTGGACGACATCGCCCGTGCGGCGGGTGTGTCCAAGGCGACGCTGTACAGCTACTTCCCGGACAAGCGGCTTTTGTTTGTCGAGGTGGCACAGACCGAGTGCCGGCTTATGGCCGAGCGTGTTCTGTCGATGATCGATGAAACCAAGCCAGCACGTGAGGTGTTGACCATCACCGCAACACAGTTGGTCGGGTTTTTTGTATCGGACTTTAATCAACAGGTCTTCCGGGTCTGTGTCGCAGAACGGGATCGGTTCCCGGAACTGGGGCAGGCATTTTATGAGGCCGGACCTCAGAACGGACAGCGCAAGATTGCAGAGTATCTGGAAAAGGCCGTTGTCAGAGGTGAACTTGCGATTGAAGATGTCCAGATTGCCGCCGAGCAATTTGCCGAACTGTGCAAGGTTCGGCTGTGGGTGCGCGCTGCCTTTGGCATCCAGAAAGAGTTCAGCCAGGCCGAGATTGACGAAGTCGCGCTGCATGCCGTGGATATGTTCCTGGCCCGCTATGGTGCCTGAAAATTGATGGCCTGCACCGGGGCTTGCGGTGCAGGCCATCCTTCACTCATTAAAATGGCACTCGGTAAGTATTGGGTCTAAGGCACAGGTCTTTGGAAATCCTTTATTCGATGAAAGTTCGTGCCAGCCGGTCGCTGATGGGTTGCGCCAGATAGGCGATCACCGTGCGCTCGCCGGTATTGACGAACAGATCGGCAGGCATGCCCGGAACAAGATCGAGCGCGGTAACCGGCGCGGGTTGATCCGCATCCAGCCTGACGCGGGCCTGGTAATAGGGCTCGCCCGTCCGTTCATCCTCCAGCACGTCCGCTGATATATCGAAGATCTGGCCATGGGCTTCGGGTACATCGGCCTGCGCAAAGGCCGACAGGCGGATGCGCGTGGATTGTCCGACATGCAGCTTGTCGATGTCAGCGGTTTTCACCCGCGCTTCGACGATCAGCGCTTGGTCGGCGGGAACAATGTCCATGATATGCTCACCCGGCCGGATCACACCGCCCGTGGTCGAGGCGGTCAGGTTCACCACGCGCCCGCTGGCCGGGGCCACAAGCTCGATCCGGCTGCGTCGTTCGGCGGTGCCTGCATATTGCGGGCGGATCAGGTCCAGTTGCGCCTCGACCACCGCAAGTTCACCGGCAATGACCTCATCGCGCAGCTTTTGCTGGCTGAGCAGGGTCAGTTGTAGCTCATGAATCTGGTTCTCAGCCTGCGCCATCTGCGTCCGAAGCGAGGCATCGACGCCCGAAAGACGCTCAAGCTCGATCTGCCGGGCGCTGACACGGGTTGCGGCAACCAGACCCTTGTCCAGCAAGCCCTGCAGGTTGTCCAATTCGACCTGCGTGATCGTGATCTGGTTTTGGGTGCTCAGGCGCTGTTCGCTCAGCCCGGCGATCTGATCGCGCAGCCCTGTGATGCGTTGGGCATTGATGTCCGCCTCGGTCCGGCGGGCGCGGGCTTCGGCGTCGAACAGTTGTTTCTGGGTCAGATAGGCCGGGAACCAGTGCAGCCGGTTCATGTTGGCCGAGAACTGGGCAAGGGCTGCGGCCTCGTCAAAGCTGGTCTCGCCTGTCATCTGCGCGATCAACCGCGCGCGGCGGACCGACAGCTCGCCCAATTGGCTGCCCAACACGTTCAGATCGACTTCGATCTCGGTGCTGTCGAGCCGGATCAGAGGCTGTCCCTGTTCGACGAAATCCCCGTCCGCGATCAGGATCGAGCGGATGATGCCGCCGTCCAGATGCTCGACCGTCTTGCGGTCGCCCTCGACCACGAAAGAGGCCGGGGCCACCACCGCCCCGTCGAGTTTCGAGGCAAATGCCCAGTAGACGCTACCAGCCCCAAAAGCCACCATGGCCAGCAGTCCAAACAGGACATAGCGCGCAATACCGGGCGATGTTTCGGTGATGTCGATCATCTGCCCGTCATTCAGGGTCAGAGTGTTCTGCGATTGGGTGTGTGGAAAAAGCTGTCTCATTGTGCGGCTCCTGTGACTTGGGGGGCTGGGGCGGGCTGGGGTGTGGGTTTCGCTTGCGTCTCCAATACGTTGCGGCGGTTGACCTTCAGCACATCCTCTTTGTCACCAAACTGAGTCTGGGCCCCGTTGCGCATGACCATGACCTTGTTTGCGGCCTGAAGGGTGGCGGGGCGATGGGTCATCACGATGGCAATGGCACCGCGCGCCTGAGCGGCCAGAATAGCCTCACGCAATGCGTGTTCGCCTTCGGTATCCAGATCGGAATTGGGCTCGTCCAGGACCAGTACAAACGGATCACCATATAGCGCGCGGGCCAGTGCCAGACGTTGCCTCTGACCGCCGGACAGGAAGAATCCCTGACCGATGCGCGTTTCATAACCGTCGGGCAGGGCGCTGATCATCTCGTGAATGCCCGCCTCGCGCGCGGCGCGCAGAACCTCGGCATCGTTGATGGCGACCGAGAAACGCGCGATGTTTTCGCGGATCGTTCCGTCGAATAGCTCAACGTCTTGTGGCAGATAGCCGATCTGCTTGCCCAGATCCTCGGCATTCCATTTCGACATCGGGCTGCCATCCAGCAGAACCTCGCCCCGTTGCGGGTGCCAGATCCCGGCCAGCATCTTGCCCAGCGTGGTCTTGCCCGAGCCGCTATGGCCGATGACGGCCAGCACATCGCCCGCGTCCAGGGCGAAATCGATCGACCGGATCGTGGCGTTGATGGCGCGGGGCGGTCCGGCCTGTGCGATGCGGACGTTCAGGGATTTGAACGCGCGGGGCAGGTGCAGGTTGGGCGGGGTCTCGGCAAACTCATGGGTCAGGGCCTTGATCTTGGCATAGGACCCGCGCGCCGCCAGAAAGCCGCGCCATTGGCCGATCAACTGGTCGATGGGCGACAGGGCGCGGGCCAGAACGATGGTGGCGGCGATCATCACGCCTGCGGTGGATTCTCCGGTGATCGCAAGGGCGGCACCCAGTCCGAGAATCGCGGATTGCAGCCCCATGCGGATAGTTTTGGACATGACCGAAAAGCTGGCGATCCGGTCAGCGGCTTTGGTCTTGTGCCTGTGCGCATCGATCTGCAGCGCGGTCCAGCGGCGCACCAGATCGGATTTCATCCCCAGCGCGTGCACTAGTTCGGCATTACGGTCGCTGGTGTTGAACAACGCATCCGAGCGTCCCCGCGCCTGCGCGGCGTTTTGCATCGGCGCATGGGCGCGGGCGTTGTTGATCACCGCCATGAGGGTCAGGGTTACGGCTCCGGCCAGCCCCAACAGACCCAGCAGCGGGTGCAAGACGTAAAGGACCAGCAGATAGATCGGTATCCATGGCGCATCAAAAAAGGCGGTCAGGGTGCTGCCCGAAATGAATTCGCGAAATCCGTTGACGTCTTCGACCAGATTCTCACCGGCCTGACCGTCGCCCTGAACCCGGCGGCGCATGGCGGCACCCAGAACGGGCGCGCCGACAGACATCTCGAACCGGGCGGCAAGACGGCCAAGGATGCGCATCCGCATCAGGTCGAGACAGGCGATCACGACAAACACGCCGCCCAACAGCAGCGTCAGTGCGATCAGTGTGTCCATGTTCTGGCTGGTCAGCACACGGTCATAGACCTGTAGCATGTAAAGCGGTCCGGCCAGCATCAGCAGATTCAGAAACAGGCTGAACAGCGCGACGGCGACAAAGCCTTTGCGCAGCGCGGCCCAGGCGGTTTCGACGGAGTTGGATTTCTTGAACATCGGATAGCCCTTTCCGGTTGATCAAAAACGGGGCGACCCGAGGGCCGCCCCGATTGGGTGTGGTTACGCGACGAAGTCGTCGTCACTCAGGTCGGCGCTGTTGACACCGGCCAGACGGACCGAGCCTTCGTTGCCGAATGAGATGACAGCGTCGTTGCCATCCTGAGCGACGCTCAGCGCGCCGCCGAAATCCGGCCCGAAGTCCCCGAACTGGAGCTGGTCGAGACCAACTTCGAAGTCCTGGATCACGTCGGTGCCGAAGTTCGAGCCGAACGAGAAGGTGTCTGCACCTGCGCCGCCGATCAGGATGTCATCGCCACCCTCACCGTTCAGCAGGTCGTCGCCTTCGCCACCGTTCAGAACGTTGGACAGATCGCTGCCAAAGATCACGTCACCATCGTCCGAGCCGATGACGTTCTCGATGGATTGCAGGATGTCTGTCTCGATCTGGTTCTCGATGACGTCCTGACCGATGACACCAATGCCACCCACGGCATTGACGTCCAGCGTCGCTCCTGCATCCACCAGCGTATCCTGTACGACCGGGCCGTTGATGCCCGCCGGTGCATTGTGCAGATGGATGGCCGAGACAACACCCGGGATCGGCGTGTTCAGGTCGGCTTCGTTCAGACCCACAACGCTGAGTTCGCTGGAGTATGTGACCTCACCCGACGCCAGGTTCTGGGTGATGACAACGGTTGCTTCACCAGTGGCGTCGCTGTCCGAGATCGGCCCAGGCTCTTGCGCTGCGTCCAGACCGCCGCTCAGCGAGACTGTGCGGATGCCGTTCTCGGTCACGTCGCTGTCGACCAGCAATTGCCCGCGGATTTCACCGCCCGGGAACTCAGAGGTGTGGATGTTGTAGTACAGGTTGCCCTGAACCGCTTGTTCCACGAACTGAGCGCCATCTTCGATAGCCGACCCGAACTGACCCGGTGCTGCGACAACCGCATCGACGACCGAGATGTTGAAGCCCGTATCGCGCGTGGCGGTGCCGTTGCCGTTGGCGTCCAGACGAACCTCGACCGCGACATCCAGATCCGAGAAATCGGCTGTGTCAATGCCGTCGCCACCGTCGATGAAGTCATTGCCCAGACCACCGGTCAGAACATTGTCCGCATCGCCTGCGATCAGCACGTCATCTCCTGCGCCACCGCTGATGTCACCGTTGGTGGTGCCCAGATCGACAAAGATGTCGTCGCCATCGCTCAGCAGAACGTTGCCGTTGATCACACCTTCGTCGTCGTTGACAATGGTCACGCTGGCTGCGTCCAAGGCGTCGATTGCGTTGACCGTGCCGCGAATTTCACCTTCGTTCAGGATCGCACCCAGCAGGTTCAGGCCGCCATCGATACGAATACCGGCTGCCGCGTCCGAGTCCTCGGACCCTGCGATCAGACCTTCGTTGACAACAACACCCGCGAAAGAGGCGTCATCCTGGCTGGTGAACAGGCGCAGACCGTCGCCGACCTGGTTGCCCTCGATCGCGTCGCCACGACCTTGCAGCGTGCCTTCGTTCAGGATCGCGGCCGAAACCACATCGCCCGAGACGTCACCAGTTTGCAGCGAAACGGCAGACCCGTTGTTGCCTTCACCTGCATCCACCACACCGGAGTTGTTGAAGGTGTAGTTGTCGGCGGTGCCATCAGCGTAGACAGTCCCGTTGCGCTGGTTGCCGGTACCCAGGATTTCGCCTTCGTTGACAACCTCCAGCCCTTCACCATCGATGTTCACCGCACGGCTGTCCGAGGTGACGGTGCCTCGGTTCACAAAGGAACCGCCAGCGTGATCACCGGTGCCAAAGTACACACCGTTCTGACCACCTTCGAACAGACCGCCTTCTTCGTTGATCAGCTGACCCTGGAAGTTGACGTTGTTCACCGCGCGGAATGCGCCGACGGTGCCGTTAGCACCTTCCGAGGCGACCACGCCCGCGTTGATGATGGTGCCCGAGAAGGTCCCGGCGTTGCCGACATTGCCAATGCGGATACCGTCACCGGCTGCGTTGGTGCCTGCGGCGGCGTTGCCCCGACCCTGGATGGTGCCGTCATTGTTCAGCTCGAAGGAATTCTCGCCTGCAATCTCGGCACCAAAGCCCGAACCTTCGTTGCCTTCGCCTGCGTCCACAACACCGGTTTCCAGGTTGTTGAAGGTGAAGTCTTGCGCGGTGCCGTCAGCGTAGACCGTGCCGTTGCGCTGGCTGTCGGTGCCGATGATGTCACCGGCGTTGTTCACCTCAAGGCCAATGCCATCGATGTTGAACGCCCGGCTGTCCGACGAAATGGTTCCGCCTTCCAGGTTGTTGAACACACCGCCGGTGTGATCTGCGCCTTCGCCTGCGACCGGGTTACCGAAATAGACACCGTTTTGAACACCCGAGATATCGCCCGAGTTGTTGAACTCACCCTGGAACGAAACACCGTTTACAAAACGCACACCCGCAACGGTTCCATTGGCCCCTTCCGAGTCGATGGTGCCGGTGTTGTTGATGATCGCGTCGGTGGTGCCGACATTGCCAACATTGCCAATCCGGATACCGTCACCTGCCGCGTTTGTACCCGCTGCAGCATTGCCACGGCCCTGGATTGTACCGGCATTGTCCAGCGTGAACGAATTCGCGCCATCTGCGGCCCCGCCGATTTCAACACCAAAGCCCGAGCCCTGATTGTGCTCGCCTGCGTCGATTGTCCCGGTGGCCAGGTTGTTGACCGAGAAGTCGTCGGCTGTGCCATCGGCATAAACAGTGCCGTTGCGCTGATCGTCGGTGCCGAGGATGTCGCCGCCGTTGATCAGGTTGACACCCGTGCCATCGATATTCACCGCGCGGCTGTCCGACTGAATGGTGCCAAAGTTCAGAACGTCCAGATCATGCGCGCCCTGACCGATATAAAGGCCATTTGCAGCGCCTTCGATCACACCGGTCGAGGTGTTCAGAATCTCGCCTTCGGTGTTTGCACCGTCAGCGATACGGATACCAGCAGCGGTGCCTTGGGTGCTTTCCGAAGAAATCAGGCCGCTGTTGACGATCTCAGTGTCCAGAATGGTGCCTTCGGCGCCATTGTCGATGCGGATACCGTCGCCCGCCAGCGCGGTGTTCGACGCCGCCTGACCCCGGCCCTGAATGGTCGCGCCAAAGCCGTTGAACACATCGGTTTCCACACGGTCGCCGATCTCATCCCCGATCTGAAGCGAAACGCCTGCGCCCAGATTGCCCTCACCGGCATCCACGGTCCCGCCCGCGAAGTTCGAGATCGAGATATCCTCGGCAGTGCTGTTGGTGTAGATCGTGCCATTGCGCTGGTCGCCAGTGCCGACGATGTCGCCGAAGTTGCGCAAATCGATGCCTTGACCTTGGATGTCCACCGCGCGGCTGTCGGAACTGATCACGCCGCCCCGGAAATTGTCCAGGCTGCCCGAGCTGTCTGCGCCCAGGAATTGAACACCGTTGAAGTCGCCCGAGATTGCACCAAAGTTGCGGACAGCGGCGCTGCCGGTGACCTGAACGCCGGTTGCCAGCGCATCAGGGCCGCTATTGGCGTCGATCACGCCCGAGCGGAAGTTGAAGATGTCAACATCCTGCCCCTGCGCCTGAACAGCGGCAACGGCGTTGTTGGTGACGATCTCGCCAAAGTTCAGCAGGCGCGAGAAATCATTGGCCAGAACAAAAGCGGGGGTGTCATCTACCACCGTGCTCTGGAAGAAGTTGTTGAAAAGGGTTTGGCCGTCGCGGGTCGTCTCTTGCGCCAGGGTTGACGTGGTCAAGAGACGGGCGCGCAGGCTTTCTACGAATTGGGACAGCATGGGTCACTCCGTCAGGTTTGTTGCGTGGTGCAGGCGGCCCGAATGCTTGGGCAGCCGACGCATCAAAGGAGTAGGCCCCACCCCGAGGCAGCGGAAATTCATGGTCCAAATCGGGGCTATAACCGATGCAAATAGTCACAAAACGCGTGAGGTCTGAAACCTTCAAACCCCGAAAAACAAGGCGCTTCACGCATACACGCCGCGCGGTTTGCCCTATTCATTTTCGAAAGTTGACAGATTTGTTAACGGAAGTGAGCGTTTATCCCCCCGGATTTCGGGCGCAGGTCTTCTGAATCCGGCCCCTCAGGCGTATTTTGATGGCATGAGTGTTCCCATTTCCAATTGTGACGTTTGCCAAAATGAATATCCGTGATCTGGAATATGTCCTTGCGATTGCCAAACACGGTCAGTTCAGTCAGGCCGCGCAGGCGTGCAACGTGTCTCAGCCGGCGATGTCCAACCAGATCAAGAAGCTTGAGAACGAGCTTGGCACTGAATTGTTCCTGCGGCTGAACAACGAGGTACGCCCTACCGCCTGCGGTGCGCGGATCGTGGACATCGCAGCGCGCATTCTGGCCGACGCGCAAAAGATCCGCGATACCGCGACCGAGTTCCGCGACCCCGAGGCTGTGCCCTTCACCATCGGCATGACCCCCACGCTGGCCCCCTATCTGACGCAGTATTTCTCAGAGCTGTTTAACACGCTGTTCCCGCGCATGCGTGTCACCATGATCGAAGACCTGCCGCAGAATATGCTGCAGATGGTCGAAGATCATGCGCTGGACATGGCTCTGGTGGCCAAGATCAACAACAGTGCCGCGTTGGATTTCACCTCGATCTGGTCCGAGCCGCTGTTTCTGGCGCTGCGACAGGGGCATCCGCTGTGCACTTTACCCTCGATCGCTCCGGAAGACGTGCCGCCGCATGATTTCATCCGCCTGCCGCACAGTTTTGGCTATGAGCTTGAGGAGCGGTTGCCCAAACATGACCCCTCAACCCGGATCAGCAAGCGCTTTGACCTGACTGCCCTGCGGTTCGAAACGATCTGCCGCCATATCTGCCATTCGGATGACTGCACCATTGTCTCGGCTTTGGCGGCCGAACAATTCAAGCGCGACAACTGGCCGTTGTGCTTTATTCCGTTCGACGCGCCCGGCCATCTGCGCGATCTGGGGGCTGCCACACGCCCCAATTGCCCGAGAAAACCGATGTTGGCGCGAATAGGGGAGTATATCCGGGAAAAGCCGCCCGTTGGGGTTATTCCGACCTATCGGTCCGAGCTTCCCGCCCATCAGGGGCAGCGCCCCGCGCTTGCCCGAGCCTGAGTTTTCTCGAAACCCATTGTTGACGCAGGCCGGAGGGCAGTTCTATCCGTTGACCCGTGGCAATTGGGGTAGGCAGATGGCAATGGACATTCGGAACGAAGGCATGCGCATCGGCGGGCAGGTGGTGTTCTCTGAGGCCACCATTCCGGTTCATTATCCCTACACGAACGAGGTGGTCGGCACTGTTCCCGCAGGCACGGTCGATCACGTTCGGCAGGCCTTCGAGATTGCCGCCAATTACACACCCCACCTGACCCGCTATGAGCGCAGTCAGATCTTGCAGCGTGCAGGCGACCTGATCGGTGAGCGGCGCGAGTACCTCGCGAAATGGCTGACGCTGGAGCTTGGGATTTGCCATCAGCACGCGATCTATGAGACCAAACGGGCGCAGGATGTGTTTCAGTTCGCCGCCGCCGAGGCGCTGCGCGATGATGCCGAGGTCTTTTCCTGCGACCTGACCCCCAACGGCAAGCCCCGCAAGATTTTCACCAAGCGCGACCCCGTTCGTGCGATCAGTGCGATCACGCCGTTCAACCACCCTTTGAACATGGTCGCCCACAAGATCGCGCCGTCGATTGCGACGAACAATTGCATGGTCTGCAAGCCGACCGAACTGACCCCTCTGACCGCGCTCAGCCTGGCCGACATTCTGTATGAGGCCGGTTTACCGCCCGAGATGTTTCAGGTTGTCACCGGCTGGCCGCAAGAGATCGGGGATGAGATGGTCACCAATGACCATATCGACATCATCACCTTCACCGGGGGCGTTCCCGTCGGCAAAAGTATCGCGGCCAAGGCGGGGTACAAGCGGCAGGCCTTGGAACTGGGCGGAAACGACCCGCTGATTGTGCTGAACGATCTGAGCGACGCCGATCTGGACCGGGCCGCGGCCATTGCGGTTGCCGGGGCAACGGGCAATTCCGGGCAACGCTGCACCGCCGTCAAACGTATTCTGGTTCAAAACAGCGTGGCAGATCGTTTTGTGCCCTTCGTGCTGGACAAGGCTAAAGCCATCCGTTTTGGCGACCCGCAGGACCCGGAAACGGAACTGGGCTGCGTGATCCATGCAGAGGCTGCGGCGCTGTTTGAAACCCGCGTGATGGATGCCGAACGGCAGGGCGCGCAAGTTCTGTATCACCCCGGGCGACAGGGGGCCTTACTGCCCCCAATCGTGGTTGATCACGTGCCCTACAATAGTGCGTTGGTGATGGAGGAAACCTTCGGCCCCATCATCCCCATCCTGCGTGTCCCCGACGATGACGACGCGGTGATGGCAATTTCCAATGGCACGCCGTTTGGCCTGTCATCGGGCGTTTGCACAAACGATCTGAACCGCGCGATTGCCTATATCAACGGGCTGCACGTCGGCACCTGCAATATCTGGGAGCAACCGGGCTACCGGATTGAGATGTCTCCGTTCGGGGGCATAAAGGACAGCGGCAATGGTGTGAAAGAAGGTGTCATCGAAGCGATGAAGTTCTTCACCAATGTCAAAACCTACTCGCTGCCCTGGCCTCAGTAAGTGGTGCGCATCTGGTATCCCTGATGGAAGGTCATGCGCACGAATGTCACCGGTTTGGCCTGAAACCATGTCGTGCGCTCCAACTGGAACAGCGGCGTTCCGGGCGGGACGGACAGGAAATCCTGCAAATGCCCCGTGGCCGGAACCGCCGACAGGGCGATCTCCGCGTTTGAAAAGGGCACCTCGGCCAGCAGCCATTCGTTGGGTCCGGTTGCAAGGAAATCCTCGTCCACCACATGGGGGACCGCCTCGACATTGATCCAGCGTTCCTCGAACTGAAAGGGGCGGTTGTCGGCGTGGTGCATGCAGTGCAGGTGAAGGACCTGAGCCCCCTCGGCCAGACCCAGCTTGGCCTGCAACCATGCGGGACAATCAATCAGGGTCCGACTGACCAGAGCATAGCGGTATTCGGCATTCATATCCTCGATGGTTTGGCGAACCACGGTGATCGGCAGCTTGGCCTGCTTGACCGGAGTGGTCACGACGCGCGTGCCGCCCTTGCGCTTGCGGGTGATGATCCCTTGCTCGGACAATTCCCGCAGAGCGCGATTGACAGTGGCGCGGGCGCAACCGAACTCGGCTGCAAGCTCCAACTCGGTCGGCAAAAGGCTGCCTTGTGGCCAGATGCGGGTCTGGATGCGGTTCAGAACCTCGTCGCGTATGTCCTGAAAGCCCATTGTCTTTGGCACGGTCACGGGTTGCTCACTTAATATCTGCCTCTATTCATATTATGTCCGGATTAAATCTGGATGCAAAGCTATCAACCTAATCACAGCGCGGACAAAAGCCCCTCTATCGCGGTTCGGTACGTGGCGATGATCCGGTCGCGATGGATATGGCGACCGTTGCGCACCTGATGCCGCCCGGCGGACCAAAGATCGGTCACGACCGAGTCCCTGGCCGCAAAGACCAACCCGTCCAGCACCTGATCGGATCGCAGCGCACACAGCGCCGGGTTTTGACTGTCTATGGCGACCAGATCAGCCAGCTTGCCCTCGGCGATCTGGCCCGCATCGCGATCCAAAGCCTGTGCGCCACCCATGGCCGCGCCGCAATAGAGCGTTTGCCCGACCGAGCCTTCACCCACAACCAGCACATTGCGCGACAGATCACGCAGCCGCTGGGAATATTCCAACGTGCGTAGTTCTTCCGTCAAAGAAATCAGCACATTGGAATCCGAGCCGACCCCAAACGTCCCGTCAGCGGCCAGATACGTCGGGCCGTTAAACGGACCATCACCCAGATTGGCCTCGGTGATGGGGCACAGGCCTGCGACGGCCCCGCTGGCGGCCATAGCGCGGGTCTCGGCCTCGGTCATCTGGGTGGCGTGGATCAGGCACCAATTGGCATCGACGGGGGCATTGGCCAGCAGCCATTCTACCGGGCGCGCGCCCAGACCGGCCTGTACTTCGGCCACCTCTTTGGGTTGCTCGGCGATGTGGATGTGGATCGGACCAGTGCCTTGCGCGGCGATCACCTGCGCCAGATCGGCGGGTGAGGTGGCGCGCAGGGAATGCGGCGCGATGCCAACGCGGCAGTCCGGTGGCAGTTCGCCATGCGCGCCGCGCGACTGATCGACCAACGCACAGAACCGGTCCACATCATTGCCGAACCGGGCCTGTCCGGCCTCAAGAGGTTTTTCCCCGACGCCCGCGTAGCTGTAAAGCACCGGCAGGTGAGTCAGCCCGATCCCGGTCTCACCAGCGGCAGCCATGATCCGGTCACTGAGTTCGGCAAGCCGGTCATAGGGCTGCCCGCCGGGTTGGTGATGCAGGTAATGGAACTCTCCGACTGCGGCATATCCGGCCTCCTGCATCTCAAGGTAGACCAGCGCGGCACTGGCCTGCACCTGATCCGGCGTCAAATGCGCGGTAAAGCGGTACATCAACTCGCGCCAGGTCCAGAAACTGTCGCGACCCGCCAAACGGTACTCGGTCATCCCGGCCATCGCGCGCTGAAAGGCGTGGCTGTGCAGATTGGACAGCGCGGGCAGCAAGGTATCGACGCGGGTGTCGCCTTGCATGGCTGCCGCGTCCGTCGTCAGGCGTAAAATGCGCCCGTCCTGAACCTCCAGCCGCAGATTTTCGGCCCATCCATCCGCCAGCAGGGCGCGGTTTGCGAATATGGTGGTCATATTTGCCTCCGGTTTTATGGATAGACATAAAGCATAAACACCTGTACCAGAAAAGAGAGAATTTCACGAGAGGGATTCGAATGCAGGCCCCCGACCACCTGTTTACTGACCTGAATGCCGCGACCATGGCGGGTGAGGCCGCATACGGGCTGATCCATGGGGCCGCGATTGCCGTTCAGGGCGGTCGGATTGTCTGGGTCGGTGCTCAGACGGAATTGCCTGCACAGTATTCGGCGCTGCCCAGAACCTCACTGGAGGGCCGTTTGGTAACGCCAGCACTGATCGACTGCCACACCCATGTGGTGCATGGCGGCCATCGCGCGGCCGAATTCGAAATGCGCCTGAACGGGGCCAGCTATGAACAGGTCGCGCGGGCCGGGGGTGGCATCATCTCGACCGTGAAGGCGACGCGCGCGGCCAGTGTCGATGACCTGATCGCGCAGGCGCTACCCCGCGTCGACGCGATGCTGGCCGAGGGCGTTTCCGTGATCGAGGTCAAATCGGGTTACGGGTTGGATCACGAAACCGAGTTGACCATGCTGCGCGCGGCCAGGGCTTTGCCCGAACACCGCCCGGTGCGCGTGGTGACCAGTTTCCTGGGTGCCCATGCAGTGCCTGCGGAATTTGCCGATCGGCCCACAGATTACATCGCCGAAATCTGCATCCCGACCCTGCGCGCCGCCCATGCCGAGGGTCTGGTCGATGCGGTAGATGCGTTCAGCGAAGCAATAGCCTTCCTGCCCGACCAGTTGGTGCCGTTGTTCGATGTGGCGCAGCAGCTTGGTCTGCCGATCAAGGTTCACGCCGAGCAACTGTCTAATCTGGGTGGTGCAAAGCTGGCCGCTTCATATGGCGCGTTGTCGGCGGACCACATCGAATATCTGGATGAAGACGGCGTTCAGGCCATGGCTGAGGCAGGTACCGTGGGCGTCATCCTACCCGGAGCGTTCTATACGCTGCGCGAGACACAGGCCCCGCCGATCGACCTGCTGCGCAAATACAATGTGCCGATGGCGCTGGCGACCGATTGCAATCCGGGCTCGGCCCCCCTGACGTCTTTGCTGCTGACGATGAACATGGCCTGCACCTTGTTTCGCATGACGCCCGAAGAGGCCTTGCAAGGGGTCACCACCAACGCCGCCCGCGCGCTGGGTCTGAGCGATTGCGGCCAGATTGCCCCCGGCCTGCGCGCCGATTTCGCGGTCTGGAACGTCTCGCACCCGGCGGAACTCGCCTATCGCATCGGCTTCAACCCGCTTCACGCCCGCATCATCGGAGGTGCGTTTTGACCCCGCTGACACTAACCCCCGGCGCTGTCTCGCTGGCGCAACTGGAACAGGTTTACCGCGAGGAATGCGCGGTGCGGCTTGACCCGGCCTGCCGCCCCGGCATCGAAGCGGCGCAGGCGCGCATTGCCGAGGCTGCGGCGGGTGAAGCGGCGGTTTACGGGGTCAATACGGGCTTTGGCAAACTGGCCAGCGTCAAGATTGCCGCCGAGGATACGGCGACCCTGCAACGTAATCTTATCCTGTCTCATTGCTGTGGTGTCGGTCCTGCGATCCCGCGCGCGGTTGCGCGGCTGATGATGGTGCTGAAACTGCTCAGCCTTGGGCGTGGCGCGTCCGGTGTGCGGCTGGAACTGATCGACCTGCTTGAAGCCATGCTCGACAAAGGCGTCACCCCGGTGATCCCGGCGCAGGGCTCGGTGGGCGCTTCGGGCGATCTGGCACCGCTGTCGCACATGGCGGCTGTCATGATGGGAGCGGGTGAAGCCGAATATGGCGGCGAGGTGATACCCGGCCACAAGGCGCTGATCGCCGCCGGTTTGACCCCGGTGGAACTCGGCCCCAAGGAAGGGTTGGCGCTGATCAACGGCACCCAGTTCTCGACCGCTTTTGCGCTGGCGGGTCTGTTTGGTGCGTGGCAGGCGGCGCAAAGCGCGTTGGTGACTTCGGCGCTGACCACGGATGCGATCATGGGGTCCACGGCCCCATTGCAACCGGAAATCCATACGTTGCGCGGCCATCGCGGCCAGATCGAGGCCGGGGCCACCATGCGCGCGCTGCTGGCCGGGTCGGTGATCCGCGAAAGCCATCGTGAGGGCGACACACGGGTTCAGGACCCTTATTGCATTCGCTGCCAACCGCAGGTGGTGGGCGCGGCGATGGATGTGCTGCGTCAGGCGGCCACCACGCTGGAGATCGAGGCAAATGCCGCCACCGACAACCCTCTGGTCCTGTCCGGGGCCGGGCTGATCGTCTCCGGCGGCAATTTCCACGCCGAACCGGTGGGCTTTGCCGCCGACATGATCGCGCTGGCCGTGGCCGAGATCGGGGCGATTGCCCAACGCCGCATCGCGCTGATTGTCGATCCGGTGCTCAGCTTTGATCTGCCGCCCTTCCTGACGCCCAATCCGGGGCTGAACTCGGGCCTGATGATTGCCGAAGTCACTACGGCCGCGCTGATGAGCGAGAACAAGCATCTGGCCAATCCTTGCGTCACGGACTCAACGCCAACCTCGGCCAATCAGGAGGATCACGTCTCGATGGCCGCCCATGGCGCGCGGCGTCTGGGACAGATGGTGACCAATCTGGAACGCATTCTTGGGGTCGAACTGCTCTGTGCTACGCAGGGCGTTGAATTCCGCGCGCCGCTGCCCACCAGCGAGGCCCTGCAGGGCGTGATGGCCCGGCTGCGCGCGGTGGTGCCGCCCCTGGGCGACGACCGCTATACCGCACCGGATATCGAAGCCGCCCATGCTCTGATTGCCCGCGGTGAGATTGCCCATGGCACAGGCATAGACATGCCGGAGCTTGGCGCATGATCGATCCGGTTGAGGTCACGCAGGGCGACAGCCCCATCGTGCTGGGCCTGCCCCATACCGGCACCTATGTACCGCCCGAGGTCGAGGCCCGGCTGAATGACCGGGGCAGGGGGCTGGACGATACCGACTGGCATATCCATCAGCTTTATGACGGGTTGCTGCCCGGTGCCACAACGGTGCGCGCCACTTTCCATCGTTATGTGATCGACGCCAACCGCGACCCGTCGGGCGTGTCGCTTTACCCCGGACAGAACACCACGACGCTGGTGCCGCTGACGGATTTTGACGGGCAGGATATCTGGGATGATCCGCCCTCCGAGGCAGAAATCGCCGAACGCCGCGCCACCTTCCACGCGCCCTATCACGCCGCGCTTGAGGCCGAATTGGCGCGGGTCAAGGCGATCCACGGTGTTGCGGTGCTGTATGATTGCCACTCGATCCGCAGTCATATCCCCTTCCTGTTTGACGGAACGCTACCGGACATGAACCTGGGCACGAATAACGGCACGACCTGCGCGCCCGAGATTGAGGCCATCGCCCATGAGTTTGCGGCCTCATCGCCCTATAGCACAGTGCTGAACGGACGGTTCAAGGGCGGCTGGACGACCCGCCATTATGGCCGCCCGGCCGAGGGGCTGCACGCCATTCAGATGGAACTGGCCCAATCCACCTACCTGACCGCCGAGCGCCCGCCGTGGTCCTATGACGAACGCAAAGCCACGCGCCTGCGCCGCTGGCTGAAAGATATACTCGACGCTATCCACGACACCGCATTGGAGCTTGCCCGATGACTGACCCTCGCAAAAACACCCGTGACGTGTACCCGCCCACCGGGCCCGAACTGAACGCCAAAAGCTGGATGACCGAGGCTCCGCTGCGGATGTTGATGAACAACCTGCACCCGGATGTGGCCGAAAACCCGCATGAGCTGGTGGTCTATGGCGGTATTGGCCGCGCGGCGCGGACGTGGAAGGATTTCGACACCATCGTCGCCAGCCTCAAGGATCTGGAAGAGGATGAAACGCTGGTGGTGCAGTCCGGCAAGCCGGTGGCGATTGTGCGGACCCATTCGGATGCGCCTCGGGTGCTGATCGCGAACTCGAATCTGGTGCCGCATTGGGCGAACTGGGATCACTTTAATGAGCTCGATAAGAAGGGCCTGATGATGTATGGCCAGATGACCGCTGGCTCGTGGATCTATATCGGCACGCAGGGCATCGTTCAGGGCACCTATGAGACCTTTGCCGAGGCCGGGCGTCAGCATTATGACGGCGACCTGACCGGCAAGTGGATTCTGACCGGCGGTTTGGGCGGCATGGGCGGCGCGCAGCCTTTGGCGGCGGTCTTTGCCGGGGCCTGCTGTCTGGCGGTCGAGTGCAACCCGGACAGCATCGATTTCCGTCTGCGCACCAGATATCTGGATGAGAAGGCCGAGACGCTGGACGAAGCGTTGGAAATGATCGACCGCTGGACCAAGGCGGGTGAGGCGAAATCGGTCGGCCTGCTGGGCAACGCAGCCGAAATCTTCCCCGAAATCTATCGGCGGATGCAGGAAGGCGGCATGCGCCCCGACATCGTCACCGACCAGACCAGCGCCCATGATCCGGTCAACGGCTATCTGCCATTGGGCTGGACCATGGCGCAGTGGAAGGACAAGCGCGAAAGCGATCCCAAGGCGGTTGAAAAAGCCTCGCGCGCGTCGATGAAGCAACACGTGGCGGCGATGGTCGATTTCTGGAACGCAGGCGTGCCGACGCTGGATTACGGCAACAACATCCGGCAGGTGGCGCAGGATGAGGGGCTGGAAAACGCCTTTGCCTTCCCCGGCTTTGTCCCCGCCTATATCCGCCCGCTGTTCTGTCGTGGCATCGGCCCGTTCCGCTGGTGCGCGCTGTCGGGCGACCCGGAAGATATCTACAAGACCGACGCCAAGATGAAAGAGCTGTTCCCCGAGAACACCCATCTGCACAACTGGCTCGACATGGCGCAGGAGCGGATCGCCTTCCAAGGCCTGCCCGCCCGTATCTGCTGGATCGGGTTGGGCGACCGGCACCGCGCCGGGCTGGCCTTCAACGAAATGGTGCGCAATGGCGAGTTGAAAGCACCGGTGGTGATCGGCCGGGATCATCTGGATTCGGGCTCGGTGGCGAGCCCGAACCGTGAGACCGAGGCGATGAAGGACGGCTCGGATGCGGTCAGCGACTGGCCGCTGCTGAACGCGCTGGTCAACACCGCCTCGGGGGCGACATGGGTGTCGCTGCACCATGGCGGCGGGGTTGGCATGGGGTTTAGCCAGCACGCGGGCGTGGTGATCTGCGCCGACGGTACGGATGAGGCCGCAAAACGCCTTGAGCGGGTCCTGTGGAACGATCCGGCCTCGGGTGTCTGGCGGCATGCCGATGCGGGGTACGAGGATGCCAAAGCCTGCGCGCGCGATCACGGGTTGCGGCTGCCGGGCATTTTGGGCTGACACCCTGTTTCTCAATTGCGTACGAGATCGTCACAGAAAGACGATGCGTCATATTGGGGTGATTGGCGTATAGAGTGTTGCGTCAACACATTTTATCGATAATAACTCCAAAGCAACGCAAGCTGCAGGAAATTTTATAGATAAAATGATCATCCCCCACTCCGGCTGGACCCGCAAAACTGCGCAAGCTGTCTATGACCTTCCGTTGATGGATCTTCTGTTCCGGGCACAAACCGTGCATCGCGAGAACTTTGATCCCAACAAGGTCCAGACCTCAAAGCTGTTGTCGATCAAAACCGGCGGCTGCGCCGAGGATTGCGCCTATTGCTCGCAATCGGCCCGCAACGGCTCGACCCTGCCGGCGTCGAAACTGATCGAGATCCAGCGCGTTCTGGCCGAGGCGAAGAAAGCCAAGGATGGCGGCGCGACGCGGTTCTGCATGGGGGCGGCGTGGCGCGAGCCCAAGCCCCGCGACATGCCTGCGCTGGTCGCCATGGTCGAAGGCGTCAAGGCGATGGGTATGGAAACCTGCATGACGCTGGGCATGCTGGATGACACTCAGGTCGTACAACTGCGCGATGCCGGGCTGGACTATTACAACCACAATATCGACACGTCGGAACGCTATTATTCCGAAGTCATCACCACCCGCACCTTCAGCGACCGGATCGACACCATGAACCGGGTGCAGGAAGCCGGGATCAAGGTCTGCTCGGGTGGTATTCTGGGCATGGGTGAGCATTCGGGCGACCGCATCGACATGTTGCTGACGCTGGCCAACATGCAGCCCGCACCGGATTCGGTTCCGATCAACATGCTGATGCCGCAGGCGGATACGCCCCTGGCCGATGCCGAGCCGATTGACCCGATTGAGTTTGTGCGGATCATCGCTCTGGCCCGGATCCTGATGCCGAAATCCTATGTGCGTCTGTCCGCCGGTCGCAGCGACATGAGCGATGAGATGCAGGCCATGTGTTTCTTTGCCGGTGCGAACTCGATCTTTGTGGGTGAGACGCTGCTGACGGCCGAAAACCCCGAAGAGGATGTGGATTCGATCCTGTTCGCCAAGCTGGGTATTCAGCCCGAGACGGCAGAAGATCACGCGCAGACGGAAGCTGCCGAATGACAGCAGTCGATCGGCTGGAGTCGATGCTTGGCACGCTGGATGCGCGCCATCGTCGTCGCCATTTGGCGGCGGCGAAAGGGCTGGACTTTGCGTCGAACGACTATCTGGGGCTGGCGAGCTCGCAACTGTTGCGGGACGCCGCGCAGGACGCGGTGGCGCGTGGCGTGCCAGTGGGGTCCGGCGGGTCGCGCCTGCTGCGCGGCAACCACCCCGAACACGAAGTGCTGGAGCATGAGGCCGCCGCGTTTTTCGGTGCCGAGGCTGCCCTGTTCATGGGCGGCGGGTTTCAGGCCAATCAGGCGATCTTTTCCACCCTTCCGGCGGCAGATGATCTGGTTCTGCACGACGCGCTGGTCCATGCCAGCGCCCATGAAGGGATGCGCGCCAGCCGCGCGGATCTGCGGTCGTTCCGGCACAATGATGTAAGCGATGCCCGGGCGGTGGCGGCAGAATGGCGTGCGGCAGGGGGCACCGGGCAAATCTGGCTTGCCGTCGAAAGCGTCTATTCGATGGAGGGTGATCTTGCCCCGCTATCGGATTTCGCGACCCTTGCACGGGAATTCGATGCGATTCTCGTTGTGGACGAAGCGCACGCCACCGGCGTCTATGGCGCGCACGGAGAAGGTCTGGCGCATGATCTGGACGCGCAACTTTTGACATTGCACACTTGCGGCAAAGGGTTGGGTGTCGCCGGGGGATTGATCTGCGGACCTCGGGTGATGATCGACGCGTTGATCAACCGCGCACGACCGTTCATCTTCGCAACCGCTCCTTCGCCGCTGAACGCAGCGCTGGTGCGCGCAGCTTTGCAGGCGCTGGTCTCGGACGAAGGGCTGATACAGGCCGCGCAGGGCCGCATTCGCCATGCGCATTCGGTTGCGCGCCAGCAGGGCGTCGCCGAAACCGCCCTGAACAGCCAGATCATCCCGGTCATTCTGGGCGATGAGGCGCGCACGATGGCTATGGCCTCGGCCCTACAAGAGCGAGGCTTTGACGTGCGCGGCATCCGCCCGCCCACCGTTCCGCGCGGCACGTCGCGCCTGAGGATCTCGATCACCGGCAATGTGGATCACGCCGACATCTCGGCCCTGTTCACCGCGCTGGCCCAACAGCAATCGGAGGCCGCATGAGCGCGCTGATCGTCACCGGCACCGATACGGGTGTCGGCAAAACCGTCTTCTCTGCCGGGCTGACCGCTGCCTTGTGTGCGACATACTGGAAGCCGGTGCAGTCGGGGCTGGAAGACGCCACTGACACCGACATCGTTCGGGACCTGTCCGGTGCCGAAGTTCTGCCCGAGGCCTACCGACTGAACATGCCCGCCTCACCCCATCTGTCCGCCGAGGATATGGGGCTGGAAATCGATGCAAAGCGCCTGTCCCTGCCGCAGGTTGACGGGCCCTTGGTTGTCGAAGGGGCAGGGGGCCTGATGGTGCCGCTGAACCGCAAGCTGTTCTATCTGGACCTGATCGCGCAATGGGAGGCCCCGGTTGTACTGGTCGCGCGGACCGCTTTGGGCACGATTAACCACACCACTTTGTCTCTGATGGCGCTGCGAAATGCAGGGTGCCAGGTGGTGGGCGTGGCTTTTGTGGGCGAACCCGAGCCGGATGTGGAACAGACCATCGTCCAGATGTGCGATGTGCGCCATCTGGGGCGTCTGCCCATGCTGCCCGACCTGTCGCGTGACGCTCTGGCCAACGCATTCCAGGCCATCGATGTCGATGCCATCCGGGGGGCGCTATGACCCCGCTGGATTTTGACGCCCGCCACCTGTGGCACCCCTATACCAACGTGGCTGATCCCGGCCCGATGCACCTGATCGACCGGGCCGAGGGGGTGTATCTGTACCGCGAAGACGGGGCGAAGATGATCGACGCCATGTCCTCATGGTGGTGCGCGATCCATGGGCATAAGCACCCCGTGATTACCTCGGCCATGCAGCGCCAGCTGGAGAAGATGCCGCATGTGATGTTCGGCGGTCTGACCCATAACCCGGCCATCGATCTGGGGCGCAGGATGGTTGACATGCTGCCCGAGGGGCTGGACCGGATTTTCTACTGCGACAGCGGCTCGGTCTCGGTCGAAGTGTCGATGAAAATGGCGTTGCAGTATCAGATGGCCCATGGCCGCACCGGCAAGGTCGAGTTTGCCACCGTCCGGGGCGGCTATCACGGTGATACGTGGAAAGCGATGAGCGTCTGTGACCCGGTCACCGGGATGCATGGGCTGTTCCGTGGTGCCTTGTCGATCCAGCACTTCCTGCCGCGCCCGCATGTGCGGCTGGATGACGAATGGCCTGAGGATTCGGCGCAAAACGGTCTTGAACCGCTGGAACGCCTGCTTGACGAAAAGGGCGACCAGCTTGCGGCACTGATACTTGAACCCGTCGTGCAGGGCACTGGGGGGATGTATTTCTATCACCCCGAATGGCTGCGCGCGGCGCGGGCCTTGTGTGACGCCCACAACGTTCTGATCATCTTTGACGAGATTGCAACCGGCTTTGGCCGTACCGGCAAACTGTTTGCCATCGATCATGCGGGTGTAACACCTGACATCCTGTGTCTGGGCAAGGCGCTGACGGGCGGGCATATTTCGTTCGCGGCGACGGTGACCAGCGAGAAAATCGCCTATGGAATCGGCAACAGCGAGGCGGGCGTTTTCATGCATGGCCCGACCTATATGGCCAACCCGTTGGCCTGTGTCGCGGGTTCGGCCAGCCTTAGCCTTCTGGCCGAAGGTCATTGGACAGGGCAGGTGGCTGCAATCGAAAACCAGATGCGGGCTGAACTGGAGCCCGCCCGCCACTTGCCGGGTGTTGCCGATGTCAGGGTCCTGGGCGCGATTGGCGTGATTGAGATGAAGGATACGGTTGATCCCCGGGTCGCGCACCGCCTTGCCCCGCAAACCGGCGTCTGGCTGCGCCCCTTTGCGCGCAACATCTACACGATGCCGCCCTACATCATCTCGGCTGATGAGCTGAGCCGCGTCACGGCGGCCATGGTCGCGCTGGCCGGAGGTGCACAGTGAAGCATCAGTGGCTGTCACGCTCGGACGGAACCGACCTGACCCTTGTCTTCGGGGGCTGGGCACTGGGGGCTGCGCCTTTTGATGGTCTGACCGATGCGGACAACCTGTTGCTGATCCAAGGCTACACGCAGATTGACGCGCCCCTGCCGCTTGAGCGGTTTGAGCGCGTTCACCTGCTGGCCTTTTCCTTCGGGGTCGCCTCGGCAGCGCATTGGCTGGCGCAGACCGGTTTCCGGCCTGACCGGCTGGTTGCCGTCAGCGGGACGTTGAACCCGGCCAGCGCTGAATTTGGCATCGCACCCGAGATGATCCGGGCAACGGCGGATAACCTGTCTAATGCGAGTTTCACCAAGTTCTGCCGCCGGGCCGGATTGGTCGGGTCTGCGCCCGCGCTGGACATTGCCGCCGCACGTGACGAACTGCTTGCCGTGATCGATCGGGGCGCGGCCCACGATCCCGGCTTTGACCGCATCTGGATACCTCAGCGGGATCGCGTCATCCCCACCACCGCGCAAGAGGCCGCATGGACGGATCGGTCAGACATTATCCGGCGCGTCGATACCCCTCATGTCCCGTTTGCAGCGGGTCAAAGCTGGGCGGAGTGGTTTGCATGACAGTCCATCTTACAGACAAGGTGCAACGCAGTTTCAGCCGCAGTTTTCACACCTATCACGATGCGGCAAGCCAGCAGGCCTGGGTGGCCGAGAAGCTGGTGGACGAGTTACACCGGCTGGGCGCGCCCAATCAGTATCGGGCGGGGTTCGAGCTGGGCTGCGGCACAGGGCATCTGAGCCGTTTGTTGCGCGCGCAGTTCTCGGTTGATCACCTGAGTCTGAACGACATCGCCCCGCAGGCCCGCGAAACGGCACATGCGGTGGATGCCGGATTTATCGAAGGTGACGCGCGGCAGGTATCCTGGCCCGCGTATATCGATCTGTTGGTATCTGCCTCGATGATCCAGTGGATGGAGAACCCGGCTGATCTGCTGCGCAAAGCGGCCAAGGCCTTGGCCCCCGGCGGTTGGCTTGCCGTATCCGGTTTTGGCCCGAAACAGTATCAGGAACTGCGGCAGATCGGATCCGCTGCGCAGGCACCGGGCTTGTGCGGGGCGGATGAAATGCGCGCAGCTATTGAAGATGTGCTGATCGTCAAGTCCGCGGGTGAGAGTCTGCGGCCCTCCTATTTTGCCACCCCGCGCGACGTGCTGCGACACCTGCGGAACACCGGCGTGAATGGCCGCGCGCAACGTGCCTGGACCAAGTCGACGCTGGCCCGGTTCGAACAGGACTATTGGACGGAATTCGGCGACGGGCAGGGCGTGCCGCTGACCTACCATCCGGTCTGGATCATTGCCCAGAAACGCGAA
The DNA here is from genome assembly GCF_056531805.1 of Ruegeria sp. K5. Lineage (NCBI taxonomy): Bacteria > Pseudomonadati > Pseudomonadota > Alphaproteobacteria > Rhodobacterales > Roseobacteraceae > Ruegeria > Ruegeria sp. K5. The sequence continues at coordinate 177,076 of NZ_JBQFML010000003.1, read as the reverse complement.
GGCTAATCCTTTACCACCAGATCGATTTCGTTCTCGGCCAACATGTCGCGAATGCCCTGCGACGGCTGCGTGTCGGTGAAAAACAGGTTGATCTTCGTCGGAACCTCAAGCGTCACGGGCGCCCGTTTGCCCAGCTTTTCGCCATCGGCCACCACCACACGCACCTGCGCGTTGTCGATTGCGATACGGGCCAGGTTGGCCTCTTGTAAATCATGCAGCATGAAGCCCAGATCGGAGTTTACCGCCCCGACCGACAGGATCGCAAAGCGGACGTTCAGTCGCCTGATCAACTCCTGCGCTTCCACCCCGAACGCGCCGCCGTCGTGGGGGCGCAACTCACCCCCGGCCATGAACACGCGGTTGTTGTTATGCGCGGCCAGCGTGTTGGCCACGACAACTGAATTTGTCACCACAAACAGGTCCTTATGATCCCGAAGGGCCTGCGCCACATAGGCTGTCGTCGACCCGATATCGAGGAACAGGGAATCCCCGTCGCTGATGATCTCGGCGACGGCTTTGGCCAGCTTTTCCTTGGCGTCGACCTTGCTGTCCAACCGGCTTTCCAGCGAAGGTTCCAGCAGGTTTTCGACCAGATGAACGCCGCCATGGACTTTGCGGACGATACTGCGCTCTTCCAGATTGCGCACATTGCGGCGGATGGTTTCCAGCGTCACGCCAAGTTCATTGGCCAGCACGCTGACCCGACAGGATCCGCCCGACCGGAACAGGGCGCGCAAAATCTCATCTTCTCGCTGATTTGTGGTTTTCAGGTTCATTGGGTCCATGGTGATGGCAGTAGTTGGCACTAGGGGTACCACAACTACCACATAAAGCAACGAAATTGCCAGAATTTGCGCGGTTAGGTTTTAACTTGAGAGTAATTGTGTGGCTTAACGTGGTTTTTATTGACACAAAACCCCACAATGTGGTCGTCTTTCAATAATACCACCGATTCACAAAGAAAAACCACGACAGGGAGATGGTATAATGCAACTCAAACTGGGACTTAGCGTATTGGCTTTGGCGGTTGCGGGCGTGACCTCGGCGGGGGCTGTGGAATCCTCGGACCCGATCAAGCTGACGCTGCATGACTGGTCAGGGCAATTGATCAACACCAAGATCATGGGCTCGATCCTGCAAGAGGCAGGGTATAACGTCGAATATGTGCAGGCCGACTACATCGCCCAATTTGCGGGTCTGAAAACCGGCGATCTGCATCTGGCGATGGAGATCTGGGAAACCACCGGGCGCGAGGCGCTGGATGAGGCGACAGCCTCGGGCAATGTGGTCAATGTGGGCGAAACCGGGCTGATGGCGATCGAGGAATGGTGGTATCCGACTTACATGAAAGACCGCTGCCCTGGCCTGCCGAACTGGGAGGCGCTGAAAGACTGCGCCGAGGAATTTGCCACCGCCGAAACCGCGCCAAACGGGCGCTATGTAGGTGGTCCTGTTACCTGGGGCGGGTTCGACGAAGAGCGTGTCGAAGCGCTGGAGCTTGAGTTCGAGGTTGTCCACGCGGGCACCGATGCGGCCTTGTTTGCCGAATTGGAATCCGCCTATCAGCGCGAAGATCCAATCATGCTGTGGGTCTATGTCCCCCATTGGGCACCGGCAAAATATGATGGCGAATTCGTTGAATTCCCGCCGTTTTCCCCGGAATGCTACGCCGATCCGTCAGTCGGGGTGAATCCCGATCTGGCCTATGACTGCGGCAAGCCGCGCGGCCCGATCTGGAAGGCGGCCTGGTCCGGTTTGCAGGAAAAATGGCCGGGTGCGTATGACATCATCGAAGCCTACAGCATCAATAACGATGAGATGAGCGCGATGGTCGGCAAGGCAGATCTGGACGGTGTCGAGATTGATACCGTTGTTGCAGATTGGATGGGGGCCAATAAAGACCGCTGGTCTGGCTGGATCTCCAAGTAATCTGCATTGGCCTGAGCGGTCACCCTGTTCTCCCCAACCGCTCCGGCTTACCCGGCCTTTCAATCGGACGTCCCAGATGACCCCCAAGACCAAATTGTCCTGCCGTAACGTGTGGAAACTCTACGGTCCGAATGCGGATGCGCTGCTGCGGCAAAATCCAAACCCGTCGGCTGATGACATCCGCAAGGCGGGCGTGATCGGCGCGGTGCGAAACGCCAATATCGACATTGCCGAGGGTGAGATTTTCATCATCATGGGCCTGTCCGGCTCGGGCAAATCCACCTTGGTCCGCTGCCTGTCGCGGCTGATCGAACCCACGGGCGGAGAGGTTCTGTTTGACGATGCCGATCTGCTGCGCGCCAGCGACAAGGAACTGATCGAGATCCGCCGCCACAAGATGGGCATGGTGTTCCAGCATTTCGCCCTGCTGCCGCATCTGACCGTTTTGCAGAACGTGATGTTCCCGCTGACCATTCAGGCCACACCCAGGGCTGAGGCCGAGGTCAAAGCCCGCGAAGTGGTGGAACTGGTCGGGCTGAAAGGGCGCGAGGATTATTATCCGCGCGAGCTTTCGGGCGGTCAGCAGCAGCGCGTCGGCATCGCCCGCTCGCTGGTGACGGAACCGGATCTGTGGTTTCTGGACGAGCCGTTCTCGGCCCTCGATCCGCTGATCCGGCGCGAAATGCAGGATGAGTTTCTGCGCCTGCAGGAGCGGCTGCACAAAACCATCGTCTTCATAACTCACGACTTCGAAGAGGCCGTCCGTCTGGCCGACCGCATCGCTATCATGAAAGACGGAGAGGTGATCCAGATCGCCACCCCGGAAGAGTTGGTGATGCACCCGGCCACCGATTATGTGGCTGAATTTACGAAACATATACCCCGTTCGAAGGTTCTGACCGTTGGCGGCGTGATGACCCCCGGCGCGGATGGTCAGGGCGACCCGATCCCGCAATCTACCCGCGTCTCGGACGTGGCGGAACGGATCATCGCGGCCGATGCGCCGATCCCGGTTTCAGACGACACCGGCCAGATCGTCGGGGCCATCGACCGCAAGGCCGTGGCGCATGTGCTGTTCGGTGACGGGGACGCCGCATGATCCGCCTGAGCCGCAGCCAGATTACCATCCTGTCGCTCGTGCTGATCACGATCCTGCTGGGCTGGTTCGGCCGCGATCTGGGCAAGGCTCTGGATGCGCGCTGGCTGACCAAGTTCCCCTCGGCCTGGGTGATCCCGTTCAAGACCTATATCTCCTCGGCAATGACCTGGCTGATCGAGGATGCCGCGATTGGCCCGGTCTCGTTCACCGATGTCACCCGCGCCATCGCCTGGCTGATCGAGCAGCCCTATAATCTGGTGCTGGCCCTGCTGGCCGACGGATTTGTCAGCGGTCAGGGCAATGACGCGCAGGTCATCCTGCCCGCGATCAGCTGGATCGTGGTGATCACCGCCGTGATCGCATTGGGGCAGTATTGCCGCGATTGGGGGCTGGCGGCGCTGGTTGGGGCCTGTTTCATCTATCTGGCCGTCTTCGGGCAATGGGACAGCGCGATGGTGACGCTGGCCTCGGTCCTGATCGCCGTCCCCATTGGCGCGGGCGGAGGGTTGCTGCTGGGCATTCTCGCCTATCGCCACCCACTGTTCGAAAAGATCATCTCGCCCATTCTGGACCTGATGCAGACGATCCCGATCTTTGCCTATCTGGTGCCGATCCTGTTCATGTTCGGCTTTGGCCCGATCTCGGCGCTGGTGGCGACGATCATCTACGCCACCCCACCGATGGTGCGGATCACAACGCTGGCGCTGAAGGGCGTGGACCCCGAAATCCTCGATTTCAGCCGCATGGCGGGTACAACCCAACGGCAGTTGATGTGGCGCGTGCTGGTGCCCTCGGCCAGTCACAGCCTGATGGTGGGGGTCAATCAGGTGATCATGCTGACGCTGAATATGGTCATCATCGCCTCGATGATCGGGGCCGGAGGGCTGGGGTTCGACGTCCTCGCCGCGCTGCGCCGTCTGGATATCGGCGCGGGGTTCGAGGCGGGTATCGCCATCGTGGTGCTGGCCATCGCTGTGGATCGGCTGAGTCAGGCCTTTGCCGAGCGTATGGGTCAGGTGCATCATGAAGTTCCCGGCTCGTGGGTGGCACGACATCGCCGCACGGTTCTGGTGCTGATCCTGCTGGTGCTGACATGGGTGCTGGGCCAGTTCTCGCCCCTGCTGCTGGAATATCCCGAAGGCCAGACCATCACGACGGGCGCGTTCTGGGACAACACGGTGGAATATCTGAACGTCAACTATTTCGACACGTTCGAGGCGATCAAGGTCTTTTTCCTGACGTGGTTCATGATCCCGATCAAGACGGTGCTGCTGGGCATCCCATGGCCATGGGCGATTGCGATGCTGACCCTGCTGGGCTGGCACGCGGGCGGCTGGCGGCTGGCGCTGCTGTGTGGCGGTATGGCCTCGCTGATCCTTGTATCGGGTCTGTGGTCCAAGGCGATGGTCACGGTCTATCTGTGCGGCGCGTCGGTGATTTTGGCGACGCTGATCGGGGTGCCTCTGGGCGTGCTGGCGGCGTTGAACAAACGGGCCGGGACGGTCATCAACCTGCTGATCGACACGCTGCAAACCCTGCCCAGCTTTGTCTACCTGATCCCCGTGGTGATGCTGTTCCGGGTCGGCGATTTCACCGCCCTGATCGCCATCGTCCTTTACGCGTTGGCGCCAGCGGTGCGCTATGCCGCGCACGGGGTACGGTCGGTCAGCGAAGAACTGATCGAGGCCGGTCTGGTCTCGGGCTGCACCCGCGCGCAACTGCTGCGCCATATCCGTCTGCCGATGGCGTTGCCGGAAATCCTGCTGGGCATCAACCAAACCATCATGCTGGCGCTGTCGATGCTGGTGATCACCGCCCTCGTCGGCACCCGCGATCTAGGGCAAGAGGTCTATATCGCCCTGACCAAGGCCGACACCGGTCGGGGTCTGGTGGCCGGTCTGTCGATTGCCTTCATCGCCATCATCGCCGACCGGCTGATCAACGCCAGCGCCCGTCAGGCCCGCATCCGCTTTGGACTGGAGAATTGACATGAGCCAATCCGATCTGATGACCCGCATCCATGCTCTGCCGATCTGGCAGGGTGAGATCGAGGCCACTCCGCTGACCGGCGGCATCACCAATGTGAACTACAAGGTTACGGATACCAGCGGGTCCTATGTTGTGCGTGTCGGCGACGATATCCCACTGCATCAGGTCATGCGCTTCAACGAGATGGCCGCCACCAAGGCCGCCCACGCCGCAGGTCTTTCGCCTGCGGTGGTCCATGCCTCGGGCGATCTAACGGTGTTGGAGTTCATCGCAAGCCGCACCCTAACGGAAGAGGATGTGTGCCACCCCGACATGCTGCCCCGTGTGCTGGATCTGGTAAAGCGATGCCATATCGAGGTGCCCAAATACCTGCGCGGCCCGTCTCTGGTATTCTGGGTGTTCCACGTCATCCGCGATTATGCCGCGACGCTGACCGAACGCGGCAGCACCCATGCGGCCGTGATCCCGGAACTGGTGCAAACCGGGAACGGGCTTGAAACCGAGGCCGGGCCATATGACATGGTCTTTGGCCATAACGATCTGCTCTGCGGCAACTTTCTGGACGATGGCACCCGCCTGTGGCTGATCGATTTCGACTATGCCGGGTTCAACTCGCCGCTGTTTGATCTGGGAGGGCTGGCCTCGAACAACGGGCTTTCCCCCGAACAGGAGGACTGGATGCTGGAAGCCTATTTCCTGACCCCTGTCACCGACGACCTGCGCCACCGCTATACGGCGATGAAATGCGCCTCGCTGCTGCGCGAAACGATGTGGAGCATGGTGTCCGAGATCACCTCGGATATCGACTTTGACTATGCGGCCTACACGGCTGAAAACCTCGCGCGGTTCCGCGCGGCCCTGCTTGATTTCAAAAATACCTGAGGACAGACATGACCGACCTTCCGAAAACAGCCAAAGCCGTCATTATCGGCGGCGGGATCATCGGCTGCTCGACCGCGTATCACCTGGCCAAGCTGGGCTGGACCGACACGGTGCTGCTGGAACGCAAGAAACTGACCTCGGGCACCACCTTCCACGCCGCCGGGCTGGTGGGGCAATTGCGCTCGAACGCGAATATCACGCAATTGCTGGGCTATTCGGTCGATTTGTATAACAAGATCGAAGAGGAAACCGGCCTTGGGACGGGCTGGAAAATGAACGGCGGGTTGCGGCTGGCCTGTAACGAGGAACGCTGGACCGAGGTCAAACGACAGGCCACCACCGCGCATTCCTTTGGTCTGGACATGCAGCTTCTGACGCCATCCGAGGCGCAGGAACTGTGGCCGCTGATGGATGTCTCGGACGTGATCGGCGCGGCTTATTTGCCGACGGATGGTCAGGCGAACCCCTCGGACATCACGCAAGCACTGGCCAAGGGCGCGCGCATGGCCGGGGCGAAGATTTTCGAGGACACCAAGGTCACCGATATCGAGATCGAGGACGACAAGATCCGCGCCGTGATCACCGAACATGGCCGCATCGAATGCGAAAAGGTGATCTGCTGTGCCGGTCAGTGGACCCGCACCTTTGCCGGGCGCTTTGGAGTCAACGTTCCGCTGGTGCCGATGGAACATCAGTATATGGTCACCGAACCGTTTGACGTGCCCGGTAACCTGCCGACCCTGCGCGACCCCGACCGGCTGACCTATTACAAGGAAGAAGTAGGCGGGCTGGTCATGGGCGGGTACGAGCCGAACCCGATCCCTTGGGCCACCAAGGGCATTCCGCAAGGCTTCCACTACACGCTTCTGGACAGCAATTTCGACCATTTCGAACAGTTGATGGAACTGGCGCTGGGTCGTGTGCCTGCTTTGGAAAACGCAGGCGTCAAAACGCTGACCAACGGTCCCGAGAGCTTTACGCCCGATGGCAATTTCATCATCGGCGAAGCGCCCGAATTGAACAATTTCTTCGTTGGCGCGGGTTTCAACGCCTTTGGCATCGCCGCTGGCGGCGGCGCGGGCATGGCGCTGGCGGAATGGGTGCATAAGGGCGAGCCGCCCTTTGACCTGTGGTCCGCCGATATCCGCCGCTTTGGCCGCCCGCATTTCGATACTGACTGGGTTCGCACCCGCACGATTGAGGCATACGGCAAGCACTACACGATGGGTTGGCCGCATGAGGAGCATGACTCGGGCCGCCCTTGTCGCAAGTCGCCGCTCTATGACACGCTGAAATCGCAGGGCGCGTGTTTTGGCGAGAAACTGGGCTGGGAACGCCCGAACTGGTACGCGGATTCCTCGCTGGGTGAAATACCCAAGGACGAATACAGTTTTGGCCGCCAGAACTGGTTCAACGCCGTGGGCCGGGAACACAAGGCAGCGCGTGAGGCGGCGGTGCTGTTCGACCAGACCTCATTTGCCAAATTTGCCCTGAAAGGCCCGGATGCGCTGGCGGCGATGAGCTGGATCTGCGCCAATGACGTGGACAAACCCGTGGGTGCGCTGACTTACACTCAGATGCTGAACGACAAGGGCGGGATCGAATGTGACCTGACCGTGGGCCGCGTCGCGCATGATGAGTTCTACATCGTCACCGGCACCGGCTTTGCCACCCATGATTTCGACTGGATCAGCCGCAATATCCCCAAAGGCATGAATTGCCAGCTGTTCGACATCACCTCATCCAACGCCGTGCTGTCGCTGATGGGACCAAAGGCGCGGGATATACTGGCGGCGGTGACGCGCGATGATGTCTCGAATGACGGGTTCAAATTCGGCACGATCCGCACCATCGGCATCGCCGGTTGCCCGGTCAAAGCCCTGCGCGTGACCTATGTGGGCGAATTGGGGTGGGAATTGCACCTGCCGGTGGAATACGCCCAGACGGTATACGCCGCGCTGATGCAGGCGGGTCAGCCCAATGGTCTGGTCAACGCAGGCTACCGCGCCATTGAATCGCTGCGGCTTGAAAAAGGCTATCGCGCCTGGGGGGCAGAGATCGGGCCGGATCATACCCCATTCGAAAGCGGGTTGGGCTGGGCCGTGAAGCTGCGCAAGGATATCGACTTCAAAGGCCGCGCGGCGTCTGAAAAACAAAAGGCCGAAGGCGTCAAAAAGATGCTGGCCTGTTTCACCGTCGACCCGGATGTAGTTCTGCTGGGCCGCGAGACGATCTATCGGGATGGCAAACGCGTCGGTTGGCTGACCTCGGGCGGCTATGGCTACACGGTGGGTAAATCCATCGGCTACGGCTATGTCCGCAATCCGGACGGGGTTGATGCGGAGTTTGTCACTTCTGGCACGTATGAGCTTGAGGTTGCGACCCGGCGCGTGCCGTGTCAGGTCTCGCTACAGCCGCTTTACGATCCGAAAATGGAGCGGATCAAGGCGTGACCCGAATGCAGTCAAAAGGAACCTGACATGCTGGATGCCATGGCGCTTGAAGACCACGCAAAGGCGATCTCGGATATCGCATCGCAGGCGGCGATGCGGTACTTCCGGGGCGCGCTGGGGGTGGAATTCAAACAGGATGAAAGCCCTGTTACCCAGGCCGATCGGGGCGTGGAAGCCGAGGTGCGGGCCTATCTGCGCCAGCACTTCCCGGATCACGGCATATTCGGTGAAGAACACGGCAAGGAAGACGGTGACGGGCGGCATCTGTGGGTGATTGACCCGATTGACGGCACGCGTTCGTTCCTGTCCGGGCATCCCCTGTTCGGGTTCCTGCTGGCGCATCTTGTCGATGGTCAGCCGCATCTTGGCATCGTCGGTATGCCTGCGATGAATGAAACCTTTGTGGGCGCGCGTGGCAGCGGGGCCACGCTGAACGATCGGGCCATTCAGACCTCGGACGTGACACGTCTGGAACAGGCGATCCTGTATGTGAATGAGGGCGACAAGATATATCGCGATCAACCGTCGGTCTTCGACCGTCTGATGCGGGCCGGGCAGACCCGCCGCTTTGCGTATGATTGCTACCCTCATGCGCTGCTGGCTGCGGGGCATGTGGATGCAGTGGTGGATTATGAGCTTCAACCCTATGATTACCTTGCACTCTGCCCGCTGATCGAGGCGGCAGGCGGGGTGATGACCGATTGGAAGGGGCAGGCCCTGACCATGCAATCCGACGTGGCGGTTGTTTCAGCCGCAACCCCCGAATTGCACGCCGAGCTTTTGAGCCTGCTGAACGCCTAACCGATGGAGCCGAGAATTGAAAAGCCGCCCTACTGTTGAGATCATTAACCCCGATGGGGCGGGGCGCGTGGTGTTGCTGTGCGAACATGCCAGCGCGTTTATCCCACCTTATTACGAAGGGTTGGGACTGGCCGAGGCGGATCGCGAAAGTCACGCTGCCTGGGATCCCGGTGCGCGCGACCTGACAATGCGTTTATCGCAGGCACTGGATGTGCCCGCTGTGGCCTCGACCGTGTCGAGGCTGGTCTATGACTGCAACCGCCCGCCTGAAGCCGCCAGTGCCATGCCGGTGAAATCCGAGCTGATCGAGGTGCCGGGCAATGTTGCTCTGAGCCCCGAACAGCGCAGGCTGCGCACGACAACCGTGTATGATCCGTTCTGCAACGCCGTCGCGCGGGTTCTGGGCGCGCGCGGGCCTGATACGGTGCTGGTTACGGTCCATTCATTTACGCCCATCTATTTCGGCCAACCCCGCGCCGTCGAAATCGGCTTGCTGCATGATGAGGACAGCCGTCTGGTCGATCTGATGCTGGATCACGTGGATCAGGTCTCGAGCCGCCGGATCGAGCGGAACGAGCCCTATGGGCCGTTGGACGGCGTGACCCATTCCCTGCGCCTGCACGCGATCAGCCGGGGACTGGCGAATGTCATGATCGAAGTGCGCAACGATCTGTTGCGTTCGGATCAACAGGTTGCCACGGTGGCGGATGAAATACTGGCGCTGCTCAGACCCGCCATTCAGGAACTCAGGGAGGACGCATCTTGACCGCAACACTTACCTTCGAACATCTCAAGACGCAGGTCGCTGCAGGCGAAGTGGATACGGTTCTGGTCTGCATGGTCGATATGCAGGGCCGACTGATGGGCAAGCGGTTCCATGCGGGCCACTTTGTTGCGGGCGCGTGGGAAGAGACCCATTGCTGCAATTACCTGCTGGCGACCGATCTTGAGATGGGCACACCGGACGGCTACGCCTCGACCAGTTGGGAGCGGGGCTATGGCGATTATGTCATGAAGCCGGACCTGAGCACGCTGCGCCCGGTGCCGTGGCTTGAGGGCACCGCAATGGTTATGTGCGATGTGCTGGATCATCATACGCATGAAGAGGTGCCGCACGCGCCGCGTTCGATCCTGAAGAAACAGGTGAACCGCCTGAAAGCCATGGGCTATGAGGCGATGTGCGCGACCGAACTGGAGTTTTTCCTGTTCGAAAAGAGTTTTGACCAGATCCGCAAGGAAGGTTTCCGCGATCTGGAGCCGATCTCGGGCTATAACGAAGATTACCACATCCTTCAGACCACCAAGGAAGAGCATGTGATGCGCCCGATCCGCAACCATTTGTGGGATGCAGGCATTCCAGTCGAGAACTCGAAAGGTGAGGCCGAGACCGGGCAGGAAGAGTTGAACATCAAATACGCACCGGCGATGGCGACAGCGGAATATCACTCGATTGCCAAAAATGCAGTGAAAGAGATCGCGTGGCAGCATGGGCACGCAGCGACCTTCCTGCCGAAATGGCATCATGAAAAGGTGGGCAGTTCTTCGCATGTGCATCAGTCGCTGTGGAAGGATGGGCAGCCTGCGTTTTATGACCAGTCGGATGCCTTGGGTATGTCGGCGCTGATGAAAAGCTACATGGCGGGTCTTTTGAAATACGCCGCCGATTACACTTATTTCATGGCGCCTTACATCAACAGCTACAAGCGGTTCATGAAGGGGAGCTTTGCGCCGACGCGGATCATCTGGTCGGTGGACAACCGCACCGCCGGGTTCCGCCTGTGCGGCGATGGCACCAAGGCGGTGCGGGTGGAGTGCCGGATACCGGGCTCGGACATGAACCCCTATCTGGCGATGGCCGGGATGCTGGCCGCCGGGATTGCAGGGATCGAGGAAGGTTTGGAGTTACAGTCGCCTGCCGCAGGTGACGTCTATCAGGGCGATACGGGCATGATCCCGGGCAACCTGCGCGCGGCGCGGGATGCGTTGCATGGGTCGGCCATGTTGCGGGCTGCCATGGGGGATGAGGTGGTGGATCACTATGCGCGCGCGGCTGAGGTTGAGATCGAAGAGTTCGAGCGTGTGGTGACCGATTGGGAAATTGCGCGCGGGTTTGAGCGGGCGTAAAGGGCAGGAGCGAGGGGCCAGCCCCTCGCGCTCCCCGAGGTATTTTTGAACAGAAGAAGCAGGGGACCCTGCGTTTCTGGTAGATGGAGTGGATATGGGGCAGATGTTGCGATGTGTCTCGCCGATTGATGGGTCGGTTTTTGCGGAACGCGAGGTGCTGTCGCCGGAGGCGGCGTTTGAGGTTGCTGGCCGGGCACGGGCGGCGCAGGCTGGCTGGGCTGCGCGACCGTTGCAGGAGCGGATTGATTTGGTGATGGCAGGCGTGGCCGCTGTGGGCGAGATGAATGATGAGATCGTACCTGAGCTTGCGCATATGATGGGCCGACCGGTGCGCTATGGCGGTGAGTTTGGCGGGTTCAACGAACGTGCGAGCCATATGGCCGAGATCGCTGAAGGCGCGCTGGCGGATATCGCGGTGGGCGAGGATGAGACGTTCAGGCGGTATATCAAGCGCATTCCGCATGGGGTGGTGTTTGTGGTGGCGCCCTGGAACTACCCTTACATGACCGCGATCAACACGGTCGCTCCGGCGTTGATCGCAGGCAATACGGTGATCCTGAAACATGCGACGCAGACCCTGTTGGTGGGTGAGCGCATGGCGCGGGCCTTCCATGCGGCGGGTGTGCCCGAGGATGTGTTCCAGAACGTGTTTCTGAGCCATGACGTGACCAATGATCTGATCTCAGGCAATGCGTTTGATTTTGTGAACTTCACCGGCTCGGTCGGTGGCGGTCAGGCGATGGAGCGCGCGGCGGCGGGGACATTCACCGGCGTCGGGACAGAACTGGGCGGCAAGGACCCCGGCTATGTCATGGAGGATGCCGATCTGGATGCGGCGGTCGATACACTGATTGACGGGGCGATGTTCAATTCGGGCCAGTGCTGTTGCGGGATCGAGCGGATTTACGTGCATGAGAGTCTTTATGATGATTTTGTCGCCAAGGCGGTTGAGATCGTAAAGGGCTGTAAGCTGGGCAATCCGCTGGACAGCGAGACCGCTCTGGGTCCGATGGCCAATGTGCGCTTTGCCGATGAAGTGCGGGAGCAGATTGCCGAGGCCGTGGCCGATGGCGCTGTGGCCCATATTGACACTTTCGCCGAAGATGATGGCGGGGCCTATCTGAGCCCTCAGATCCTGACCAATGTGACCCACGATATGCGGGTGATGCGGGATGAAAGCTTTGGTCCCGTGGTGGGCATCATGAAAGTGTCCGGCGACGAAGAAGCGATCGCGCTGATGAATGACAGTGAGTTCGGCCTGACCGCCAGCCTCTGGACCCGCGACGTGGATCGCGCGGCGCGGGTAGGGGACCAGATCGAGACTGGTACCGTGTTCATGAACCGGGCCGATTATCTGGATCCCGGCCTGTGCTGGACCGGCTGCAAGAATACCGGGCGGGGCGGTGGCCTTTCGGTTATCGGCTATCACAACCTGACCCGCCCCAAATCCTACCATCTGAAGAAGGTGACATCATGAGCCTTGTTGGAAACTGGTCCTACCCGACCGCGATAAAATTCGGTGCTGGCCGCATCCGGGAATTGCCCGAGGCCTGCGCGGCGGCCGGGATGAAGCGCCCTCTGCTGGTCACCGACAAGGGGTTGGCAGATCTGCCGATTATCGTCGCAACGCTGGATATCATGGAGGCCGCCGGTCTGGGGCGCGGGTTGTTTGCGGATGTGGATCCGAACCCAAATGAAAAGAACCTTGATGCGGGGGTCGCGGCCTATAACGCGGGCGGCCATGACGGGGTGATTGCGTTCGGCGGCGGCTCGGGGCTGGATCTGGGCAAGATGGTGGCCTTCATGGCCGGTCAGACGCGGCCCGTCTGGGATTTCGAAGATATTGGCGACTGGTGGGCCCGCGCCAATGCCGACGTGATTGCGCCGATCATTGCGGTACCGACCACCGCCGGAACCGGGTCCGAAGTGGGCCGCGCCAGCGTCATCACCAATTCCGAAACCCATTTGAAGAAGATCATCTTCCACCCCAAAGTGCTGCCCACGGTGGTGATCTGCGACCCGGAACTGACCGTGGGGATGCCCAAGTTCATCACAGCAGGCACCGGTCTGGATGCCTTTGCCCATTGTGTCGAGGCCTATTCCAGCCCGCACTACCACCCGATGTCTCAGGGTATCGCGCTAGAGGGTATGCGGCTGGTCAAGGACTACTTGCCGCGTGCCTATGCCGATGGAACCGATATCGAAGCCCGCGCCCAGATGATGAGTGCGGCAGCCATGGGCGCGACCGCATTTCAGAAGGGTCTGGGTGCGATTCACGCCATGAGTCACCCGATCGGCGCGCATTTCAACACCCATCACGGGACCACCAACGCCGTCTGCATGCCCAGCGTTCTGGAGTTCAATGCCCCTGCCATTGCTGACCGGTTCCAGTCGGCTGCAGCCTATCTGGGCATCGAAGGCGGGTTCGACGGGTTCAGGGACTTTGTGCAGGAATTCAACGACTCGCTCGGCATCCCACGCACGTTGTCCGAACTGGGTGTGACCGAGGCGGCGATCCCGGAACTGGTCGAAGGTGCGATCATTGATCCGTCCTGTGGCGGCAATCCGATCAAACTGACCAGGGAAAACCTGACCCAGCTTTTTAAAGCGGCGCTGTAAAGCACAAGGCCCGGCGGGGAAACACGCCGGGCCTTTCATGCGATGCGGTTATTCCGCTGCGATGGCGTTTTCGCTGATCTCGGACTTCACCATAGGGACCCATTCAAGGTCTTTCGTGTAGCGCCAGGCAAGATCGCCGTTTTCGTCCATGGCGATCAGGTGCAGCCAGCGGTTGTCGAACAGCTCTTTGACGCTTTGATGGCGTCTCAGGATGTCGTTCATTGCTTCACGCGGGGCTTCGATGACCACCGACAGGCGCAGCGGGTCGTGCTGATAGGTTTCGCCATCATGCACCGATTGCCAAGGCAGGCCGGGGCGCAGCGCACCGCCATTGCCTTCGACCACGCCGATGCCTCCTACCACGTTGTGCAGCAGCTTGTTGCCGCCGCCGAACAGGGTCGGCGCAACGGTCGAGCCATAATATTGCAGGCTGATCCAGCTTGCGACCACGACCGGGGCGGTCATGATCAGTTCCAACACGCCAAACCCGGTATCGTCCCGCCAGTCATAGCTGTGCAGGAAGGTTTGACCTGACAGGCCGGTTCCATCCGTCCGGGACCGGGGTGCGGCGATGAAGGCCCGGCATCCGGCCAGACCCCATTCGGGGCGCAACTCGGCCCAGTCTGTGGCGCGGCGGGCGATATCGCGGGCCCCTCGGGCCCGAGGCAGACGTGTTGAGCGTTCGGTTCGGGCTAGCCGCCCTGCCGATTGCAGCCACATCTTCAGTTGCGCGATATTCTGCGCCCATTGGCCGGTCGACTGGTCCTGATCGAACAGTGTCACCTCATCCGTTGTCGTGTGGTGCATGGCGGCCAGGAACAGCGTGTCCCTGGGGATGTCGATCCCTTCTTCGCGCAGCCCGTTGCGCACGGCTGGATCGTTCAAAAGACCTGCCAGAAGGCGGGCGCTGACATCTCCGGCATGGCCGCCGCACGCGCCGCATTGCAAAGCGCTTTCATGCGGGTTGTTGGTCACATCCGCGCCATGACCGGCCAGCATGACGATGTGGCCAAAGTTGCTGGTCAGGGACATGGCACCAAGGATGGCTTTTGCCGATGCGATCCGTGTGGGCAGGTCAATTGATGGATCCAGCTTGGGTGCAGGATCGAACGTAGCCCCTCCATGCCCTTTCCCCAGCGCATCCCGCAGCAGCTTTCCGGCATAGACCGGCCCCGTCGCCTCGACAAAGGCAAAAGAGGACACCGCGGCCAGCTTAAACCGGCCCCAGGCGCGCTTGGCCCGCGCAGAGTAGCGGCGGTTGAGGTCTGCCTGCGTATCCTCAGCCGCATGCGAGCGGACACCGGGGTTCAGCAGCACGGGACCCCGCAGTTCGGTGACATCCGAACCCGCCGCCTTGTGGGCGCTGGCGAGGCCGAAGAAGCCTGCGAAACCGAGGGTTTCGATCCCTTCGCCCTGCGCTTCCAGTGCGCGGCGAAAGACCTCTGACCGGACGTCGATGCAGAACGCGGCCTGAACCATCGGGCGGCCCGCGAACTTGCGCGGCTGCCGCTTGGCAAGCGACTGTCCCAGCTGGCGTTGTTGCGCGCGTTCAGCGGCATCCTGCAGCACCGCGTCGATCACCATATCGCGGGATGGTGTAACCGGAGTTTCATGTTGCGCGACGGTCTCGGCCCAGCGTTCGGCAATCTGATCGCGATAAAGGTCGAACAGCGCCTCTTCAAACACCATGCGGATGGCCAGCAACTCGGTCGTGGTTGTGTCGGTCTTGCCTTCAAGTTCAGCCTGCCACAGCAGATAGCGCGCATATTGCGCCCATCCGCCCAGCGTCATCAGCCAGCGGTGGAAGGCGGTTCCAGCGGCCTTGGGCGTCACCCCCAGCGCCTCGGACGCCCGGCCAATCGCCCGCCATTGCGAGCGGTTGGTACCGGCAACAAAAGCGCCAAAGCCTTTCAGGCCGTGTATCTCGAGCGTCAGATCACGTGTGGCAAATTCACGCCAGGCAATATGGGCCCCGCCGGTGCGGTTGGCCTGCCACAGCGCCTGACCCTGATCAAAGTGGCTGGCGGCCCAGGCTCCGATCCGTTCGTCAATCAGGCCGGGCCAGTCGATCCCCGAAACTTCTGCGGCCAGATCAGCGACAGTGGGCAGAGGTGCGGGATGGGCCGCCTGGGTTTCAAGCGCTGCTGCCAAATCCTCTGGCGACGGTGTGTCAAACGGGCTGTCGATATGGGCCAGTGCTTCAAGCAGATCACCCTCGGTGATCTCTCCGGCGTTCAACTTTTCTGCAAACGCCGTGCGATCCGGCATGATCCGCGTTCCCGCAACCCGGCCAAGCCGGGCCGCGGTTACGGCCAAAGGCTCGTTGGTTTGCCCAAGAAACGGGTTCACCGCGACATTCGAGGACAAGGGAAACAGAGGCGGGATCTGACGGGCCGCGTCATTGGCCAGTGCGACCAGTTCCAAAAGGGCTGCGGGATAGCTTTCGTGCTTCATATACATCTTGGGAACCCCTCTTACACAGTCTGCCGCTTGGACCATCCGTCCAACAGCCGGTCAAAGATTGCATTGGCATAAAGCCCGTTCGACAAATGCACCCGGATGCCCGCCGCAGCAGGATGCGAGGCCCAAAGCGGGAAGGTGGATTGCGCCAGCGCGACCGCGCCAAAGCTGATCAGGGCGAGGATGATCAGCGCCCATTCCAACGGTCCCGGAACCGGGGTCGCGGGCAGGGTACCTGCGGTCAGTTTTTGCGCGATGATTTGCAGCACGAAGTAGCTGACCGAGGTGACGCTGGCGTAGATCACCGTGCGACGGGTCAGTGCTCCGGGCGCTGCATCTGCAAAACCCTGCGCCAGCAGGTAAGCGACACCGAAGATCAGGATGACGCCAAGTGCAATGGCCTGGACCGACTTGCCGTCGATGCCAAACACCGCCGCCACGATGCCGTAGATCAGGATGCCCGTGGCAAAGGCCAGCACCACATTCCGTGCGCTTGGCACCGCAACCGGGCCGGGGCGGCGAATTGCGGCCACGTTCCGCACGGCCTCACCCGCGCTGAGAAAGGCGTGCGCCTTGTACAGTGAGTGCGCCACGATATGCAGCAGGGCCAGCGGGAACAGCGCCAGACCGCACTGCATGATCATGAAGGCCATCTGCGCGATGGTGGACCACGCCAGCGAGGTTTTCACAGCCGGTTGCGTCAGCATGACCAACCCGCCGAACAGCGCGGTGAACCCGCCCAGCATAACCAGCATTGCCATGATCCCCGGGGCGACCAGCATGACGTCCGCGAAGCGGATCAGCAGGAAGCCACCGGCATTGATGACACCTGCATGCAACAGGGCGGATACCGGGGTCGGGGCCTCCATTACTTCGGTCAGCCAGCCATGGATCGGGAACTGGGCCGAGGCCATGACCGCAGCCAACGCGATCAGCAAGGCCGCGACGATGGTCAGGGCGTTTCCTTGGGCCGAAGACAGGATCGTCGCAATGTCAGTGGTGCCGTAGCTGGCAAGCAGCAGTACGACCGCAACGGCCAGCGCGCCTTCGCTGATCCGCGCCACCACGGCCTTTTTACGAGCAGCACGTCGAGCGGTGGTGCGTTCTGGATAAAACAAAAGCAACTGGTGCAACATCAGGCTGGTCGCGATCCAAGCCGCCAACAGTTGGACCAGATTGCCCGACATCACCAACAGCAGGACAGCCGCGAGCGTGGCAGACATCCAGCCGGTGAACGCACCTTGCCGTGCTTCACCGTCCATATAAGTGGCTGAGTAACGCAACACGATCCAGCCGATAAAGCTGACCAGCACCAGCATGATGGCGCTGACTGCATCCAGTCGCACTGATAACCCCAGGCCCAAAAAGCCAATCAGCGGCGATGTGCCGGAACCCTGCGTCACCAGCAGCAGCGCCGAGATAGCAGCCACCGCAAAGGCGGCCAGGGCGGCCCATTCGGACAGTTTCGCGACATTGCCCGGCCGCAACCCCGGATGGCGACTGGCGTAATACGCCGATGCCAGCAGAATCAGCGGGCTTAACAATGGAAGAAACAGATGAAGCATTTTGCGCGTCCCTTTTGGTCATGGGCTGACTCGGCCCGTTTCGCAGGACATATTGCGCGTGCAGCCCAATGAAAAATTCATTGTTCTGAGGTTTTCGTTCATTTAAATAGAACGATATGCCGTTGAACTATCATCACCTGCGCTATTTCTGGGCCGTTGCCCATGATGGGAACCTGACCCGAACAGCCCAGCGACTGAACCTGTCGCAATCGGCGCTTTCGGTTCAGATCAAAGAGCTGGAGGAGAGGCTGGGTCACCCGCTGTTCGAACGGCGCGGGCGCAAACTGCACCTGACCGAGGCCGGGCACATCGCCCTGGACCACGCGGACGCAATTTTTGCGGCAGGGCAAGAGCTTGTGGCAACGTTGCAGGATGCCGGAAACGCCAGGCAGGCGCTGCGTGTCGGCGCACAGTCGACCTTGTCACGCAACTTTCAGATCGGGTTTCTGCGGCCCATTCTGGCCCGTACGGATGTCGAGGTCATCTTGCGTTCCGGCAGCCCCAGTGAGTTGCTTGAGGGGCTTGAGACACTGAATTTCGATCTGGTCCTGATGAACCACGAACCGGCCAGTGACAGCCTGACCAGTTTCGTCACCCATCATCTGGCGGAACAACCGGTCAGCATTGTCGGCACCCCGGCGCGGCTGGATCCCAAGCGCCCCATCAAGGCGCTGCTCGAAGAACAACCCTTCATCCTGCCGACCAGCAAAAACAGTGTGCGCACCGCTTTTGACGCAATGGCCAGCCGGATGTCCGTTCGTCCGCAGGTGGTGGCCGAAGTGGATGACATGGCGATGATGCGCCTGCTGGCACGTGAAGATATTGGGTTGGCCCTTGTGGCCCCGATTGTGGTGCGGGATGAGTTGTCCTCGGGCCGGTTGATCGAGGCGCAAGAGCATCCGCGCATCAAAGAGAACTTTCACGCAGTCACGTTCAAGCGGCGATTCCCCAATCCGCTTGTGCAGGAATTGCTGTCGAACAGTCAGGGTTTGGACGGCGCAGTAGTAGTACGGGAAAAGACCGGGGGTTAACCCGGCCTTTGTCCAAATCGTCTAAAGGCTGGCGCGACACCAGACGCAGTCATGATCGGACAGCGGCGTGCCCTCATCCGAGATTGATGTCAGCAGCCCTTTGTCGATGCAGCTCAGATCCCGGCCTGCGAGCCAATCTAACTTCATCACCCGCTGCGGGTGCGGGGTGATCAGGCTGGGCCGAGTGGTGGGGCCATCGATCGTGAAACCCCAGTCGTATCCGTGCGTTTCGGCCAAGCTGAACAGGCTTTCGTCCTGCCAGTTGAAATCCGGGGGCAGGTGGTTGCCGGTGTTCAGGTCGCCGCCGATCAGAACCGGCAGGCCCGGCGCAAACCTGTCGATTGCATCCAGCAGAAGAACGAACTGGGTGTGCCGGTGCGCAGCATCCGCATTGCTTTCCAGATGGGTCGAGATCACACAGATTGGTCCGTTTTCCGTCGGCACGATGGCGGCGAGTGCCATACGGCCCCCGACTCGCGGCTGATCCGGGTCGGCAGCCCCTTCGTCGCAGGAAAACCAATGGCCGTGATCGTCCAGACGGATCAGGGCCGTGCGCTGGAACGGAACCGAGGACAGAATGGCGTTGCCATGCCAACCCAGCGTATTGAAGTCGTCTTTGCAAAAACTGCGTTCGGTCGGGCCGCCAAGGTCCAGTTCGTGGAACTCGACACCAAAGGCATAGACCATGCCCAAGGCCTCGGCCATGGCTTCGGTCGTGTGCCGTTGCGAGGTGCGGGCCATGCCGTGATCGACCTCGGACAGCAAAACAATGTCCGGTCGGATCGGGCGCAGATGGGCGGCAGTCGCCTCGGGGAAGAGGCACCGTTCCACATTCCATGCCGCGACATTGAATTGTGCCGGCAAACGCGTGGCGGTTGCCTGACCGCCAATTTGCAATGCGTTCATCGCGGGTATGTCACCCAGCAATTCGCGATGCGCGGCAGCCGTGCGGGGTGCCGACAGGATGCGCGCCCGCTGATCCGCTGTCACAGCGGGCAGGGCGTCCAAAACGTCTGTAATCAAATGACTTTTCCCGTTTCCACATCAAACAGACGCAGCGCGTCGGGTTTCAGGGTGATATGTGTCTCACCCGTCTGTGCATCGTGGTCCTTGCTGACCAGAACGGTAAAGGGCTGCCCGCCCAACTGACCGTGCAGCAGTCGGTGCGCGCCCAGTTCTTCCAGGATGTCGACCTGAAACGGAACCGAGCCCTGCCCGTCCAGTTCAATATCTTCGGGCCGGATGCCCAGCGTCACAGGGCCATTGGCCGAGGCCGGGGCAGTCATGATCCCGTCATAGCCATTGATCCGCACCTGACCCTGATCCACTTGCGCCTCGATCAGGTTCATTGGCGGCGCGCCCATGAAAGAGGCCACAAAGGTCGAGGCCGGGTTGTGATAAATTTCGGACGGGGTGCCGATCTGTTCGATCTTGCCTGCGTTCAGGACGATGATGCGGTCGGCCATGGTCATCGCCTCGACCTGATCGTGGGTCACGTAAACCGCCGTGGTACCAAGGCGGCGTTGCAGGGCCTTGATCTCGATCCGCATCTGGTTGCGCAGTTTGGCGTCCAGGTTTGACAGAGGTTCATCAAATAGGAACAGCGCCGGATCGCGCACGACCGCGCGGCCCATGGCAACGCGCTGCCGCTGACCGCCCGACAGTTGCGCCGGTTTGCGATCCAGATACTCGGTCAGGTTCAGCATCTTTGCCGCGTCTTCGACCTTGGCCGCGATCTCGGAGGCAGGCGTGCCCCGGTTCTTCAGCCCGTAGCCGATATTCTTCCGCACGGTCATATGCGGATACAAAGCGTAGTTCTGGAACACCATCGCAATGTCGCGATCCGCTGGGTCCACATCGTTCACCACCCGGTCGCCGATTTTCAGCGTGCCTTCGGTGATATCCTCCAGCCCCGCGATCATCCGCAGAAGCGTGGACTTGCCACAGCCCGAGGGGCCGACCAGAACGACAAACTCGCCGTCCTGAATGGTGAAATTGGTAGTCTCAACGGCCTGAAAGCCGTTGGGATAGACCTTGCGGATGCCCTCTAACGAGACCTGAGCCATGCGCGTATTTCCTTATTTATCGGATTCTGTGAGGCCCTTGACGAACCAATTCTGGAAGAAGATGACGATAGCCACCGGCGGGATCATCGCAACGATCGCCAGCGCCAAGGCCTGCCCATGTTCGGGGATCTGACTGTCGGTATAGGTCAGCACGATCTGCTTGATGCCCCGGACCAGCGTGAAGAAGCTTTCATCCGTGGTGATCAGTGTCGGCCACAGATACTGGTTCCAGCCAAAGACGAACATGATGATGAAGATCGCCGCAATCATCGTCCGGCTGAGCGGGACGAGGATGTCGATGAAGAACTTCCACGGCCCTGCGCCATCGATTCGGGCGGCCTCGGCCAGTTCCTCGGGCACGGACATAAAGAACTGCCGGAAGAAGAACGTGCCTGTAGCGGACGCGATCAGTGGGACGATCAGGCCGGTATAGGTGTTCGTCAGGCCCAGTTTCTGGATCGCTTCGTATGAGGGCAGAATCCGCACCTCAAGCGGCAGCAGTAGCGTGGTGAAGATGATCCAGAAGGCCAGCGTGGCAAAACGCAGGCGGAAATAGACAATGGCATAAGCGGCCATCATCGAGATGATGATCTTGCCCACCGCAAAGCCAATGCCAAGGATGAACGAATTCATCAGCATCAGCGTGCCATCGACGGTTTGGGTAAAGCCGCCTTTTTCGAACATGGCGGCGTTGAAGTTCTTGCCGAGATCGTCGCCAAGGCCCAGTTGAATGCCCTGCCGGTGGATGGTCACCGCATCATGGCTGGCCGTGGTCAGCGCCAGCAACGGCGGCAGCATCATCAGCAGCGAGCCCAGGATCAGGACGGTGTGATCGCCAACCGCGCTCCATTTGATCTTGCGGGGGCGGCGGGTGGTTTGGGTTGTCTCAAGGGTTGTGTCAGCCATTTTGCGCCCCCATCACGTATAGTGGATCCGGCGTTCAACCAGCCGGAACTGAAAGACGGTCAGGATCAGAACAAGAACCATCAGGACAACGGATTGCGCGGATGAGCCGCCAAGGTCATTGCCCCGGAACCCGTCCAGATAGACCTTATAGACCAGCGTCATCGGGTTGTTCCCCGGCTCACCCTTCATAAGCGCATCGATGATGCCGAACGTGTCGAACAGTGCGTAGGTGATGTTGATGATCAGCAGGAAGAAGGCGGTCGGGGCCAGCAGTGGAAAGGTCACCTGCCAGAAGCGACCGGTGGCCGAGCGGTTGTCGATCATCGCCGCCTCGCGGACCGAACGCGGGATGGATTGCAGGCCGGACAGGAAGAAGATGAAATTGACCGGGATCTGTTTCCAGACAGCCACGATGATCATCGCGGTTGCGGTGGCGTTGTAGTCGACGCCCAGTTTGAAATCCCAGCCAAACATCTGGAAGAACTTGGTCATCGGGCCGGTGCTTTGGTCAAAGAACAGGATGCCCAGAAACCCTGCGACCGGTGGCGCGATGGCGTAGACCCACATCAGAAGCGTGCGATAGGATTTGGCACCCCGGATCACCTTGTCGGCCTTGACCGCCAGCAGCAGGGCGATGGACAGCGAAAAGAATGTGACCAGGACCGAGAAGACAATCGTGAACCACGCGATGCGCTTGTACTGATCGTTACCCAGCAACGAGGTGTAGTTATCCGCCCCTACAAAGGTCGAACCGAAGCCAAACGGGTCCTGCAGAAAGAAGGACGATTGCAACGCCCAACCCGCAGGCCAGTAGAAGAAGATTGCGATGATCATCAGCTGTGGCAGCAGCAATGCCACAGGAAGCCAGATAGTGTCGAAGCCCGCGCGTTTCATGACCCGTCCAGTTGCGAAAATGGGGGATGGCCGCGCCCGAAGGCGCGACCATCTTGGGGGTGATCCCGGGGTTTAGCCCTGGGTTTTTGCGAAGCGGGCCAGCAATTCGTTGGCTTCGTCTTCGATGTTCTGGAACGCGGTGTCCACGTCGGTTTCACCAGTCAGGATACGGCCATATTCGCGGTTCATGATATCGCGGATCTGCACGTAGAAGCCCATGCGATAGCCTTTGGTGTTGTCACCGGCTTTGGCCTGCAACTGGTTCACACCGACTTCGGCTGCCGGGAAACGCTCATAATGGCCGTCTTTCTTGGCAACGTCATAGGCGGCCTCGGTGATCGGCACATAGCCGGTTTCCTGATGCCAGAAATACTGGGTTTCAGGCGCGGTCAGGAAACGGAAGAACTCGGCAGTTGCCTTGTTTTCTTCGTCCGATTTGCCGGCCATCGCGAACAGGGCGGCACCACCGATGAAGGTCTGGGTCGGCTCGGGCGTCACGGCTTCCCAATAGGGCAGTTCAACCGCGCTGAATTCAAAGCCCAGATTTTTCTGCAACAGGCCACCGAACGAACCGGACGAGCCCAGCCACATGGCAACTTTGCCCTCTTCAAACGGCTTGGCGTTGTCACCCCAACCGGTGCCGTACCACTCGAACAGGCCATTGTCCTTCCACTCGGTCACGGCGGTGAAGTGCGCCTTGATCGCGTCGTTGTTCACCAGAATCTCGGTATCCATGCCGTCATAGCCGTTGTTGTTGGTCGCAAACGGCAGGTTGTGGCGCGACATGAAGTTCTCGGTGAAGATCCAGGGCAGGTGCGACTGGCTGAGCGGGATATAGCCCGCCTCTTTCAACGCCGGGGCGGTGGTCGACTGGAATTCTTCCCATGTCTTCGGCGGGGTCACGCCAGCGGCTTCCAGCGCGTCGACGTTGTAGTACAGAATCGGGGTCGACGAGTTGAAGGGCATCCCGATCATCTTGCCATCGCTGTCGGCATAGAAATAACGCACACCGGCGATGTAGTCGTTGATGTCGAACTCGACACCGTTTTCGGCCAGCAGGTCCTGTACCGGAACGGTTGCGCCCTTGGCGGCGATCACGGTTGCAGCGCCCGCGTCAAAGACCTGCATGATGTTCGGCTGCTCACCGGCGCGGAAGGCCGCGATACCAGCGGTCAGCGTCTCTTCGTAGCTGCCTTTGTAGATCGGAGTGATTGTGTATTCGTCCTGCGACGCGTTGAATTTCTCGGCCACCTTGTTGACGGTCTCGCCCAATTGCCCGCCATGTGCGTGCCACCAGGTGATTTCGGTTTCTGCAAAGACTGTGGTCGCGGTGAACGCGAGTGCGGCAGCCGTTGCGCAAAACTTCAGTTTGGTCATTTCGATCCTCCGGTTCGGTGTCGGCCCCTTGCAGCTAAGGGACCGGTGGCAAATTTGTGCCAGGTTATTGTGCAGGCTCCCCTGCGGCGTTTGATGCGCGCAGCCTCCGACCTGCATCATGGACGCGTCTGGAATCTGCACACGTGCCCACATAGTGTTAACGTATGACAGTTCGGTGAAAGATTTCTAGCAATATTGACAAATTCCACCAAATCGAAGGACAGGTTGAGCGTGGTTCAGGATCGTGACAAACCCGCCGAAAGGCGCCGCAGGGTCACTGCGCAGGCCGTCGCGGACGCGGCTGGGGTGTCTCGATCGGCCGTTTCCCGCGCCTTTACACCCGGCGCATATCTTGATGAAAATAAAAGAAAAATAATCGAAGATATGGCCGAGCGTATGGGCTATCAGCCAAACGCTTTGGCCGCCGGTCTGAAGGACGGACGCTCGCACCTTGTGGCGGTGTTTGTCGGCAATATGCGCAGCGATTTTGATTCCGAATTTGTGCGTGCTTTGGTCGGTAAACTGAACGCTTTGAACAAATGGCCGATTCTCATCGACGGTGGGGATCAGCGTGCAGAAGACGCGATCGAGCAGGTTTTGCGCTATCCGCTGGATGCTTTGATCCTTCGCGGGGGCAGTATGCCTCAGGCGCTGGTCAAACGATGCAGCAAGCTGGGCGTGCCGATGATTTCTGCCGGGCGCATTGTGCAGGCGCCAGGGGTCGACAACGTGTGCTGCCGCAATGCCCAAGGCACGCGACTTGCGACTGAGGCGTTGATCCGGAAAGGTCGGACACGGTTTGGATTTCTGGGTGGCGCGCCCAGTTTCTCATCCTCGGCCGAGCGCAGGGCGGGTGTGATCGAGGTGCTGGAACGCGCGGGCCTTGGACTGGTGGCGGAAGAGACCGGAGATTTCACGGTCGAGACCGGGCGGGACATCGCGCTGACCTTGCTGGGACAGCACAGGCTGGACGCGCTGATCTGCGCCAATGATGCCAGCGCAATCGGGGCGCTGACAGCGGCGCGCGAGATGGGTCTGGACGTTCCAAACGCGCTGTCGCTGGTCGGGTTCGACGACATCGAAATGGCCAGATGGCCGATCTTCAACCTGAGCACGGTCAACAACCCGATTGCTGAGGCTGTCGATCAGGTCATTGCGCTGCTGGAACGCAGGCTGGCCGATCCCGCCAAAACCAGCGAGACGATCATGGTCGATCCCTATTTCGTGCCACGCGGCACGCACTAGGCTTAGTCGTTGCGGGCGGATTTGAACAGGTACAGGAAGACGAACAGTGATCCGATGGATGTGGTGACGATGCCGACGGGAAGTTCCTGCGGGGCCAGCAGCAAGCGCGACAGGATGTCGGAGAGCGTCAGCAGGATCGCACCCACGATGGCCGAGGTTACCAACAGATTGCGGTGCAGTGTTCCGGCAATGCCTCGGGCGATGTGAGGGACCATCAGGCCGACAAAGCCAATGACGCCCGCGACCGAGACAAAGCTTGCCGTGGCCAGAGCCGCAACAAAGAACATCCGAAACCTCAGGCCCTGAACCGGGATACCCAGCGTAGCAGCAGTGAAATCCCCGGTCAGCAGCGCGTCCAGCCAGCGGCTGCGGTAGAGTGAATAGCCCAGGATCATCGCAAGCCCGATCAGGACAAGGGGAAAGGTCTCCCACCGCGCGAGGCCAAGACCGCCCAGCATCCAGAAGATCACCGAATGCGCGGCACGACTGTCGCCGGAAAAAATCAGATAGTTGGTGATGGCAGAAAACAGGAACGAGACCGCAAGCCCTGCAAGGATCAGCTTTTCCGGCGCGCTTGTGCGCAAGCCCTGAACCAGCGCGAGAACGATGCCTGACGCGATCAAGCCGCCACAGAAGGCAGCAAGCGGCAGGGTCCAGATGCCAAGCACGTCCCCGGTTACCGTGATGACCAGAACCGCCCCGGCGGCTGCGCCCGAAGACAGGCCAAACAGAAACGGGTCGGCCAGATCGTTGCGCGTGGTGGTTTGCAGCACCACGCCGACCACACCCAGACCAGCGCCAATGACCGCCGCGAATAGGGCGCGGGGCAGGCGCAGGTCGAACACGATCCGATGCAGGGGGGACATCTCGCCTTCGGTCAATCCGGTGCCCAGCATGATCGCTGTGCCTACGTCTGCGACAGGAATGGATGTCGTGCCATAGACAACGGACAGCAGCAAAAGGGCGGTCAGAATGACCGCCCCCAGCAGGACCGCACGCCCCGTTTGAGCCATTTTAGTTGAGCTCCGGGTGCATGGCCGAAACCATCTTTTCGATGGCGTCGATATTTGCCGGTCCCGGTGTCAGCTCTTCATAGCGCAGACCGATCCAGCGTTCGTTCTTGACGGCATCGGTCAGGGACATGGCCGGATGCTCCTGCAGAAACTTGAACGTGTCCTCGGCACCGTTCCCGGTCTGATAGTCCAGTAGGACCAGAAATTCGGGGTTTGCGGCGGCCACTGCTTCCCATGAGGTGCGACCCCAGCTGGTGTCCATGTCATGGGTGACGCTGACACCGCCCGCAGCCTCGATCATGGCGTCTGGAATGGCGAATTTACCGGCGGTAAAGGGCGCATCGGCGGGACCGTCCAGCAGGAAGACGCGGGGTTTCGGCAGGTCTGCGGTTTTGGATTCGATGGCCGCCAGCTGGTCTTTCCAGCCCGAAACCAACGCTTCGGCCTTGTCTTCCACATGCATCACCTTGCCCAGACGCAGCACGTCATCGAACAGAAGGTCCATGCTGGCTTCGGGGCGGTCCTTGTTCAGGTGAACGCAGCTTTCGGTCAGGACCATGGTTTTGATGCCAAAGGGTTCCAGCGTGTCGGGGGTGACTTCGCCACCCGGCTGCATGCCGTAATACCAACCGGCAAAGAACATATCCGGCTCGACCGCGACCAGATTTTCGACGGTGGGGTATTTGGGCGCCAGTTCCGGGATGTCACCGCGTTTTGCATCGAAATCCGGGCTGGTCTTGTACCAGCCGGTAATGCCGGTCAGGCCGACAATCTTGTCCTGCAAACCCAGCGCAAAGGCCATGTCGGTCATGTTCATGTCGTGCACGACAATCCGCTCGGGCGTGCCGTCGAACACCAGTGGTTCTCCGCAATTGTCGACGGTCACTTCATGTGCCGCCGCACCACTCGCGAGGCCCGAAACAAGGACTACGGACCAGAATTTCTGCATCATCAAATTCTCCTGTTAAGATGACAGCTTTCGTTTTCGGATATCCAGCGCCGGGATCACGCGCCCTTCGTGCTGGAAACACAGGTAGTCAACGCCAAACGTATCGCGCACACGCTCGGGTGTTAGAACTTCGGGAACCGGGCCGAAGCCGGTCATGCGGGTTGCCTTCATCAAAGCGACATGGGTGGCGAATTCGGGGATCATGACCAGATCGTGCACGATCATCACAACCGTCACGCCTAGTTCGGCCACCAGCGACAGCATGTGGCCCTTGGCGTCGGGGTCGAGGTGGTTTGTCGGCTCGTCCAGAAACAGCAGCGATGGCCTTTGCGCCAGGGCCCGTGCGATATGCGCCCGCTGACGTTCGCCGCCGGACAGACGTTGCATCGGTTTATCGGCCAGCGGGACCAGTTCGGTGATCTCAAGCACCCGCTCAAGATCGGCCTTATGATCCTCGGCTGACCGGTCGGCCTGAATCGGGATTTGCCCAAGGGCCACATAGTCGCGCAGTTTCAGCCTGCCGTCAGGCAGTTCCTGCTGCCCGACCACAGCGATGGTGCGTGCCCGTTCAGGGGCAGATAATTGACGCAGGCTTTGCCCCTTGATCGTCACATCGCCCAAGGCCAGACGTTCGAGGCCACAAAGCAGGTTCAACAGCGTGGTTTTCCCGGCCCCGTTTGGCCCGGCAATGGCCAGGATCGACCCCTCATCCAATGAGAAGGAGACATCCTGTAGCAACACATCCCCATTCAGGGCGTAGTATTCGAGCCCCTTGGCAACCAGAAAACTCATTTCTCGCCCTCTGTCGAAAGGCGCGGCAGACGGGCCAGAGTTTTGAAAAGCAGGGCAGGGGGCCGATCGGTTGCACTGGTCCAGCCGTCGTCACTGTCGCGGAATTGGCGGGCGAAGGCGGCAATCGCGTCCAGATCGGCGGGGCTTTGGATATCGCCGAACAGATACTGCGCCTTGCCTTCGGCTTGCAGCCCAACGGTCATGGGGCGTTCGCACCCTGCCATGCAGGCAATCATTCGGGTCGCAAACCCCGGTGGTAGGGTTGCGTCCAAACTGGCCTTGGCTGCCTTGGCTTCGATTTCACCCTGACAGGTCGAACAGATCAGGACGAAGTGGTCAGCTTGGGATGACATGGCTGTTCCCGCTGCGGAAACCGCGCGAAAAGAAAAAGCCACGCCCGCAGGCGAAAAATTGAGCCATCAAATCCTCCTTCCAGGACACCCCGCCCCGGGTTGGTTGCACAGGTGATGGCAGGTCTCCTGACTTGCGGGTCGTGGCTTGGCCAACCTTCCCGACCTGTTCAAGCCAGTGGTGATTTGGCGTCGCTCTGCGCTTACAGTTGCGGGGGCAGTCACGGATTTGGCCGCAGGGCCGCACCGTATTCCCATTTTCATCCCGCAGGCATCGCTACGGGAACCATCGCTGGTCAGCTAGTCTGTCGCGGATTTAATTGTCAAGCGCTCTGGTCGAGATTTTGGCGGCGCGGACTGAGTGTTTAGTAATCCGCAACCAGCAAAAATTCCGGCGCTGCGTCCTCTTCAATGGTCGCGAACCGGGGGATCGGTTGCTCGAACACATTGTCGGTGCGGTCGTCATTGACGGTTGAGACTTCACCGATCAGACAATCCCCACGCTCGGCCCAGAAGGCATGCCAGATACCGGGCATCAGGGTCACGCTTTCGCCGGGTTTCAGGCGCAGCAATTCGCCGGGCGTGATCGTCACGTCGCAGCCATCGCTGGGCACAACCACCGGATTGTCGCGATCAATGCCGCCTTCGGGGTCCGAGGCGTAGATCTCCATCACCAGATCACCGCCGCCCCGGTTGATAATGTCCTCGGCCTTGATGATATGGCGGTGCATCGGAGATAATTGTTTGTCTCGCGAAATCAGCAGTTTCTCGGCATAGAGCATACCGCGACCCTGGTTCAGATCATTCACGTCGCCATTGCGCAGGGTGAACAGGAACAGGCCCAGCTCATCAAACTTGCCCTGACCGTAATCGGTAATGTCCCAGCCCAACCCTCGGGCGCGGATCGTGTCGGCCTTTGCGCTGCGCATCTGATCAGGGGACCAGTCGGCGAAGGGCGGCAGGACCGCGCCGAAGGATTTGATGAAGGCCTGCGCCTCGGTCTTGATGTCGTTGATGTCGGATCGTTTCATGTCGGTTCCCTCGGGGGATCAAAGCTCATGCGCCCTGGGCGGGTTTGCCCCGGCGCGGGATACGGTGACGGCGGCGACTTCTGCGCCCAGGGACAAAGCCGCGCGCAGGCTATCAGGTGTCAAGGCGCGCAGGCCCTCTTTGCTCAGGTGCCCGGCGCGGTGGAGTTCGGCCAAAACGCCCGCGTTGAACGTATCGCCAGCCCCGACCGTATCGACAACCTGCACCGGTTTGACCGCCACCGAGGTCTCGGACCCGTCCGCCAGATAGCCCGAGGCCCCCTGACTGCCCCGCGTCACAATCACCACCGACGGCCCGGCCTTCAGCAACAAGGGCACCTTCTCGGCATGGGTTTCCGGCCCGGGAATGATCCAATCCAGATCCTCGTCCGAAACCTTGACGATATCGGCCTGCGCGATCATGCGGTTCAGGCGGGTGCGATAGCGGGTCTGATCTTTGATAAAACCCGGCCGGATATTTGGGTCCAGCATCACCGCGCGGTCGCCGCCATGACGGTCGAGCAGCGCGGCATAGGCATCGGCACAGGGTTCACAGGCCAGGCTGATCCCCCCCAGATACAGGGTCGAGGTCGCCAGCAATTGCTGTGGCATATCCTCGGGCTGCAACATTCGCCCCGCCGTGTTTTCATCAACAAAATTGTACGAAGCATGCCCATCCACCAGCTTCACAAAAGCCAAAGTGGTCGGGCGGTCGCTGACAATCACATGCGAGGTGTCCACATGGCTTGCCTTCAGCGTGTCCGCCAATTGCGCGCCAAACATATCCGAGGACAAGCCCGTCAGCATCCCCACCGGCGCGCCCAAGCGCCCCAGCGCGATGGCCGTGTTGAAAATTGCGCCGCCGGAATGGGGCACATAGCCCTGCGCGCCCGAATTGGTCGGTTCGGCGATCATGTCGATCAGGGCTTCGCCACAACACAGGATCATCCCGCGGTCCTTCTTTGGAAATGGTCACACGATTTTACCGCATGAGCGCATTTTTACAGAAGTTGTTAGCGCCAACAATGCCAAATTCGATCTGTTCCGAGATATAAAGGTTCATCCCTTGCCGCAAATCGCTGAATCGCCCACCTTGATTGAAGGCGTCCAGAAAACGCTCGCCAAACAGCCAGCGGTTCTTCTCTGCCACGCCGCCCACCAGGAACACGCCGCCCCGGGGGATCAAGGTGACGGCCAGATCACCCAGCAGAGCGCCCAGATGGGTCGTGAACATCTCTGCCGCTTTGATGGCATGGGCATCCGATCCGTTGCGGGCGTCGTGAAGAATGTCCTTTGCCGGACGGTGCGGTGCGTCAGTCTGACCGGCGGCCAGTGCGATGGATTGATAGAGGACAGGCAGACCTGTTCCGCTCAGGAACATTTCAGCTTCAAGCGTCAGGCTGTCGCCAAAGAAACAGTCCGGCGCGATGTGGCGGGCGGCTTCGAAAATATCAACCTCGTCCCGGTGGCGCGGGGAGACACCGACATGACCGCCTTCGCCCGAGGCTGTGTGGTAATGTCCTTCCGAATACAACAGCGCCCCGACACCCAGCCCGGTTCCCGGGCCAACGACAAGACGGGTGCCGGTTGGCGGTGTCGGGTCGCCCTGCAGCACGGCCACATCGGCCTTCGTTGCCTCGGCCACGGACCATGCCGCAGCGGTGAAGTCGTTGATCACATAGGTATGTCGGGCACCTGTGGCCTTGGCTAACTCGGCCTCGGACAGGTCCAGATGGGCGTTTGTCAGTTGGATGACGCCATCGCGAACCGGGCCCGCGCCTGCGGCGACAACGGCCTGAGGGTCGGTGCCGATGTCATCACGCAGGCTGTGGAACGCGTCAAGCAGATCGGGCAGGGTACCGGTCGGATGCTTGCGCAGATCCGTCAGCTCTCCGTTTGTGATGACCCCAAGCCGGGTGTTGGTGCCGCCGATATCTGCCACCAGGTTCCAATGCGCGTGCACCGCACCTGCCGGTTGGGCCAAGGGCACCGCAACGGGTTCACCTTGCGCCAGCGCCGACTTCAGCGCGTTAAACGAGGCTTTGGGTCTGCGCTCCAGCGTGTCGAAATCCACGTCGACCAGCCCGAACCGCTTTTCATATCCAAACGCCCATTCGTAATTGTCCAGCAGCGACCAGATGAAGTAACCCTTGACCGGAACGCCCTGTTCCAGCGCAGTTTGCACCGCCGTAAGATGCTGATTCAAATACTCTATCCGGTCGTCATCCTGCTGCCGCTCGGGGCTGGCCATGCCGTTTTCGGTGACATAGATCGGCAGGTCTCCGGTGTAGTCCCGCGCCGTGCGGGTCAGAAAACGAGAAAGTGCCGTCGGCTCGATCTCCCACCCCATCTGCGTTTTTGGCAGCGGGCCGGGCACCTCTTTCAGGCTGGGCCATGCGGTGTCGGACGGGGCGATCAGTTTGCGGGTGTAATAGTTCAGCCCACACCAATCGACTGGCGTTCCGATGATTTCGAAATCGTCCTGCCAACCGGTTGGCAAGTGCTTTTCCAACCCGTCCAGCACATTCTGCGGGTAGGCTTTTTTGAAGACGCCACCCAGAAAGAAACGGTTGTAAATCCCATCATAAAGATCGGTGGCTTCGCGGGCGTTTGGGCTGCTGTCGGCGGGTTCGGCCCATTCCAGATTGAACACCGCGCCCAGATTGTTCATCCCCAGCCCCCGCATGGCCTGAATGGCGCGCCCATGGGCCAGCAGAACATGGTGCATCGCGCGCGCCGCCGCACGAATGTCGCGCATGCCGGGGGCGTGGTGCCCTTCGAAATGGCTCAGCCAGCTCACGCACCAGGGCTCGTTGATCGGGGCGACGCTGTGCATACGGTCGCCGATGCGGCCCATGATGACCTCGGTGAAATCGGCGAACCACCCGGCAATATCGCGGTTGCGCCAGCCGCCGAGGTCGGCCAGGGCCGAAGGCAATTCCCAATGATAAAGCGTGGCGCAGGGGCGGATGCCGCGATCCAGCAGCGCATCGGTCAGCCGGTCGTAGTAGTCCAGCCCGGCCTGATTGACCTGACCGCGCCCCTCGGGCATGACCCGCGCCCAGCTGGTTGAAAAGCGATAGCAATCAAACCCGGCCTCGCGCACCAGATCGAAATCCTGCGGGAACCGGTTCAGGTGATCGCAAGCCAGATCGCCGTTTTCATTTCGCACGACATTGCCGGGCGAGGCGGCGAAGGTGTCCCAATGGGTCTGGCCAGCGCCGCCCTTCGCGTGGCCTTCAATCTGATAGGCCGAAGTTGCCACACCAAAGAGGAAATCCTTGGGGAAATCAGCGCGGGTGTATTTCATTTTGTTACCTGCTTAGCACCGGGCCGGTTGATCTGCCCACGACCAGTTCCGCCTCGAGCAATTTGGTTTTGGTCGGATCGTTCGGGGACTTGATGCGCTCGATCAGCATGTCGGCGGCCAGTTCCCCTGCCTGACGTACGGATGAGCGTGTGGCTGTGAAAATGGGCACGTCCTGCCCGTTCTTGAGGTAGGACAGGTCGTCATCATGGGCAATCACGGACACATCGCGGCCCATCTGCAAGCCAGCCTCCTCCAAAGCGCGGCGCACACCAATGGCCGAGATCATGGACGAAGTCAGAATTGCGGTGGGCGGATTGTCCAGCGCCAGCATGGCGCGGGTTTCGTGATGGCCGTAAACTTCGGTCATTTCGGCGCTGCGCATCAGATCGGGATCCAACTCAAGCCCGGCCTGCGCCAGCGCAGCAAGATAACCGTCGCGGCGGCGATGGGCGAAATCCATATCCTCAAGCCCGTTGATCAGCGCGATGCGGCGATGGCCCAGATCCAGCAAAAACCGGGTCGCGCGCTGAAAAGAACTTTTGTTGTTCACGTCGATCCAGTCATAAGGCAGGTCCACCCCGGTTGAACGTCCGTGAACGATGAACGGCACGGACATGCGGCTGAGCACTGAAATCCGATGCTCGTTCACCTTGGGCCCTTGCAGCACGACCCCGTCCACCGCGCCGCGTTGAAACAGACTGCGATAAGCTTCTTCGATCGAGGTGTCGTCGGCGTTTGTGAACATCATGTCATAGCCATGCTCGGCATATTTCTTTGCAGCACCGGCGACGAAATCCCCAAAAATCGGGTTCACCATTTCATGCTGGGATGAGCTGGGGATCACATGCCCGATCACCATGGACTTGCCCGTCGCCAGCCCCTTGGCCCGGCTGTTCGGTCGGTATCCATGTTTCTGCGCAGCGGCCTGAACCCGAACCCTCGTATCCTCGCTCACCTCCGGATAGCCGTTCAGCGCGCGGCTGACGGTTGTCTGTGAAAGACCCAGGACTTCCGAGAGCTGTTTCAGGTTCATGAGCGGTTCAAAGCGCCTTCAAATGAGGTGTTAAACTTGTTTTGTGGCCAAATCGACCATTCGTCAACCTGTATTCCGTCAATTCGAACTCTGCCAACCATAGTGCAGTATCAGAAACAGATTGTTGACAGAGGCTGAATGTTAGCGGATAAAGTTCCGCATCCAAAGCGCTTTGAAAAACGAATCTCAGAAGCGCGTTGTTGTCTTGGGAGGATTATTGATGAAACACTCGCTATATGCAGGCGCGGCGGTGCTCGCCCTGATGGCCGGGTCCGCGCATGCCGAAGGTGAAATGATTCACGCGGTCGGCGATGGAAACTTTGATTGGGATGGGTTGCAGGCTTTTGCCGATGCTCATGACCTGACCGGTCAGGACCTGACGATTTTCGGGCCATGGCTGGCGGGTGAGGGCGATTCTTTCGAGAACCTCGTGGCCTATTTCATCGATGCAACCGGCGCCAATGCCAGCTATGTCGGGTCGGATTCGCTGGAACAGCAGATCCTGATTGACGCTGCCGCCGGGTCGGCCCCCAACCTGACTGTCTTTCCGCAGCCCGGCCTTGCCGCCAACATGGCAAAGAACGGGTATCTGACACCTCTGGCCGAAGGGTCGGCGGATTGGATCAAAGAGAATTTTGCCGCCGGGCAGTCCTGGGTTGATCTTGGGACATTCGAGAATGCCGAAGGTGAAGACGGGTTCTACGGCTTCTTCTTCAATGTGAACGTGAAATCCCTGGTCTGGTACATCCCCGAGAATTTTGAGGATTTCGGTTACGAAGTGCCCCAGACCATGGAAGAGTTCAAGGCACTGATGGACCAGATGGTCGAAGATGGCGAAACGCCGCTTTGTGTTGGTCTGGCGTCTGGTGGTGCCACTGGCTGGCCCGCGACCGACTGGGTCGAGGATCTGATGCTGCGCACCCAGCCGCCCGAGGTTTATGACCAGTGGGTTTCGAACGAAATGAAGTTCGACGATCCGCGCGTGATCGCCGCGATCGAGGAATATGGCAGCTTCACCCGCAATGACGACTACGTCGTGGGTGATGCCGATGACACCGCCGCGATTGATTTCCGCGACAGCCCCAAGGGTCTGTTCGACAGCCCGCCGGCCTGCATGATGCACCGTCAGGCCTCGTTCATTCCGGCCTACTTCCCGGAAGGGACCGAACTGGGTGTGGATGCCGATTTCTTCTACTTCCCGGCCTATGCCGAGAAGGATCTGGGCACCCCGGTTCTGGGTGCGGGCACGCTGTTCACCATCACCAACCCGAACCCGGCGGCCGAGGCATTCATGGAATTCCTCAAAACCCCCTTCGCGCATGAGATCATGATGTCGCAGGACGGGTTCCTGACCCCGCATCTGGGGGCAAACCCCGAGAATTACGCCAATGACACGCAGCGCGGACAGGGTGAGATTCTGACAAACGCCACCACCTTCCGCTTTGACGGCTCTGACCTGATGCCCGGTGCGGTCGGCGCGGGGACCTTCTGGACCGGCATGGTCGACTATTCGTCGGGTGCGAAAGATGCCGCCACGGTTACAGGCGAAATCCAGTCCTCGTGGGATGCCGCGAAGTAACTGATGTTATGGGGCGGCCCACCGGCTGCCCCGTTTCCAAACACATGAGGGCGTCATGACACCGGCACTTCAGGGCCTGCTGACCATCATCATCGGTGTGTCGGGTTGCGTGGGCTACTTCTACCTCTCGAACCAGTTTCTGGACAAAGTCCTGTTCCCGCCGCGCGGGCCGAATGCGGGACGCAACATCAACCGCGCAAACATGATCCGGCCCTGGCTGTTTCTGTTTCCCGCGCTGGCCGCACTTGGCCTGTATCTGGCCTATCCGGTGGTTGAAACCTTGCGTCTGTCCCTCACGGAACGCGTGCCCGGCGGCGGGTACAGATGGGTCGGGCTGGAAAACTACGGCCAGATGGCCGCCGAGCCAAAATTCTGGGAGGCCATGCGCAACAACATGCTGTGGCTGATCGTGGTGCCTGCGATGTCCACGGCCTTTGGTCTGCTGGTTGCGCAACTGACCGACCGCATCCGCTGGGGCAATCTTGCCAAGTCGCTAATCTTCATGCCGATGGCGATTTCCTTCGTCGGTGCATCGGTCATCTGGAAGCTGGTCTATGACGCCCGGCCAGCCGAGCAAGACCAGATCGGCATCCTGAACGCGCTTTATATCTTCTTTGGCGGGACCGAGCCGCAGACATGGCTGACGGTGCCGTTCTGGAACAGTTTCTTCCTGATGATCGTCCTGATCTGGATCCAAACCGGCTTTGCGATGGTGATCCTGTCAGCGGCCCTGCGCGGTATTCCCGAAGAAACGATCGAGGCCGCTATTCTGGACGGGGCCAACCCGTTTCAGATTTTCTTCAAGATCAAGGTGCCGCAGATCAAGACAACCATTCTCGTCGTCTGGACGACGATCACGATCACGGTGCTGAAGGTCTTTGACATCGTCTTTGCCATGACCAACGGGCAATGGGAGACGCAGGTCCTGGCCAATTACATGTATGACAAGCTGTTCCGGGGCGATGACTGGGGGGTCGGTTCGGCCTCGGCCATGGTCATCATGCTGCTGGTAACCCCGATCCTTGTCTGGAACGTGCGCAATGCGCGCAAGGAAATGGAGTAGCGGGTATGAGCGATATTGCAGGAACCAAACCCGCCCTCAGATGGGTGGTTCATGGCTCGGTCATCTTTCTGGTCGTGCTGTGGCTGGTGCCGACACTGGGGCTGTTGATTTCTTCGTTCCGCACGGCGGATCAGATTTCCAGCAGCGGCTGGTGGCGCGCCATGTTCCCGTCGGAACAGAACCTGACGATCCGCGCCGCCGCGCCCGAAACTCAGGTGCAACAGGGTGATCTGTATGTGATCGAGGGCAACCTGTTCGACGAAGCGCAGCAGGCGACGATTTCAAAATGGGGGATCAGCGCGCGTGAGATCGATGCCTTCGCACCCGGCGATGTGGCCGAACTGCGCAGGGGCGGTACAATCACCGTGGACGCAGAGGGCAACTACCGAATGGAGAACTCCGAGGCGTTCACCGGCAATCGTGGCGCGCGTGTCTTTGTCACCGCCAAAGTACCGTCGGAATTCACGATGGAGAATTACGGCACCGTATTGCTGAGCAACAGCGGTGACGACAATATGGCCAAAGCGTTCTTCAATACGCTGACGGTGACGATCCCGGCGACGATCATCCCGATCCTTGTGGCGGCTTTTGCAGCCTATGCGCTGGCATGGATGGATTTTCCGGGCCGTGCGCTGCTGATCGCGGCGGTGGTCGGCCTTCTGGTGGTGCCGCTGCAGCTGGCCTTGATCCCGTTGCTGAAATTCCACCTGAATATCGGCATCGGCAAAGGCTATCTGGGTGTCTGGCTGGCCCATACGGGCTTTGGGATGCCGTTGGCGATTTACCTGCTGCGCAACTACATGGCCGGATTGCCACGTGATCTGATCGAAAACGCGCGCGTCGATGGCGCGACCGAGTTCCAGATCTTCACCAAGCTGATCCTGCCGCTCAGCTTCCCGGCGCTGGCTTCATTCGCGATCTTCCAGTTCCTGTGGACATGGAACGACCTGCTGGTCGCCAAGGTTTTCCTGATCGATGCAACCGGTCAGACCACCGTAATGACCAACCGGATTGTCGAGCTTTTGGGAACCCGAGGCGGCAATTGGGAAATCCTTGCGACAGCGGCCTTTGTGTCGATCTTCGTGCCGCTGGTCGTGTTCTTCGCAATGCAAAAATATCTGGTCCGGGGCCTGTTGGCCGGATCTGTCAAATAGAGGCGTCTGATGAACGTGCAAAACATCGTGGACATTTCCAAATCGACCAAAGCAACGTCCGAGTGGTGGCGCGGCGGTGTGATCTATCAGATCTATCCGCGCAGCTTTCAGGACAGCAATGGTGACGGGATCGGGGATCTGAAAGGCATCACCCAACGGTTGGATTACATCGCGTCGCTTGGCGTGGATGCGATCTGGATTTCGCCCTTCTTCAAATCCCCGATGAAGGATTTCGGTTACGATGTAAGCGACTATCGGGACGTGGACCCAATGTTCGGCACGCTGGCGGATTTTCAGGACCTGCTGGCCAAGGCCCATGCCAAGGGCTTGAAGGTGATGATCGATCTGGTGCTGTCGCACACCTCGGACCAGCATCCGTGGTTCAGCGAAAGCCGGGCCAGCCGAGACAACCCGAAATCCGATTGGTTTGTCTGGGCCGACCCCAAGCCGGACGGCACACCACCTAACAACTGGCTGTCGATTTTTGGCGGCTCGGCCTGGCAATGGGATTCCCGCCGTCTGCAATATTACCTGCACAACTTTCTGACCTCGCAGCCCGACCTGAATTTTCACTGCGTTGAAGTACAGGGCGCGCTGCTGGACGTTGCGCGATTCTGGCTGGATATGGGCGTTGACGGGTTCCGCCTGGATACCATCAACTTCTACTTCCACGACAAAGCGCTTCGGGACAATCCGGCGCTGCCCGAGGATCAGCGCAATGCCTCGATCGCGCCTGCGGTGAATCCGTATAACCATCAGGATCACCTGTTCTCAAAAAGCCAGCCGGAAAACATCGCGTTTCTGGAACGTCTTCGCGCATTGACCGACGAATATGAAGGCCGCGCCTGTCTGGGCGAGATCGGGGATGCCCAACGCGGGCTTGAGATCATGGGCGAATACACCACCGGCGATAAGCGAATGCATATGTGCTACGCGTTCGAGTTTTTGGAAAAGCGCGCGCTGACGGCCGACTACGCCAAGCAGGTCTTTGATCAGTTGGAAACGAAAGCAGGCGACGCCTGGCCCTGCTGGGCGTTTTCGAACCACGATGTCGCCCGCCATGCCTCGCGCTGGAACCTGACCGAGGCTGCCGCCCGGCAACATGCTGTGTTGATGATGTGCCTGCGCGGTTCAGCCTGTCTGTATCAGGGCGAAGAGCTGGGTCTGCACGAAGCGGATGTGCCCTTTGAAAAACTGCAAGACCCTTACGGCATCGAGTTCTGGCCCGAATACAAGGGACGCGACGGTTGCCGGACGCCGATGGTCTGGGCCGCACAGGATGAGCATTCCGGTTTCAGCGCGGCTGAGCCATGGCTGCCGGTCAGCATGGCGCAGGCTGAACAGGCGGTGGATCGGTTGGAAAATGATCCGATGTCGATGCTGAACCACTATCGCCGTGCCATTGCCTTGCGTCAGTCGCATTCCGCGTTGGCCTCGGGCACGCAGACGCGGATGGAGCAGACCGGACCGATCCTGACTTTCCTACGTGAAGATGAAACCGAACAGGTGTTCTGCGCCTTCAATCTGGGCTCGGACAGCGCCGATCTGCGTCTGCCAGAAGGTGACTGGCGGCCAATTGGTCA
Organism: Ruegeria sp. K5; assembly: GCF_056531805.1. Lineage (NCBI taxonomy): Bacteria > Pseudomonadati > Pseudomonadota > Alphaproteobacteria > Rhodobacterales > Roseobacteraceae > Ruegeria > Ruegeria sp. K5. Next base: position 137,782 of record NZ_JBQFML010000003.1, on the reverse strand, counting down.
GGACCTTGGCGCGGTGGATGGCACCGGGCAAGTCACACTGAACGAAGCACAATTCTGCCTGATGATCAGGGAAAAGGGGTAAAGCCATGTCTGAACTCAAGCTGACGGACGTTGCCAAGTCCTATGGTCCTGTTGATGTCCTGAAACATATCGATCTGGACATCGAACAGGGTGAGTTGATTGTCTTCGTCGGCCCCTCGGGCTGCGGTAAATCCACCTTGCTGCGGATGATCGCAGGGTTGGAGAAGATCTCTGGTGGCACGCTAGAGATCGAAGGGCAGGTCATGAACGAAGTCCCGCCTGCGCAGCGCGGCATCGCCATGGTGTTCCAATCCTACGCGCTCTATCCGCATATGACCGTGCGTGAGAACATGGCCTTTGCCCTGAAGATCGCCAAGATGCCAGCCTCCGAGATCGACGCCTCGGTCGAGCGTGCCGCCAAAATCCTTCAGCTCGAACCGTTTCTGGATCGTTTGCCCAAAGCGCTGTCAGGCGGTCAGCGGCAACGGGTGGCTATCGGGCGCGCGATTGTACGTGATCCGAAGGTGTATCTGTTCGATGAACCGCTTTCGAACCTCGATGCCGCCCTGCGCGTGGCCACAAGGATCGAGATTGCGCGTCTGAAAGAGGCGATGCCTGACAGCACGATGATCTATGTGACCCACGATCAGGTCGAGGCCATGACGCTGGCCAGCCGGATCGTGGTTCTGGCCAACAAAGGGATTGCGCAGGTCGGAACTCCTTTGGAGCTTTATGAAACGCCGGACAATGAGTTTGTGGCGCAGTTCATCGGCTCACCCTCGATGAACCTGTTGCCGGGCACGATCACGGGCACCGGGCAGATGACCACTGTTTCGCTGGCCTCTGGTGGCACGGCGGTTTCGACAATCCCGACCGAGGCTGGGGACGAAGGCAAACAGGTCAATATTGGCGTTCGGCCCGAAGATTTTGTCCTGACCGACAGCGATCCGATCCTGTCCGGCACCGTCGATTTCACCGAAGCCTTGGGCGAGGTCACACTGCTTTATTTCGAGAAATCCGAAGGGGCAGAATCGGTCATCGCCAAACTGCCCGGCGTGCAACGAAACCTGCGGGGCCAGACCGCGTCGGTGACCGCCGCCCCGGACAAGGTGCATTTGTTCCACAACGGAATGTCGATGCGAAAATAACCGAAAACAAGGGCCGTGCGGGGTGCTTGACAAGCGCGCCCCTCGTATTCCACCATATTTGAAACGTTTCAATGGTGGGATATGCGTATTTCCGCGCAACTTTACACAGTCCGGCATTGCGGGGGTCTGGCCGATCAGCTGGACATGGCGGCGACCTGCGGTTTTGCGGATGTCGAGACGACGGGCTTACACGAACTGACGCCGTCCCAGATGGCAGAGATCGTTCAACGCTCGGGCCTGCGGGTGCGGTCTGCCCATTTTGACTGGGAAGAGTTCGAAGACCGGTTTGACGAGGTCTCAGCGGTTCTGAACCTGTTGGATTGCCCGGTGGCGATCATGCCCTGGCTGTCACCAGAGATGCGTCCAAAATCTCGTGCAGACTGGTGCAAGGTGGCGCATCAGCTATCCGAATGGGCCACCCGTTTGGCCGCGCAGGGTGTCAGGCTGGGCTATCACAACCACGATTTCGATCTGCAGGGCGAGGCGGGGGACACCCCGCTTGATCTGATTCTGTCGCAAGGCAACATCTACTGGCAGCCCGATATTGGCTGGGTTGTGGCGGTGGGTCTGGATCCTGTGGACATGGTTCAGCGCCACGCGGGTTCGATCCTGTCCATCCATGCCAAGGATGTCGATCCGACCGAGCAAGGCGATGATCGCTGGCGCGATCTGGGGCAGGGCGTCGTTGATTGGGAGCCTTTGTTGGCGGCCCTTGCGCGGACCGGCTGCGCGGATTTGTTTGTCGAACATGACGAAAGCACCGACCTCAAGGCCACGCTGGAAACCGGGCGCAGGTTTCTGGAACAACAGCTGAGGACAGCCGCGTAATGGCGCGGGCGACGATCAAGTCGATTGCCCGTCAAACGGGCTATTCGGTTGGAACCGTCTCGAACGCCTTGCGCGATGACGCATCTGTCAGGCGCGAAACGCGCGAGGCGATCCAGAAGGTTGCGCAAGAGCAGGGATACCGGGTCAATCTGGACGGCCTGAAACTGCGCACCAACAAATCCTATCGTATTGCGGTTCTGGTTGGCGTCTCGGCTCATGAGCCTGAGGAGTGGGAAGGTGTTGAATTCACACGTATTCTGTCCGGAATATCGGGCGCCCTGCAGGGCTCACGCTATCAACTGAGCGTATTCAGCGTCTCGGACCTGAACGGCGCCATGACGACTTTGCGCAATATCGTGCAAGAGGGTCTGGCCGATGGGGTGATCTTTTCGGGTACGCTCAGGAATGATCCGCGCATTGCGTATTTGCAAGCACAGAACTTTCCCTTTGTGACATATGGGATGAGCGATGCCACCCAACCCCACCCCTATGTTGATTTCGACAGTCAGGCGGCAGCATTTGATGCGACCCGGCGACTAATCCGTTTGGGGCACCGCAGGATCGCGCTGGTCAATCCACCGTCCGAGTTGATCTATGCGTCGCAGCGGGAAGAGGGGTATGTGCAGGCTCTGACCGCTGCGCAGATCGGATTTGCCGAAGACCTTGTATTCAACGGGCCGACCACCGCGTTGTCGGGTGAAATGGCATTCCAGAAATTTGCGCGGCTTTCAAACCCACCCACAGCAATCATCTGCGCCAATGAGGCGATGACGCTGGGCGTTTTGTCCTCGGCTGCCAAATCCGGCGTGCAGGTCGGGCGGGATGTGGTGGTAATATCGACCGACGATCTGCAACTCAGCCAGTATTTCGTGCCGCCGCCCAGCACCTACTACCTGCCGATCAGCGAAACCAGTCGTCTGCTGGGCAAGTTCATGCTGAAATCCCTGGACGGGGCCGACCCGTCAGAAATTCAAAAAAAGATCAGGCCCACCTTAATCGAGCGGCAACCTGACACCCCCGCGCCGGAACTGGCGCAATCCAACTGATCCAACAAAGGAGAAACCGAACATGTTCAAACATCTATTTGCCGCAGCGGCCCTTGCCGCGATGACCGCGCCCGCAGCTTTTGCCGCTGACCTTGAGGGGCGCGTGCTGAAGATCGGGACGGATGCGACCTATCCGCCGATGGAAACCGTGGATGAAACAACGGGTGAGATCGTGGGCTTCGACGTAGACGTGATGAATGCGATCTGCGCCAAGGTCAATTGCGTGCCCAACTTCGTCAACACCGCCTGGGACGGCATCTTTGCCGCGCTTCAGCAGGGTGAGTTCGATCTGGTGATCTCGGGCGTGTCGATCACCGATGAACGCGAAGAGACCATGGATTTTTCCGAACCCTACATCATCGTCAGCCAGGCCATCCTGCTGCAGGTGGACAATGGCGACATGACGCTGGATGACTTCAAGGCCGGGGGTCAGAAACTGGCCGCGCAGACCGGCACCACCAACGCACAACTGGCCGAAGAACTGGTCGGGCGCGAGAATGTCAGCCTGTATGACAACTTCTCGGCCGCCATTCTGGCGCTGCAAAACGCCGATGTGCAGGGCGTGATCATCGACGGCACCTCGGCTTCGGCTTACGAGCAGGAGTTCGCCGGAGAGCTGACCGTGGGCATCACCGGCCTGCAATCCGACCCGCTGGGCATCGTGTTTCAGGAAGGCGACCCGACCGTGGATGCGATCAACACCGGGCTGGCCGCCATTCAGGAAGACGGCACTTTGGACGAACTGAAAGCGAAATACTGGGGCACCAACTAATCCCATAAGACACGAACAGCCCCGGCGGACCCAATCGCCGGGGCTTTGACTTAGCGGAGAACCCCATGTCGCGCCTCAGCTCGATCCGCCCGAGCAACCTTGTGTTGCTCGCCGCCGCGCCGTTTATCATTTACCTGTTCGCCACGTCGTCGAAATACCTGCGGTCCCTGGTGGCCATTCTGGGGATCGGCAACAATGCAGGGCCGATCTTTGTGGGCTTTCTGCTGGTTCTGACGGCCGCAATCCTTGGATACCTCTGTGCCCGGCACACCCGGTTCCAATCGCAAGCCCCCCTTTGGTTGCGCCTCGCCGCGCTGGTCGCGTTTCCGGTGGCGGTTGGCTTGTCGATACTGGCCTTTGTCGCTCCGCAAATGCTGATGCCTTTCGCCGAATCCGTGTTCTTTCATGCCCTCAGCGAAAACACCTCGACCCTGATTGACCGGTCCAACCAAACCTGGGTGCTGTTCCCCGAGGTGGTGGCGCAGGTGCAGACGGGTTTGCAGGTTCTGCTGGCGGCTTATGCGGTGATCATTGCGCTGTGTTTGGTCTCGGGCCGTTTGCCCAATCCGATGCGCGGGTATGTGCAGTTGGGGTTTGAGGTCCTGACCGGGACCGCATTGTTCTATCTGATGTTCATGGCCCATTGGCAGTTTGCCACCGGCGTCGCCATCACATTCCGCGCGGCGATCTTTGCCTATATCTTCGCTGCCATCCTTGGGCTGATCTGGGTCGGACTGCAATCGTTCAAGGCCAGGGCGCGTACGACGATGATCTATGGGGCGATCAGCCTGGCCTTATTGGCCATTTCGACGTTTTTCTTCATGCAGCCAAAGGTGAGCTATATCCTCGTCGGCAGCACCGAGGCGCGGATCGCCATCGTGCGCGGCACGCCGCAAGCGCAGGCCGATATCATCCGGTTTGGCGAATTCGACGGCGGAGGAGATCAACAATATCGCATCCGCAGCGCAACCGATGCGGCGAGCGCGTTGGAGCAGATCGAAACCGTCGACAGCGTCTCGGGTGCGTTTGTGCCGGTCGAGGCGCATACACAAGGCTATCCGGTGTTGTGGCAGACCAGCTTTCTACCGGACAAGTTCCGCAATCCGGCGCTGGCCTTTGCGGTGTTCGGCTTCCTGCTACTGACCCTGACTATTGGTGGCGCGCAACACAAACTGCATCCGCTTGCGGTTGGGGCTGAGTTCTTTGTGGACACGATCCGGGGCATTCCGATGCTGGTGATCATCCTCTATATCGGTCTGCCTCTGGCCGGGGCCGTGAAAGATGCGACCGGCGGCGGTATCGACATGACCAACATGACGCGGGGGATTATCGCCATTTCGGTCGGATATTCCGCTTACATGGCCGAGATTTTCCGGTCCGGGATCGAAGCCATCCCCAAGGGACAGTTGGAGGCAGGCAGTTCCTTGGGCCTGTCCCGCTGGCAAACCGCGCGGCTGATTGTGCTACCGCAGGCGCTGCGGATCGTGACACCGCCCTTAGGCAACGAATTCATTGCGATGATCAAGGACACCTCGCTGCTGTCGATCCTGTCGGTGCGTGACATGACCCAACGGATGCGAGAGTTTCAAGCCGCCAGCTTCCTGCCCTTTGCGCCCTTCAACACGGCGGCGATCCTGTATGTCGTGATCACGCTGGGCTGCGCCAGCTTCCTGAAATGGATCGAACGCCGCACCGCGAAGGACACCAGATGAACCGGTTGGAACTTGGTGTTTGCTACTACCCCGAACAATGGGACCCGTCCCAATGGCGTGACGATGCGACGCGGATGGTCGAAATGGGGCTGGATTGGGTGCGCATTGCCGAATTCACCTGGGGGCTGATCGAGCCCAAGCGCGGTCAGTTCGAATGGGGCTGGCTGGATGAGGTGATCGGTATTCTGGGCGATACGGGCCTGCGTGTGATGATGTCGACGCCGACAGCCTCGCCGCCAAAATGGCTGATCGACGAACACCCCGAGATTCTGCCCGTCGGCCTTGACGGTCGCGTGCGCGGGTTCGGTTCGCGCAGGCATTATTGTTTTTCCAGCGAAGTTTATTTGGAAGAAGCCCGACGTATCGCGACCGAATACGCGCGGCGGTACGGCCAGAACCCGCATGTTCATGCCTGGCAAATCGACAATGAGTATAATGACCACGACACGGTGCTGAGCTACTCGGACGCCGCCCGCGACGGGTTCCGCCGTTGGTTGCGGGACCGTTACGGCTCGATTGAGGCGTTGAACGAAAGATGGGGTACGGTGTTCTGGGGAATGCTCTATTCCAGCTTTGACCAGATCGAATTGCCCAACGGGCTGGTTGCGACGCCGAACCCGACCCATGCGCTGGATTTCGCGCGCTATTCTTCGGATCGGGTCCGGATTTTCAACAAGGCGCAGGCGGATATTCTAAGGGAACATGCGCCGGGCCGGGACATCACCCACAACTTCATGGCAGGTAGTTTCGAGTTCGATCACCACGCCGTTGCCAAGGATCTGGATATTGTCGGGTTTGACAGTTACCCGCTGGGCAACCTGTTGGGATCGACCCTGTCGGACGCGGACAAGCACCGCTATCTCCGTAGCGGCGCGCCGGATTATCAGGGGTTTCACTGCGACCTCTATCGCTCGCAAGGGCGGGGGCGCATGTGGGTGCTGGAACAGCAGCCCGGCCCGGTGGACTGGGCCGAGAAGAACCCCTCGCCTGCGGATGGCATGATCCGGCTTTGGACATGGGCCGCATATGCCCATGGTGCGCAGGCGGTGATGTTCTTTCGCTGGCGGCAGGCCCGCTTCGCGCAAGAGCAATATCACACCGCGCTGCTGCGGTCTGATGGCAGCGCAGATCAGGCGGCAATTGAACTTGAACAGGTCGCGGCCGAGCGCGATGCGCTGCCTCCGGTAAAGCGGCAAAAGGCGCAGGTGGCGATATTGCTGGATTATACCTCAATCTGGGCCGCCGATATTCTGCCCCATGATGACGCCTTTCCAAACTCCCATATCCTGCGGGAATGGTATGCCGGATTGCGCGCGCAGGGGGTTGATCTGGATTTTATAGGGCCAGATGACGACCTGTCCGGGTATCGCCTGATCGTGATTCCTCAGGCCATGATCGTCTCGCCTGCACTGGCGGAAAAGCTTCAGGCCAGCAAGGCCAAACTGCTGATCGGCGCGCGCGCTGGCAGCAAGACCCATGACATGCACACGCCATCAAATCTGGCGCCTGGCGTGTTGTCCGATCTGGCGGGTGTCCGGGTTCTGCGGGTGGAATCGCTTCCCGATCTGGTACAGGAATCCGTCCGGATGCCCGATGGATCGGCGTATCCCTTCACGGGCTGGCGCGAGGTCATCGAGACCGGCGATCAGGTACTTGGCTGTTTTTCAAGCGCTTACCGGGATGGAAGCCCGGCGATTGTGCGGTCGGACCGGGCGACTTATCTGGCCATGATCCCGCGCGGCGACCTGTTAATGGCTGTTTTGGTAGACGTTCTGGACTGGGCCGGACTACGGAAAACGGACTGCGGGCCTGATCTGCGGATCACCTGCCGGGGTGATCTGGTCTTTGCCTTCAACTTCGGCCCCGATGCACAGGATCTTAAATTCGACGATTCACGCCAGTACGTTATTGGTAGTTCGAGAATCCCGCCCTATGGTATCGCTGTCTGGCACGAGTCGTGACACCCTCACGGAAAACACCGGACGTGGCTGCAAACTGGACTCATGGAAACTGGCAACTGTCACTTTTGGACAAAAAGCTCTGCCGCAACATTCTGGCCTGCAATCACATAACAAAAACAAACGTCCAACTATGGGAGACATCAAAATGGTAGAACGGAAATCCCTTTCCAGACGCACGGTGCTAAAAGGCGCAGGCGCGGCTGCATTGGCCGCACCGCTTTACAGCAAAAGCGCGCTGGCGTCGTCGGGTGAGATCAATATCCTGATGTGGTCGGACTACCTGCCGCCCAGCTTCATTGAGGAATTCGAGACGCTGACCGGCATCAAGGTGAACTACACCGGTATCGGGTCGAACGAAGAAATTATCAACAAGATGAAGGCCACCAAGGGCCAGGGCTTTGACATCGTGTCGCCCACCAACAACCGCTCGCTTCAGTGGGAGCCGCTGGAACTGCTGCAACCGTTCGACATGAATAAGGTGCCGGTTGATCTGGTGAACCCGGCAATGGCCAAGATCGGCACCGACGCGTGGAACTTTGGTGACAGCGGCGCACACTGGCTGCCGCATATCTGGGGCACCGAAGGCATCGCCTATCGCACCGACCTGTGGCTGCCGGAAGGCGACGCACCGTCCTATGGCGACGTCTGGTCGGAAGAGAACGCGGGCAAGACCATGGGCCGTGCACATTCGATGATGCTGGGCGCGGGTCTCTACATGGAACGCTCGGGCGAGATGGAGCCTGGCTCGGTCTGGGCCGCTTATGGTGACGAAGACACCATGCGCAAGGTCTGGGGTCAGATCACCGACTGGTGCGTGGCGCGTAAGGATCGGATCAAGCTGATCTGGAACGACGCAGATACGCAGAAAAACGGCCTGCTGAACGAAGGCGTTGTGGTTGGGCAGACCTGGGACGGCCCGCCGCTGGCCCTGAAATCGGCCGGTGAGCCTGTGCACTATCAGGCACCGGTCGAAGGTGCGATGGCTTGGGTTGACGGCATCTCGATGCCGACGGGTGCTGCCAATATCGATCAGGTCTATGCCTTCATCGACTTTGCCTATCAGGCGAAACCGGCCGGTGTTGCGATTGATAGCCACGGGTACAACTCGCCCGTTCTTGGTGCCGACCAGTATTCGGGCGACACCTACAAGAAGAACTTTGCCGAGGCCTATCCGGGCGACTCGCTGGCCAACCTCAACCCATGGCCTGCCGAAGCGCCCTGGTATGCGGAAACCCGCACCGAGTTCGTCAACAAGTTCAAAAGCGCCTAAGCGTTTCGAACCCCGGCCCCTTGCATATGCGGGGGGCTGATCCCTGCGCGCCCTTGTGGCGCGACAGGCCTATCAGGGTGCGAAAATCATGTGCCCCAGACGGAGATATCTAAAATGAGTGCAGGGGTCGGAGTAGATCTGGAAAACCTGTGGATCCGTTTCGGCGATTTCGTCGCCGTGCGCGATGCCAATGTGAACATCAACGGGGGCGATTTCTTTTCGTTTCTTGGCCCCTCGGGCTGTGGCAAGACAACGATCCTGCGCGCGGTTTCGGGGTTTCTTGACCCCAGCGAAGGCAAGGTGCTGATCGGTGGCAATGACATGCGCGGGATCGGACCCAACAAACGCCCGACAGCACTGATCTTCCAGAACCTCGCGTTGTTCCCGCTGATGAAAGTGTGGGAGAACATCACCTTCTCGATGGAGATCAAGGGGGCCAGCGCCGCGCAACGCCGCAAGCGCGCCGATGAGTTGCTGGACATGATCGCTCTGCCGGGACAGGGCGACAAACTGCCCAGCGAGCTTTCGGGCGGTCAGCGTCAACGCGTCGCCATTGCCCGCGCGCTGTGCGCCGAACCCGACGTGTTGCTGCTGGACGAACCGCTTTCGGCGCTGGACCTGAAACTGCGCCAGCACATGCGCACCGAGCTGCGTGAAATTCAACAGCGTGTCGGCATCACCTTCATCTACATCACCCACGATCAGGGTGAAGCGCTGACCATGTCGGACAATATCGCCGTCATGCGCGCCGGGGTGATCGACCAGATTGCCGATGGCAAAACGATTTACAACGATCCCAACACGGCCTTTGCGGCCTCATTCGTGGGCGAAAACAACGTGTTCCGTGGCAAGATCAAGCAGGTGATGGGCAACGAGGCGCTGATCGCGACCAACCGCTCGGGCGATCTGGTGGCGCGGATTTCGTCGGCCAATCAGGGCAAGATGAAAGAGGGCGACGACGCGATGATATTCATCCGCCCCGAAGCCTTTGCCATTGCCCCGGATGGCGCAACCGGAGACCATTTCGTCACCGCCCGCGTCAATCACGAAGAATTCGAGGGCAACGTCTTCAACATCTTCACCGAAGGGGATGGCGGGAAAGAGATCAAGGTATCTCTGCCAAACCTGGGGCAATCCTTCGAAGATCACACCGGCCAGACCATCACGCTGGAATACGAGGCCCGCAATGCGGTTCTGGTTCCCGCGGGTGAACTGGCGGCAGAGTAAGGGGTTCAACAGATGCCCCGATTTCTGAAAGACTTCTTCAACCGCAATGGCACCGGCATGGGGTTGATGATCCTTGGTCTGGTCCTGTTCTGGACCATCGGCCTGATCATCCTGCCGCAATTGTCGATGCTGGATTTTTCGTTCCGTCCCAACCTGCCTCCGCCTGAAATTGGTGGCCCCAAGGACGTTTACACGCTGGAGAACTACAAATACCTGATCTACGGCCCCGAAGGCGGCAGTCAGGCTTACAACGCGGTCGATCTGCGCGTGTTCTTCCGCACGTTGCTGGCGGCGGTCTGTGTGACGATCTTCAACCTGATCCTGTGCTACCCGATTGCCTATTACCTGGGTCAGTCCAAGGGCAATCACATCCGCATTTTCGCGATCATGCTGATCATCCCCTATTGGATCAACGAGATCCTGCGCGCCTTTGCCCTGCGGATCATCTTTGGTGAGACCGGGGTTCTGAACACCCTGTTCATGGGTCTGGGCATCTGGGACACGCCGTTTGATTTCATCCGCAACGACATCGCGCTCTATGCCGGTTTGGGCTACGCCTACATCCTGCTGATGATCTTCCCGATGTATAACGTGATCGAAAGTCTGGACGGCAATCAGATTGAGGCCGCGCGCGATCTGGGTGCCCCATGGTGGCGCATTCACTGGCGGGTCGTGATCCCTTATGCCAAGCCGGGCATCAGTTCGGGCTGTACCATGGTGTTCATGCTGTCCGCCGGTGCGCTGGCCGCGCCGCAAATTCTTGGCGGGCCGTCCAGCCTGTGGTTCACGCAGCTGATCTATCAGCAGTTCAACGACAACAATGACTGGCCACAAGGGGCCGCCTACGCCATCGTGCTGCTGGTGACCTGTATCCTGTTCGTGCTGGCCGTGATGCGCCTGTTCAAGGTGAACATGGGGGATATCGGGAAATGAATAATTCCTTCCTCCGCATAAGTATCTGGGTCTATCTGACGATCTTCTTCCTGTATCTGCTGGGACCGCTGGTGATCATGTCGATCACCGCCTTCAACTCGCCCAGCTTCCCAAGGATGAGCCCGTGGGAATGCCTGACCTTCCAGTGGTTCGAAGAGCTGTTTCAGGATCAACGCATCCTGAACGGCATCAAGAACTCGCTGATCATCGGGGCCGGGACCGTCGTACTGTCGGTGGCGATGGGTTTGGCCGGGGCGCTGCTGCTGACGCAGATCTGGCCCAAACTGCGCGCGACCTACTACACGATCATTATCGCACCGATCCTGATCCCGGGCGTGGTTCTGGGTATCTCGACGCTGGTGTTCTGGGACCGGATCAACCGGATGCTGGGGCTGGGTGCGGACAGTGTGTTGTCGAACGGGATTTTCCTGACGGTGATCGGCCAATCCACCTTTATCGCCAGCTACTGCATGCTGGTTCTGGTGGCGCGTCTGCAACGCTATGACGTGGCCCTGACCGAGGCGGCGCTGGACCTGGGTGCAACCCACGCACAGGCGTTTCGTAAAATCCTGCTGCCTTTCATGCGCCCGGCGATTGCGTCGGCGGCGGTGCTGGCGTTCCTCGCCTCGTTCGAGAACTACAACACCACAACCTTCACCTTTGGCGAATACCCGACGCTGACCATCGAACTGGCGCAGAAGGTGCGTTATGGCATCACGCCTTCGATCTCCGCTCTGGCCTTTATCATCGTGGTTCTGACGGTGTTCTTTGCCCTGCTGAACGAGGCCAAGCTGAAGCGTCAGGAACTGGTGGCCGCAGCGCGGAAAAACGCCACTGTCGAGGAACTGGCAGACAAGATCAAACTGCCCAGCTTCTTCGCGGGCAACATGGCCGCAGTTCTGCTGGTGGTCTTTGCGGTTGCGACGATCACGGTCGTGGGCACGGCTACGGCCTACAACCCCGGCCAGTGCATTGCCGACGTGCGCGAGCAAAAGCAGCTGGAGGCCGAACAGCGCATTCAGGAACTGCGCAAGCAGCGCGAGGAGCGCCGCAAACAGCGTGAAGCGGAAGAGGCCGAACAAGGCGCAACGCAAACCGCGCCGAAACCGTCGAACAACAGCGGATTCGGAAACGTGTTTGCCCCCAATGCGCTGGGTGGCGGAGAGGCCGAAGACGATGAGTCAGAGACCGAAGAGCAGCCATCAAACAATGGCGGCTTTGGCGGGGCCTTTGACCCCAACAGTCTGCAAAGCGACTAATCGCAGGCTCTGAACAACAGCCTCGGCCCGGACGGAAGCTAGATCCGTTCGGGCCGAGCGCGTTTCAGGATCAGGACATCGCAACCCGCAATGCAATGACCGTCCCATTCAACAGCTTCGGCGTTGTAGTTGATCAGGAAAACCTGCTGGGCCGTTTCACGCTTTCGCAACCCGTCGGGCAGGGGATGCAGGATCAGCCCTGTCTTTTCCGCAGCCATCGCAATCACGCGGTCCCACAGCGCCTCATCCGGGAACCCGGCCAGATACCACAATCCGCCGTCCCCTTTCAGGGCAGGGGTTCCATCCTCAAAGCTCAGCAGGTCGGGGGCGGCACCGGATACCCGGTCGATCCAGTGCTGTGCCGATCCGCCACCTGCCACAGGGCGCTGGATATTCGGTGGCAGCGTCTCGACCAGATCAACCTCGCAGTCCAAACCGTTCAAACCGGGGCGGCCCGTCGTGGGGATTTGGAAATCGCCGGTGATGGCCCCGGCTCGCGGGCCGAGAATGGCCAGATCGCAGGCGTCTGACAGACGCTGTTCCAGGCCCTCATCCACCGTCGCCAACCCCGGTGCAAGGATCATCGCGTAGCCGTCGGGAACGGCGTTTGTCGGAACGAAATCCACCGACACCCCGGCCCGCCGCAGCGCACGATAGGCCGAGAACACCAATCGGAAGTAATCAAACCCGGCACCCTGAGGTTGCGTCGCCCAAGCCCAGTCCGAGGCATAGTCGAACAGGATCGCCACGCGAGCCTGTTCCTGCTGAACCTCGCCCAAGGTGGCCAGATCATCGGCTGTCTGGCGCGCCTCGGCCAATGCCGGGGCAGGGCGATTGCCTGGCGTAAGTAATCCGGCGTGCATCTGTTCCTGCGCAAAGGATGCTTGCCGCCAGCGGAAGTAACTGACCACTTCGGCCCCATGCGCCACGGCCTCAAGCGACCACAGACGGACCATGCCGGGAAGGGGGGCTGGGTTGTACGGCGCCCAGTTCACCGGGCCGGGTTGCTGTTCCATCACCCACCAGCGACCCCGTCCGACAGCGCGATACAGGTCATGGTGGAAGGCCTGCATATCCGGGTCGCCCTGTTGCAGGTATTTGGTTTTGTGCTCCGCACCGTCCTCCAGCCGATCCGACAGGAACCCAAGCGGATAGCTGTCCCAGGTGGCGATATCCAGATCCGCCCCCACATCGAAATGGTCGAACTCCAGCACGCGACCCATATAGTTGTGCAGCAGGGGCGCATCGGTCTGATCCCGCAGCACCTCCACCTGCGCCTTGTTGAACGCCACTACCTGATCCGAGCTAAAGCGGCGGAAGGCCAGAACATGGGCAGGATTGGGTTCCGTTACGGTCAGGTTGGGCAGGTCGATCTGGTCGAAACTGCTGTATTCCATCGACCAGAACACATTCCCCCACGCTTCGTTCAGCGCCTGGACCGAGCCATAGCGATCCGCCAGCCAGCGCCGAAACGCGTTCAGGGCAGGGGGGCTGTAGCTGAGTGTCGTGTCGTGACAGCCATATTCATTGTCGATCTGCCAGGCAGCGATATGCGGATTGCGGCCATAGCGTTCGCCCATGATCCGGGTGATCCGCGCGCAGTCCTCAATGTATCCACGATGGCTGAAACAGTAATGCCGCCGCGAGCCGAACTTGCGAACCTGACCCTGAGCATCGACGGCCAACATATCCGAGTGTTTGTCCAGCATCCAGCGCGGGGGCGTGGCTGTTGGCGTACCAAGAACAACCTTCAGGCCCGCCGCGCCCAGCGTATCGATAGCGCGATCCAGCCAGTCGAATTGCAGGTCGCCCGGCGATGGCTCCATCCGGCTCCAGGCGAATTCACCGATCCGCACCCAGCGCAAGCCCGCCTCAATCATGCGCGCAACGTCTTCGGCCCAAACAGCCTCGGGCCAGTGTTCGGGGTAATAACAAACGCCAAGTTCTGGCTTCATAAGAGGACTCTGTGTTCTGCCTGACCCTGACCGGCATTCAGCGCGGTAAAGGTCATTCCGTTGGAAGGTTGGGTTTGGATCGCCTCGGCGCTCAGGCCTTCGCGGGCTGTGGTGCAAAAAAGCGTTGTCAGTTCAGCGCCGCCAAAGGCCGGGCATGAGGTATGGGCCGCATCGAAACGCACCGAATGCAGGTATTTGCCCGAGCGGTCATAGGCGGCAACCCGGTGGTCGCCCCATTGCGCGATCCAGATATTGCCCGCCGCATCGACCACAGCGCCATCCGGGTTCAGCCTGTCGGTCCACAGGTCCAGAAACACCGACGCCTCGCCTTCGGGCCATCCGGTTTCGGCGTTCAAATGCCAGCGCATGACCTGCCGCGTCTTGGTGTCGGCATAGAAGGCGCATGACCGATCCGGCGCGAAACAGATCGCGTTCGAGATGGTCACATCGGGAACAAGGCGGCGCAACTCGCCCTGCCAAAAGCGGTAAATCGAACCGGCACCCGGCTCGGCCCGCTTACCCATGGTGCCGATCCAGAACCCACCCCACGGGTCCGCGCGCCCGTCATTCGACCGGGTGATCGGGTTGTCGGCCTCCAGCGCCACCACCAGATCCTTGCGCCCCGTGGTCAGGGAAAACCGCCACAGCCCGGTTTCGGAGGCGATCAGCAACGTATCGTGATCCACCCAACCCGCGGCTGAGACATGTTCGGAAAAGTCCCAGCTTTTCTGTTCGCCTGCTTCCTGGGTCATCAGTCGCTTGTTCAGGATATCAAACCAGAAAAGCTGTTGCCGTTCGGGGTGCCACAGCGGGCCTTCGCCCAATTCGCAGGGGCGGTTGTCGAATACGGCGCTCATCCCACGGCCTCGTCATAGGCGGCAACAATCCGGATGGCCCGTTCCGAGATTTCGGCGATGTCCATACCCGGCTTGAACAGGGCCGACCCAATGCCGAACCCGTCTGCGCCTGCGGCGAGCCACTGATCGAAATTCTCGGGCCCTGCACCGCCGACGGCAAAAACCAGTGTCCCTTGCGGTAGAACCGGGCGCAGCGCGGCCAGACCGGATGGTCCGGCGGTGACACCCGGAAACAGCTTCAACCCCGTAGCCCCGGCCTTTAAGGCGGCAAAAGCTTCGGTCGGCGTGTATACACCCGGCCAGCTTTGCAGGTTCAGCGCAATCGTGCGCGCAATCACCTCGGCGTCGAAATTCGGTGACACAATCAGTTTCCCACCGGCCTGTGCGACATCCTCTACCTGTTGAACGGTCAACACCGTCCCCGCACCTATTAACGCCTGCTCTCCGAAGACAGAGGCCAATCGGACGATGCTGTCCAGCGGGTCGGGTGAGTTCAGCGGCACCTCGATCCGGTCGATGCCCGCCTCGATAATGACACGGCCGACGGTTTCAGCCTCCGATGGCTTCAATCCGCGAAGAATGGCGATGATCGGACGGCTCATGCGGTTTCCTTCGTCAGCGTGCGGGCCAGTGCCAGACCGGCCAGAGTGGAGAGCGTGGCATCCGCCGTCTCGACGAATGCGCCCTGTTGCTGCAGGGCTTGCGCATAGATCTTCGAGACCTCGTCCGCACCGATTATGGCCAGTTGCTGGCCCAGCCAATAAGGCCGGGTCGCCGCAAGCTCGGCCCCGATCAACAGGCCGGACAGACGCGCCCGGGCAATGGCCCTGTCCTGCCCCTGCAACAGGTCCGCTGCGCGCAGACCAAACAAACGTCCAGCCAGATTTTCCGGTTTTGACAAAGTGTCTGCCACAGCCTCGGCAAAGGCCGGATCGTCCCAACCTTCGCCGACCGAATGTTTCAGAACCGATTGCCCGCACAGCAGGTCAAACATCTCACCCGTCATGAAGGTGCGGAAGCTGATCACTTCGCCCGCGCTGATCTGAACCCATTTGGTATGGGTGCCGGGCAGACACAACACGCCGTCCCAGTTCTGATGCCCGGCCAGAAATCCGGCGATCTGGGTTTCTTCGCCCCGCATCACATCTGGCGGCGCCGCTTGTTTCAGACCCGGCACGATAAAGGCCCGAATACGCGGATCGGTGCCGGGAACACGAACCGGCGCATTTGGTACGGGGGCCGAGGGGACAGCGGCATAAGGCGCTTCGGCCCAGCCTTGCCGCGCGCCAACCATGCCACAGGCGACGACATCGACGGGCGCATCGCCCAGCCAATCTTGCACCAGCGCCAGCAGCGCAGATTGAAACGCGCCCGGCGCAACTCGGGCCATGCCCAGATCACTCTGCGCCTGATCCAGCACCGTGTCGCCCTGCATGGCCCAGGCCCGTAAGTGAGAGGTTCCCCAATCGACAGCAATCCATTCGGTCTTCATCGTGTCACCCCGATACCACTACGCCGCCGTCAACGGCCATGCACTGCCCGGTCATGGCGCGGCTGGCCTGAGACGCCAGAAACAGGGTCGGTGCGATCATGTCCTCGGGCGTCAGGTGTTCTTTCAGGCATTGGCGATCCATATGGGCGGCCAGATCTTCGGGCGTGGCCCACATATCCAGTTGTTTCTGCGTCAGCACCCAGCCCGGGGCCAAGGCGTTCACGCGGATGTTCTGCGGCCCCAATTCGCGCGCCAGCGAGCGGGTCATGCCTGTGATTCCAGCATTCGAGGTCGTGTAGATCGGATAGCCCGCATTGCCCATCATGTAACTGATCGAGCTGAAATTGACGATGGCACCGCCCTTATCCTGCATTTGTCGCGCGGCTTCCTGACAGGCGAAGTAATAGGCCTTGAGGTTGACCTCGATCATCCAGTCCCAGAACTCGGTTGTGGTTTCTTCCAGCGCGTGGCGTTTGTCATTGGCCGCGTTGTTGATCAGCACATTCAGGGGTCCATGCGCCTCGGCGGCTTTTTGCATGGTGGTGTGCAGCAATTCGGTGTCGGTCATGTCGCCCTGCATGAACAGCGGGGCGCGACCGTGTTTGTCGCGCATCTCTTCGACAAAAGCGCTGGCGTCCGAGCGGCCGATAAAGGCAACGTTTGCCCCTTGCGCCAGGAACCCATCCGTTAGGGCTGCACCGACGCCCGAGCCGCCGCCGGTGATATAGACAGACGCCCCGTTCAGGTCATGGAATGTGGCGGATTGGGTCATCAATGGCTCTCTCTGGTCACAAGGCGGGTATCTTTGCCGACAAGGAAATCAAGATCTGCGCCCTGATCGGCTTGCAGCACGTGGTCGATATAGAGTTTTGCATAGCCGCGGGTGTAGTGCGGGTCGTCCGGTTGCCATGCCGCGCGGCGGGCGTCCAGTTCCTTTTCATCGACCAGAAGTTCCAACTCGCCCTTACTGGCCGAAACGCGGATGCGGTCGCCGGTTTTGACCAACGCCAGAGTACCGCCCGCCTGCGCCTCGGGGCTGACATGCAGAATGACAGTGCCATAGGCGGTCCCCGACATGCGCGCGTCGGAAATGCGGATCATGTCGCGCACGCCTTCTTTCACCAGCTTGGCAGGGATCGGCATATTGCCGACCTCGGGCATGCCCGGATAACCCTTGGGGCCGCAGCCTTTGAGCACCAGAATGGTCTCAGACGTCACCGGCAGGTCATCACGGTCGATATTGGCTTTGAGGTCTTCGATATTCTCAAAAACGTAAGCCTCGGCTTCGGTTTCCAGCAAGGCATCTGTGGCCGCCGAAGGCTTCACGATGGCCCCGTTCGGTGCCAGATTGCCCCGCAGCACGCGTAGGCCAGCGGCGGGTTTCACCGGACCATTGAAGGGTCGGATCACGTCATTGTTGAAACATTCAGCCCCTTCGTAATGGGCCGAGATATCCTTGTTCAGCACCGTTTTTGCCGGGCGCAGGAAGGGCTTGAGTTCGTTCAGAACCACCGGCACGCCGCCTGCATAACAGAAATCCTCCATCAGGTACTTGCCCGAAGGCATACAATTGACCAGCAGGGGGATTTCGGAACCGATCTCAAAGTCTTTCAACGTCAGGTCCACGCCAACCCGACCCGCCAACGCGAGAAGGTGAACCACCGCGTTGGTCGACCCACCTACGGCGGCGTTGGCGAGGATGGCATTCTCAAACGCCTCTTTGCTCAGAATGTCGGATGGTTTGAGGTCTTCATCCACCATCTCGACAATCCGCTTGCCGGTCAGATGCGCCAGCGCCATGCGGCGGGCGTCAACGGCAGGCAGGGCGGCATTGGTGGGCAGGGACATGCCCATCGCCTCGACCAGAGAGGCCATGGTGCTAGCCGTGCCCATGGTCATGCAAACCCCTGCGCTGCGCGACATACCAGATTCGGCGTTCATGAAGTCCTGCAGCGTCATCTCTCCGGCGCGCACGGCCTCGGAGAATTTCCAAACGTCGGTGCCCGAACCGATATCCTGCCCGCGATACTTGCCGTTTAGCATTGGGCCGGAACTGACCACGATCGACGGCAGATCGACTGACGCAGCGCCCATCAACTGCCCCGGCGTGGTCTTGTCACACCCGCCCAGCAGCACGACGCCGTCGATGCCATAGGCACGGATCGATTCCTCGACATCCATGGCCAGCAGGTTGCGGAACAGCATGGCGGTGGGTTTCATTTGGGTTTCGCCCAGCGACATGACGGGGAATTCCACCGGAAACCCTCCGGCCTCCCACACGCCGCGTTTGACGCCCTCGGCCAGATCGCGCAGGCCTGAGTTGCAGGGGGTAAGTTCGGACCAGGTGTTGCAGATGCCGATGATGGGCCGCCCGTCAAAGGCGTGATCGGGGAAGCCCTGGTTCTTCATCCAGGACCTGTGGATGAACCCATCCTTGTCGAGCTTTCCGTACCAATGCGCTGAGCGGCGTTTCTTTGTCATTCTTGTCAGCCTTCTACTCTTGGGGTCAGGCGGCCTTGGCGGGTTTGCACCAGTCCGGCAGCCAGTCGGTATGCGCAATCAGTAGATCGTCAACTAAGTTTCGGATCTGGCGCAGGTCCAACTCGGCAGCGGTGTGGGGGTCCATCATGGCAGCATGATAGATATATTCCGGGTTCTGCTCGACCAAAGCGCGCACCGTTAGTTCCTGCACATTGATCTGCGTCCGCATCAGCGCGATCAGTTGGGGTGGGATATCGGTCACGACCGAAGGCTGCACCCCGTTGCTGTCCACCAGACAGGGGGTCTCGACCGCAGCGCCAAGGGGCAGTTGCGGGATTTGGCCAGTGTTGGGCAGGTTGCCATAAGCCACATAGGGCGTGTCGGTGACGATAGCGTTCATGAGATCGGCGGCGAATTCATGGCTGCGGGTGACAGTGATGTCACGGCCATCGGTCAGCGTCTTGGCCTGCTCTTTCCAGTTGGCGACCTGTTCAATGCAGCGGGTGGGGTATTCGTCCAGCGGGATCGAGAATTGCTCGATCAGATCCGAGCGCCCGTCCTTGATGAACCACGGAACGTATTCGGCCAGATGTTCCGAGCTTTCGGTGCAGAAATAGCCAAGATGGTCCATAACCTCATAACGCACCTTGTTGGGACAACGCGGCATCAGCAATGGCGGTTTGGGCAGGCGACCGCTGGCATAGCCTTGCCGCAGCGCGCGGTAAAGGTCGCGGCCTTGATGTTCCAGTTTCAGGAAAAAAGCGACGTGATTGACGCCCGCAACCTTGTAGCGGAATTCGTCCTTAGGCAGGTCCAGATCATGGGCCAGTTCCTCGACCGTGTTCTGGACCGAGTGGCACAGGCCCACCTGTTTCAGCGCCGAGAATTGTTCCGCCAGCGCCCATGTGTTGATCGCCATCGGATTGACGTATTGCAGCAGCGTCGCGTTGGGGCAAAGCTGCATCATATCTCGCGCCACGTCCCACAGAACTGGAACCGTGCGGAGCCCGCGCATGATGCCACCGACTCCCAGCGTGTCGGCAATGGTCTGGCGCAGGCCGTATTGTTTAGGAATCTCGAAATCGGTGACCGTGCAGGGCTCATACCCGCCGATCTGGAAGGCGGTTATGACAAAGTCGGCCCCGTCCAGCGCGGCGCGGCGGTCAATATGCGTTGAAACGGTTGCGCCCGAACCGACCGAGCGGATCATGGCGCGGGCCACCGCTTCGCTTTCTGCCAGACGTTCGGGATTGATATCCATCAGCGCAAAGTGGCTGTCGGCCAGCGCAGGGGTCAGCAGCGCGTCGCCCACGATGTTCTGCATGAAGATCGTCGAGCCCGCTCCGACAAAGGCGATTTTGGTCATTTTGCAAACCTTTGGTTTGACGTTATTTTACGGCACCGAGGGTCAGGCCCGCGATGAAGTGTTTCTGCATCAGGAAGAACATGGCCACCGGCGGCAGGGCCGCGACGATGGAACCGGCACTCATCAATTGATAGGCGGCGCGGAATTGCGCGTTGAAACTGGTGATGCCTGCGGTGACAGGCTGGCTTTCTGCGCCCTGGGTCAGGACCACGGCCCAAAAATAGTCGTTCCAGATAAAGGTGAAGATCAACACGCTGAGCGCCGCGATCGCAGGCTTCATCAGCGGCAGAACCACGTACCAGAAGATACGCCATTCGCTGATACCCTCGACCCGCGCAGCCTCGATCAGTTCAAAAGGCAGGGCGCGGATGAAATTGCGCATGAACAGGGTACAGAATCCGGTTTGAAACGCGATGTGGAACAAGACCAGCCCGGTTTTGGTGTTGTAGAGACCTAATTCCAGCGTCAGGTCGCGTACGGGAACCATCAGAATCTGGAACGGCACGAAATTGCCCGCGACAAACATGAAGAAGATCCAGAGGTTCGATTTGAACTTGTAAATCCCCAGCGCGAACCCGGTCATGCAGCTAAGCGCGACACATCCGATCACCGTTGGGATGGTGATCAGGAAAGAGTTCATCAGATAGCGCGGCATGTCCGAGTTGAAGAAGACCTGGCCGTAGTTGAACGCGCCTTCAAAGCTCGACGGCATGCCCCAGTAGTTCGCATTGGTAAAATCCGCAGCGGGCTTGACCGAGAACAAGGCGACCGCCAGCAGCGGCCCCAGCCACAACAGAAGGGCGACTGGCAACATGGCCTGATAGGTGATCTGCGCTGCGCGGGGTTGTTTTTCGATGGGTTTGGGAAACATCTCAGTGCCCCCTTTCTTCGCGATACATTGACCACAGGAAGTAGGCGATGAAGCAGAGCATGATCAGGAACAGGATCACCGCGATGGCAGCGCCGTATCCCATGCGGAAGCCGTATTCGGACAGGGCGACCTCGAACATATAATAGGCCAACACGCGGGACGACCCGAACGGCCCCCCTTGGGTCATGATCGAAATCAGGTCGAACGACCGCAGCGCTCCGATGATGGTGACAACGAAGGCGATAAAGGTGGCCGGGCGCAGTTGCGGCAGGATGATGTGCCACAGCATACGCCCGCCTTTTGCACCGTCCAGACGTCCGGCCTCGATCTGTTCGGGGTCCACGGCGTTCAGCCCGGTCAGGTACAGGATCATGCAGTACGCGGTCTGCGGCCAAAGGCCCGCGAAGATGATGCCGTAGGTGACGAACCTCTCATCGCCCAGCACGTTGAGCGGGCCCATGCCAAAGAAGCCAAGAAACTCGTTCAGCAGACCAAAGGTCGGATCATAGAACCATGTGAAAACGAGGCCGACGACGACCTGTGAAATGACAAACGGGAAGAAGAACAGCGATTTATACAGGCGGATGCCCCAGACCGTCTGGTTCAGGAACAGCGCAATGAACAGGCCCGCCGGGATGGCCAGCAAGTAAAGGAGCAGCCAGATCAGGTTGTTTTTCAGCGAGATATAGAACGCATCCCGATCAACCCATTCCCAGTAAAGGTCCTCGTAGTTGCGGAAGCCCACATATTCCGCCGCGCCCAGACCGTCCCATTCATAAAGCGACAGGTTGAAGGACTGGAAAACCGGGATGATCACATAGACCATAAAGAACAGCAGACCCGGGGCCAGAAACAGCCACGGCGCAATACGCTGTTGGTTGCGGTGGAACCAGCTTTCCTGTTCTGGGGCGTCTGCGGCAATGGTCATGGCGGCATTCCGGCTGAGGGGTGGCGGGCTGAAGCCCACCTTACATTTGCAGTTTGGCGTAGGCCGGGCTTCAGCCCGGCCCTGTCCGTTTAGTTGTCGTAGATGCGCTGACGTGCACGCTCCAGCTTGGCCAGGATACGATCAGCATTGTCCGGCTTGACCATGAATTCCTGGAAGCCTTCCATCGACACCTTTGCCATTTCGGCAGGCGCGTCACGATCCCAGAACTGGGCAACGCCGCCCGGGCTGTTCGACGACAGCATGGTAAAGCCCTGCTGCAGGAACTTGTCGTCATCCACCGAGGATTGGGCGTTCACGGGAAGCTGACCAAGGTTCGCGCCATTGTTGATCTCGGTCTGTTCATCCGCCGAAACCACAAAGCGCAAGAATTCGCGCGCGGCTTCCTTGTTCGAGGCGTTGGCCGGGATATGGAATGTGTCGGTTGGCGCATCTTCGGCCAGTTCGACATCGGGGTTGATGGCAACAAACTGGTAGAAGTCCAGTTGATCGTCCGTCAGACCTGCCTCGCGCAGCGGAGCCACGGCGAAGTTACCCATCAGATAAGCAGCGGCTTCGCCATTGACCATGAAGGGCAGGGCCTCTTGCCAGCTATAGGTCTGGTGGTTGTCGATGAACGCGCCCATGTCGATCAGCTGCTTCCAGTTGGCGAAGGTCTGTTTGACCCGGTCGTCCTCCCAGCTGATTTCGCCGTTGGCGAGCTGGTTGTGGAAGTCGAAGCCGTTGGTGCGCATGTTCAGGTAGTCGAACCAGCCACCGGCGGTCCACAGGAATTTGGTGCCGATGGTATAGCAGGCACGACCAGAATCGACGATCTTCTGGCAGTTGGCCAGTTCTTCTTCCCAGGTGGTTGGCTCGCTCAGGCCCAGTTCGTCAAAGATGTCTTTGCGATAGTAAACGCCCCACTGGTAGTAGGTATAGGGCACGCCCCACTGTTTGCCGTCGATGGTCATCGCGCCCTTGGTCGAGGCCAGATTGTCGGCAATCTCAGGTTCGGCCCACAGGTCGGACACATCTTCGAAAAGCCCCGCCTCGACATAAGGTTTCATCCGGTTGGCAGCGTACCAGGTGGCCACATCAGGCGTATCCGCCGTCAGGAAGTTGCGGATCTGGGTCTTGTAGGCTTCGCGGTCGATCACGGTGGTCTCGATCTCCAGCCCCGGGTGCTGCTCTCCGAACCGCTCGATCATCGCTTCCATCGTCGCGCGCGGCGCCGGGTTCGATGTATCGAGGAAGATTCGCAGTTCACCGGTCAACTCGGCCGCAACAGGCGCGGCAAGTGCCACACTGGCCGCCAAAGCAGCCGCAGTGCGCTTGAACATGGAATGCATGGTTTCCTCCCTTAAGCTTCCATTTTGTAGTTCCAAATATTGAAACCTAGTTTTATATATTGAAAACTACACATCGACTCGGCTAGTCTTGTCAAGACCCTGATGAGGATGGCGGCGGTCAAACGGAGGAGAACAGGCACCCGTGGCTGGTGACGGAACAATAGGCAAAGCATGTGATGTGCTGGATCAGGTGGCGTCGTTCGGGCGCCCCGTGCGGTTTGCGGAATTGCTGGACCGCAGCACCTTTCCCAAGGCGACACTGTATCGGTTTCTGCAAACTTTGACCAATCAGGGCATGCTGTCTTATGAGCCCGAACGTCAGACGTATACACCCGGTTTGCGACTGGTGCGGTTGGCACATGCGGCCTGGACCCAAAGCTCTCTGGCCCCGATTGCGCGGCCTTTTCTGGATTCGCTCAGCCAGGAAACGGGTGAGACGGTGCATCTGGCGCAGCTTGATTCCAGTCAGGTCCTGTATGTTGACAAACGCAACGCGGCGCAGCCGGTCGAGATGTATTCGCAGGCTGGCAAGGTCGGCCCGGCCTATTGCACAGGCGTCGGCAAGGCGATGATGGCCTTTCTGGACGACGAAGCGCTGAACAAAGCGGTGTCGCAGCAAAGCTATCACCGTTTCACGGACAAAACGCTTGCGTCCGAGCAGGCGCTGCGGGCCGATCTAGACCTGATCCGCCAGCGCGGTTTCGCCGTGGATGACGAAGAACACGAGCCCGGCATTATCTGTATCGCTTGCCCGATTCTGACCTCGGGCGGGCGGATGCTGGGCGCGATTTCCGTGACCGGTTCAACAGATCGAATGAATTTTGAGCAATTGGAAGCCTGGGTTCCCCGGGTTCGGCGCGTTGCCGAACAGATCGGGGCCGAGGCGCAGGCGTGGCGGTTCCCCGAAACCCGCCGGGATGCCTATAGCGATAGGATGCAAGGGACATGACAGGTGTAACTCTGAACCAGGCGATCAAGCGGTATGGCCAAACTCAGGTCATTCACGGCATTGATCTGCAGATCGAAGATGGCGAATTCTGCGTGTTCGTCGGCCCCTCGGGCTGTGGCAAGTCCACGCTGTTACGGATGATCGCTGGGCTTGAGGAAACATCCGAAGGCCAAATCCATATCGGCGCGCGCGAGGTGACCCATATGGACCCGGCCAAGCGCGGCGTGGCAATGGTGTTTCAGACCTACGCGCTCTATCCGCATATGACTGTCGCCGAGAATATGGGGTTTGGTCTGCGCATGAACGGCGTGGCCAAGGGTGAGATCGACAAGAAGGTTCAGGAAGCCTCGAACATCCTGAAACTGGATCAATACCTGAAACGCAAGCCCAAGGCCCTGTCCGGCGGGCAGCGTCAGCGCGTTGCCATCGGTCGTGCGATCGTGCGCGGCCCCGAGGTGTTTCTGTTTGACGAACCGCTGTCGAACCTCGACGCCGAACTGCGGGTCGAAATGCGGGTCGAAATCGCCCGTCTACATCAGGAAATCGGCGCGACGATGATCTACGTAACCCACGATCAGGTCGAGGCGATGACAATGGCGGACAAGATCGTCGTGCTGCGCGATGGCCGGATTGAGCAGGTGGGTGCCCCCATGGACCTGTACCGCGATCCTGATAACCGCTTTGTTGCCGGTTTCATTGGCTCGCCCGCAATGAACTTCCTGGACTGCGACTATGCCGACGGCCATGTCACGCACCCCGCACTTAGCCAGCCCTTGCCGGTTTCAGCCTCGGTTCCTGCTGGTCTGTCGAAGGTAACCTTGGGCATGCGCCCCGAACACATCCAGATCGACCGCTCTGCCGAAACCTGCACGGTTGATCTGACCGAAGCGCTGGGTGGGGTGTCATATTCCTATCTGCTGACACCCAATGGCGACAAACTGATCGTCGAGGAACGCGACGACCAACGCAGCACAACGGGCGAGCGCATCGGCATCTCGGTCCAGCCCGAACGTGCGATGGTGTTTGATCCCGAGACAGGTCAGCGGTTTCGGTAAGCGGCGGGCGCGTCGCTTGCATCTTACATCCTTCGCGACCTGATCCTGCCACCCGTGGCAAAACGCGCGCCCATGGGTGATTGATTCCAATCCAAACCTCATTTATGGGAGGCCCTGTCAAAACAGAGTCACCCAGGGGCGATAGCATTGGTCTGCCCCTACCGCGCCACGCTGATGTGGCCCCAACTCTTGGATCGCACGCCCCGAAAGGCTTAAAAAAGGTAAAAGAATATGGCAGATAAATCGAACTTCGACATATTGTATACCATTGTAGACGAAGCGCCCGAACTGGCCAGCGCGTCGTTTCTGCCCATCATTCGCAAGTTCGCCTCGGCGGCGGGTGTCAGTGTTGGCACTAAGGATATTTCGCTGGCAGGCCGTATTCTGGCAACCTTCCCGGAAGACCTGACAGACGCGCAGCGCATCACCGATGATTTGGCCGCTCTGGGTGAGTTGGTGAAGACACCGGATGCGAACGTGATCAAGCTGCCGAACATCTCGGCATCGGTACCCCAGCTTGTGGCGGCCATCGAGGAACTGCAATCGCAGGGCTATGACATTCCGAACTACCCCGAAGAACCCTCGACCGACGAGGAAAAGGCGATTCGCGCGCGCTATGACGCGATCAAAGGCTCGGCCGTAAACCCGGTTCTGCGCGAAGGCAACAGCGACCGCCGCGCGGCGCGGGCGGTGAAGAACTATGCCCAGAAGAACCCGCATTCGATGGGTGAGTGGTCCTCGGACAGCAAAACCAAAGTGTCGTCCATGCCGGGCAACGATTTCTACGCAAACGAGAAATCGGCGACGATCACTGCTGCACAGGCTGGCGATGCCAAGATCGAATTTGTCGGCAAGGATGGCAGCGTTACCGTTCTGAAAGACGGCTGGCCGCTGGCCGAGGGCACCGTGGCCGACGCGACGTTCATGTCGGTCAAGGCGCTGTCTGCGTTCCTGGCGGACGCGATCGAGGACACCAAGAAAGACGGCACCATGTTCTCGCTGCACATGAAGGCCACGATGATGAAGGTCAGCGACCCGATCATCTTTGGCTATGCGGTCAAGGCGTGGCTGGCCCCGGTGTTCGAAAAATTCGGTGCCGAGCTGGACGCACTGGGCGTGAACCCGAACTCAGGGCTCGGTGATCTGCTGGAGCGTGTTCAGGGCAATGCCGACATCATGGCCGCCATTGACGCGATCAAGGGCGACCGCCCGTCGATGTATATGGTCGACAGCGACAAAGGCATCACCAACCTGCACGT
Organism: Ruegeria sp. K5; assembly: GCF_056531805.1. Lineage (NCBI taxonomy): Bacteria > Pseudomonadati > Pseudomonadota > Alphaproteobacteria > Rhodobacterales > Roseobacteraceae > Ruegeria > Ruegeria sp. K5. Next base: position 111,043 of record NZ_JBQFML010000003.1, on the reverse strand, counting down.
GCCCTCGGACGTGATCATCGACGCCTCGATGCCCGCCGTAATCCGCGCGGGCGGCAAGGGCTGGGACGAGACCGGTGCCAAGGGCGACACCAACTGCGTGATCCCCGACCGCTGCTATGCGCCGGTTTATGATGAATCCATCAAGTTCTTCAAAACCAACGGCGCGCTGAACCCGGCCACTGCCGGTGCGGTCGCAAACGTCGGCCTGATGGCACAGAAGGCCGAGGAATATGGCTCGCACCCGACCACATTCCAGGCCCCTGCTGATGGCACCATCCGCATCGTTCTGGCCAATGGCGAGACGCTGCATTCGCATGAGGTCGAACAGGGCGACATCTGGCGGTCCTGCACCGTCAAGAAGGCCCCCATCGAGAACTGGATCCAACTGGCGATGGATCGTCAGCGCCTGACGGGGTCCGAGGCGATTTTCTGGCTGGACGCCAACCGCGCCCATGACGCCGAGCTGATCAAATACGTGACGCCCGTGCTGGAAGCTGCAGGCGTAGCGGACAAGTTCCAGATCATGGCCCCGCGCGAGGCGACCCGCCAGTCGTTGGAAACCATCACGGCAGGCAATGACTCGATTGCCATCACCGGCAACGTGCTGCGCGACTACCTGACCGACCTGTTCCCGATCCTGGAACTGGGCACCTCGGCCAAGATGCTGTCCATCGTCAAGCTGATGAATGGCGGCGGTCTGTTCGAAACCGGCGCGGGGGGTTCGGCCCCGAAACACGTGCAGCAGCTGGTTGAGGAAAACCACCTGCGCTGGGATTCGATGGGTGAGTTCTGCGCGCTGGGTGAATCCCTGAACTTCCTGGCCGACAACAAGGGCAACGCCAAGGCGGGTGTACTGGGTGCCGCAGCCGAGGCCGCGACGCAGGGCATTCTGGACAACAACCGCTCGCCCAGCCGCAAGGTCGGCCAGCCCGACAACCGCGACAGCCACTATTGGTTCGCGCGCTACTGGGCCGAAGCACTGTCCGCGCAGTCGGACGATGCGGAACTGGCGGCAGAGTTCGCACCCGTCGCGGCAGACCTGGCAGCGAAGGAGGAGCAAATCCTTAGCGAATTGGCCAACGCGCAAGGTGCAGCGGCTGACCTGGGCGGTTACTATCATACCGATCCGGCGAAAACCGCTGCGGTGATGCGCCCCAGCGCAACACTCAACGCGATCATCGGTTAAACCAAAGCCGACCGGATAACCGAGCTTCGGCCCGGTCACTGATCGACCAAAACCAAAGGGGGCAGGCCTTTATCGGCCTGCCCTTTGTTTTTCGTTTCCAAATTAATTAAGGTTTAAGGAAAAAGCACAACTCACGGTTCAGTTTGGCAACACTCACGCGGCCGTTGAAAAAGCTTGAACGACTTGTCTTGCATTTCAGGAATGCGTGCAGATTATCAGAGACTTAACGCCCATGCGCCTTAGTCGCTGGGCCAAGGGCAGAGTTTCTACATGAACGGGAGCGATCATTTGGACAGCGTTGGGCGTGGCGAACGGTTAGGCCGGATTCTGTGCTTGATCCCGGCTTTGTACTTTTTTGCCACGGCGGCTTACGCGCTGGTCAACTTCGCCGAATACGCCGCCGGCACCGCGCGGTTGCTGCGCTATGTTCTGGTTCCGGCTGCATTGGGCCTGTTTTTGGTGCTTGCTGCAGTGTTCACACGACGCGACACACGGCTGATGGTCGGGATTTGCATGTCCACCTTGTTGGCGACGCTTTTTCTGTTCGAAGGCTATATCAGTGTCAAATCTCTACAAGGCGAATTGGGGTCGGTCGGCATTGTGAAAGACGACGTTGATCTGGCGCCGTATCTGCAAAACCTGCCGCCCGCTGCGACGTTGAAAAGCGTCAATAACGCGGTGGAACTGAAACAGTTGAGCAAGGCGGTATTGGCACCGCAGCCCAAGAACCAGATGTTTCTGTGTTCGCTGGATGGCCAGCCGGTCACGTATGAGCCCGACAGGTTAGGGTTCCGGAATCCCGACTCTGTCTATGATGGCAACATTGAAGTGTTGGTGCTGGGGGACTCGTTTGTTGAGGGGTTCTGTCTGCAGGATGGTGAACACCTTGCGGACCAGCTGCGCGCCTATTCCCCCAACTTGTTGAATCTGGGGCACCGCAGCGCCGGGCCCTTGTTCGAACTGGCGGTCTTGGGGCGCTATGGCCCGGCCTTTGAGCCAGACTTGACGGTAATGGTGTTCTTTGCAGGCAATGACTGGCGAAACCTGAACCGCGAACTGACAATGCCGTGGCTTGCTCAGGCTCTGGAAGACGGGGTGGATTTTGGGCCTGTCGCCAAATCGGATCAACAGATTGCAACGCTGACAGATCAGATTGATCAACAGTGGGGCAGCATGGACTTGTCCCTGAGCCACTATTTCCAATCCAGACGTGTTGTTCGAAATTTCCTTGCCTTGCAAAAAACGGCCAAGCTGTTGGGGCTTCACTACCCGCAGGCGGTCGCGCCGCAACCCGAGTATAAGGATGTTCTCAGCCGCGCTGAGGACATAGTGGCACAATGGGGGGGCGAGCTTGTTATCGTCTTCGTGCCCCCGGTCGACCGTTTTAGTGGTTTGATTTCGCAGGACTTCCTGCACGACCCGCTCAGAGACTTGGTTCAAAGCGCCGCCGACGAGGTTGGGCTGGCGGTGATCGACCTGACAGATCAGTTTGAAGCGCATCCCAGGCCCAAGGATTTGTACGCGTCAGACGCGCATTTCAGCCCGGCCGGGGCGTCGCTGGCGGCCGGGGCCATCGCAGAAGGATTGCAGCAAAGGGGGTTTATGAACTGAGTCATTGGTGACGGTGCTGCTTATGGAAGCGCGCATACGATGTAAGGATTTGTAATTATTTTTAAATTTCTAGTCGATGTAAGTTCAAATAGATGAAGCTGACGATCAAAGTAGATTCGAAATGATTGAAGCTATTCCTTCAACAATAATCTGGAAACCGCACTTTCCGTCACAAACCAGTGGCAATCCAAGACTTCCCAGGCTCATTCTTTAGAATTGTGAACTACATCATTGTTCCGTTGTTTGATTTGTAGCAGGTATTTTTAATGAAAGTTGTTCATGTGATTACGGGCACCAATGTTGGGGGTGCCCAAATTATGTTGCAAAGATATTTAGCGGCGTTGGGATCTGACGCCCGCGATCATTCGGTGGTCTCGTTGATGGGTGACGGCGTTATTGCAGAGCCGATCCGCTCTTTGGGGGTCAATGTCACTTCGCTGAATTTGCGGGAAGGGCAGGTGACGCCGGGCTCGCTGGTGAACCTGCGGCGCGCAGTCAAGGAACACGCTCCGGACGTCGTGCATGGATGGATGTATCACGGATGCATGGCATCCTGGGCGGCAATTGCCGGGCGCATCACTTCGAAACCCGGCCTTGTCTGGGCGGTGCACCATTCCTTGCAGGACATTCAGAACGAGAAACGCTCAAACCGCATTCTGATACGCGCGCTGGCCAAACTGTCAGGCTTTGCCGGGCAGATTACCTATTGTTCGGACGTATCGCGCAAACAGCACGAGGCTATTGGGTTCTCGGGCGCGAATTCGGCGCTTATCCCCAATGCGATCGACACCAATGTGTTTCGCCCGGACGATGCGGCGCGCAAGCGGCTTGAGGATCTGTGCGGCGTAAACGACGACCGGTTTTTTGTCGGCAATTTTGCCCGCAGCCATCCGATGAAGGATCATGTTTCGATGGTCAGGGCAACGGCAAAGCTGCTTGAATCGGGCTACGATGTGCATGCGGTAATCTTTGGGCAGGGCACCACGACAAGCCCTGCGGTGGCCGAGGCCAGTGCTTTGGGCATTAGCGACAGGGTCAGCGCATTCGAAGGCCGACCCGATGTGGAAAAACTGGTGCCGGGCCTCGATATTTTTCTGCTGTCTTCAGCCTGGGGCGAAGCCTTCCCACTGGCGGTGGCCGAGGCAATGGCATGCCAGGTTCCCTGCGTCGTAACGGATGTGGGTGACAGCGGCTTTCTTGTCGGCAACTCCGGGCTTGTCGTTCCACCGGCTGATCCGGACGCTCAGTCCGGGGCCGTGGCGCAACTTCTGGATGCGGGGCCGGGCAAGCGCGCGGAATTGGGCCAACTGGCCCGTGAAAGAATTAAGTCGGAATTTTCTGCCGAGAGGTATATACAGTTGCACGAGGATGCCTATCTTAAGGCGATGTATGTTAAGGCGTCGAGCAATAGTGGTTTGTCGAAGTCTGCCTAGGTTTGTGTGAACTCAGGCTGGCGGGCTCGGTTATTCGGCAAATGCACGTTCGAGCCCCGGAAGTTTTAAGAGTGAGTGTACCGCTATTGCGGTAAAAGGGTTTGAATATGACGGTTCAAGAGAGAATTGAACATACAGTTGTGTCGCAAAGTGAAGGTCGCGTCGGATTAGATGGCGTTTCGCACATTGTGCGAAGACATATGCCAATGATGCTGGCCATTGTTGCGGTGGTCGTCGGGATTACATTCCTGGCGGTTCGCCTGCTCGAGCCACGCTACCGCACAGTTTCAACCGTTGTCATGACGATGCTCGAGACCCGGGTCAGCGCGACCGAGGTTGAACTGGAAACCTTTGAACTGACCCGCGCAGTTATCGAAACCGAGATGGATATTCTGCGGTCCCGCGAGTTTGCGGCAGATGTGGCCGAAGCAATGTCATTGTTCAATGATCCGACCTTTGTGCCATATGCGGATCCTGGAACGCCCGGCTCAACAGCAGATCGCAGAGAAAAGGTCATCGACAAAACGCTGGGGTCGTACAAGGTGGTTCGCCGGGGCGAAAGCCTGGCCATCGAGATTATCGCAACATCCAACGACCCGCTTCTGGCCGCCAAGTTTTCGAACACCGTTGCCGAGACCTATATCCTGCGCTCAAAGCTGAAGCGGACCGAGTTGATTTCGGACTCCATCACCTTTCTGCGGACGCGGGTCAGTGAATTGGGCGAAGAACTCTCGCAATCCGAACTGCAACTGGCGGCGTTCATTCGGCAAAACAAACTGGATGATTTGACCCTGCCTGACAGGTTGCGGGCTGAAAACGACCGCCTGTCTTCGATCTATGATGCCGTCAAGGACGACGAGGCGCTGAAAGACGAATCCGACCGTGTTGCGAAGGAACTGGCCGAGATTCAGGTCGCACTGCATGAGCGCACACGCTCGGAACTGGCCTTGATGCGGATGGAGCGGTCGATTGAACTGCTGCGCCTCAGGTATCAGAACTCAATCGAAAAGCTGAATGAGCTTGAGACACAGTTGGAGTTTGCCGGTCAAGGCGCGCGTCAGGTCTCATTCGCGCGCATTCCTGTTGAGCCGTATTGGCCAAACCCGCGTGTTGCGGTTGCGGTCAGCGGTGTTGCCGGTCTGGCCTTGGCCTTCATCGCAGCGCTGTTGCTGGAAGGCCTGAACTACCGTCTTTGGAGCGAACGCCAGACCGCCCGAATCTCCGGCCTTGCAAATTTCGGGTTCCTGCCAAGCATCAAGGAACGCACATTTTTCGGACGCGAGAATTCGTCGTCCTGGTTCCTCGAGGGCGACGCGACCCCGTCCTTCTTTCAGGCGCTGCGCGGGTTCCTGACGCTTTGGTTCAATCTGGTCACGGATGGCAAGATCGTCATGATCACATCCGGCCTTCCCGGCGAAGGAAAATCCACCGTCGCCGTTTCCATCGCTGCGGCCGCTGCAAAAGAGCAGATGAAAGTTCTGGTGCTTGATCTGGACAACCACAAAAGAGGCGCGACCAAGCTTGTTGGGTCGGATGCCAAACCCGCAAGCGCCGCGGATGTTTTGGCAGATAAAGTTGTACCTCAGCCGGTTGTCGTCAACGGCGAGACTGCGTTCCACCTTCTGTCGCTGCACATGCTGGACGATCAGTCGCCGGCCAATGCAAAAAGCACGCTCAAGCGCCTGAACACCAAGCTGCGCAAGCATTTCGATCTGGTAATCGTGGACACTCCGCCAACTCTGATCGTGCATGATGCGTGCCGGCTGGGCGACCTTGTCGACAAAACCCTGATCGTTGTGCGTTGGGGCAATACCAGCGAGGCCGTCCTGCGCGACACCGTGGACAAGCTGGAGCGTAACGGAATTGACGTCACGGGAACAATTATCAACGACGTGAACACCCGCAAGCACAGGAGATATGGTTATGGCGGTGGCGCCGACTATTATTCCTACAATAAGTCAGGCTACTACTAAGCTGATTGCGCGCGCGTCGACCGTCATTGCCCTGAGCGTTGCTTTGTTTTTGGCGCAAGATGTCGCGGCAGAGTCTGCCTTTCCGGGTGCCGTAGGCTATGGCGCTGGTGCTGTCGGCTGGAAGGGCGGCAGTGTTCTGACTGTGACCAACCTAAACGACAGTGGTCCGGGGTCGCTTCGGGAATGTGCCGAAGGCAACGGCCCCCCGCGCGTATGTGTCTTTGCGGTTAGCGGGACTATCGACCTGACGAACGCGATTTGGGTTGGACCAAACACCTATATCGCCGGACAGACTGCGCCCGGGGATGGCATACAGCTGCGGATTGTCGAAGGGAAAGTCGGCACGCTGATATTGAAGAACGTGAACGATGTCGTGGTGCGCTTTCTGAAGGCGCGTCCCGGGGTGACGGATGAACAGTCATCGGTTGTGGATGCGGTAACGGTAGAAAACGGTCAGCGCGTCTATCTTGGCAACCTGTCCCTGGCGTTCGCCTCGGACGAGACGGTCAACATTCACGTCTCGAACGCGACCGCGCAGGACATAACACTGGCGGACAGTATTGTTGCGCTTAGCCTGGATCGTTCGAACCATCCCAAAGGGCGCCATTCAAAAGGGGCGCTGATCTGCTCGGACGAAGGTCCCACGAATGCGTGCGGGCGGATTTCATTGATCCGAAATCTGTTTGCGCATCACCGCGACCGGCAGCCGGACATCAAGGCAACTGATATTGGCCCGGTCGAGGTCATCAACAACGTTTTCTACAATCCAATCAGCCAGTTTGGCGAGTTCTACGACCTGCTGGGCGACGCTTCTATCGCCTATATCGGGAACGTCGCCCTGACCGGCCCCGATACCATCCGCAAAACGCCCGAAGCCGTTCAGGTGTTCGAGTGGGAGGATGACTATGCCGTTGCTCTTTGGGCCGAGGGCAACATTGCAGACACGCCCGACGGCTGCCGCGCGCGCCGGTTCGAGGTTTTGGACGTGACCGCCATACAGCAACAGGTTCCTCCCGGAAGCTGGCCGTTGACGACAGATCCCCTCCCGGCCGCCGAAGCGCTTGAAACGGTGCTGAGCCGGTCAGGGGACCGGATCGAAGGGCACCGCGAACCGGACAGTTTGGATGCGGCTATTATCGGGGATGTTCAAAACTGCACCGGTCAGATCATCGACGAGGTCGAGCAAGTTGGCGGCTGGCCCGATATTACGTCTGACAATCCGGTCGCCGACAGCGATCTGGACGGTTTGCCCGATGCTTGGGAAGAAACCCGCGATGGGCTGGATCCCAACCGCATTGATGATCCGTGGGCTTTGGATCCGCAAACGGGGTTGAGCCATGTTGAAACATGGCTTGCCATCATGGCCGGAGACCTGTCTTGACTGCGCGCCTGTCATCCGGGCTTCGCGATGAGCCGTTGAAAAAGCGCCTTCTGCGCAATCTCAAGTGGATTTTCTCGGCACAGGTTGCGGTTGCTCTGCTTGGAATGGTCTATCTTGCCTTTGGCGCGCGCGCATTGGGTGCGGCGGGGCTGGGGCTGATTGCTGTTCTGGAGGCCTACAGCCGAATTATGGCCAGATTGCTGCATCTGGAGCCGTGGCAGGCCGTCATTCGACATGCCAGTACGGCGCTGGAAAACGATGAGGTGGATCGCTTCGGACGGTTGATCGGCCTGTCCGTGCTCGTGGACTTGGCTGGCGGAGTGCTAGCGGCCACCGTGGCATTTCTTCTCGCGCCCATTTTGGCACCATTGCTTGGACTGGAAGACACCTATTTCTGGCTGTTGCCGGTCGGGGCGGCAGCCTGTGTCCTGTCGCTGCGGGCGACAGGTATTTCACTGCTTCGCATCTATGACCGCTTTGACATTCTGGCCAAACTGGACAGTGCAACAGCGGCGTTTCGGGCGTTTCTGGCAATCATGGCCTGGGTATTGGACTTGGGTCTTGTGGGGTTTGCCGCGATTTTCGTTCTCATAAGTCTGTTGGACGGCACATTGGCCTATCTGGTGGGCCTGACCCAGATGCGAAAACGCGGACATCGGTTGCAGTTTGGCGGTATCCGGGAAACGCTGGCCGAGAATCCGGGATTCCTGCGGTTCATGTGGAACAGCAACCTCTCGGTCATTTTACGCCAAACCTCGCAACGGTTGGACGTCATTATTCTTGCCGCAATGGTTCCGGCAACTGCGGTTGGCTACTACCATATCGCGCGGCGCTGCGGAGATGCGGCATTGCGACTGGGTCGCCCGCTCAGCCAAACGATCTACCCGGAATTCACGCGGCTTTCGGCACGCGGACAAGTCGCGAAGCTGGGGAAAATCCTGCGCAACATAAGCGCCGGATTTGCGGTGGTGCTGGTGCTGGTGCTGACACCGGTCATCTGGCAGCTGGATAAGATCATTCTTGCGTTCTTCGGGCCGGAATTCGGCCCTGCAGTTCCTGTTGTTGCAATTCAGGCTGTGGCCGTTGGGTTCTATCTGTTTGGCTGCATCGTCAACCCCGCGCTGCTGAGCCTGGAACAGGACCGCGCGATGGTCAGGATCGGTGCCCTAATTACCGGGCTGTTTTTTGTCCTGATATACCCGATGGTCACAACTTTCGGGGTAGCCGGGGCTGCGGCGTCGCACTTGATTTGTAACGCCATTTGGTTGGTTTTGTGTAGTATCGTGTTGAAACGGGCTGTCAGTGCAGCCGTCAACAAGGGGGTGCCTCGTGAAAGCTGACGCTTTGCACCAACCCGTCAAACCGGCTCAACACAGCGGTTTTCAGGTGCCGGATGTCTTCGGTTTCAGACGCGCCGGTTTGACAGGGCTGGAAGGGTTCTTTCTGTTCCTTGTGGTTGCTTTGGCACCCATCAATTACCTGCGCTTGCAAGCGGTCTATTTCACAGCCTCTGACGCCTGCGCGGTGATCGCCGTTATTGTTCTGGTGTCTCAGCAACGTCTGCCTCTCAACTACTTTGGCCGCGCCAGTGGCATGTGGTATCTGTCCTTTTTCCTTTTCGCCGGGGGGCTGACTATAAGCTCGCTGGTAAACGGCAATCCGGTCGAACTGGTCACCGTGGTATCGCAGTATTTCTTTTCGCTGATGCTGCTACCCTTGTTGCTGGGGGCACGAAGCTACCCGCAGGTGATCGCATTGCTGCGGGTGCTGATCGTGTCCATCACCTTTGTGATGGTATTCGGCGCCTATATCGTTCACTTCGTCGAAGACGCGGGGCCGCGCCTGCTGTCTTACAACGGCAGGATGCGATCTCTGATCGAGCGTGAAAACGAATGTGCCACACTGGCCGCGATCGCGATCATCCTTACGTTGGGCTTGTACTATCTGAAAGAAATCAAGGCCATCTGGTTGGTCATATGTCTGCCGGCGCTCTATTACGGGGTCATTCTGACCGGATCGAACAGTGGCCTGCTGATCAGCACGCTTGGCACCATCATCATCGTTTTCCTATGCGGAACGAGGCGCAGCATTGTGATCACCCTGGTCGGGTTCCTGATCGCCCTGTTCTCGATGCTTGAATTTGGCCAGTATTTCCTGCCCGAAGTGTTTCAGGACCGGGTCCTTGGCGCGTTGGTTGATGGCGACATCAGCGAAGCCGGCACATTCGATGGCCGGTATTTCTTGATCCAAGAGGCATTGCATGTCGCGCAGGATACTCTGTTCCTGGGGCTGGGTGCCGAACAATACCGTACCGTCAGCGACCATGGCGCACCGGTTCACAGCATGTATCTTCTTGCGTTGACCGAGGGTGGGTTGATCTCGCTCCTCGGGCTTGTCGGCTTTATCCTGACAGGTATCTATCTTGCATGGCTGGCATTTGCATCCAACGGGTCCCGCAAGGTACCCGCGATCACACTGACCATCCTGATGGTCTACAGCGTCATGCTGAACATGTTTCCGGCCTTTTATCCCCGGTTCTGGAATGTTCCTCTGATCCTTGCACTATCGCTAAGCGCATCGTGCATGGCCGAGTTCAGAACCGGTCTGGCCAATCACCAAAACAATACTGCAACACCGCGTACCGGGAGGATCACGCATTGAAATTCATAAGACTTATTTTGTGCTGCGCCCTGATGTCGATGGGCTACGTCCCGGCAGTTGCGCATGCTGAAAGCTATGAGCTTCTTGAACATGACCGCCTGTTGCTGCGCGCGATGCGCTGGGATCCTGTCGTGTCGTCATTTGTTCAATGGGACGGGGTCTCGGGCGAATACAAAATCGGCCCGGACGGAACCCTGATGGTGCCGCTGGCGGGACAGATTCAAGCCAGTGGGAACACGCTGGAGTCCTTGTCCAAACTGATCGAAACGCGTTTGCGGCGGCAGGTGGGACTTGCTGAACCGCCACATGTCGCGATTGAGGTGATCGACCATCTGCCCGTCTATGTTCTGGGCGATGTCACGGCCCCCGGTGCCTATCCGTTCCGGCCCGGTTTGACGGCACAGCAGGCTTTGGCCCTGGCTGGCGGCCCCTTGCGACCGCCATTGCAGCTGGGGTCCGGGAATGACTTCCAAACTCTCAGCCTGGGCGGCGAGATCCGTTTGCTGACCACGCAAATCGCAGCTTTGGAGAACGAGCGCAAGCGTCTTACGACCGATCTCGATGCCCTTTCTTCCGAGGATCAGGATGCAACCGCCGAGATTGGCGGGCTGGAAGGTCAAATCCTTGCAGCCACCCAGACGGCCCGCAGCGGGCAGGGGGTCAGCCTTCGCGAATTGCAGGAGGTTCAGGAGCAGCAGATCAAAAGCCTGGAAGAACAGCTGAAGCTGCGCGAAGAACAGATCGAGTTTACGCGGGCGGATCTGAAAAACGTGAATGAGTTGAAGGAAAAGGGGTTAGCGGTCAACGCCCGAGTAACAGCATTGAACAATACGCTTAACACCTACATATCCGAGCGGCTCAATCTGGAGATTGCGCTGCTGAATGCCAAGCAACAGCTCAATCGCGCGCAACGGGACGAATTGGCTCTGGTAGATACGGCCAGATCGCAGGCCCTGACCCGCCTCAATCAGGTTGAACAAGAATTGCTCACATTGCGCACGCGGCTTGCGACGGCACAGACCTTACATAATGAGGTGGTCGCGGCGGGTCTTGCAACTGATGCCGAGCCGGTGGGTGAAACCGTTATTGAATACAGTGTCACCAGAGAATCCAAGCTGTTGTCCGACGCGTTTGATGCTGTTGGCGCATTGCTTCCCGGCGACACATTGGTCGTTAGCCGGACCGTTATTTTATCACCAAACACTGAATAGTCAGGAATATTGTTATGCCAAATCCCATCCGGGTGTTTTTCCCCTATGTCGGCGGGGATCAGATCGGGGGCAGTCATATCTCATCGCTGAGCCTTGTGGCGGCCCTTGATCGCGCGCGGTTTGAGCCCATCATTGCCTTGCATCGCGAAGCCGGTGATCTGGGGGAATATATCTCGTCCCTTGGGCTGGATTATCAGTTGATCACCGAGCCCGGCATTATTGCACCGTCTTACAGCCGCTCGGACAGTGACGCCTCGCTGCCGAAATATCTAACCCGCTCGGTGCCCCGCTTTGTTCGAATTCTGAAACAGCTTAACATTGACATCGTCACCACAAATGACGGGCGCATGCATGCCAACTGGGCGCTTCCGGCGCGTTTGGCGGGGACCCGGTTTGTTTGGTATCACCGACAGGGCCCTGATGCCTCGGGCATCAACAAGATTGCGCCGATCTTTGCCAACAAGATCCTCTCGGTTTCCGAATTTGCCCGTCCCATTAAACCGATCCGGCCAATAGATGACCGGTTCGAAGTTGTGCGCAGCCCGTTCGATTTTTCCAGCGATCCGCCCGAACATTCGACCTGTCACGCAGCCTTGTGCACGGAATTGGGCCTGCCCGAGAATGCGGTCTTGCTGGGGTATTTTGGCCTGCTCAACACAAGAAAACGGCCAGATCACTTCGTCCGCGCAGTGGCAGAGATTTCTGCCGCCATTCCGGACCGCCCCGTGCACGGGGTGGTGTTTGGTCAGGAAGAGACAGCCGATATAGGTTTGGCAGACACATGCCGGGATTTGGCGCGCACTTTGGGCATTACCGAACAAATCCACCTGATGGGTCACAGGTCGCCCATTGCTGAGGCCATGGCAGGTGTCGACGCGCTGTTGGTCACGGCACTGGACGAACCCTTTGGCCGGACATTGATCGAAGCCATGCATCTGGGAACACCTGTTGTGGCGACCAACCATGGCGGCAATCCCGAGGCAATCGAAAACGGTCGCAGCGGGTTTTTGGTGGATCCCTATGACCCGTCCGCATTTGTTGACCCCATACGACAGCTTCTGGAGTCGCCGGACCTGAAAAAGTCAGTGACGGCGGCGGCACGAGATAACGTGCACCAAAGCATGAGCCGCGATGTGCATGTCGCTCGGGTCAGTTCAATTTATGAAAGCATTGTGAAGCGAAGGGGCCTGATTAATGCCGCTTGAAAGACAAATGGATTTTCTGATCATCGGTGCCGCAAAATGCGCGACGACCTGGTTGCAGATGTCGCTGATGGAGACGCAGGAAATTTTCATGCCGGATCCGGAACTGCACTATTTTTCTCGTGAATATGAACGCGGGCCTGACTGGTACAGCAGCTATTTTGAGGCCGCTGGCGGAGCTCAGCTGGTTGGTGAGAAATCGAACTCTTATATGACGGCACCCAAGGCGGCCGAGCGGATCAAACGCGATTGTCCGGGTGTGCGGCTGATCGTTCAGATGCGCGATCCTGTGCAACGTGCCTATTCGGACTATTGCATGCTGTTTCGCCGGGGTGAGGTGAATGACGACATCTACGCTCATCTGGACCCGGACCGCGCCGCCGATCAACGGTTTTTGAATGACGGGCTATATGCCTTCCACCTGCGGCGCTTTTACGATCTGTTTCCGGCAGATCACGTTTTGCTGCTGGCTTACGAAGACGTCCGGACCGCTGCGCAAGAGCAGTTGGCCAAGGTCAGCGGCCATATCGGATTTGCGGGCACGCTGAACCCTCCGCTGCAGACGCGCGTGAAGGACAAGGAAATCCCGTTGGTTCCGCGCGGGTTGCGCCGGGTGCTTGGCCCAATAAGGCCGTTGCTGGATCCTGTCCGAAATACCTGGCCGGTGCAGGCCGTGCGCAATGCTGTGGCGCGGAAAGTGGAATACCCCCCATTGCCGGCCGATCTGTCCCGGAAAATGGCAGAGTTTTTTGCCAAAGACGCGGATGAGCTGAATGGATATATGCCGGGAATATCGCGGCAATGGACCAGCCTGCAGGAGTTTGTGAAAAGCGACGAGCCAGCGGTTCGCTCCGGTTCCCCTGACCCTTCGGTTGCTTAACAGGCTCTACGCCTCGTTTGCTGCCATTTGGATCGACAGTCCTGATGGCGGCAAACTTTCGTGTTCGCTCATCAGCCCCATTTTTTGCAACAGGATCGTGTTGACCCGCGCGACATCGAACTCATTTTCCGCCCGATGACGCGCCTCACGACCCATAGTCGCAATCAGGCTCTGGTCTTCGACAAAGCGCTGCATCGCGTCAGCAAGTTTCTGAGAGTTCCGCATCGGAACAATGAAGCCCGTTTGCCCGTCAGACACCGCATCTTCGCAACCCGGCGCATCGGTAGTTATGATCGCGCGCCCGGTTGACATCGCCTCGAGGATCGAACGCGGAATGCCTTCGCGATACGCCGTCGGCAGCACAAAAACCGAGCAATCCCGCAGATAGGGGCGTACGTCATCCGTTTCCCCCAGATATTCGATATCGCCGTCCTTTTGCCATTGGGACAATTGCTCGGCACTGACCGAATTGGGGTTGTCGTCCAGCGGGCCCAAAAGCTGACACCGCGCATTCGGGTATTTCTGCCGCAGCATCCGGGCGGCCTCGACATATTCGAACACGCCTTTGTACCGCAGCAGGCGCGCAACCATTAGAAAGACGGGCGGGCCGCTGGGTGGTTCAGAATGCTGGTAATGTTCCAGATTGACGCCCGAGCCGGGAATCTGAAGCATGGGCACGTCAGCCGCGATCAGGCGTCGGGATCGAAACTCTGCCGCGTCGACAGAGTTGTAGACAAAAACCTCATCCACGTCTTTCAGTGAAATGCGGTACAGGGCGACGGACAGTTTGCGCAACAGATTTCGGAAGAACGATTGATCGTCTTCCGAGAACACATATCCAAGCCCGGTACACATCGCATAGTTTTGCGGCACACCGGTCAGCCGCGCGGCAAGCCCGCTAAAGATCATCGGTTTCATGGTGTACGAGACCACCATGTCCGGCCGTTCGTCCCGGCAGATCTGGATCAGGGACCGAAGCGACGACAGATCCTGAAACGGGTTCAACCCGGCTCGCGACAAAGGAAATTGTCGGAACTCAATTCCCAAATCGGCCAAGGTAGCTTCGGTCTTGGGGTGCCGTTCCGGGCCGCAGGCAATAACATCTGCGCGTTGGGACAGTTCCTTGAGAATGTCATAGCGGAAGTTGGTCAGCGACGTCGTCAGGCTGCCGACGAACACGATTTTGGGTTTTCTTGTATGTGAATGCGGGCCCGCTGACGGATCACAACCCGAACCGGGCGAGAGGTTAGAAAAGTCACTCATCAACAAATGTTCACACTAAGATCTGACGTTAATTTAATGCTGGTTTAGGCTGTCTTTCATGTCAAGCGAACCAAGTATAGGGCCGAGTTCACAGTTAGGCGAACATCGCGAAAAAAGGCAGCGCACGAACAGATCGCAGCCCGCATCAAGCTTTTGGATCGCGTCGATTTCTTGTTCAAAAACAGAGCGATGGGAATATGACCAGAGCAGGCGAAAATCAGCTGAACTTGGATCAGTATCGATTTGACGGTTCACGCGATTGTTAAGTCTTCGGAGACAGCGCCGCGCCTTCTTCGGATTGTTGAAACGGTGCCGCCCGATTTGCGAACATTGTCCTGCTATTCCCACTTGGATGATTTAAGACTTGGCGTTTATGCTGCACGCAGGCAATTCTATTAGCCGTTGTGTAACGTATGGCGTTTGAAGTTGGGAAAGCCTTCGGTCGTCCCGGGTCTTTCAGTTTCATAGGAAGAGTAATGAGTCAGATTTGGCCAGTTTTTGATGAAGAACAGATCTCTGCGGTTGAACGGGTTCTGCGGTCCGGGCGCGTCAATGCGTGGACGGGACCGAATGTAAACGCCTTCGAGCAAGAGTATCGCGCCTACACCGGTTCAGCCCATGCGATTGCCATGGCGAATGGCACCGTGACGTTGGACGCAGCCTTGCAGGTGCTTGACTTGCAGCCGGGCGACGAAGTCATTGTGACACCCCGCAGCTTTATCGCCTCGGTCAGCACCGTGCTGATGGCCGGGGCCACACCGGTTTTTGCGGATGTGGACCGCGACACTCAGAACCTCTCGCCCGAGACGATTGCAGCGGTGCTGACGGAAAAGACACGCGGCATCATATTGGTCCACCTTGCTGGTTGGCCTGCGGATATGCCCGAAATCATGGCGCTTGCGAAAGCCCACAACCTGTGGGTCATCGAGGATTGCGCGCAGGCGCATGGCGCGATGATCGGGGACCATCACGTCGGAACATTCGGCACGTTTGGGTCTTTTTCCTTCTGTCAGGACAAGATCATTTCGACCGGGGGTGAAGGCGGTCTGCTGGTCACAGATGACGATGATCTGTGGTCCCGCGCCTGGAGCTATAAGGACCACGGCAAAAGCTATGATCAGGTCCATCGCAAGGACCATCCCCCCGGCTTCCGTTGGCTGCATAGTGCCGAACCGGGGACGAATTTGCGGATGACCGGAATGTCGGCGGCAATAGGTCGGGTGCAGTTAAAAAGACTGAACAACTGGCGCGCGCAGAGGACGGAGAATGCAACGATTCTGGCAAACGCTTTGACGGCCTGTCCGGCGTTTCGTGTGCCGATGCCCCCGGAGGATCTGACGCATGCCTACTATCGGTTTTATGCGTTTGTCGAACCTCAGGCCCTGAGCGCTAGCTGGAGCCGCGACAGAATAATCGCAGAAGTGTCAGAGGCCGGGTTCCCCATATTCAGCGGAAGCTGTTCAGAGATTTACCGGGAAGGCGTTTTCGAAAGATACAACTTGACGCCTGACAAACCGCTACCGGTGGCGCAAGAACTGGGACAGACCAGTCTGGCGTTTCTGGTGGACCCGACCTGGTCGCCGGATCGAACCCACCAATTGGCGGAAACCGTGGTGAAGATCGGCAATGCGGCGTTACGGCAAAGCGTGAACGCTTAGGTCACGGACCGAACCAGAACAAAACCTTCGGCGGCGTGGCGATGTACGGTCGCGCCGCGCAAGGTCGCCAATGCTCTCAAACTGGCCACGGAACGCTCATGCGGTGGCTGTTTGACCTGACTGGCAAAGCACTGGAATGCATCAAGCTTGCGCTCCAGCGTGTCTGAAATGTCCACAAAAACGTTGGGAACAAAGGCCGGTGTCAGGTAGGGCGCGTTCCAGTTGGTTTCGGACAGCGTCTCATATGCTGCAATGGTCGCCGGATACGCGGATTGATACGGGCGACTTGCAACCAGGGTCGACAGGAACGTCAGTTGGTGATCCAGATGAATGTCACCCGGATGTGGCGCCAAAACAAGTGAAGGGTCGAGATTGCGAATGAGCTCTCCCAGCCCCGCATTCAATGCACCATGCGGATGTTCGGCCAGTTCTGCTGCAGGGAAGTCCATCCAGTGGGTCTCGGTCACGCCCAGCACATTATGGGCGGCGCGCGCCTCGGCCCTCACGCCAGCGATTTGTTCTTCGCTAAAACGGGGGGGTTGGCCCTTGGTTACGATGGCAACATGAACGGCGCGGCCTTCATCAGCTAGCCGGGCAATGGTGCCGCCCGCGCCCAGCACCTCGTCATCGGGGTGGGGGGCAACGACCAGAACGGGCCCTTGGTCTGCGGTTGAAAATCCGGGGAAACTCATACTTTAAATCCAAGTTTTGAATGAAGGGCAGGGGGTGTCTCGGCACCCGACCAGCCGGTTATGTCCAGACACTGACCATCGCCGCAATAGACGGTGAACACATGCCCATCGACAGCCTGAACCTGCCCGGGCAGGCCGATATAATACCCTTTAAGGGGTGAAAAGCGGGCCTCGGTAATGATCAGTTCAGTATCGTCCGAGCCATGCGTGAACGCCCCCGGGTAGGGGGGACCAACGGCCCGAATCAAACGATGGATCTCTGCGGCGGGTTGGGTCCAGTCGATCCGGCCATCTTCCGGACGACGACGGGCGCAGATACTGATCCCTGTTTCGGGCTGAGGGGCTGCCGGAACATCCCCTTCCTCTATTTGAGCCAACAGCTTTGGCAGCAACTCTGTCAGGGCTTGCAGGGCGCGGTCATAGAGCTCGCGCGCGGTGACCGTGTCCGGGTCCACGGCATACCGGGCCTGGGCTGCAATCGGGCCATCATCAGCCCCTTCACCCAACCAGAACAGCGAGGCACCAACATCGCGTTCCCCCAGCAAGACGGTCCAAGGAATGACACCCCGTCCCCGCAAACGCGGCAGCGCGGAGGGGTGAAAGCCCACGCACCCAATCTTGGCCAGAGCGCGAAATTCCGGCCCACAGAGCTGCGACCATCCGATCACCAGAATCAAATCGGGGTTCACCGCGCGGATCGCATTCAGGGTTCCGGCAGAATCGCTTTTGGCGGTGTAGTGAACCGGAATGTCATAGCGCTCGGCCACCGGGGTCAGGTCCGCGAAATCGGAATGCCGATGCGCCAGTTCGCGCGGCAGTGTCACCACCATTTCCGGAACAAAGCCGGTTGCGCAAATTGCTGACAAGGCGACGTGGGATCCTTCGACCGCACCAACAAAAACAGTTTTCATGCGGTCGTCTCCTTCAATTCAAAGGACGTACTGGCGTTGACCCAGGATTCGGCGGCCTGAATTCGATCAGGGCGGCGATGTTCGCCCCGGATCGCCACACGGATTGTTTCGGCCATGATCTGAAGGTCCAAACCAAAAGATCGGTGGGCGACATACCACAAATCAAGCTGCAGTTTTTCCTGATTGGACAGTGTTGTATTGCCGCTTACCTGCGCCCATCCGGTCAGCCCCGGTCTTTGGGTGCACCGCATCTGCCCGGCTTCGCCAAAGGCTTGGATCGTTTCCGGCAGCAACGGGCGCGGGCCCACAAGGGCCATATCGCCGCGCAGGATCATCAGCAGCTGCGGCGCCTCATCCAGCCGCAAGCGCCGCAACATGGCCGTCGCACGGGTTTGCCGCTCGCTGTCGGGCAGCAGATTACCTGCCGAGTCGCGGTCGTCTGTCATTGTCCTGAGTTTGTAGATGCTAAAAACCCCGCCCGACTTACCGGCGCGTGTTTGCTTGAAAAACAAGGGAAAGCCCAGATTCATCATAACGATCAGGCAGGCAATGACGAAGAACGGTGCAGCCAGCAAAGCAGCCAGAATGCAAACGAAGACTTCGAAAACTCTATTCACGACCAAGCTCACTGTTTCACTACGGCGGAACGCCTAAATAACTAGCACACGGATCAATTTAATTTAAACGTCGACCTTCACAGCGGTTTCGTCCAACAAAGTGACTCGAACTGCGTGTTACCTTGTCCGCAAAGTAGAAGGCCTTGCAAGGTTCTCGTGAATTCAAGGCGTGGAAATTTTCAGTCTGACCAGCGCAGCGTGAAAGACACTGAGTTCGCCCGAGGAAATTACATCTTTCGCAAGAGACAATTAAGTTGTTGACACGATTAAACAAAATTACCGTCACCGCAGCGAGAGATTCCCGTAAACCTTTGGCTGCCGAGTCGCCCAGTGGCCTAATAAAGTGACACATGGCACCCCTGTTTCCGGAAAGGAAACGGACCCGGCCAAGCATCAAAACTGTTCTCGGCTTTTTTGAGCAAATCATATTCAAAAAACGCTCTTTGAATGACCAAAAATCAGACATAAAAATGTTCTTTACCAGTGTTTTACATCAAATTTTCGGGGTCAGACCCCCTCACGGGTCCTTGTGTGAAAAAATTACTTTTTGTTCCGCCTTGCCCTGTGGTAACGTCAGGGCATAGTTAGAACCAGAGATGGTTGTTTGTAAGCCGATTGTCGGCAGCTGCGAGTGAGATGGTTAATCAAGCCTGGGCGAGGTTTTTAGGGCGCACAGGTGGAGGGGGTAAGACAGTACGATTCATAAAATCGACCAGCTGGCGTTTAGTCGGTTGTTTTTTTTGAGTTCTATGTCTGCGGTGCGAAAATTGCGCCAATACCAATATCCGTCAAGCCAGCAGTAAGAGGTGTGTAGCAGCGCGGGAGCGTTCGTATGAGTGACTTCGATTATGTTTCTTCCGGGGCTGGGTCTCAGGGAAATAAATTTAAGGAAAGTGGGGGATTGCTGTCGGGGTTCCAGTCTTGGCAGTCTCAAATCTTCAACGAGCTAAGAGCAAATCACCGGCTTGTCATCGGTGACCTTGTCGCGTCCGCATTTGCGGTGATTGTCGCGCTGAACCTGGCCGGTGGCGGGTCCATCGCTGAAAATCTGGTTCCGGCAACCGGACCGTTGGCCATTCTGTCATGTATTATTGGCTTGGTGGTTTTCCCCTTGGCCGGTGTCTACCGTCGTCATGCGCGCTCGACCTCGCTTCGGGATATTGTGTTGATCATGCGTGGCGCGGGGCTGGCAGCGTGCTGTCTTGCGGCGATCGGGTCGATCCTGACCGTCACGGCAAGCGTTCCGTTTGCGGTTTACGTCATTCAGTTTGGTGTCATGATCCTGTGCTTCAGCGCATTGCGGGTTGTCGCGCGCAGCCGCGAGCTGACACGGCAAAACGCCAGCCTGATGGCCCATTGCCAGGCGCAGACGAAAGTGCCGGTTCTTTTGGTCGGAACGGGCGCTGCGTGCGACTTGTTTGTTCGGTCCCTGCGCAACACCGACTCCAAATTCCAGCCGGTTGGCATTATCGATGACGCCCGCAACACACAGGGCCTGTATTTCCACGATGTGCAGATCATTGGCACCTTGCTGGACTCTGAGAAAGTCATCGAGAAACTCGAAACCTGGAACAATCTGCCCCGGCGCCTGTTTCTGACCGAGCCCGTGACGCATTTCGAAAGCGACGGCATTCGTCGGATCACACGTTGGTGCGAAGCCAACGGGATTTCCGTTTCGCGCGTTCCCGGTCTGGAAGATCACGACACCGGAAAGGGTCAGGATGTTGACCCCGAAGAAATCCTGGATCGTCCGCAAAAAGAAGTCGAACGGTCGATGCTGCGCGAGATGTTCAAGGGTCGCCGCGTTCTGGTGACGGGCGCGGGCGGATCGATTGGCAGCGAACTCAGCCGTCAGATCGCTTCGTTTGATCCGGCAGAGCTGGTCATGATCGATAACTGCGAATTCAACGCCTACTCGATCGACATGGATCTGTCGCAGAACTTCGCCGACGTTCCGCGCCGGATGTATGTCGCCAGCATTCGCGACAAAACCCGTGTGAACGCAATCTTCGAACGGCACCGCCCGGAACTGGTGTTCAACGCCGCGGCTCTGAAACATGTGCCGATGGTCGAGTTGAACCCCTGCGAAGGAGTTCTGACGAATGTGATCGGCACGCGCAATGTGGCCGACGCAGCCCGCAATGTTGGCGCAATTGCCATGGTTCAGGTCTCGACCGACAAGGCGGTCAACACGACCAATGTCATGGGTGCGACGAAACGGGTGGCTGAATTCTATGTTCAGGCGCAGGACAGAATTACCAATGAGACGGAAGAACAATCCCGGTTCTTCTCGGTCCGCTTTGGCAACGTTCTGGGGTCGTCCGGCTCGCTCATCCCGCTGTTCCAGCGGCAAATCTCGAACGGTGGGCCGCTGACGGTCACGGACAAGCGCATGGAGAGATACTTCATGACCATCCGCGAAGCCGTGCAGTTGACTCTGGTCGCGGCTGCCAGTGGCCTGAAACAAGACACAAGCCATGGCGAGATCTTTGTTCTGGATATGGGTCGCCCGGTAAAAATCGTTGATCTGGCCGAGCGGATGATCCGTTTGGCAGGCCTGAAGCCGTATGAGGACATCGACATCAAGTTCATCGGTGCCCGTCCGGGTGAAAAACTGTTCGAAGAACTGTTTGACGCGTCCGAACAGCGCCATGACAGCGGTATTCCGGGTGTCGGTTCGGCGCGCCCGGAAGGTGTTCCGGCTGCGAGACTGCGGGCCATGATCCGCAAGCTGGAAGCGGCGGCAATCGAATGTGACGAGCTGACCGCCAAACGGCTTCTGAAAGAGCTTGTGCCAGGTTATGGCGTGAACGGGCTGCGCCCGATTGACGTCTCGGACCTGAAAAACAAGCCGGCCCGTGTATCTGTTGCACCTGCTGTCGCTGGTATGAAAGGGAAGGCTCCTCTGCCTCAAACTGGGGAATTTGCTACTACGGGCAGCTGATTGGCTGCCCGGTTTTTTGTTCTCGTCATAGTTTTGACGAATATTGGTTAAATGGTTTGAATACGTTGTTTAGTGATCGTAGCAAAACTGCAGGATCCTATCTGAGTCCAGTGGAGTCACCGCCGGAAATGCGATCCAGGCTCATACGGTTCTTGGGAAGCGGTGTGGTAAACACAGCGTTCGGGTACCTTGTGTTCGCCGCGCTGGTTGTTCTGAACGTCCCGGCCCAGCTTGCGCTATTGCTGCAGTTCACCCTGTGTGTCTTGTGGAATTTCCGCATTCACAAACGCTATGTCTTTGGTGTGCAGGGATATGGACGTCTTCCCTATTATGCCTCTTCTTATGTTCTGATATACTTTGTGAACGCAGTGCTGCTGCACTGGCTGATGCAAGCGGGACTTGACGCCTATCTGGCTCAGGCAATCGCGTTGGGTCCGATTGTGGTGATGTCCTACCTCTTGATCTCATGGGCGCTGCAGGTCCGAGCTTTCGGAGAAGACCCGTCATGAGCGATCTTCAATACGAGACCTCAGGTGCAAGGGTTGCCCCTTCACGGCTGAACGTTTGGCGTCTGCTGCTGAATCTGGTGACGATCTCGGGCTTGGTGTTTCTGCTGGTCTCAGTGTTTGGTCGTTTGATGAGCTACGGGCTGCGCCGGGACGAGCTGATGTTTGTCCCCCCAAGCAGCCTGATGCAGGATCAAAGCCTGTATTCCGATTTTTTCTACAACCATGTGCCGTACTCAGCCTGGTATTTTCTTGGGTTCAACACCCTGTTCGAAGGGTTTGGCCTTTTGGGTTCGGCTCGGTTCGGGGTGTTTGCCGCGTGGCTGTTGCTGTTGGTCGCCACGGGATGGCTGACCTACCGTTTGACCAGATCAGGATTTCTGGCGACGTTTTCGCTGGTTGCTCTGCTCACTAGTGAATCGTTCCTGACCGAGGCCGGGATGGCCGCAACCAACAACCTTCTGCCGTTGCCCTTTGCGGTTTTGGGTATTGGGCTTTTTGTCTGCGAGACGCTGGAAACCGAACTCAGACCCTGGCGCTTGGTGTTGGCTGGTGTCCTGTTGTCGATTGCCGCAGGCATGAAGGTCAGTGCGGTGATGTTCATTCCGCCGATCGCAATCGCCGCGTTCTTCCTACCCGCAGGATTCACGTTCAGCGAACGTCTGAAACGCGTTGTTCTGCCGTTGTTGGTTGGCGGATTGCTGGGGGCTGTGCCGTTGTTTTGGTACCTGCTGTCCGATCCTCAACTGTTCATCGCGCATGTCCTGCAGTTTCACACAGGCCCCCATATCGCGTATTGGGAGGCCAACGCCGCGTCCGAGCCGGAATTGGCGCTTGGGTTGTCAAGCAAGCTTCAACTTGCCTATTCCGCATGGCTTTCGGGGTCATCCCTTGTCCTGACTTTGGTGCTGCTAACTTTGGTATTGATGGTGGCAAGCCTGAGGGTGTCCTCGGGGGCGCTGGCAAATTCCGGGATTGGACAGGCCATTGTTGTTCTGGCCATCATGTGCCTTACGGCGGTGTTTGCATTTGTACCGACGCCGGGCTTTCCGCAATATTATGTCCAGCCGATCGTGTGCATTCCGATCCTGTTGGCGCTGATTTACCGCCTTTTGCCCGCCGCCAGCCGTCAGCAAGTCGTTCCAATGATCAGGGCGGGCATCCTTGTGATGCTGGTGCTGGGATTGCCGCGTCTTGGGTTGGGGATGCTCGCGGCCACAAACCCAAGCAAATTTACACCCCAGAAATTCGTTGAAGGCGGAGCCGCCCTGCAACAAGCCATCGCGCAAAGCGGTCAACCCGAAGGGCCTGTGGCAACATTGGTGCCGCTATACCCGCTGGAAGCGGATCTGCCTGTCTATCCTGAATTCGCGACCGGTCCATTTGCGTATCGCATCGCGCAATTTACGCCAACCGAGTTGGCGCAGCACTACCAGATTGTTGGTGACGACCAGATTGAAGATTTGTTCAATGAAACCCCGCCTGCCGCTTTCGTTTTAGGATACGATTCAACGCTGGAAGCATCATTGTTGCAGTACGCGTTGACGAATGGGTACCAAAAGGCCGAAATCGCGGGTCTTGATAATCGCTACGGCCAAGGTGTGGTATACTTGAAGCCGAAGGAGGCGGGTCAATGAGCGCGAAAGGCTCGATTCGTTTCCCACGAAGTGACGATGTAACCGACGCGTCGGGCATCCTTCTGGGTGGTTCTCGATTTTTTGAGTTGATTTTAACAAGGAAGGAAAAACGATGAAAACGGTGCTTCTGGCTGGTGGACTGGGCTCACGTCTGGCCGAAGAGACGGTTTCGATCCCGAAACCCATGGTCGAGGTAGGCGGTCGTCCTATCATCGCGCGGGTCATGGATATTTACAGTCATTTCGGCCACAAGGATTTTGTGGTTGCAGCGGGCTACAAAGCGTTGCTGCTGAAACAGTTTTTCGCAAATTACCATCTTATCGCAAACAACATCTCGGTCGCTCTGGATACCGGAGAGCTCAAGCTTGTGCCCTCGGCCCCCGGCGGCTGGAACGTGTCGGTTGTCGACACGGGTGCGCACACAATGACAAGCGGTCGAATTCGCCGACTGAAAGAGTGGCTGGACCCGAATGAGCCGTTCATGTGCACCTATTCCGACGGGCTGGGCAATATCGACATCAATGCGCTGATCGATTTCCACAAAAGCCACGGGAAACTGGCGACTGTGACGGCCGTTCAACCTCCGGCGCGTTTTGGCAACATCGAAATCAAAGGCGACCGGGTCGAGGCGTTCACCGAAAAGGTGCGCAAGCGCGATACCTGGATCAATGGCGGCTACTTTGTCTTCGAACCCGGCGTTCTGGACTACATGGTCGACGACAATGAACCGCTGGAAATGACGCCGCTGACCCAGATGGCCCGCGACGGAGAGTTGATGGCCTTCCGCCATGACGGGTTCTGGCACCCGATGGACACCATTCGCGACCGAAACACGCTGAACGCCTTGTGCGACGATGAACTGCCGCCCTGGATGAACTTCAGCGACGAGGGCGACGAAAGCTATCCTGCACTGGCGATTTGAGATCGGAACATGACGGACCAAGTCGATCCTCAGTTTGACGCCGCTTTTGCCGGGCGGCGGGTTCTTGTAACCGGGCATTCCGGTTTCAAGGGCGGGTGGATTTGTGCCTGGCTCAGAAAGCTGGGGGCAGACGTCGTCGGACTTTCCCTGCCGCCTGAGCCGGGGCCGGGGTTCTTTGACCTGTGCAAGGTCGACGGTTTCACCGACAGTCGGTTTGCCGACATTCGCGATGCGGCAGCGGTTGACAAGGCGCTTGCGGATGTGGATGCCGATCTGGTCATTCACATGGCCGCGCAACCTTTGGTTCGCCGATCTTACCGAAGCCCGGCGGAAACATTTGCCACCAACGTCTCGGGCACGGCGCATGTTCTGGACGCCGCGCTGCGGATGAAATCCTTGCAGGCGGTTGTCGTTGTCACCAGTGACAAATGCTATGACAACAAGGAATGGGTCTGGGGGTATCGCGAAAACGATCCCATGGGCGGCAAAGACCCGTATAGCGCCTCCAAGGGCTGTACCGAGCTGTTGGCGCAGTCCTACGCGCATTCCTTCTTTGCCGACCCAGACGGCCCGCGTCTGGCCACCGTACGGGCGGGCAATGTGTTTGGCGGCGGGGACTGGAGCGAGGATCGTTTGATCCCCGACATCATCCGCGCCGCGGCAGAGAACACGCCGGTTCATATTCGCAACCCCAACAGCATCAGGCCCTGGCAACATGTGCTTGAGCCGTTGTCAGGCTATCTGGCCCTAGCGGCACGGCTGCTGGGGTCCGGTCAGGATTTTGCGGGCGCGTGGAACTTCGGGCCGGATGTATCCGGAACAGTGAATGTCCGTAGCCTGTCGCAGATAATGACCGAGACCTGGGGGGACGGCGCGCCCAAGTTTACCTTTGGCACCCCGCCGGATGATTTGCACGAAGCCGGGCTGCTTCGGCTGGACAGCACCAAGGCCCAGTCACAGTTGGGCTGGCGGCCGCAACTGGCCCTGTCCGAAGCCATTCGAATGACGGTTGAATGGTACAAGGCTCAGCTTTCGGGCGAGGATATGGCGCGTCTGACCGATGCGCAGATCGATCACTACAGCAATTTGATGTCGTCGCAGCGGTACGCGCAACCGCCGCTTGCGGCCCAGTAGCAGTTTTCTAAGGAGACGACTTTAATGAGAGTGAATTACGGGCAAACAGTGCATGGCCAGGAAGAGATCGATGCCGTGGTCGAGGTGCTGAAAACATCCACGCAAATGGGCCCCAAAGTGCGCGAGATGCAGCAGCAGGTCTCGGCCCTGTTTGCCAAGCGCCATGGTGTGATGGTCAATTCCGGATCATCGGCCAACTACCTCGCCGTGGAAATCCTTGACCTGCCGAAAGGCAGTGAGGTCATTACGCCTGCGCTGACATTTGCGACAACCGTGGCCCCATTGGTCCGACAGGGCCTGATCCCCGCATTTGTCGATGCGGCCCCAGGGACTTACAATATCGATGTGGATGCCATCGAACGGATGATCACGCCGAAAACCTCGGCCATGATGATCCCATCGTTGATTGGCAACCTGCCCGATTGGCGCCGTATCCGCGAACTGGCCGATGCCCATGGTCTGAAAGTGATCGAAGACAGCGCCGATACGCTGGGCGCGACAATTGATGGAACCAGCACGGGTGTCTATTCCGACGTCTCAACCACCAGCTTCTATGGCAGCCATGTCATCAACGGTGCGGGCAATGGCGGCATGCTGTGCGTCAATGATGACGATCTGGGCCGCAAAGCGCTGTTGCTGCGCTCATGGGGGCGTTCGTCGTCCTTGTTTGTGGAATCCGAGGCCATCGAGAACCGCTTCAACGTGATGCTGGACGGTATCGAGTATGATGCGAAATTCCTGTTTGAAGACCTCGGCTACAATCTGGAACCGTCCGAGATCAGCGCCGCCTTTGGCTTGGTTCAACTGGGCAAACTGGACAACAATATTCAGGTTCGCGAAAAGGCATTTGCCGCGCATCGGGCGTTCTTTGCCCAGTATGAAGACTGGTTCATCCTGCCCGAACAACTGCCGGGTTCGCGGACCGGTTGGTTGGCCTTCCCATTGACCCTGCGCGAAGGCGCGCCGTTCACGCGCCGCGAATTGCAGATTTATCTTGAGAAGTCGGACATCCAGACCCGCCCCGTCTTTACCGGCAACATCCTGCGACAACCGGCCATGAAGAATGTCACGTGCCAAACCAGCCCCGACGGCTATCCCGCCGCCGATGCGGTGATGCGTGGCGGTATCCTTCTGGCGTGCCACCACGGTCTGGACGACGCGCAGATTGCCTATATGCATGAAACCTTTAACAAATTCGCCGAAACGCATGGCGCAAGGAAGGTCCCTGCATGACCGACGTCAGAGAGACCCAGGTTTCTCCGGAGATCGCCGCGCCTGCTGAGGGTTCAGCAAAGGCGCAGGCGGCACCGAAAGGGCATGCCGCGTCGTTCAATATGACGGTGCATGCCTTTCGGGGCGTAACCTCGCTGATGGTGTTCATTGCCCATCTGGCCGGGGGGACCGCACTGAACGCTTATGCAGATGATCCTTCTGTTTTCGCGGGTCTCGAACACTATTGGAACTTCGGAACCAATGTAGTGTTTTTCTTCTTTATCATCAGCGGCTTCGTTATCCTTCCCAGCTCGATCAAATATTCGCCGGGCGGGTTCGCTGCGCGACGTCTGATTCGGATCTATCCGCTGTTCTTTGCCATGACGATGTTGTTCATCGTGTTGAACGCGGTCACCAACACGGCGCCGGAACTGAAGGACCCGTGGAAGATCTTTCTGGCCTTAACGTTCTTGACCAATTTCACCAATACCGGGCAACTGACCCCCAACGCCTGGAGCATTGTCTATGAGATGTGGTTCTACCTTCTGACCGGGCTGGTCATGGCATTTGCCATCCATCGCCCATCGAAGATCGGTCTGGCGCTGTCTGTACTGGCTGCGGTGGCCTTCACACTCTATTTCCCGGCGACGCTGTTCTTCCTTGGCGGCGTGATGATCCGGCTGCTTGCAGATCGGGGCATGCTTCCAACCGGCAAACTGGTTCCGGTTGGCGAGATACTGGCATTTGGTGGCGCGGTCTATTTCCTGCAACTTGGCAAGGTTCTCTATATCCCGTCAGATTTCGTCGATCCGAATGTGACACTGACCATCGTGTTCTCGGTCTTGTATTTCATGCTGGCCATATCACCGGGCAGCATCAGTGGCCGCGTTTTTTCCAGCAAATGGATCTTCTATCTGGGCACGATCAGCTACAGCATGTTCCTGACACACCCCTACGTGTACCTGCCAATGCGCATGGTCTTCGAAAAGATGGGGTGGTTCGGTTCGAACTTTCCGCTGTCGGTTTCGATTTTTATCCTGGTGACAATTCCGCTGGGCGTACTGGTCGCGCATCTGGCGCACATAACGGTCGAAACCTGGCTGTATCAGAAGGTGTTCAAGCAAAAGGTGTTTTGATCCGAAATCATCGGGTCGCATTCGCCGAAAAGGAGGAAAGGAAAAAGACACAGGCACAGATTGGTAATACGCCCCCAAGGCAACGCTGTGTTTGAACCATCTGCTAAGCAATTCTGTGACGCAGAACTTCCTGAGATACCGGTTGCCGGACACATAACCGCAAACGGTACGCAACCTAAAACAGATAGCTGTCGCGCTTTTTGCGCATATTGAATTGAAATGAAGGTAGTGTGATGAATATGCAGAGTGTACGTCCAACATCCCGCACAACGTGCCGGGCCTGTAAATCAGAAAATCTGATGCTGGTATTGCCGATGGGCAATCACCCTCCGGCCAATATGTTCGCCAAAACGCAGGACTTGTCGGAACCGCAACCCGCATTTCCGCTGAACACGCAGGCCTGTCTGGACTGTGGCCTGATACAGGTCGCCGACCAGGTTCCGGCTGATTTCTTCACCGATTACCTCTACGTGCCGTCTGGCGCGGCTACGATGCATACCCATTTCGCGGGGCTCGCCCAGGTGGCGGTTGATCGCGCGCAAGGCGGTATGATCGTGGATATCGGCTGTAACGACGGGCTTATGCTGTCCCACGCAAACGGGCTGGGCGGCAAATGTCTTGGGATCGATCCGGCGGCAAACCTTGCCAAAATCGCGAATGAGCGTGGCGTGCGGGTCCATGTTGATTTCTTTAACCCGGAAACCGCCAAGACTGTGCGCGAACAGGAAGGCCCTGCAAGCGTCATCACGACAACAAATACCTTTAACCATATCGACGACCTGCACGGTTTCACCGCCGGTGTCCTTGATCTTTTGACCGACGATGGTGTGTTCATCATCGAGGTGCCTTGGGGCAAGGCCATTCTGGAAACCAATGAATTCGACAACGTGTATCACGAGCACGTCTCGGAACTGAGCTTGTTGTCCATCGTCAAGCTTGGGGAAGCGGTGGGTCTGGACGTTGTCGACGTGACCAAACTGCCGGTCCACGGCGGTTCGATGCGGGTGTTCATGCAGCGCGCGACTTTGAACAAAACGCCTGCGCCCATCGTGGCCGAAATGCTGGCCGACGAAGCGGCGGCAGGCATGACCGACCGCGCCAGTTACGAAGAGTTCGCCGACCGCGTGCACGAGCTGCGCGACAGCCTGCTGAAAATTCTGGCGGACCTGAAAGCCGACGGCAAGACAGTCGCAGGCTACGGCGCACCGGCCAAAGGCAACACGTTGCTGAACTATTTCGACATCGGGGTTGAGACGCTTGATTTCCTGGTCGACCGCAACCCGCTGAAGCAGGGGCTGTATTCGCCCGGCAAGCTGATCCCGGTTCTGCCGCCCGAAGCGGTTTTTGAGCGCAAGCCCGATTACCTGCTGGTGCTGGCCTGGAACTTCTTTGACGAGATCCGCGAACAAATGGCCGAGTTCGAAGCCCAGGGCGGAAAATTCATCGTCCCGCTGCCAATGCCGGTTATCCTTCCCTGAGGATCCGGCGATGGCACGTGTCCTCATAACAGGCGCATCAGGGTTCATCGGATCGCACCTCACTCGGGCCTGTCTGGACCGGGGGGATGAGGTTGCAATCCTGACACGGCCGGGATCATCGCTTGGCCGTCTCGGGACTGCTGTGTCAGATGTTGCTACGTATCGCTGCGCCTATTCTGATGAGCACGCGCTGCGCGATTGCTTTCAGGATTTTGCTCCGGACACGGTGTTTCACACAGCGGCACGAACCCGGTTTTCGAACGCGCCAGACCTTTCGGACCTGGATCAGAGCATCGACGAAAACCTCAAGAGTTTGACCCGTCTGATCAAGGCGGCTGCGACCTGCGCGTCGCCGCCTCGGGCCTTTGTCCGAACCGGTACCATCGCAGAATACGGTGATGTGCCCTTGCCTTTTGTAGAAACAGAGCGGGAACATCCCGTAAACGCGTACGGAACATCACTTCTGGCGGGCACGAAATACCTTGAGATGGCGGCACCCAGATTGCCCTTTGTCGCCGTGACCGCACGTCTGGCGTTGACCTACGGGCCGGGACAATCCGAAGATTTCCTGATCCCTCAGGTTATTGAAAACCTGCTCAGCAACAGACCCGTTCACCTTCGGCGGCCCCATGACAGGCGGGATCTAATCCATGTGGATGACGTCGTTCAGGGCCTGACAGAAATTGCAGACGCCCCTGAAAAGGCGGGCCCGGTCATCAACCTGTGCACGGGCCATGCGCCCGAAATGTCCGAGATGGTTCAGCATCTAAGATCTTTGGCCGGAGCCGGTGAAAGCATGCTAAAATGCGATGCACCGGTTGATGAGCCAAATGTCCTGTTGCCCGACGCAAGCCAGATGAAGGCGCGATATGGTTGGCAACCCGCGATTTCACTGTTGGACGGCCTGACACGCACTTTTCAATGGGCAAAGCAGTTTAAAGCATCATCAGCGACGGCGGGAGCGCGCGCATGACACTGGTATCCATTCTAATTCCGGCCTTGAATGAGGAAGACAACGTCAAAACGGCCTATGACCGGGTTGTCAACGTCTTCGACAATCTGCCCGATTACGAGCCCGAGATCATCTTCACCGACAACCATTCGACGGACCGCACCTTTGACATTCTGTCCGAGATCGCAGCCGAGGATCACCGGGTCCGTGTAATCCGCTTTGCCCGAAACATGGGGTATCAATCGTCGGTTCTGACTGCGTATCGGTCTGCCAACGGCGCATGTTCGATTCAGCTGGATTGCGACATGCAGGACCCGCCCGAATTGATCCCGATGATGTTGGACTTGTGGCGGCAGGGCAATCACGTCGTTTATGGCATTCGCCGCAGCCTGCCCGACGGTCCGATTGTGGCCGCGGCCCGGCGGGGTTTCTATGCGTTGATCGACATGATCAGCAATGACGATCTGCCCAGAAACGCGGGTGAGTTCCGCCTGACGGATCGCCGCATTCTGGACGAGCTGCGCCTTGTAGACGACCGCTCGCCCTATGTGCGCGGATTGATCAGCGGCATGGGATTTCAGCAGGTCGGGTTCGAATATGATCGCGATGCCCGGACCGCAGGCGAGTCAAAATTTCCGTTCAAGGCAATGTTGTCGCTGGCCATTGACGGGTTGATCAACCATTCGCTGCTGCCGTTGCGATTGGCCTCGATGATCAGCCTGACCGTGGGCCTGATGACCTTTTTGCTGATGATGGGCTACATCATCGGGAAGCTGTTTTTCGGGCAGGATTGGCCCGGCGGCTTTGCGACGACAACGATCCTGCTGCTGTTATCGATGACCCTGAACGCCATGTTCCTTGGGATCCTGGGCGAGTATATCGGCCGGATTTTCCTTCAATCCAAAGACCTGAACCGTCCGTTGATCGAGAAAGAGGTGAACGCGCCCCATCCGTTGCACACCATCCCGGACACCCAATCGCAACACGCAGATTTGCCAGATAGCGGAATAAGTGGCCGTCTGCACAACGCGGCCGAGTAACCCCCATGAAGTTGTTAATGGTTCAAGGCGGTTTTGGTGCAGGTGGGGCGGAAAAGAACATCGCGATGATCGCCGAGCATCGGTTGAGCCTTGGGGATGAGGTGCATATCGTCGGGATGGCAACCCCCGACAACAGTTCGTATTTCGACTACCCCGAGGCGACGAACCTGCATGTTATTCACTCCGGCGACGGATTCTCAAAGCTGGTGCAATTTCGGCGGTTGCTTCATATCCGGCAGACTGTGCGGCAGGTGCAACCTGATCTGATTATGTCGTTCCTGACCAAGATCAACGTGCTGACCCTGTTGGCAAACACGGGTCTGAACGTCCCCGTTTTGGTGTCAGAGCGTAACAATCCGCAAGCGCAGCACGCCCATCCGATCTGGTTGAAAGGGTTCAATACGCTGGCCCGCTCGGCCACGGCCATCGTGATGCAAACCGAACGCGCCCGTCAGGATTTACCTGACGCTTTGGCGAACCACACACATGTCATTCCCAATCCTTGCGCGCCTTTTTCGGATGTCACGTTGGGGGAGGGGGCCGCAAACATGGTCGCCGTGGGCCGGTTGGAATGGCAAAAGGGGTTTGACCTGTTGCTGGATGCCATGCCCGAAATCATCAGCCGGGTGCCTGACGCCAAATTGACGATTTTTGGTGATGGCCCAAAACGCGATGAGCTTGAGCGTCAGGTTCAACGAATGGGTCTGACCGACCGTGTTCAATTGCCCGGATCAAGCGCGCGACCCGGCGCTTGGATGCAGGACGCAGATGTGCTGGTGTTCCCGTCGCGGTTCGAAGGGTTTCCCAATGTGGTTGCCGAGGCAACCGTTTCCGGCTTGCCGGTTGTGGCCTTCGATTGCGCCTACGGCCCGCGAGAGATTGTCCGGGACGGAGAGAACGGCATCCTCGTTGCTCCGGAGGACACCCCGGCGTTGGCGAACGCAGTGGCAGGGCTGCTGACGGACAAAGACAGCCTTGCGAAAATGAGGCAATCTGCGGTGGAAAACCGGTACTGGCTGCAACCCTCTCGGGTGCTGAGTGACTGGGATCAGGTCATCGATCAAATTGTTCCAAGCCACTCGATGTTTCAGGAAAACTCGATCACGTCCGGCAACTGATCGAAGTCAATGATCCTTACCTGCGCGGCATGCGCCTGATCCGGTGGGTTGGGATCGTGAACGGCTCCGGCCCGCAAAACCTGCACCGTTTGCCATCCCATCGCATTTGGCGTCACGAAGTCTTTGGCCGGATTATCCGCGACATAGACCATTTTCGACCCGCCGGGGGCCAGGCTTTCCATTTCTTCAAATGCGCGGGGATGCGGCTTTCCAAACCCCTCGGGCCAAGCGCCGGTGGGGCGAATATGCGCGATGTGCTTTTCCAACCCCAGCGCGGCGATCTTGTTGCGCTGCATCCGTTCCGGCCCATCGGTGATCAACCCCATCGGATGGCTTGCGGCATTCAGAAACCGTTCCGCGTCCGGGCTAAGCTGAATTTTTGGAACGTGCAGCCGGTATTCCTGCACCAGTCGATCAATGAAGTCCGGACTATCCGGCAGCCCGAGCAATGCGCAGGCGGTATTGAAGATTTTCCGCCTGTCTCCGGTTATAAAGATATTCTGACAGGCAGGTCCAAATCCTGAAACGCCGTAATGTTCTGCGACCCAACGTTCGAGATGCGCAAACCCGCTGAACGCAAAATCGCGTTCAAGATACAGGGTATCGTCCAGATCAAAAACCAGCATCAATCGATATACACGGCGCTGTCATACCGCATCATGCGCACCCCGTCGCGCCAATCGTTATGGGGTGACGATGGCAATCCGGCCACCTCTTCCAGCAGCCATTGCGCAAACGGCGCACCTGCATGGTCTGCCAGCGGGTATCCACCCCCAAAACGCGCGTTTATTTCGATGACGCATGGCCCCAGTTTCGGGTCGTCAATGATCTGAAAGCACGCCACCCCCCTCAGGTCGGGCAGCGCGTTCACAATTCCCTCGGCAATTTTGTGCAGGTCAGCGCGGCGTTCGGTGCGGCCCTTTTCGACCTCGCCCGCCCTGATTTGGATCCGTTTGTGCGGTATCACCGTTTGCAAGCGGCCTTCCTGATCGACAAACATGTTAATCGTGTATTCCGGGCCGCTCAGATTGTCCTGAAAGATCATGGGTTCGGGGAAAACGGCAGGAACTTCGTCTATTGAATTGAAAACCTGAAGCCCGCGGCTGGCGCTGCCGCCGCTTGGTTTCGCGAAAGCTGGCCAGGACACACCGTCTGGATTTTCAAGAACTCCCGCGTGATCCAACGTGCGCGGAACGGGCACTCCGGCCGCTGCCAGAACGGCAGAGGTTTGATGCTTGTCCCGAACAACCTCGATCACATTCGGGGGCGAGACATGGACATGCGCGCCTGCGGCGGCGAATTCGTCCAGCGCCACGGACAGGGGCAACAGTTCGGGATCGATTGTGGGGACCACCAAATCCACACCATGATCGCGCACGATCTGTAAAACAGCAGTGATGTAACCGGAATCATCAGTTCTTGGCACTGCAAACGCCTGATCAGCCAAAGCGCAGGCGGCGCTTTCATCCGGGTTCAAATCACATGCAAGAATTTCGAGATCACATTCAAGGCGTTCAGCGGCCGCACGAAAGCAGTTAAGCAATCCAACGCGACGACCAGCGGAACAAAGAAGAAGTTTCAAGGCGCGACGAGCCATGTTTACCTATAAAATATCAAACAACTACGCAGACCTACAGTTACATGGTTAAGGTAATTCTGTGAACGCTCATCGCGCCGTTGAGGCGAATTATTTTGCCCCCGTGCGGTTGTGATCAACCGTCGAAACATCCCGCCACCCCGCCGGCATGTACCGAACCGGCCAATAGGCTTGGATGACCGCGAAACATAGTGCAGATCGGCCAAAGAACCGACTTAAATGCGCACATAAACAAGCACTTGACTAGAATTTTACCGTTTCTACGGGATTCCCCTAATTCTCGTGCAGGGTTAATCTGTGTAATTTGAGGACAACAAAGTTTTACAACCGGTGAGGCCGCAAGGCTAAATCACTCACTCGTTGAATGGCCAGCATTTGGGGTGCTGGCCATTTGCTTTTCCGGCACCAAAAACACTTATTTCTGGCTTTTGTGTACTTGCCTGCGCATGACGGCACGCAAGACCGCTGGGGTTGGCTGTGACCATCCACTTGCACGATCGGAATGGCCTGGAAATCGGCGGGCACGACCGGGATACCAAAACAAAAAAGGGCCGGTCACAGGACCGGCCCAGTGAGTTCAGCTGAACCGAGGGATCAGTTCGAAGCTGCGTTCAGTTTTTCGTTCTGCTCGCGCAGCGAGTCCGAAATGATTGCGTACCATTCGCCGGATTCGCGCATTTCGTTCAGACCCTTGTTCATCATCGCGATGTATTCGCGCGCGAACGGGTTGGTGCGGTGCGCCAGGAAGCTCATCGACGACAGGGTCGAAACATATGGGTTTTCGATGATGTCAGCCGAGGTCAGGCCCATGTCGTTCATGGTGGATGCAAACAGATCAACTTCGAACGCCGCCACATCCGCGGTGCCGGTCAGAACCGCATCCAGACATTCACGCGCAGAGCTGGGCTGAACGACGGTTGTGTTCTCACGGTTCAAGCCAACTTCTTCCAGAACAACCATGCTCCAACCCGCCATCCGGCAAATGGTGGACCCTTCAAGATCGCTGAAATCCGTTGCGCTTGCATACTGGCTTTCAGGCAGAGTGAAGAAGCCACCGACGACGTCGTAGACCGGAACCGACGCAACAAACTGGGTGCAGCGCGCCGTTGTTTCAGCCGACCATTCGTATGTGCGGTTTGTGCAATCCGGAACGGTCCAGGCGATCGAGATATCAAATGCCCCAAGCGGCAACAGGGTCTCCAAGTGCGAGCTCCAGTCGTCTACGAAGCTGACCGAATAATCGCGGCTGTTGCCAGCCCGCTGCAGGCTGGTGGTTGCCAGACGGGTCATGATGCCGCCGCCGCTCAGCGCCTCGGTTGTGAACGGCTCCCAGCCGTTACCGGCAACCATTTTGATCGGCGGGGCGTAGACGTTCGAACGCTTGACGCTGGCCGCACGCTGTTCTTCCGCTGCGATGATTTCCTGCGCCGATTGGCCGTTTGGCAGGCTGCCATCTTCACAGGGCAGAGCAAGAACCAGGCCAGGCTCAAGCGCGTTGGGGTTGTTGATGATGTTGCGGTTCGCGTTGAAGATCGGCTGATAGTTCGAGGTGCCATAGGCGGCAATCGCGATGGTCGCCATCGTGTCGCCGTCTGCAACGGTGTAGTTGGTGCAGGCCTCTTGTGCTGCGGCAGCACCGGCGCTGAGCGCGGTAACGGCGCCGGCCGACATTACAACTTTCTTCAGATTAAATTCAAACATGTCCACTTCCTCCAGACTATTCGTTTGTCAGGCCATTTGGGGCCTTAGCCATTTTCCATTTGATGCCGCAGTGCAGACGACACGATGTCGCGCCATTCGCCGGATTGCTGCATGATTGTCAGACCCTGATTCAGCGTCTCAAGGATCGCTTCCCCATCAGGATTATCTTTGTGGGTCATGACGTTAAGCGACTTGATCGCCGCAAGGTTGGGGTTTTCGATGATGCGATGCTCGTAGCCCAGCCGCGAGATTGCCTCGACCGCCAGATGGGCTTCGATTGCGACGATATCCGCGCGCCCTTCGATGACCGCGTGAAAACAGTCATCCGGCGAAACGGGACGCATCAGGCTGATGACCGGCTCGTACAGGCTGACGGCATCCATATGCGATAGCGACCAGCCTTCGGGGCGGCAGATGGTCGTGCCCGCGAAATCGGAATAGGTCAGCGTTTGTTCGTAGCCCGATCCTTCAAGGGCAAAGAACGTATCCACAACTTCGTAGAACGGGTTCGAGAAATTGTAGGTTTCACAGCGTTCACGGTCGCTTTCAGACAGGGCTGCCGCCTCTTCGCAATTGGGGCGCGACCATGGGAAGGTTCCGTCAAAGGCCAGCGTTGGCATCAGCAGGTCCAGATGCGAGGACCAGTCGTTGACGAACTGAATTTTATACGCCTGCTCGGGCGCGGCGCGCAGCATCGCAGTTTCGACCAGACGGGTATAAAGCCCACGGTTCGGCAATTCCTCGTCGGTGAACGGCGCGTAGTTACCACCTGTGATCAGCAGAATCTGCCTGTCGCGGATCTCGGGGCGGTCGTCCGACCGGGCCTCTCGGATCAACGCGGCACCTTCGGCGCGGGCCGCTTCAATCTCTTCCACCGCCGACGCTTTGGCCGCCGAAACTGCGTCTTCGCTGGCTTTCTTGGCTTCGGCCTCGGCCGCTGCAACGCGGGCTTCGGCATCGGCAATCGCCTTCGCGGCACGCTCTTCTGCGGCTTTCACCAATTCCGATGCCATTTCGGCGGCCAGACGTTCCGCCTCGGTTTCCGGCGGAGCAACCGCACGGCCGACTTCTTCGAGGCAGGGCAGGGTCAGAACGTCACCGACACGGATGATGTTGGGGTTGGACCCGATGACATCGCGGTTTGCATCGTAAATGATGCGGAAATCCTCGGTCGAATAGACCTGGATCGTCAGTTCTCGCAGGCTGTCGCCGCGCTGAATCTCGTAGGTCGAACATGCCTCTTGCGCCGAGGCCGCGCCGGTGGCGGCGGCAAGGGCAAGGCTTGATATGATTAGGTGCTTTCTCATGGGTCCTGTTGCTTTGCCTGTTAGGGTCGTGTCGGTTTCGCGATTGCGATTGTCAGGTTGTCCTGATCTGGATTGGCCTTGGCCAGAACGGCCCGCAGCAAGGCGTCCGCGATTTCCTGTGCCAAAGCGGTTTTGTGTTCGCGCAAAACAGCTTCGATTTCGCTGTCCGAGAGGGTCTGCAACCCGTCGCTGCCAAGGATCACAACATCACCCGAGCTCAGCGTCAGCGGCGTTTCAGGGCAGTCAACCTTGGGGATCGCACCACCCATGACAACCGAGGTCAGCTGATTGCGATCCGGATGGGACTGCGCCTGCGCTTCGGTCAGTTTGCCTTCGGCCACTTGCGCATCGATCACGGGGGCCATCGAATGGTCTTCGTTGACCTGTGTCAGAACACCTTCCCGAAACAGATAGAGCGGGCTGTCACCGATTGAAATCCAGTACATCCGCTGGTCGAGGAAAAGCGCGCCCAGAAGCGTTGACCCCATATTGAAGCCGCCGCCTTTTTCTTCGTTGTGGTTTGCAATCGCCGTGTTGGCCAGCATCGCAGCCAGGGGCAAGGCATCAACCGCAGCGGGTTCGGCCAGGGTGTCACCGCTCAGCTCCGCATCCAGCGACTCGCGCCAGGATGCGATTACCAGCTCCGAGGCGACCTCGCCCGCTTCATGACCGCCCATGCCGTCAGCGATCACGATGTAACCCGCGTCGATCGCATCGAACATCCGTGCAGCCACGGCATCTTCCTGCGTGTCTCGCTGACCCTGGTTCAGGATCAGCGCAATATCATATGCCGGAGTCGCCAGCATCTATTACGAATCCCGCCAGTCAAAGCCGTCGTCGCAGAAGGCTGCAAACCGGATCGAGGTTTCGCTGATGCGGATCAGGTCGCCGCTGGACAGCGCCACAGTGCTCAGCACCGGCTTGCCGTTCAGGCGCACAAGATTGGCCTTGCCGCCATGGCCCAGATAGCATTTGCGATCTTCCGGATCATAAGCAATCACCGCGTGGTTCGAGCGGGAAATCCCCGTATCGCCAAAGTCCAGCTGGATCGCCTGATCGTCGTTGCGGCCAATCTGCATCAGACCTTCTGTCAGGGTGATGCTGGCCCCACGTCCGGGCCCCGAGGTGACAACCAGCCACCCGACAGGGAAGGTCTCTTGCACGGCCTCGGTTTTAGCGACCGGCTCAGCGGTTTCCATCAGGTCCTGAACATGCGTGTCGGCACGCTCGAACCCAAGGAACGTGGTCTTGACGCGCGAACGGCGGTCCTGCGCGGGGGCGGGCTGTGGCGCTGCCTCAACTTCCTGCGTCACTTCAGGCGCGGCTTCAGCCACCGGGGCGGGGGTTTCAACGACCTCTGCCACTGGTTCTTCCGCGACCGGTTCCTCAACGGGGGTCTGCACCGGTTCCTCAGCAATCGCTTCCGGCTCAGAGGGTGTTTCTTCGATTGGCTCAACCGCGTCTTCGGTGGTCAGGCGCAGGGTCACGATCTGCTCATCCGCGACCGGTGCGGGCGTTTCTTCCTCTGCACCCATGTCAGCTGTTTCGGCCTCGTCTTCCACGAAGATCGACTGCTCAACCGGCTCCTCAACCTCTGCGGCATCTTCCTCAGAAAAGTCCGGCATCTTTTCTTCCGGCATCAATTCATCCGTTTCCTCATAGGATTCGGATGACATATTCCCGCCTGCCAGCGCCGCGCGCAGGGCGTTGAAATCAGCGATGGGCTGTTCCTGCTTTTCCTCGATGGGATCTTCGCTGGCCGCTGCCGACGTGGTTTCCGAGGCTTCGTCTTCTTTGGCTTTGCCGGCGCCTTCGAGAAGCCGGCTAAGAGGGCTTTTGTATTTGAACATGGCGTCGACACCTTCAATCTTTTGGCACGCAACATGTGTGCCGGGGGCTGCAACATACCTCTGTGCAAGACAGCACAGCGGCTTTCATCATATTGAAAAACCAGGAAAACTCTTACATTCTGCGGCGGGCCGGTCCCCGTCAGGATGGCCTGAAAGGCGGCCATCCTCAGCAAATACACACTGGCAGATCACATTCGAACCGGTCAGATCACTCCTGCGATAGCGGCATCACAGCGGCCGTCTCACTTCCGTTTCGTGTCACTGTGAAACGGGCCTGGGATTTTTCTTCGGCAACAAGCGCGGCCAGCAACTCGTCCAGGCTCTCTGCGCCGTTGAGTGCGACACCACCCTGCGCCTCGCTCAGCAGAACATCGCCTTTCTGCAGGTCGCCCGCAGTCTCGGCCGGAACGTCTGACACAACGGTCTGCCAACTCTCGTCACCCGTGCTGCGGATTGTGAACATATAGCCGTTCTCCAATCCGACCGAGCGGATGGCGGGCAGGGCCAACAAACCGTTCTGCGCCCGTGTTTCACCCAAGGGGCGATACCGGGCCGCAACACGGATATAGCCGTCCGGGTCAACATTGAGGTTGTCGAGAACATGCGTTGCAAAGGACGCATCACCCCGAACCGGGCTGCCATTGAGCGTAAAGATCGTCGAACCGCGCTGAACCCAATCACCGATGACCGACATGTCCTGATTCTGATCAACGCCGGTTATCGAAAACGTATGCCCGGTCGACGCGCGGCGGCGCGAGATCGAGAAAGGAATATCCACATCCCAATGCGAGAATGCGATCTGGTTCTCGGCCAGATCCACCGGACCAGCCGGTTCCGCAACAGCGGTCTCGGCGGGGGCCGGATCATTGACCGCCGCGTCCGGTTCTGCGGCGGCTGCTTCTGTGGCAGCCGCTTCCGCAGCGTCGGAACTTGCCTGCTCGACAGGCGGCTCTGAAATTTCTTCTGGTGCAGGTGTGGCCACCGTTTCGGAGGCGGCTTCGGGTGTTTCTACAACCGTTTCCTCGGCGGGTTCAGACTCAACCACTGCTGGCTGTGCATCTGTGGCAACCACCGACGCAGTTTGCGTGTCATCCGCTTTGTCGCCACCCGACAAGACAAAGAAGCCACCCGCGGCAACTGCCAATGCAACCACAGCCACACCGGCCAACAGCTTGCCGCTGCCGCCAGACCCGCTCTGAACCACGGTGTCCACCGCGACCGGAGTGTCTTCTTTTGCGGCGAACTTGGCCCGTTCATCGTCTTTTTTGTCTTCGTTCCCCAGCGCAATATCGGCGTTTCCAGCCAGCAGCGCCGTCACGACCGCTTCGGCATTTTCGGTCTCGGCCTTGATCCGGGCTTTTTCCGCCTCTTTATCCGTGCGATCCATCCCGACGATGACCGAAACCGGGCGGTAGGCAAACGTATCGAACATCACGCCGGGGCCACGGAACATCCGCAACCAGTCCAGCGCGCTTTGCAGGCGGTCGGTAGCGTGAACCTCCATCGCCTTGTCGATGGCCTCAAGGAACCCTTCGGGGTAGCCGTCAAACCGACCGGCCAGCGGCGCGTAGGGATCATCCTGCCCATTGTTGAAGGCGTTCAGGCGGGATTGGCCATCAATCGGGCGCTCTCCGCTGATCGCGTGATACAAGGTCGCGGCCAGAACATAGAGGTCGCTGCTTGGGCCTTGCTCGGCCCCGCGCACGTAGAACTCGTGCGGAGAGTATCCGTCCTTGATCACCCGCAAGGTCAGCAGCGCCGCGGACTTGTTGGCCGCCTGTTCCCGTGCAGCGCCAAAGTCGATCAGAACCGGGTCGCCATTTTCGTCAATCAGTATGTTGTCCGGCGAAATATCCCGGTGCAGCATCCCGCTTTGGTGAATGAACGACACCGCCGACAGCATCTTTTCGGTCACCTGAACGATAAAGTCCGGGCCGCTTTCGTTTTCGGGGTTCTCGACGTAATCCAGCAGGTCACACCCCCGGATCAGGTCCATCGCGATATAGGCGGTGTCGTTGTCTTCGAACACCTGATGCACATCGACGATATTGGGGTGCACAAGCCGCGCGTGGTTGCGGGCTTCCTGAATGAACAGGTCGATGATGGCGCGCAGGTCGTCTTTGTACGCCGGGTCATTCGGTGCAACCAGATCGCCATCGCGACGGCACAGGGCACCGGGAAAACACTCTTTGATCACCACGTCACGCTCCAGGCTGTCGCGCGCCAGATAGGTGATTCCAAATCCACCATTGCTGAGATATTTCAGGATTTCATACTGCCCGCGCAAAAGCTTTGCGCCGGGTTGAAGTCCTTCGATCTGAGGTTCGTCGTGCGATGCACCGACCGCCTGGTTGTGGCTCATTTCATTCCGCCCGTTCTACTCGTTTTGCGGTACAATAACCGGGCAAATCGCCCACGAACTCACAACCAAAAACAACCGCAGGACACTTGAGAACGGTTAGACGTTTCAAATTTGACTTTATTGGGGCCGCCTGATGGCTTCACTATGGATCGTTTTTGTGCGATATCTATATTTAGATACCACACCATCCACTAACACAATATGTTGTCTCTATAGCTAAGAAACTTGAAAACTGACGCCCCGATTTGAGACGCTTGGTCTACGATTTCGAAACAATTAAGAATCGGTTTTTGCTGTTTTCGAATCGCCGCAATGCAGCTCAATCTATGCGAGAACGGCTCAGGTTCCGGTTTTTGGCTGCGCCGCAGCAACCGTGCTGCCAGCCCAGGCGAGGTTATCGCCCAGCTGCACCAGAATGCTGATCGCATCTTTCAACGGCGCATCGCCGCTTTCGAATTGCAGCAACAGCAGCAGGTCCGTGGCCTTTTCGAACTCGGCCGGAATCCAGTCAGCCTCGGGGTCGATTTCACCGCCTTGCTCCAACCGTTCGGCGAAATCTTCGACGATTTCCTGACAGCTTTGCAGAAAGGCCGCAGGTTCGATTGATGAGGAATCGCGCAGGTCTTCATAAATGCTGGCAATTGCCGCCAGCCAATCTTCAAGAATCGGATTGTTCAAGGGCGGCAGGGCAGAGCCCAGCGTCGCTTGCATCGATGGCGCGTCTGACTGTTCAGGCTCGGCATCAGGGCCTTGCAGGGCTTCGAGATAAGGCAGGAAGTCCCGTTTCAGATCGTCGCGCGCAGCGTTCAGGTCGTGTTTGCGTCGGTCCGAGGCAGCCTCGAGAACCTGTTCGGCCAGATTCTGACCACCACAGGTTTCCCACAGGTCAAAGTCCGGCTCGGGCTCCTGCGCCAAGGCGCGGACCGCGACCGGGGTGCCAATCGGAACAA
Source organism: Ruegeria sp. K5 (assembly GCF_056531805.1). Taxonomy (NCBI): domain Bacteria; kingdom Pseudomonadati; phylum Pseudomonadota; class Alphaproteobacteria; order Rhodobacterales; family Roseobacteraceae; genus Ruegeria; species Ruegeria sp. K5. The sequence goes on along the minus strand of NZ_JBQFML010000003.1, from coordinate 68,518 downwards.
CCGCGCGGAACAGGCCGTCCTTGTCCTTGTTCAACCGCGCCAAAACCCGGTCCAGCGCGTCGCGCACGGGCGGCAGGTCGGCATGGGTCACGGCAAGCAGGCTGTTGTCGCGCAGCTCGGCGGGAACCTGTGCCCACAAATGGCGCTCGGTCTCGCGCCAGGCGTTGGTTCCGTTGGTGCACCAGATCGCGCAGTCCACGAATTTCAGCAATTCGAGCGTCTGCTTGTACGTATCGTCCAACGCGCCCGATCCGGGCAGATCAAATAGCGAGATTTCCTTTAAGGCAGGGGTGTTCAGCCCAACCGAGATGAAATCAGGCTCATCCGCCGCCGCCTTTTCCAGCGCGATGCCGGAGTAGATCTTGGGCTGCCTGTCCCACCATCCAACGGTTGTCTCGGGCGCGTCCGCATAGGCAACGATTACCAGTGGCAACTTCAGGTGCTGCGGACCCGTGGGCAGGATATCTGCCCCGGCCAGCATATTGGCAAGGCTGGATTTACCGGCCCCGAACTCCCCCGCGAAACCGATATTGACCGCGTTCGACAGACGTTCTGCATGGGCTAGGGCGCGCGCGCGCATATCTTCCAGCGCGGCGTCGGGCTCCATGTTTTCTGTCGCGGTCAGAAAGCGCCCAAGCTGGCGCACTTCCTGTTCGGTTCCGGGAAAGTCGATCATTCCGCAGCCTCTGCCTGTCTTTCTTCCGCATGGCCGGGTCCAAAGATGGTCTCCAGCTCATCCCTGATGCGCCGCGCCCGGTCAAAGGCTGTTTGCGCCTCGGCAACGGCATTGGTTTCGCCTGCGCCGCTTCTGTGTTCAAGATGCCCGGCCAACAGGGCCAGGTAGTGATCCAGAACGGTGTTCAGCCGTTCCAGCAAATCATCCCGCGTGGTGTCGATCAGATCGTCGCCGATCAGTTCGAACTCCTGCACAATCATCCGCTCGGCCCGTGACACCACGCTGTTGCGCGAGATCAGGCGCGACAGCCAGTTTACACGCAACTCTACCGTGATGCCACGGGTCAGCGCGGTCGTGTTCGGGCGGAACCAACGCACGGCACTGGTGTTCATGCGATTGTCGACCGGTTCCTGCCAACCGGGCAGGGCGCGCAGCGCCGCATTGCACCGCATGTCGATGGCATAAAGCTCGCTGAGCATCCGTTGACGCACCACTTGCGAGGCCCCCTGAACCAGTTCCCGCATCCGGTCGCGCAGGGGCGTAAAGTTCAGCTCGGTATCGCCTTTGGCCAGCAAGGGTGACTTCCCCTCGGGACCACGCACAACGACCGAGACCGCCTCGGCCACGGTGTCATCCATCACGCCGCGCAAGTTCGACAGGATGTCGTCCATGTCGCGGGTAATGTCTTGTGTTTTTTCTGCGATGAGGCCGCGCAGTTCGCCAAGAGTTTTGTCGTTTTCATCCGCGCTGGCCGTCGCTTCGCCGGTTTCGTCCTCAAGCGCGCGCAGATGCGCCTGCGAACGTTCAAACTCACCCTGCGCAAAGCTGTTCAGGTGCTGCCACGCCATGCGCAATTGCTCATCCCGCGGCCCGTCAATCAACGCCTGCGTCACGTGACGGCGCAGGTCCGGCAGGCCCGATGCGATCATGGCCGCAAAGCGCAAGACAGCCTCGCGGCTGATCGGGCCGGGGCCTTGCTTGATCTCTTCTACCCCGTCCAGATACTGCCGCATCTGCTCGGGGTGCGCGCGCAGCCAGGCCAGAACGTCATCATGGTTGACGCCGGTTTCATCGCCCGTCAGCGCGTAGTGTGCCCATTGTGCGCTGCCCATCAGCACATCGATATTCGAATTTCCAAGCGCCTGTTCCAACCCGTCCAGAACGTCGGCACGGACCTTGGTGGCATCCCCGGCACCCCCACTCAGTTCATCCACGCGGTTGATAAAGACCACGATCTGCCCAAGCTCCAAGGCCTGCATCAGGCGGAACAGTTTCAGATCGGCACGCGACAGGGCCTGATGCGCCGACAGAACCACCACAAAGAAATCGGATTCCTTGAGGTACTGGCGCGAGATTTCTTCGCGGATCAACAGCGGGTCGTTGACCCCCGGCGTGTCCGTCACCGTGAGTGGGAAAGGAAAGTGACCGATATCAAAATAAACCTCGGCCTTGCGGGTGATGTCGCTGTAAAGACCCCGGTCGCTGCCGGGATCCAACGGGCCATCCTCGGTCGGGTCATCTCCGGCGCAGACATAGCGCGCCAGATCGTCCGAGGTCAGCTCTTCCAGATCGTGATGCTGGCCCAAAAGCTGTTCGTAGCTGTCGCCAAGACGCCGCTGCGCGCGGGTTTTCATCGCCTCGACCTGCTCTTCGATCATCTCGCGCTTATAGCTGTCCTCGTCATCGGGGAACATGTTGCGCAATTCTTCACCCTCGGCGATCAGCGACTGCCACTGGTGATTGTCGAAGAAATGAAACTCGGCCCCTTCGGTCCGGCCCGAGGGGTGGCCAAAGTGCATATCCGTGATCACCGTGGTCCACGGGTTCACATCCGAGGGCAGGTATTCGGCCTGCCCGGTGAACCCGTTGATCAAACGGGATTTGCCCGCCTTGATCTGCCCGACAAAGGCAATCGACGGTTTCAGATTGGACAGATCGCCGACAATGCGCGAGATGAACTGACGGGTCTCGTCATGGCTCGTCTCATTCATGTCCTCGGCTATGCGGATTAACTCGCGACGATTGGATTCACTCATACTCGTTACCCTGATAAAACTACACGACTTGAATTATTAGAAAATTTGAATGTTTTGGAGGCGATCATCCGTTCGCCTCCTGCAACGCAGTCCAAAGATTGACAACCGCCCCGAGTTTTCGGGCTTCATGCACGGCGATTGCGATCTGCTGACCGTCATTCACAACGGCCAAACCAGCACCCTTGCCGCCGGACGGGCGCATGACGATCAGTTGGGGATGATCCAGCGCGGGCTGAGTGTCCTTGTCCCAACCGGCCAAATCGGCCGCAAACTGCGCCAGCAGCGCCTGATCCGGAGACAACGGCCCGCCGGGGGCGCACTCTTCGGCCATGTGAGAGATATCGCCGTCCTGCGCCGAGGCCAGAACGGACCCAAACGCAAAGCGTTCTGCGCCCGCAAAAAACGTCTGGGCAAGTGTGCCGGTTGATTGCGGCTCGGGCAGTTCGGCAACAGGTTCTGCGTCATCGGGTACCACCGAAACAATCGGTTCCGCCGGAAGATCGATCTTGGCACAGGCGTTTTCGATTTCCCGCAGTGTGACGCCGACATCGTCAGCCTCCAGCGCCCTGTCGGGTTGCAGAGACAACAACTCCAGCGGGGCAGGGGCAGATGCAATATCCGTCACCAGCCGCGCCATGTTTTCAATCAATTCGTCACGCGCCGCTGTATCAAAATGGGGCACAGGGCCCGAGACAACGCGGAATACATCGGTCACGCGCGAGCTGTTCACCTCGATTGCCAGACAGTCGCCATTGGCGGCCGTGAACTCCAGACGGCGTGGCAGAATCGTGCCACGGATCACCCGCAAGACCTCGGCCCGGCGCGCAGCAGCCGTGTCCCCCGCGATCACCACCGCCGGGGACAATCGGGCAACAGACGACCGCCCGATATCTTCGAGCATGTCGAGTATGTCCGTGTCCATCATGCCGTGACCCCCTCTGGTCCCGTTCATACTGCGGCCGCAACCGGCCCCAGGCTTAGATGCGATTTCGTCAACGCCAGCCCGACATTCGCGCTGTTGCGACAGATGTAGCAGACCACATGATCGGGATATTCCCGGGTCCGCAGAAAGATGTTCAGCCGGGCTTTCGAGAACACCGCGATTTCCCCAAATCCCGGATTGTCCTCGTCTTCTGTTCCGGCCTGACGCAAAAGCGCCTCAAAACCTGCCACCCCGCGCCCCTGAAACAGGTTCGCCACGGCGATTGCCAGCGAATCCAGATCAACCGCGCCGTCCGGATCGGGCGTGCTGGTGCCCAGCAGCATCCCCGTTTCCATGTCGATATACCCGGCTGCAATGCAGTCGGGTATGGTTTCGATCGCGGTGTTCAAGGCAGCCTGAATTGACATTTAACTAACTGTTTTACCTCACTAATAGGCGGTTATCCCAATCCGATTTCGATTACAAGACATGCCATTCCGCCCCGCTGTTTTCGCTGGTTTTCGGGATCGAGCGCAGCGTTTCCCTGGCTTGCTTAGCGGTATGCTCGACGGCGATCTGATCGAACTCGGACAGAAAGGACTGAAAGACCTTGATCAAGACTTCTGCGTCCGTGGGCAGATCCTCGTTTTTGGTCACTTCCTCCCACATGGCTGCGGCGCTCAAGGGCGCGCCAACCGCCACTTCGGTCAGATCATTCAGATCGACCACATGGGCTTCGGGACCATTGACCAAATCGGCTGATGCCTTGATCTCGACCAGACCGCTGGTTTCGGGCTCGGGCTCGTATTCCTCTGCGCCCTGGTCCTGCTGTTCGGCCATCAGTGCCGTGATCGAGGATACCGAGACCTCGATGCTGCGCTCATCAGGTTGCGCCTGATCTTGCGCAGGGCCTGCAATCGCTTCGGGTGTTTCCTTCAACGTATTCGTCAGTGATGACAGCAGATCCTCGGACTCATCCGCTGACCCATCCGATGCGTCGTCTGCCAGGATGTTTTCAACTTCATCATCCAGTTCCGCGTCATCCAGAAGATCATAGTCTTCCAAATCGGCCTCGGGATCGGGAACAGCTTCGATGTCCAGCGGATCATTGGCCGTGTCCCGGAAATAGGCGCGCAGCTCGTCCTCATTGCTTTCGTCAATCTCGGGCGTCGACTCGGGCACCATTTCGGCGCGCAAACGCTCGGCCTCGGCTGCGTCGATACGTGTGCGATCCGCATCTTCGGGGCGACGTTCCACCCGCGCGGGACGAACCGGAAAGCTGGTCACGACCGAGGCATCTTCGCCCGCATCCGTCAACGGGTTCACAAGTTTGAGCGGGGCCGAAGCATCGGGCGCTGCCGTTTCGGTGGTCTTCGACGGGCGCAGCGGCTGCACCTTGGGCGCGTCGGACAGGCTTTTGTCGATCTGATAGCGCGCCAGTTGATCGGCGCGGTTGTCCATGATCTGCTCGGTGATCTCCAGAAAGCTGTCGATCATCTTGCCGCCGCCGCTGCGCGACCACATCTCGGCATCCCCCGTCTTGTCGCGCGCTTCAATCGCATCACGTGCGGAAAACAGAATCGAGCGGTTGAACAGATGCCCGGCCTCGCGGTTCACGCGGCGCAGAACCTTTTGCCGGTCCTTCGCGCTCAGCGCATCTGCCCGTGTCACCAGCAGCAGCGAGTTATGTTGCAACCGTTCAGGCAAGGACACCCAGGTCGCCCGCTCGGTCTCGCGCCAGGCCTGCGTGGCATGGGTGCACCACAAAACCCCATTGGCCTGACCCACCGCACGTTGCCATACATCGGTCGAGATCTTGGGGTCTGATATACCCGGCGTGTCGATCAGATCGACCGCCTCAAGAATGTCCGCCTCAAGAAAGATGCGAATGAACTGCGCATCGTTGACGCCGACGGTTTCAAGCTGATCCAGTTCGATCTGCTCGGTGCTGCCATCATGCCGTTTGACATAGGCCGGACGATTGCCCCAGCTAAACCACACCGGAGGCAACTGCGTTGCCGTCACCTGCGTCGGCAGGGTGTGCGTGCGCAGCAAAAAGTTCATCAGGGTGGATTTCCCGGCGCTGAATTCGCCCATTAAGGCGAAAACCGGCTTCCGGCGCGACCAATGCTCGATACGCTCCCATGCCTTGGGGGAAACGAAACGGTTATGTGTGTCTTTTGCCATTTTTCTACTTATGCCGCTTCGTTGCTAAGGTCTTTCAGGATGTCGCCCAGAATCTCGTCCCGCGATTTCTGCAATTGCAGATTCGCCATCAGAGCCGGAGTCTGCCCGCCTTTTTCAGCCGAGGCCGAGATATTCAGCAGAGTCTCTTTCTGCTCGCGCATGAAATCAGCCAGCCCGGCGCGGACGTTTTCCAGAACCGCTGCGATCTGGTTTTCCTCGATATCCTTGGTGATCGAGTTCGCCTCGGACGCGATCAGACGGGTATAGTCGGCGGCATAGGCCTCGAACCCTTTTCGGCGTTGCCACCACCTGCGCCACCAGGTGCTTTGCAAGTCCAGCGCGATGGTGCGCCCGATGCCCAATGGGGGCGGCACGCGGGGTACGATGGGCGCTTCGATACTGAACTCGCCCAGATGGTTGCCCAGCAGCTTGTGATACAGCGCCTCGACATCCGCTGTGGCCGCGGAATAAAGCGCCCCGGCCTCTTTCTTCATGGACCGGGCAAAGCTGAAATAGGCCGCCTTTTGCAGCGTTCGCAGACCCGCCGGATCGTACTGCCAGGTGCCTTGTTCGCCATTCTCCTCAAGATGCGCAATCAACGAGTCGGTGGCGCGTTTGACAAAATTGGCCTCAGCCGCGTTCAGACGTTCCAGCACCTTGTCGCGCAACGAGGCGGTCAGGTCGGCGACTTTCTTTTCATATTCCGAGGCAACAGTGGCAATGGCGTCCTCGGGCGAGGCCCCGTCCAAATCGCGAACAACGCCTTCGCCGCCCGACAGGGTCTTGGCAACAGCCGTTGCGCGGATCTGGCTGGCGATGTTGCGCGCGCGGTGGCGTACCCGGTCCAGCAAACGCGCACCTGCGCCTTCGGCGATGCGTTCATTCATCGCCAGCAGCAGGTCGGGCAAGCCAGACAGCGCCCAGATCTTGTCCAGCGAGGGAGCCTGATCGCCAAACCCAGCAGCCAGATAGAACGTGTTCAGCGTCTGCCGGGATTCTTCGGTCAGAATGTCCGGGTTGCCGGTCAAAGCAGCCTCGGCCCACAGGGCGCTGCCGAACACAACGCTGGTATTGGCGTCGATGCTGTTCTGTTTCAGCGTGTCCTGAATGCGATCCCGGATTTCAGGAACCTGACTGACCGGGTCCGACAGTTCATCAATGCGGTTGACGAACAGAATGATCTGACGGTTCTCGAACTGCGCGATGATCCGCATCAACGCCATATCCATTGTGGTCAGCGCCTGACTGGCGGCCAGAACCACAACACAGACCTCGGACCCGCGCAGGCTGCGCAGCGTGATCTGTTCGCGCACCATGAAGGTATCGTTCACACCGGGCGTGTCGCACAGCTTCAGCGAGATCGGATATTGCGGGATATCCATGAAAAGCTCGGCCGATTTTGTCACATCGGCAAAACGACCCGTTTTCGGGTCAATATCCGGATCGTCCTCGTCGCCCAGACAGACATAGCGCTGGATCAGTTCTTCGTCGAAATAGTCGTATTGGTGGCTTTGACCCAGAATCAGGTCGAAATGCTTGCCCAGACGATCTTCGGACTTGGCCTTCATCTCGGCGATCTGACGGCGGATATCGTCCATCTCGTCATCGGCACCGGCCCGGTTCGCCAGCTCGCCCAGACGGCCACCACCGACCATCAGATTGTCCCATTCTTCCTGCTCGAAGAACGTGAACTTGGATTTCGTATCACCGGGGGGGCGCGTGTTGATATTCAGCGTCGTCACCACCGAGGTCCACGGGTTCACGTCCGAAGGCAACAGCGCAGGGCGGCCTGCCAGAATATTCACGATCGAGGACTTACCCGCCTTGACCTGCCCAACCATGGTGATGCTGGCGGTGAAATTCTCCATCCGCGTCTTGAGCGTGGCCAGCCGGGCCGAAGACCGCGCATCGGCCACCTCTGTCAATTGGTCGATCTGTGCCGTCAAAGACGACATTGCCGAGGTCATCGGCGCAAGGGCTTCGTTTCCGACAGACAAAAGGTGGTCATTGCGCGCCATGGGTCAGCCTCCGGTTCCGGTGGCAGCAATCTGCGGCTCATGCGACATGCGGCCTGCAGGAAGGCTGGTCAGGGTGTCGATACGGGCGATCAAGTCCAGCGCGTTCCCCAGAATCTCGGCCTCGGCGCGAGGGGAAATTGTTTCATAAGCCACGGAATCGGCCAGAACTTCGATGGAGCTAAAGCGGTCGCCATTTTCCAGACAGGCCACGCGCCGGCCCGTCGGGAACCCGTCGGACTTGGCAGCGGGCAGGGGCATACGCGCGTTGGCCAGCAGGTAATGCTCGCCCGAATGGGTGCGCAGGGAAATGCCAAAGCCTGTATCGGGATGATCGCGGTTCAGGGTCTTGAGTTCACCCAAAAAACTTTCACGAGCAAAAAAGATCGCATCTTGCTCGGCGGCAGCGGAGTTGTTCAGATTGGTCACGGCAAAGAACCTTGTACTGGAGTTGAGCGGAAAACTCGTACGGTGCCAAGGCGGCGAAAAAGACTCATTAACTCCTGCGCTCAACAAGCCCGGCCAAGGCGGTGTTAATTTGACGCGAATAAGATTTTTTGGTGCTTGAAATGTGGCGCAAATGTGATGCGGCTTGCGCAGGAATGCCTCAACCTTTGAGTGTATTACGGGGTTCCGAAGATTTTTTCGGCCGAGTAGAACGCTGCTTTCAAACCTGACGCAAGGTGAGGTGGAAAAGATGCGATTGGAGTTTCAACCACCTTAAAATATTGTTTTGCTTATATTATTTTCCGCCATGTCGAATTTTCTTCGCCCAAAACCCTGACAGGCAACACCGCTCTGGGCTGAAGGCTGTCCGCGACTTAGGGTGAAAAGACGTTCCGTTTTGCACCCTAAGTGTTGACCGACACAACGTAAACGCGTTTTCCCAAGGCGAACACTGACGAGCCATTGTATCGCCGATCAGAACAATTGTGGCACCCGAATTCCGTCGGCTCATCGACATCAAGATACGTTCCAACTCGTGGACTTTCTGCCAGAGTAACTTACTCAACCGTCGCTGGGATCGAACGCCAAGCAGTGTCTTTCGCGGCAAAAACCCCTGCCGATTAACGGGGTTTAGTCCGCTTGTGACAAACTTGCCATCGGATCAAATTTACCCCTCGCACTCGGCCACAAGCTTTGTTATGCAGCGCCTCAGTCCGGCACGCAGGTGCCCGGTTGCGGGTGTGGCGAAATTGGTAGACGCACCAGATTTAGGTTCTGGCGCCGCAAGGCGTGGGGGTTCAAGTCCCTCCACCCGCACCATCAAAAACCGAAACAACAATCCGATACGGCCGTCCTGAATTGCCTTCGTGCATGCAATCGCCGGGTCATCACGGGATCTGCAAGACGCCGCAGCCCTAGCGCAGGGCAATCTCGGACAACCCAAGCTTGCCCAGCAGAATTTTGACGATACCGACCACGTCGTATTTGTCTTCAACGCGGGCCCGCGATGCAGCGCCCATCTCGGGGACAAGGCTTTCATCTTCGACAAACCGAAGCATCGCCTGCGCCAGATCATCCGGGGAACGTACCGGAGTGACAAATCCCGTGACGCCTTCGACAACCGGATCGGGGCATCCCGGCGCGTCAGAGGTTACGATGGCTCGCCCGGTAGCCATGGCTTCCAGCACCGTCCGGGACAATCCTTCGCGGTAGGAGGGCAGCACAAATACTGAGCAAGCAGCCAGATACGGGCTCACATCGTTTGTTTCACCAAGGTATTCCACGATGCCTTCCGACCGCCACATCTCAAGATCCTGCGGCTGAACCGAGGCGGGGTTCGCATCAAGGGGTCCCAGCAATTGACACCGGATTTCTGGATGGATGGCGCGCAGCTGTCTGGCGGCCTCGACATAGTCGAAAACGCCTTTGTCGCGAAGCAACCTTGCGACCATCAGAAATACAGGAGGTCCTTTCGGCGGAGGTGAGCTGGGAAAGTTTGAAAGGTTGACGCCGGATCCGTGAACAATGGTCACTTTGGTCTCAGGCCCAACCAAGCGTTTGGATCTGAACTCGGCCGCGTCATCCTGGTTGTAAACAAGAACCTCTGGCACGCGTTTCAGCGCATGTCGGTACAGACGCACGGCCCCGGCTTTCAGAACCCGCTTGTGCAGCTTGTGTTCCAGATCCACAAACACATAGCCCAACCCCGTACACATCGGCAGAAACTGTTTCACGCCCGCCATGCGCGCGGCCAAACCACCGTAGATGATCGGCTTCATTGTATAGGCAAACACAGTGTCCGGAGAATACGAGCGCATCGCCCGCACCAATCCAAGCAATGTCTGCACATCTTTTGCGGGGCTTGTGCCCGTTCGATCCATCGGAACGCGCAGAAACTCGACCCCAATCTCGGAAAGGCGGGCCTGAGTTTCTGGATCATCATCAGGCGCGCAGGCCAGAACGTCCGCACGCTTGGCCATTTCCTTCAAAAGATCAAAGCGGAAATTGACCAGTGAAGATGTCAGGCTGGCAATCACCATCACTTTGGGCAGCCTTCCGCTGCGGCACTGGCTCTGACCGTTGGACGGATCCATCAGATCCGAAACCGCGACCCCGGACTGCTGGGATATCGCAGATGATTGACTTATTTTCCGTGTCAAATCCGGCATTCCTGTCGCCCCATCAACCCGCAACCGGTTCTGTTCTCCGGGCAAGATTGGCCGCGTCCGCCATCCTCAAAGATGGCCAGTCATACTCGGATTTCAGTACTTCATATTCGCTCAGAATACGACTGAGCATTAAGATGTTGTCTTCGGTGTTCACACCAAAATTGTGGGGGTGAAACCAAAGATGGAACAGTTGCCCACCCTTGGCCGCGCTGCGCATTTCGCGCCGGATTGCGCTGGTTTGCAGCCGCGCGGCACTGGGAAATCTGTTTGAATAGGGTCTTAAAAACCGGCTGGCCGGAACGTTGCACAAACCAGCCTCGCGCTTTGCATCGACCGAGGTTGTGTGCGGTCTGGGGACATAGCTGTTGGCCAACCTTGATGCGCGGCGCATCAAACCTTCGTCGCGTCGCGCGCTTGGTGTATCAAAGCCAAACGGGCCCGGACCGCGAAACACATCGATGCCTCGGTCACGACAGACGTCCAGCGCCTTGTCACAAACCTGGTTTCTGGGAAACACGATGCTTCTTGGGCGGCTCTGCACCCGGGCCGAGGCTGCAATCGACGCATCTAGATCGGCCTTGAACGCAGCCTGATCCAGCGGCTCTTCCAGACAGAAGTAATGCGAAAATGTGTGCGTGCCAATTTCCTGACCCGGGCAACCAACGACCTGCCGGACCAGCGACAGGCCAAAATGATAGGGGTCCTTTTTTTCGTTTTCGCCCAGCTGTTCGAGAAAGGAATATGTTGTGTTTCTCTTGTCGCGAAATTTCGGCTTGCGCTCGGGCAGGGCGGCCAAAAGCTCATCCCGGTCGTCAAAAAACAGGAACCCGACGGTTGCCCAGGTGGCCTTGATCCCGAAGCTGGAAAACAAGTCCAACAGTTGCGGGACAACGTTTCGAACGCCAAGGACGTTGGCGCCGTAGCTTTCCACTGTTTGCGAAGGATAGACGCCCCACATCAACTCAAAGTCGAGTGAAAGAACAAAACCCCCGTTGGATTGTGACCCCGATAACACCAGCTTTTTACCCGTTTAACTTTTACTAAAATACAAAATCGTTCTGATAACCGTCGGTTGTTAGACGCGACACAAGAACGCCTAACACGATTAATTGCTAACACGGCCCGGAAAAACTTGCTATACATTCCGAAAATGAATTTTAACCATTGCAATAGTTAAGAATGTCCAATTCACACAGCGACAGCACAAGCATCCCCGATACGATTATCATTGGCGCGGGCCCGTCGGGCCTGAGCGCGGCGTTGGAACTTCAGGCAGCCGGGCAATCATCGATCATTCTCGAACAAGGGACCGAGGTTGGCGGCCTGATGCGGTCCCCGCGCTGGGGGGACTTCATTCTCGATTTGGGGCGTAAAGAGCTATACGCCCGCTTTCCCGAGATTGATGATCTTTGGAGCCAAATGCTTGGCGATGACTACAGGGATTACCCGCACCGCGTTGGCAGCCTGTACCAGGGCAGGATCGTTGAGATGTCTGGCGGGTATCGGGGCGCAACGCGCGGCATGCCTGTAACATGGCTGGCAACGGGCGGGGCTGCGATGCTGAAGGGTTGGATCAAGGGAATGGTCAAACAACCCGAGACATATCAGGACTTTTGGTATTCCCGCGTTGGCAGCAAATTCGCAAAATTGCTGGCCCAAGGGTATTGGGAAAAGTTCCGCGGTGCCCGATGGGCTGACATGCCGCCACCCGAGGCGGATCCGACCGGGAACGGCACCAAATCCGGGCGTTTGGCCTCTGTCAAACAGGCTTTTACGATGGCGCGACGTGGGGGCGTTTCAAAACAGCTTGCCTGGCGACACCCGTATTTCGGCACTGGTCAACTTTTTGAGAAGCTTGCGGCCACCTATGACGATAAAGGCGGCCAGATACAGTTCGGAGCCACGGTCACCGATCTGAAACCGATCAATGGCGAGCAGGTGCTTGTCCGTTGGATCCAGGATGAGGTCGAGCACGAAGCGACCGTTCGCAACGTTGTGTCCAGCATGACGATCGAAAACCTGTGGGGCATGCTGAAAAAGCATGCCGACAGTGACGTCCAGACCCCACAGCCCAAGCCCGAGGCGGATCGGTCAGTGCTACTGGTCTACCTGTTCCTGAAGGCACCTCACAGTTTTCCGCACGCGTGGCTCGAAGTGAACGATCCCAATCTGGATTGCGGGCGCATAACCAATTTTGGGGCCTTTGGTGGCGGGATGGTTCCCGAAGGGCAGGGCGTTTACTGCGTTGAGTATTTCTGTGCCGCGAACGCGCCCATCCTGCAGCTCAGCGAGGAAGATCAGGTCAAAAAAGCGATCTCGGAACTCGAAGGCGCAGGCCTTGTGAAATCCAGCGACATGCTGGGCTCAAAAGTGATTCATTTCCCGCGTACCAATGCGGCTGCCAGTTGGCGTGAACAACAGACGAACTACCGAACCGCCGTGTTTCAGGAAGTTAAGAAGTTTTCTTCAATCTACCATGTGAACCGTCCCGGAGCCGATTGGGCCAGCCTGACCGGCATACAAGCCGCCCGCGCGATTTCCTCGCAAGATCGCAACGGGTTTGATTTGATCGCTGACCCGACCATTCGGCAAAAGGACAACATACCGACCGAGGCCACATCTTCACGTGTTTAGGGTGTTCTGGCTGCAATCTGTCTGATTTTGTTACGGCAACGACGTTGATTTTGTCAGATCCAAGCAAATGAAATTAACATAATCATAGTTATAAGTCTTTTAGACCACCTCAAGATTACCCAACAGAATTGACGTCATGTCCGCCTCGATCACCCCATCAATGGCGACCACATCCACACCTGTTTCATAGTCGACATTGGACGCGGTAATGCCGGAAAGATCCGCGTCGGCATCCAGGAAGACCCATTTCGCGTCATGTGCTGACGGTTGCCCAACAGCCACTTGCAGAATCGCCAGCGCGTCCAGCGCGTTGATCGCACCGTCCTGTGTAATATCAGCAGCGATCAGGTTTTCCGGCGCGGCGGGCCCGAATGTCGGTTCAAGCCCGACCGCAATCCGCAACACCTGAAGCGCATCCAGCGCTGTGATTTCGGCGCTGGCGGTCGAATACCCTTTGGTGATGTCCAACTCGCCAGTGTAGGTCCCTGTAGGTAGGCCCAAGTCGAACCTGCCATCCTCATCCGCTGTGGTGCTGATCGTGCTGTTGCCGTCGGGAGTGAAATGAATTTCGGCATCTCCCAGCCCCGGATTGGCCCCCTCGGAATCAATCGAAACGCTGCCCTGAATGCCATCAGAACTCGGCGGATCGGTCACTCCAAGATCGCTGAAATCGACGGGGATATGGTCCGGCCCGCCAAAACCGGCACCAAAGATTTCATTGCTCGTCAAAGGACCGCCCGAGGCTGATGTGAGTTGAACAACCTCGTCGCGATAGGTGATCTCGGCCCCGTCGGCGGTTGAGGTGACGGTCAGCTGCGCGGGGGATCGCAGCAACAGATAATCAAACAGGTCCAACCGATCCACGCCTGCCTGAAAGTCGGTGATCGTTGTCGGGCCGCTGCCCGATTGCATGACAAAGATGTCGGCCCCTGCCCCGCCCGTCATGGTGGTCGCCCCTGCCCCGGCGATCAGAATGTCATCGCCCGCACCGCCCGACAGGTCAGTGTTCAGTACGCCACCGCTCAGCATATCATCCAGCGCAGTGCCGGTTACGGTACCAAAGCCTTCGCTCACCACGCCCAGATCAGCGACGGACACCGTAAAAAGGTTCACACCCGCGTCGATCTGGCTGGTTGCAAGAATCTGCAACTCGTCCCCGACATGCGCAACGCTCAGGCTTTCGACATTCTGCAGCCTGCTGTCCAAAGTGTCTGCATAGCTGTCCAGATGCACCAACTGCCCGTTCGGGGTCATGGTGAACAATGTGATGCCATCATCGCCGCCACCGGCGACCACAAAAACCCGCCCGTCCACCTCGATCACCGACAGATCCTGTACCGAGGCGAACCGGGTATCCAGCGAATCCAGCACATGGTCGGTCGGGATCAGACTGCCATCGCTGTGCAGCTTCATGACGCTTAGCGAGTTGCTGCCCGACCCGGCAACAATCACCCAGGATTCGCCAAAGGCTTCGACAACCTCGACCGCCGTTGGTGTCGCGATGCCCAACGTTCCCGTGGTCGCGCTGTTGTCGACCGCGCTCAGCGTACCGGTCCCTGCGACCGTGTATGTTGTGATGCTGTTGCTGGCGGCGTCGGTGGCGATCACGATCTGCTCTGCCCCAACCTGAATCGCCAGCATCGAATCGGCAGACCCTGTGGTGAGACCGGCAAGGCTCAGCGTGCCGTCGCCATTGATGACATAGGTCGCGATCTGGCCGGTATCTTCATGCGCCATCGCCAAAAGGTCGGTCGCGCCAACGGATAATTGCACCAAAGCGGACAGATCCCCTCCGCCGCTCAGGGTACCTGTTTCCTGCAGATCACCGATGGTGCCATCCGGGTTCAAATCATAGCCCACAAGCCCCGTGGCGGTATCTATATCCAACGCCAATTGGTCGGTTCCAGCCAAGGAAACAGGCGTTCCCGAGCGCCCCACCTGAAACGTGATTGTGCCGCTGTAATACTCGGTGTCGACCAGCTGAGGGATGGACCCATCCACCAGGTGCCAAACCGCGATCCCCCCTGCCGGGCCCGTCACGGTGTAGAGATACGTGTCCCCGTTAAACGTTTTTAAAGCCGTATCGCCGATACCTGAATCGAGCGCCGTGCTCCCCGTTGCGACCAAAGTTTCGAATTGCAGCATCATTGCCATCACCCCACCGCCACCCCTGGCGTTGCGAACAGGATCAACTGATGCCCGGACCGAAACCAAAGCAGGAATGTGGTGAAAACGAGGAGTTCGGCTTCAGTTTAGTTCAATTTTTTCGGGTTCGATCGCCGCAGAAACCAAAGGGAAAGACAGATGAGCAAAAGCCTAAACGGGGCGCACTGTCCCCCTTCCGAAACCGCGGAAAACACATGTGAGGGTAAGATGACCAAAGCACCTGAGTCCAAATCTCATCCGGGCGCAGATCGCAAACAGCACATTCGTCAGTGGATCGACGGCAAGATGAAACGCTGGGCCGGGCGCGGTCTGGCGGGCGGTCTGGGTTCCACGCTGATGGCGCTGCCCGCCCTGTCTCAGGCCACGATTGAAGAGCTGTACGCCTTTCAGTTTGCCGAAACCATCCCCGGTGTTCAGTCGGCCAAGCTTTTGAAAAACGGCGATGTCCTGCTGAAAATGGCGGATGGCCGCAGCCTGATTGTTGCGGCTGAAAACGTTCAGATTCTGGACAGCGGCGCCATCATGATTGCCGAGGCAACGGTTGCCGAAATCGCTCAGTTCAGCATTGCCGAGGCTGGCGGTGCTGCCGCAGGCGGCATCAGTGGCGCAGGGGCGGCCTTGGGTGGTCTTGGCCTTGCCGGAGCCGCCGCAGCAGCGGGCGGCGGAGGCGGCGGCGGTGGCGACGACACCGAACCTGCGCCAACCGCCCCAACTCCTGCGCCGCCGCCTGCACCCAGCTACCCAAGTCTGAATCTTGCCGATTTGCAGGGTACGGCGCTCAATAGCGCCAGCACCGAAGTCACCGCGCCCGATGGGACCAGCACGGTCGAGGTGACAATCGGATCACTGGTGACAACAGCGACACCCAACGCCGATGGCAGTTGGAGCATTTCCCTGACCCCATCTGAGGTCAGCGGCCTGCCGCAGGGGGTCTCAGAGATCACAATCCGCAACCTGGATGGCACGGGTGAGGAATTGTCGACTGAGACCGTTACATTCGACATCGATACCGTGCCGCCCACCGTGTCGGTGGCCGGCTTCTCGGACGGCGCTGTCCTGAACAGCGCCGAGCAGGCAACGGACTTGACCATCACTGGTACAACCGATGCAGAAAACGGACAAACCGTCACGGTTTCCCTGAATGGGCAAACCTACACCGGCACGGTCTCTGGCGGCACGTGGAGCGTCACCGTTCCTGCGGTGGACCTCGCGTCGCTTCCAGACGGTGCGACGATTTCGGTCACAGCAGATGTCTCGGATCAGGCCGGGAACCCCGCGCCTCAGGCCAGCAGCAGCTTTGATACTGATTTCAGCGCGCCAACCTTGACACTGGATCCGGTCGCCGGGGGATCGATTGATCTGGTCGACACAACTGGTGATCTAACCCTGACGGGCGCCACCACAGCCGAAGATGGCCAGACCGTTACCGTCACGCTGGACGGACAGACCTACACCGGCACAGCGACCGGCGGCGGCTGGAGCGTGACGGTCCCTAACGCTGACCTGTCCAGCCTGACCACAGGCGTTCCCGCCGACATCAGCGTGACGGTTGACGATACAGCGGGCAACCCTTCTGTCCCCGTCACGGTATCGGTACCGGTCGATCTGACAGGTCCATCAATCAATATCTCACCTCTTGCCGTTGGGTCCGTTCTGAACGCAGTTGAGGTCGGGTCGGATCTGACGATTTCCGGCACAACCGGGAATGTCGGCGACGGTCAGACGGTTACGGTCACCTTGGACGGGCAAACCTATACCGGCACAGTCTCTGGCGACACCTGGAGCGTCACTGTCCCAACCGCAGATCTGACGGCACTGGCGGACGGGGGCGACTTCACCATCACGGCTGATGTTTCGGACGCAGACGGACTGGCCGCCCCGCAAGCGGATGTAAACCTGTCGAAGGATGTCACCGCGCCGACGCTGAGCATCGACAGTTTCTCGGACGGGGTAGTCATGAGCGCTGCGGAACAAGCCACAGACCTGACCATCTTAGGGTCCACATCAGCTGAGGATGGGCAAGTCGTTTCGGTCACTCTGAATGATGTGACATATACCGGAACCGCCTCTGGCGGAGGGTGGAGCGTCACAGTTCCCGCAGCCGATCTGGCAATCCTGTCGGACGCTGCGACAATTTCCGTCATAGCTGACGTGTCCGATGTTGCGGGCAATCCGGCGGTTCAGGCCAGCAGCGGTTTCGACACGGATTTTACTGCGCCCACGATTGCGATATCCACCCTCTCTGACGGGGCCGTTATGAACGCCGCCGAACAGGGAACCGATCTGAGCGTATCGGGAACATCAGATGCGGCGAATGGAACCGTTATAACCGTAGAGATCGCCCGCCCCGACGGCACCGTGGACGTAAGCGGCACCGCAACCGTGTCCGGGGGGAGCTGGACCTTCACTGCCCCTGCCTCCGATCTGAGTGGGCTGCAAGACGCTGTGACCTATGACGTCACTGCGTCGGTCGAAGACGCGGCTGGAAACGGCAACCAAGCAACCACAACCTTTGCCACCGATTTCTCGGCACCGTCCATCACGATGGATGCTCTGCCGGTCGGCGCAACGCTGGACGTGATCGAGCGCGACAGTGACCTTACCATCTCGGGCACCACAACGGCTGAGAACGGCCAGACCGTTTCGGTCACGCTGGGCACCGAGACATACACTGCAACCGTGACCGGAGGTACCTGGACCGCAACCGTCCCAGCCTCGGATCTGGCTGCTCTGTCGGATACAGGGACTTTCCCAATTGCGGCAACTGTGTCGGACGATGCCGGGAATGCCTCAGCCCCGGCCACAACCTCCATCACCACGGATTTCCGACCGCTTTTGAACCTGAATTCACTTGGCACCAACGGCTCTATTTCGCTGGCCGACGCGCAAACATCCGGCCTTGTTGTCAGCGGCACGTCTGTTGGGCTTAGCGCGGGTCAATCGGTAGACGTCTTGCTCGGAAGCAGCTCTGTCGGAACGGCAACAGTCGCTGCCGACGGGACCTGGTCTCTGACGGTTCCGGCCGCTGAGTTTTCGGGCACCGAGGCCGGTGATGACCTGAGTTTCACCGCTCAGGCAACAGTCTCCGGCGGGCCTGATCCTGTGCCGGCAACCGGCGAGACAACGGCGCATGTTCCCGCGGCGTATGTCATCTCGGAAATCGGGCAGTCCGGATCAGTAGTGACCTTTGCGATTTACGCCGACAGTGATCGCGATATCTCAAGTGGTCTGGCGATGACTGCGGATCTTGAGTTTGACTCGTCCGTTGTCACATACGACACCGGATCGGATTCCGAGAATGGTGAGTTCGATCTGTTCCTGGCCAGCCCGGGAACCGGCGACGTCATTCGATTTGGCGGTGCGGCAACCACGTTCACGGACCTGTCGCAACCGCTGGTCACCTTCACGATGACGGTGCAAGACCCGACCCAACCCATTGAACTGACGATCACCACCCCGGATGGAGGGCCGACGTTTTTTCAACTGGGAACAGACGGCGCTGATACCCTGACCGCCGCAGGCATCGACACAATCGTGCGCGGTGGCGACGGCGATGACATGATCGACCTCAGCGATGCGGGTCGCGATGTCGTCGTGTTCGAGGCTGATCCGGCAGAAAATGGCGTTGATACGATCACCGGGTTCTCGCTTGGCTCAGAGGCCGATGTCTCGGACGCTTTGATGTTCAATGGTCTGGATGTGCTGACGTTGCGCGGCAACGGCACAAATTTCGAAACCCTTGCGACAGGCGATGCTTTGGGCGCGGATACCGGGTTTGTCGGCCTGACAACAGTTCTGACAGATCTCACTGCTGGGTCCATCGAAGCCGCAGTCGAAAGCTTTTCGGGCGCGCTGGCGGGGGATGAGCTCTATGTGCTGGCAACCGACGGTACCGACAGCGCTTTGGTCAAAGTGGACTATTCGGCACCGGATACAGCCTCGGTCGAAACCGTTGCGATCTTTGACGGGCTGGACGATCTGAGCGGGCTGACTGCTGACAACATCCTGCACACAGACCCCACAGGGGCGACCGCATAGGTCGTCCCCGCAGGGCACAAATCTCGGCAAAAGGCTGGAAACCAAACAGAACGAGGGGGCAGTTATGGTGCAGAACGGCTTAACTCCGGTCACGCGTCTCAACCACGGGCATCGGTATTGGCGGCGATTCACATCCTTTGAATTTGCCCGGCATCTTCCTGAATGCCCGGTGGTTGAGCCGGAAATCCTTCAGGCTGCGGCCGCTTTTCCAATCGCGTTTCGCGTCGTCTCGGGTGAAGTCGAAGCCGTTGCCTTGCTGTCTGTGCACGCCGAGGGGTCAACGCCATTTGTGTCGGACGAAGGAACCTGGTTGGCGCAATATTTGCCGTCAGCACTCCGCTGCCCGCCGTTTCAAGTAGACCTGACAGACGCACAGTCCGAACCCCAACCGGCGGGTTGCCTGATGGTCGACGAAACCCTTGGGCTTGTCACTGACGACCCGCACGACGAGTGTTTTTTTGACGCGGACGGCAAGCTGACACCCGAGTTGGCAAAGGTGCAGCGTTTTCTTTGCCAACGCGCCGCCGCTCAGCAGAACACACTGACTTTGTGCCGGGTCATTCAGGGTATGCATCTGTTTAGCCCCCTGGATCAGCTTACCAGTGTCGAGTGCCCGGATGGTTTGCTGGGCGTCAGCTTGCAGGCCGTGCACTCTTTGCCCCAAAGCCACAAATCGCTTCTGACCAATAGTGGTGCCTTGCGGCTGATCCATGCTCATCAGGTGTCGCTGTCTCACGTTGCCTGGCTGACGCAAGCACAGCGTCAGATGGCGCATCGCGCGAGTGGACGCGCCTCATCCGAGATATCCGGATTTTTGGACGCTGTCGTCGGTGCGCAAGCCAAAGAACACGCTTTTGGCCTTAATCAACCGGAAGTTGTCCAAGCACATGTTTAAAATTATTGTTCAAATCACTGGCTTCATTCTCATCGCGCTCCATGTGTCCGGCTGCACGCAGCCCCCCGATTTGTCGGGCGTTGAACTTTCGTTCTCCGGTGGCACCGCTGGTGCCGGGGCGACCAAGCCCTCTGCCCCGCTAACGCAAAGCGCATTCGGCCAAAGGATTCGATACGCCGTCGAAACAAGCCCGACGCTGGCGCAAAGCGAAACACGAATGGAAGTTGCAGCCGCCAATCAGGATGCGGCAAGGGGGGCGTTTCTGCCTCAGGTCTCATTGGGTGTGAACGCGCGGTCCGAGCGGATCGACTCGGACATTGCGGATGTATCGCCTTATCTGCGCGTATCGCAACTGGTGTATGACGGTGGCGCAGCAAGGGGTGATCTGACCGCCGCCAAGGCTCGGGTTTATGAAAGCCATGGCGATCAGTTGCAGACGGCGGCAGCCACCGCGCTTGCCGCCATCGAAGCCTATGTGGTGGTGCTGGACCGGCGCGAAATTCGCGACGTCAATTCGCAGAATGTCACCGCGCACGAAGATCTTGTCCGCCAGATCTCTGAACGCGCGGCCAGTGGTGCCGGGTCTAACGCGGATGTGTTGACGGCCCGTTCGCGCATGGCAGATGCCCGCACCCGCCTAGCCGATGCGATCGCCCAAGTTGACCGGGCCGAGGCCCGGTTCCGCGAGGTGTTTGGAACCCCGGCCGGGCCGTTGCCGCAGCCCATTCCGGCGCCCGATCTGAACCGGACCGATGCGCAGATCGTGATGAACAGCCCGCAGGTCCGCCGGGCAGACGCAAGCCTGTTGGCTGCCAAGGCAGAATGGACTGCCGCGCAGGCGCGTCGGCAGCCTGACATTCGGGTCGCTGCTTTTGCCAATCAGGACACGGATCGCGACGCAAATTTCGGTGTGGATCTGTCCTTCAACTATGAGCTCGACAGCACCGGTCAAAGGCGGGCCGCTATCACAGCCGCACAAGCTCGGGTCAAAGACGCAGAATTCGCGCGCGAAGCGCTGATCCGGGAAATCACGCGCGAGCTCGGGTTCATCCGCTCGGACCAGAAAGCAGGGGCCGAACGATTGCGCGCGGCCAGAATCGCGGTCGAGGCAAATGCCGAAAGCGTTCAGGCGGCGAGGGCGCAATTCACTATAGGCCGTCGCAGCCTGATTGAAATTCTGGATGCGCAAAGGGATTACGTGAACGCTCAGGAACGTCTGATCCTGGCTGAACAAAGCTTTTTCCTGACCAACTATGCCGCGCTTGGCCTGACAGGCGACATACTCGACCTGCTGGGGCTGTCCTTCAACACTTGGGGCACACCATGATGGGTCAAAGCGACATGCCATCGACCCAAGAGCAGGTTTCGGCAATTGAAGCTTGCATGCTGAACATCGCCGAAACGTTAGAGCGGCCCATCACTCTGGCCGCACTTCATTCGGCGCAATCTGGACAGAATGGCGATTTGAGCGTGCGAGACATTCTCAGCGTTGCCCGACGGGCCGGGCTGCAAGCGGGATACGGTGCCCAGAACCTCAAAGCCTTTGACGACACCCTTGTCCCCGCGATGCTGTTACTGGATGGGGGCAAGGCCGTCACCTACCACGGACGCGCGCCCGGTGGGGCCTTGCTGATCTTCGATCCCGAAATCGGTACAGGCCTGTGCGAAGTGGCCGAACAGGTTCTTGCAAAAGCCTATACCGGATACGCGATCCTGTTCCGGCGCGATCACAAGGCGGAGTTGATCGCAAAAGCCCCCGGCCATGCCGGCCACTGGTTCTGGTCCGCTCTGGCCGCCAACCGGTGGTCTTATATTCAGGTCGCCCTTGCCGCAGCGCTGGCCAATCTGCTGGGCCTTTCGACTTCTATTTTTATCATGGTGGTCTATGACCGCGTTCTTCCCAACGAAGCAACCGAGTCCCTGATCGCGTTAACCATCGGCGTGGGCTTGGCCTTGCTGTTTGACTTCATTCTCAAGTTGTTGCGGGCGGGTTTCATTGATCGGGCAGGCCAGAATGCCGACTTGTTCATGGGGCGGCGCGTTTTTGATCACCTTCTCAACATCCAGATGAAATCGCGCGCCGGTTCGACCGGCGCAATGACCAGCACGGTGCGCGAGTTTGAAACGTTGCGCGAGTTTTTCACCTCGGCCACGTTGGTCGCTGTGGTCGACCTGCCGTTCATCGGCCTGTTCGTCTTTGTCATTTATCTGGTGGGTGGCGATCTAGCGCTGATCCCCGCGCTTGCCGTCCCTGTTGTGTTGCTGACCGGGCTGGCCGTGCAACCGATCCTGTCTCGCATGGCCGAAAAGAGCCTTAAGGATGGACAATCAAAGCAATCCGTATTGGTCGAAGCCGTAACGGGTTTGGAAACCATCAAAACCACGGCCGCCGGACGGCAGATGCGCAATCGATGGGAACAGGCGATTGAACGGCAATCGGCGCATGGTGCAAAAAGCCGGGCGGTGACTCAACTCGCTTTGAACCTGACAGGGTTCACGCAGCAGGCAGCTCAGGTTCTGATCGTGTTTTATGGTGTTTTCCTGATCACAGAAGGTCAGGCCAGCATGGGCGCCTTGGTTGCATCCGTCATGCTGACGGGCCGCGCGCTGGCTCCTTTGGGTCAACTGGCCCAGACGCTGACTCGGGTGAATCAAGCGCGCAGCGCCTATCGCCACCTGAACGCATTGATGCAGGCCGAAAGCGAGCGGCCCGAAGGCCGTAGTTGGATATCCCGAACCGGCGTCAAGGGTGCCATTTCCTTCAGCAATGTTCACTTTGCCTATCCCGATCAGAGTGAAGACATCCTGAACGGCGTATCTTTCACCGTGAACCAAGGTGAAAAGGTCGCCATTCTGGGGCAAATCGGCTCGGGCAAAAGCACAATCGCGCGGCTGATTTTGGGGCTCTACACGCCCCGAGTGGGCTCGGTCATGCTGGATGGTCTGGACATCCGCCAGATTGATCCCGGCGACCTGCGCCGCAATGTCGGTTCGGTTTTGCAGGATGTGTGGCTGTTCTCAGGCTCCATTCGGGACAACATTGTCAGCGGAGCGATCCGGCCCAGCGACGCGGACCTGATCGAGGCCGGGCGTGTTGCCGGGGTAGAGGATTTCGTCGCGCGCCACCCCGGAGGATATGATCAACAACTGGCAGAACGGGGCGAGGGTTTGTCGGGCGGGCAAAAACAGGCCATAGCTCTGGCGCGCGCGTTGATCGGCAAACCGCCCGTATTGCTGCTGGACGAACCAACCAGCGCGATGGATGTAAAGACCGAGGCGCAGGTGATCCAGCGTCTGAAAGAGGCAACCAAGGACACGACTATGATCATTGTCACCCATCGGACCAGTTTGCTGGAACTGGTCGACAGGGTGATTGTGATTGAGGGTGGCAAGATCGGCGCGGACGGACCCAAAAGCCTGCTGGCGCAGCACGCGCGTCGGGTGGGGAGGCATCTGAATGTCGCAGCATCCTGACCTGGCCCAACTCGCGCGTGAAATGCGCGGGCGCTCGCCGTTGCGCGGATCTTTGTTGCTGATCGTGATCCTGGCCTGCCTGCTTGCGGCGGGGACATGGGCCTATCTGACAGAGCTCGACGACGTCACGCGGGTGGACGGGCGCATTGTGCCTTCAGGCGACCTGCAAATGATCGAAGCGACCGAGCCCGGAGTGCTGCAGGCGCTTCACGTGCGCGAAGGTGAGGTTGTCGAAACAGGCACGTTGCTTATGGAACTCGACACCACGCAGATCGAAAGCAAGCTGAGTCAGGAACAGCAGCGTGCCTATGGTCTCATGGCGCGCGTGCAACGTTTGCAGGCTGAAATCGAAGGAACAGATCTTCGTTTTGACGCAAAGCTGATCACTGGTGCACCAAATGTCGTGAAGTCGGAAACCGCCTTGTATCAGGGTCGCCAAGCCGAACTAAGCGCGGAAGTCGCGATCCTCGAACGTCAAAGACAACAGAAACATCAGGAATACGAAGAAGGGCTGGTCGATCAGATAACCGCCGACGCAACGCTGAAAGTGTTGGCCGAAGAGCGGGCAATCATGGCCCCTTTGGTCGAACAACGGATGGAGCCTGCCACCACCCTGCTGACCTTGCGCCGCAGCGAGGCGGAATGGCAGGGTCGCAAGGTTCGGGCCGAGGCGGCGACAAGCCGGTTGAAAACAGGGCTGGACGAAATCGACGACCGTATCAAAGCCACGCGCAGCCGGTTTCGAACCGCGGCCCTGACCGATCTGGCGCTGGCCACAGCCGAGCTTGCGGCGCTGGAGCCTGCCCTTCCCGCCCTGCGCGACCGGGCATCGCGGGCGCAGGTACGCTCACCCGTTCGGGGGATCGTAAACCGTATCCATCGCACCACGATTGGCGGTCTGGCCAGAAGCGGCGAGGATCTGATCGAGATTGTTCCGCTGGATGACTCGTTACTGGTCGAAGCCTATGTTCGACCCGAGGACATTGCCTTTCTGCACGCGGGCCAGCCGGTGAAAGTGAAGATCACGGCCTATGATTTTGCGCGTTATGGCGGCCTGGATGGGGAAATCCTTCGCATAGGCGCGGATACAATCACCCGGTCCGAGCGCAACGACGAAGACGTATTTGTTGTTGAGATCAGGACCAGCAGCACCATGCTGGACGCACAAGGTATTGCGGTCGAGATCATTCCCGGCATGATCGCCGAAGTGGACATCCTGTCCGGCAAGAAATCTGTTCTTGATTACATTCTGCAGCCCGTTGTGAAGATCAAAGATCAGGCGCTGCGAGAGTAGCCGGGGTTTCGTTTCGGACGATGGTCGATTGCGCCATTCCCCCTGGGAAATGGAAGTTATTTCCAGGTTACATCACCCACAAAAATATATCCCGCGCCGTAGATAGTTTTGATCAATCGCGGGTTCTTGGGGTCCTCTCCCAGCTTGGTCCGAAGCCGAGAGATACGAACATCCATCGCGCGGTCGAAACTGTCACCGGCACCGCCACCCAGCGATTCCTGCATCTGGGCGCGGCTGATCAAACGTTTGGGGCTTTCCAGAAACAGGCGCAGAACCTCGCCTTCGGCATGGCTGAACGGTGTCTCGACGCCTGAGCTATCCTCAAGAACATAACGATCGAAATACGCCGTCCATCCGTTGAACGTCGCGACGTCGGAATTCGGCGCCTGGCCGCGCGGAGACCGCAACCGGGCGCGGATGCGCGCCACAACTTCGGTCGGGTCGAATGGCTTGGTGATGTAGTCATCTGCCCCAAGTTCCAGCCCCGTGACCCGGTCCTGCACCTGAGCCCGGCCCGAAATGATGATCACCGCCGCCCCTTGTTCAAGCGCCAGCCTGTGAACCAGTGCCAACCCGTCCGTATCCGGCAAGGACAAGTCCACCAGGCAGACATCCGGTGTGACGCGTTTCAACGCAGCCTCGAACTCGCGCGCGCGGGAAAAGCTTTGGGTGCGGAATCCGGCCTCTTCCAGCGCATCGGTCAGGATGCGACGGATCTCTGGCTCATCATCCAGAATGGTCACCAACGGCTGGGTCATCAAGCGGCCTCGGTTCGGATCAGCGCGGACAATTGCGCCTGCGAGAAGGGTTTACTCAGCACGGGCGCTTTGGCAAGGGCCTGCCGATGCAGCGGGTCGGAATAAGGCAAAGAAGTCATGAGGATACAGGGCAATTCCGTTGGAAGCTGCGCCAGCATGTCCAGGCCCGTAGCGGGCCCTTCAAGCCGAATGTCGGACAGCACCATGACAATCCCTTCGACATTTGCAGTCAACGCAAGCGCCTCATCGGCCGAGGTCGCCTCGATCACCGAATGGCCAAGATCGATCAGCATATCCCGGAACTGCCCGCGCAGGTCATCGCTGTCTTCGACCAAAAGCACCAGACCATCCTGTTCAGGCGGGGCAGGCCGGTAGGGCAACCGCAGCACGACCGAAGCGCCAGAGGGCGTATTGCGCAGGTTCAGATCACCGCCCGCCAGCTTAACCGTGTCATATACCATCGGCAGACCAAGGCCCGAGCCATCGCTGCCTTTGGTGGTGAAGAACGGGTTCAGCGCTTTTTCCAGCGCCTCGGACGAAAAGCCGGGACCTGTGTCTGACACCGTGATCTCGACCCAGATATTGCCGACCGTGTGGGCGCTGATCGTGACCTGACCAGACGTGCCGCAAGCATCCCGCGCGTTCAGCACAAGGTTCAGCAACGCGTCCTGCAGCATACCCGGGTCCAGCATAAGGGCCTGATCCGGCAAGGTATTGACAACCGACAGGCCAACACCGCGCGGCAAAGACGGGGTGGCGACAATCCGCAAATCCTCGAGCAGACGGCGCATATCGGTGGCTTTGGGCTGCGGCGTGCGATTGCCCGTCATATCGGCAATCCGGTTCAGCAACTGACCACCCCGCCGCGCCGTTTTCTGGGTTGCGGCGACCAGAGAGCGGGCGTCCTCGGGCAGGTCCATTTTGGTCAGCTGGGACTGCATCCCAAGAATGATCGTCAGCAGGTTAGAAAAGTCATGCGCCAGCCCGTTGGTCATCTGCGCGGCCATCTCGCGGCGGCGGGTTTGCTGCAGGGCAACGCGGGCCTGCGTTTCTTCTGTTATATCCACCGACATGACGTAAACACCCCCTGCCCCGTCCGGCGTGAACGAGACACGGATACGGCGGGAATCCTGATCTTCGGTGAATTCAAAAACAGACGTATTGCCGTCATACGCCCTTTGCAGATGGTTTTCGACGCGGGCAAAGGCGCTGGTCCCCAACGCTTGCGAGATATGCAGACCCAGAATATCCGATGGCCGCCCGGGCATGACCGAACTGAGACGCCGGTTCGAGTAATCGTATCGCCCTTCGGTGTTCAGATGAGCAATATGGGCCGGCATCATTTCGGTGGTCATCCGCGTGCGGGCTTCGATTTCGGTCAGCTCGCGCTTGGCCTCTTCCAGCGCTGTGATCGTAGCCGCCAACTGGCGGTTGGTGGCTGACAATTCCTCGGCATGGGTCAACAATTGGCCGGACAGTTCCTCGGACCGGGCGCGCAGCAGGTTTTCAGCGCGTTTTGCTCCGGTAATATCCGTGTAAACGGCCACCCAACCACCTTGCGGCAATGGCGCACCTTCAATCGAGATCACCTGACCATTTGGACGCACGCGCTCCATATAGTGCGGTTCGAAGGCCAGAGCCTGATCGACCCGCACCTTGACCATTTCCTCGACGCTGTCCTCGTCGCCGTATTCCCCTCGGCTGGCCAGACAATAGATCGTGTCGCGGAACAATGCGCCCGGTTGCACCAGCTCGTCGGGAAGGTCGAACATCTCTTGAAACCGGCGGTTGCTGAGGACCAGCCGCAATTGGCTGTCATAGATCGACAGGGCCTGACCAATCAGGTTCAGCCCGGCGGTTGTCATCGCCTTGATGCGTTGTTCCGAAATGTCCAAAATCACCCTCCCCCGCAGGTTATCCGTAGCACCAGACAGCCCGCAGGTGTAGGGGGCTGATTTACCCGTGCAGGGGTTTGTTATTGGCGGCTCTGTAGGCTTCGACATATCCACGCGCGACAGCCCGGACGGCGCGGCCAATCTGGGAATAGGCCTCGTCCGGAAGGTTGGCAAAGGACACGCGCGCCGACCAGCCCGGGGCGTCGAACCCGCTGCCGTTCAGCAGGACGATGCCGTGATCTTCGGCCAGTTTGAACGCGATATCCAGCGGGTGGACGTTCTGCTTGATCCAGTCCACGACCTCTTCGCCGACATATTTTCGCAGCCAGAATTCGAAGTCGATGATCCCATAATAGGCGTCATAGTTCTCGCCTGCATCGACATCGATGCCCAAAGCCTCGGTCAGCATTTTGAAGCGGCGATGGACCAGTTCCATGCAGGCGGCCTGATAGTCCTTTTTGGTATCCACCAGCTCGACCAGCGAAAACAGGGTCATCATCACCTGCTGCGGCAGGGACAGTCCCGCCGTATGGTTCAGTGCCACATCCCGGCTGTCCGCAACCAGACGGTCGATGAACCGAATGTCGCGCGGCGTCAGGCTGAGCGTGCCATAGCGTTTGTCCAAACTCTCTTTGATCTCATCGGGGTGTTCGGCCAGTTTCAAGTCAAAGATATTGTCCTGCGCAACCGCGATCACGCCCAGACGCCAGCCGGTGCAGCCAAAATATTTCGAGTAGGAATACACTCCAATCGTATTGCGCGGCACGAATCCCATGACCGAGGTGAAATCGTGCACGAAGGTGCCGTAAACATCATCGGTCAGCATGATCAGATCGGGTCGGTCATTTTCGACCAGATCCGCCAGTTTTTGCAGCGAGGCCTTGTTCAATGCAACCGATGACGGATTGCCCGGATTGACCAGAAAGAAGGCTTTGACCTTCGGGTCCTTCAGCTTTTCCACCGCTGCATCGGTCAGTTGAAAACCGTCCTCTTCATCGGTTTCGACATGCACGGATTCGAGGCTGTAATCCTCAAGCTCGGGCATCTCCAGATATGGCGTGAAGATCGGTGTGCACAGGGCGATGGTGTCCCCGGGGTTGAGCAACCGATTTGCCTTGAGCGTTTTGAAAATGTAGCACATGGCCGCCGTGCCGCCTTCAACCGCAAACAGATCGAATTTCGCATCCGGTTGATGGCCGGAACACATGGCCCACATCAGGTATTCATGCGCGATGATCGCGTTGTGTTTCAGGATGCGATCCGGCACCGGGTAGTTGTCGCCGATGATCGAATCCGTCAGTTCATGCACAAACGCGTCCGCGTTAAAGTCGAAGGCGAAGATCGCGTGTTTGATCACCTCAAGCAGCGTATCGACGCCCGGCGTTTCGGCGTGGGTCTCGGCCCATTTCAACAGACGCTCATGGCATCCGTTCTGCGCGGGCATCCCGCCCAGACCCGCTGGGTGGTTCATGACGCGTTTGGCTTCGGTCACAGCGAACTGACCCAGTGCAAAAAACGCCTCGCGCGGGCGGGTGGCGATCCAGTTGGGGTTGCCACGGCCTGCGTTCAGAAAGGCCGAGTTCGACTTGTGCGCCTCGTCCGAGGCGAGTTTGATCAGCTCATCCTTGATCTGAAAGGGGCTGAGCGCTTCGTAGTCATGCAGTTTCAGTCTGTCCATGAATCCAACCTTTCCAAATCAGCTGAGGATCAAAACAACGACCATGCCAAAGATGGTCAGCAGCGTGTTTCCGATGGCATAGGGCATCCCGTATCCCAGCGCGGGAATTCGGCTTTGGGCCGCTTCCTGTATCATCCCCAGCGCCGCCGTGGTGGTACGCGCACCGGCGCAGGCCCCGAACAGGATGGCCGGGTGAAACTTGAAGACATAGTGTCCCACATAGACCGAGAAGATCATCGGCAAGGACGTCGCCACGATCCCCCACAGCAGCAAGGCAATACCCGCCTGTTGCAGCCCGGCGATAAAGCCCGGCCCGGCGGTGATTCCGATCACGGCAATAAAGACATTCAGGCCGAGTGTATTCATCAACCACAATGACGGGCCGGGAATGCGCCCAAATGTGGGATGCACCGTACGCAACCAACCCAGCAAGAGACCTGACAGCAATGCGCCGCCCGTGGTCGACAGGCTGATCGGAAACCCGCCCATCGTGATGGCCAGCGTCCCGACCAACCCACCGAGGAAAATGCCCCAGCCGACAAAGGCCAGATCAGTTGTATCTACGGGCCGGTCAGCATAGCCGATTTCGGCTATCACAGCCTCGACATGACGTTTGCTGCCCAGCACCGTCAGAATGTCACCGCGATGCAGCACGGTGCCCGGTAACAGAGGCAATTCAACCATGTTGCGCATCAGCTTCGAGACATAGACGCCGCGCGCCATGGACAGCTTGCCCAACTCCTCCAGCGTTTTTCCGTGCACCTCTTTGTTGGTGATCAGAACATCCAGCTTTTCGGACGGGATACTCAGCAGTTCCGGCGCGTCAGCCTCTTTCAGCTTGGCTTCGAGCAATCCCACAAGGTCGGCCCGGCGGCCTGAGAACATGACGGTGTCGCCCGCCTGCAGGATCGTATCATCTTCGACCTCGACGATCTGGTCGCCACGTTTGATCCGCTCGGCATAGATGCGGACGCCGGGCATGAGGTCTTTGACGGGTTGGCCCAGAAGATCGCTGCCCTCGGGGATCACGAAGGCGCGGGATTCGATGGCGCGATAGCCCGAAACGATCCCCTCGCCCGTGTCCACGGCCGCACCACCGCCCAGCTTCGCCTCGTATTCCTTGCAGGCGGCGACCAGATCAACGCCGATCAGACGCGGCCCGATCTTGGCCAGAATGATGGCCGAGCCGATGGTGCCGTAGATATAGGTGACCGCATAGGCAATCGGGATCTGGTTGGCATAGGTTTGCGCCTGCTCGGACGACAGCCCCAACTGGTTGATCTGATCCGTCGCCACCCCAATCGCAGCCGAGATTGTCTGCGATCCAGCATAAAGCCCGGCGGCAAAACCAAGCTCCAACCCGGCAATCTTGGCGGCAACAACCGGGACGATCAGGCACAGGGCCAGTACGCTGAGCGCAAACAGAACCTCGCGCGCGCCATCGGCCTTGAGCCCTCGGATAAACTGCGGCCCGACGCCGTATCCGACGGCAAAGATAAACATGATGAAGAAAGTGGATTTGACGGCCGAGTCGACCTCGATATGCACCTGCCCGATCACGACAGCAGCCAGCAGAGTTGCGGTTACGGTGCCCAGACTGAACCCGAACAGCTTCCATGGACCAACCAGAAACCCGATGCCGATGGACAGAAACACCGCCAGTTCGGGGTAGCTGCGCAACACATTCACAAACCAGTCGATCATCGCCCATCTCCTGTAACCACGTCACCCCAGAGGCCGGGATACCGTTCATATGAGAAGCCGCAGGCCTTCACACAGGACAATCAACCAATCAAACCGTCACGCTGCCTGGCGGAAAAGAAATCAAATGCATCAAGTCAAGGCGACGATATCGTAAGATATGAATTTGTCTAGGATTTTTCCGAACTCCGAGGCTTAGTACCTATTACGGGACCTTGCGCCCTCATGCGTGATGGAATGCAGCGAAAGGGTGTGATCCATGTTCCGCATCCGATGCCGCAGCATCTGCCGACACAACCGGGCAAGATCATCTGCATAGGCCGTGTCACCGGCGACGTTCTCGAACTCACCCTTGCCGTGATGGTCGAACAGGATCGGCGGCAGGTCGGCTGCAAACTCAATCAACGTGAAGCGATCATCGCGCAGGATGCCCAGACATGAATCGCTGTTGCCCGTCCCCAAGCGCTGTTGCCAAAGGGTCGGGTTCTCTGGCTCGGAAAAATCAAGCTCGCTGAAGGAATAGTTTCGCCAATCGTCGGGCACATTGCCCTGCAATAAGGGTATCAGGGACCGACCGTCCATCTCATTCGGGGCGGATTGCCCGACCCATTGCAGAATGGTCGGCGTGATGTCGATGGATTCAGTGGGAACCGTCACCTCAGCCCCCGCCCGCGCCTGATTTCCGGGCGTCCGGATCATCAGCGGTGTGTGATAGGCCGCGTCATAGACCGTCATCTTGCCCCAGCTATGCCGGTCGCCCAGCATCTCACCATGATCCGCCGTCAGTACGATCAGCGTATCGTCATACTGTCCGCTGTCCTTCAGGTACTGGACCACGCGGCCAATATGGTGATCCACCTCGCTCGCCAGTCCGAAATAGATCGACCGCAGGGTGCGGATGTTCTTATCCGTGGGCTCGACTGTATCAAAACCGTGCACGAACTCTTTTTCGGTGTAGACCTCCAGCTTGGGGCCGAAGAACGGGTGCTGGGCTTTCTCGTCTTCGGGCGTGGCCAGCCGGTCAGGCAAAGGCACGCTGTCCGGGTCATACATGGTGTTGTACGGCGCTGGGGCCACCAGCGGAGGATGCGGGCGGATATAGGTCAGATGGGCAAACCAGTTCTGATCGTGATGCGACGCGATACCTTCAAGAAACGCGTCGGTCAGAAAGGCCGTGTCACTGTCCTCGGCCCGATACATCGCCGGGTCATTTAGTTTGGGCGGCCCACCCGACAGCGAAACCGGCTTGTAGACGTCCATATAGCTGTCGAACGCATAGCCCTTTTTCATCAGATGCGCGCGCCAGGGATAGGATTCCTCCAACCGCATCTCGACAACTTCAAGGAAGCCTTCCATCGACTGTTCATAGGTCCGCAGGATCGGATCATTCGGGTCGTAGGCACGCGGGTCTGCCGGGGTGTCGGTATAGCCGAACAGCATCGGCAAATAGCCAGCCTTGCGCATTTCGGTCGCGATATTGGGAATATCGTGGCGCAGCGGCGTACCGTTACGGACCGAGCGGTGGTTCATCGCATATTGCCCGGTCAACAGCGATGCGCGTGACGGGCCACAGGGGTTGGTCACCGAATAGTGCCGTTTGAACGTCACCGCCTCGGCCATGAAGGATCGCAGATTTGGCAGGTTTACGTGATCCGCCAACGCTCCGAACAGGCAATCTGCCCGAAGCTGGTCGATGATGATGAACAGAACTTTCCCAGCCTGACCCATGTCGCGCACCTCGATTCCGCACCCGAGTTTCTGGTGCGGACTGTGTCCCGGAACGGCTGACCTCGCAAGAACTTAGTCGAGCTCGTACTTGGTCTCGTAATTTTCCCTCAGCGCCGGGTCCTGATCTTCCTTGCGCAACAGGCAGTTGCCGATCGACAGAACCTCGATATCCGTACCCATGAAGCAACGGAACGCATCGGTCGGGGTGCAGACAATCGGCTCGCCCCGCACGTTGAACGAGGTGTTTACGACCAAAGAGCACCCGGTCAGGTCTTTGAACTTGGAAATCAGCGCGTGATAGGCCGGGTTCGTGTCCTGATGCACGGTCTGAATGCGGGCAGAGTAATCCACATGGGTCACGGCCGGAATCTCGGATCGTTTGACGTTCAGCTTGTCGATGCCAAACAGATCGTTTTCCTCATCCGTCATCTGGCGGCGGATTTTTTCCTGAACATCAGCCACGATCAGCATATAGGGGCTGTCGCCGTCCAGCTCGAACCAATCCGCGACGTCCTCGCGCAGAACAGACGGCGCGAAGGGGCGGAAGCTTTCGCGGTATTTGACCTTCAGGTTCAGGGTTTTCTGCATCGACTCGGATCGTGGATCCCCCAGGATCGAGCGTGCGCCCAAGGCGCGTGGCCCGAACTCCATCCGCCCCTGAAACCATCCGACCGCTTTTCCGTCCGCCAGTGCCTGCGCAGTCTGGTCAACCAGTTCACCGTTTTCGTGGATGGTGAATTTGGCCCCGGCACGGGTCAGTTCTTCGGCAATCTCATCATCTTCGAAACGTGGGCCCAGATAGGCCCCCTGCATCTGATCGCCCGAGGTGACCTGTCGTGAGTTCCCCAATTCCTGATGCCACGCAGCACAGGCGGCCCCTAGTGCCCCGCCTGCGTCCCCGGCGGCAGGCTGAACCCAGACGTTGTCAAACGCGCCGTCCCGCAAAATCTTGCCGTTTGCCACGCAGTTCAGAGCCACACCGCCCGCCATGCACAGATTTCGGATGCCGTGTTCGCGCGCCAGATCGCGGGTGATACGCAGCATGATCTCTTCGGTCACGGCCTGCACGGATGCCGCGATATCCATATGGAACTGCGTCAATTGATCGGTTTCGGGCTTGCGCACCGGCTGGCCAAACAAATCCTCAAGCGCCTTGCTGGTCATGGTCAGACCGGCCGTATAATTAAAGTACTTCTGGTTCAGCCGGAATGAGCCGTCCTCTTTCAGATCAACCAGATGTTCGAGGATCAGATCCTTGTATTTCGGCATACCGTACGGGGCCAAACCCATGACCTTGTATTCGCCGGAATTGACCTTGAACCCGGTGTAATAGGTGAAGGCGGAATAAAGCAGACCCAGCGAATGCGGGAAATGCAGTTCCTTGACCATCGTCAGCTCATTGCCGCGCCCGATACCAACCGTGGTTGTGGCCCACTCACCCACACCATCCACCGTCAGCACAATCGCCTCTTCAAAGGGTGAAGGGTAAAACGCGCTGGCGGCGTGGCTGACATGATGTTCCGAGAACAGGATCTTATCGACGGTAAAATCGGGATCGATTTTGCGAAGCTGCTTGTTCAGCAAATCCTTCAGAAAAAGCTTTTCGCGCAACCAGACCGGCATGGCCATTCGGAACGAATTGAACCCGCGCGGCGCGACTGCGATGTAAGTTTCGATCAAACGTTCGAATTTCAGAAACGGTTTGTCGTAGAACACAACATTGTCCACGTCCGCCAATGTGATGCCTGATTCGGCCAGCACGTATTGGATCGCCTTTTCCGGAAATCCGGGGTCGTGTTTTTTGCGGGTAAACCGCTCTTCCTGTGCGGCGGCCACGATCTGGCCGTCGCGCAACAATGCTGCGGCGCTGTCGTGATACAGCGCGGAAATGCCCAAAATGTACGTCATAAGATCAGAACAGCGTGTAGACGAACGGCGCAATGGCCGAACCTTGGCTAAGGACGATCAGCCCTCCGAATACACCCAACATGACAAAGATGGGCAGCAGCCAAAACTTCTTTCTGACCCTCAAAAACGACCAGAGCTCGGAAACGAATGTCACGTCTGGTACTCCCTTTTTTAAAACTGTTGTTTCATGCTGCCAGGCTGGTCCTTACGGACGACCCAATAGCTATCTGCACTGCTGTCTAGCCTTTCGGACAAAAGGTCTTTGCCCAACAAACGCGCCACAAGGCCAAACGGCACAAAGGTGGTGATGAAGACCAGAAACATCACGACAGGCGCGACAATGGCCCCCAACAGCATACCAAACTTGAACCAAAGCCGGTTCGGTTTGGCCAAAACCTGCGGGGCAAGAAAGGTCAGCGCAAGGATGATCCCTGCAATAGCAAGCAGTATCCAACGCGGAGACCCGCCGCCAAATACAGGCCACAGGGCAATGATCAGAAAAACCGCTGTGAAGACAAATCCGAACCCGCGCTCGGACCCGATTTCGACATCAACATTCGCGTGATGGTCAGACATGACACACAACCAAACAACTAAAACTCAACCACATGTAATAAGGTAGCATTACCTTCGGTTGAAACAAGTGAATTGGGTCACAATGCGACCGGGAATCTGCCCTCTGACGCCAAGCAGTGTCACACCCAGGCCATTCTGATCCCCCAAATCCCCGCGAAAGCGCACAAAGCCGTTGCAGCCCGTGGGCGTTTTCCGTCACATGTCCTCATGACGCCGCCCAAGATCACCTCTGAGCGCGAAAGCACCGGCACACATGTGCGCATTTCGGGCGCGCTGTTGACGCAGTCCTTGGAAACGGTCGAACGCGACTTCGCCGCGGTTCAGCCAGTTGGCGGCGACGTGACCGTGGACCTGTCGGAAATCGAGGCGTTGGATACCGGCGGGGCGTGGTTGGTGGCGGACCTGTCGCGGCGGTTCACGGCCAATGGTGCGCAGCTTCAGTTTCTGGGGTTGAAACCGGCACATGCCGCTTTGATCGATACCGTATCGCACAACATCCCCGACAAGCCGGGGCGGCTGGCCCAACCAAGGACCTTCGCCGATTGGGTCGAGAGCGTTGGTCGCAGCACCTTCGGGGCATGGAAGGATACGCTGTCGATCCTCGGGTTTCTGGGTCTGACCCTGCACCGGCTGGCCCGCACGATTGCAATGCCATGGCGGTTGCGGCGGGCGGCCCTGTTCACGCATATGGAAGAAACCGGGTTCAAGGCCCTGCCCATCGTGGCGCTGATGGGGTTTCTGATCGGCGTTGTTCTGGCCTTTCAGGGGGCCACGCAGCTGAAACAGTTCGGGGCCGAGATTTTTGTGGTCGAACTGATCTCAATCTCGGTTCTGCGCGAGTTGGGGATTTTGCTGACCGCGATCATTGTCGCGGGCCGGTCAGGCTCGGCCTTTACCGCCTCAATCGGGTCGATGAAGGTGCAGGAGGAGATTGACGCCATGCGCACGCTGGGTCTGGACCCGATCGAGGTTCTGGTGGTGCCACGTGTTCTGGCCCTGCTGATCATGTTGCCAATTCTCGGCTTTGTCGCCGATATGGCCGGGTTGTTCGGCGGCGCGTTGATGAGTTGGATCGATCTGGGCATCAGCCCCGGCATGTTCATCACGCGCCTGAACGAAAGCACCGATGTCTGGCAACTGGCCGTTGGCTTGATCAAGGCCCCGTTCTTTGCGCTGGTCATCGGGGTCATCGCGTGCTGGCAGGCCATGCAGGTCAAGGGCTCGGCGCAAAGCGTCGGGCAACGCACCACCGCCTCGGTGGTGCAGTCGATTTTCATGGTGATCGCGATCGACGCGCTGTTTTCGATCTTCTTCTCAGAGCTGGGGATCTGACATGGACGGCACCGTGCAGCATCAGACAACCCCGGTGGACGCACAGCGCGAGGCCGTGATCCGCGTGCGTGGGCTGCGCAATCAATTCGGGCCGCAAGTGGTGCATGACGACCTGAATCTGGATGTCTGGCGGGGTGAGGTTCTGGGCATCGTCGGCGGCTCGGGCACCGGTAAATCGGTACTGTTGCGCACGATTGTTGGGCTCAACACACCTGCGGCGGGCAGTATCGAGGTTCTGGGCGTCGATGTTCTGAACGGCCCCGAAGAAGATCGCCGCCGGATCGAGCGCCACTGGGGCGTCGCCTTTCAGGATGGCGCGCTGTTTTCTTCGCTGACTGTGCTGCAAAACGTCATGGCCCCGCTGCGCGAACATACCGGTATCAGCGAACGGTTGATGGAGTCGCTGGGCGCATTGAAAATCAGCCTGGTCGGGCTGCCACAGCTGAGTTGCGGCAAGTTCCCGTCGGAACTGTCGGGCGGTATGCGCAAACGGGCCGCGCTGGCCCGCGCCCTGTCGCTGGACCCCGAGATCGTGTTTCTGGACGAACCCACCGCCGGGTTGGATCCCATCGGTGCGGCTGCTTATGATGCCCTGATCCGCGAGTTGCAGCAGGCGCTGGGACTGACCGTCTTTATGGTCACGCACGATCTGGACAGCCTTTATGCCATCTGCGACCGGGTCGCCGTGCTTGCAGAAAAGCGCGTGCTGGTCGAAGGTCCGATTGAAGAGATGACCAAGGTCGATCATCCTTGGGTGCAGGAATACTTCACAGGCCCCCGCGCCCGCGCGGCGCAGGACAAAGGGCAGGACAGGTAGAGGCGATGGAAACCCGGGCGAATTACATTCTGATCGGCGCGTTCACCCTTGCGGGCATTCTGGGGGCGTTCGGCTTCTTCCTGTGGCTTGCCAAATTCGAAGTGACCCGCCAATACGCCTATTACGATGTGCTGTTCGACAATGTCTCGGGCCTGTCGGCGGCGGGCGGCGTCAGCTATAACGGCCTGCCGGTCGGGCAGGTTATATCCTTGAAGCTGGATGAGGACGATCCGTCGAAGGTTCGCGTGCGCATCGAGGTCGACGCCGATATTCCGGTCACCGAAGAAACCATTGCGCAGTTGCAATCGCTGGGGGTGACCGGAGTGGGCTATGTCGAGCTAACCGGCGGCTCCACCTCGGCAGCACGTTTGCCGCAGGACAGCGTGATCAAAAGCAAACGCAGCACCATCCAGTCCCTGTTTGAAGGCGCGCCCAAAGTGCTGGACGAGGCCGTGACCCTGCTACAGGAACTGAACTCGGTCGTGGATGAGAAGAACCGGAAGGCCGTATCCGACATTCTGGAAAACCTCGCCTCGGCCACCGGTCGGCTGGACAAGACGCTTTCGGATTTCGAATCCGTCTCGGCCAATATCGGCAATGCGGCGCAGGATATCGGGGTCTTCACCAAAAAGCTGGACCCGTTGATCAGTTCCGCTGAATCCACCCTTGAAACCGGTACGGACACATTGAAGTCGATCAAAACCGCTTCCGACACCGCAAAAGAGGCGCTGGATGAGGCCAAGGTGACCCTGACAACGACCAACCGTGTGATCGAACAGGATATTCGCCCGTTCATCGAACGCGGCTCGGATCTGGCCGAGAACCTCACCCGGTTGTCGCAGGAGGCTGGCGCATCCCTCAGCGTGATCACCGAGACTGTTCTGAACGCCAACACGACGCTTGGATCGATCACCTCGACCATGGACTCGGCCAAGGGGGCGCTGGCCTCGGCAGAGCGGGCCTTTGACTCGGCCAATCAGGTGATCGAGACCGACGTCGCCCCGGTGGCGCAGGATATTCGCCGAGCCGCCAATCAGGTGACCGAAACCGTCGCAGGCATTACCGACAAGATCGACAAGATCTCTGACGACGTGCTCAGCGCGTCGAATTCCGCGAAAGAGCTGCTGGGCACTATCGACGGGGTGGTGCAGGACAATCGCCGTCAGGTGTCTGATTTCCTGCGGGTTGGATT
The DNA here is from genome assembly GCF_056531805.1 of Ruegeria sp. K5. Taxonomy (NCBI): domain Bacteria; kingdom Pseudomonadati; phylum Pseudomonadota; class Alphaproteobacteria; order Rhodobacterales; family Roseobacteraceae; genus Ruegeria; species Ruegeria sp. K5. Next base: position 29,981 of record NZ_JBQFML010000003.1, on the reverse strand, counting down.
ACCGCAGTTCATTCGGTTTATTGAAGAATCCCAGCGTCTGGTCATCAGCCTTGATCGCCTGGTCGACAAGGTCGAACGCGACCCGGCACGCTTTTTGCTGGGCACCCAAGCATCGGAGTTCCGTCAATGATAAGGCCCCTTATTCTATCCCTGGTGGCTGTGATACTGGGCGGCTGCGCCGGTTTGGGCACGTTGCAGCAGGCCTCAAAACCGAACGACCTGTATCTTTTGACGCCGAAAAGCACGTTCGCATCCTCGCTGCCGCGTATCCAGAAGCAGATCGTGGTTGAAGAACCCACCGCAACAGCGGCTGTGAACACCGATCAGATCGCGGTGCAACCGACCCCTTTGCAGGTTCAATACCTGCCCCGCGCGCGATGGGTGGATCGGGCTCCGCTGATCGTGCAGGCGCTGCTGGTCGAAAGCTATGAGAATTCGGGCAAGGTCGCTGCCGTTGGTCGTTCAACCGTGGGTCTTCGCGCCGATTACGTCATCGCGCCGGATCTGCGCGAATTTCAGGGCATCGTGGTGTCCGAAACAGAAAACGGCAAAACCGTCCGTATCGAAGTCCGTATGAACATCAAGATCATCGATGAATATGAAGACAAGATCATCGCCTCAAGCTCGTTTCAGGAAAACGTAGTGGCCGCCAGCGATCAGACGCCCGATCTGGTCAATGCCTTCGACGTCGCATTGGGACGAACGATGCGGGACGCGGTGGAATGGAGCGTGCGCCGGATCAATACGCACGCTGCCAATAACCCCCGTTCGACCGTCAACTGACGCCGTCAGAACTGCGCGGCTGACGCGCGCTGCCAATCCGCTGCATATTCGGGCGGAATCGTGTCGGACAGAAACGCGCCTTCATCGACCAGCGTGTATAGTTCGGCGTAAGAATACTCCCGCTCGTCCGCTGTACGGCGGCGGATATCAGCGAGTGTCAGTTCGGACACTGTCTGTTTTCCCATCGCGCCCAGCAACTCGCGGAAGCTTTCCAAGGTGGCGTCATGATAGCGATGCACCCGCTGGCGTTTTTGCGGAACATTCACCGCGCGGCCCCGGATCGGGTCTTGCGTGGCCACGCCCGAGGGGCAGCGATTGGTGTTGCAGTGCAGCGCCTGAATGCAGCCTACCGCAAACATCATCGCGCGCGCGGCGTTACACATATCCGCGCCAAGGGCGAATTTTTCGACCATGTCATAGCCGGTGGCCACTTTGCCCGAGCATATGATCCGGATCTTGTCACGCAGCCCGGCACCGCGCAGGCAGTTGTTCACGAAGATCAACGCCTCGTTCAGCGGCATTCCCAGACGGTTGGTGAATTCAACCGGCGCAGCCCCGGTTCCGCCTTCCGAGCCGTCAATGGTGATGAAATCGGGCAGAATTCCGGTTTCCAGCATGGCCTTGCAGATCGCCATGAACTCGGACGGGTTGCCGATGCACAGTTTGAAGCCGATCGGCTTACCGCCCGACATCTCGCGCAGATGCTGTACGAATTCGATCAACCCGGTGGGGCCGTCGAAAGCGGAATGAACGGGGGGTGAGATCACATCCTGATGTTCGGGCACACCCCTGATCTCGGCAATTTCCTTGTCGACCTTCGCGGCCGGAAGCACCCCGCCATGCGAAGGCTTTGCCCCTTGCGAGAGCTTGATTTCAATCGCTTTGACGACATCCTTTTGGGCCTTTTCAGCAAACTTGTCCTTGTCAAACCCACCCTCGGGCGTGCGACAGCCGAAATAGCCGGTGCCGATCTGCCAGATGATATCGCCACCTTCGGCCAGATGATGCGGCGACAGCCCACCTTCGCCCGTGTTATGTGCAAACCCGCCATCCTTCGCCCCGCCGTTCAGGGCCCGGATCGCATTGGCGCTGAGCGCGCCAAAGCTCATGGCCGACACATTCAGGCGCGACGCGTCATAGGGTTTGTCGCATTGCGGCCCGCCCAGCATCACCCTTTCTTCGCTTTCGTGCACATCCTTGGGCGCAAGCGAGTGGTTGGCCCGATGGTAGCCCACAGTCAGGATGTCATATTGGGTACCAAACGCCTGCGTATCGACCTGACCCTTGGCGCGGGAATAGACAAGGCTGCGAATGATCCGATTATAGGGCCGCCCGCTTTCGTTGGTTTCCACGAAATATTGCCGGATCTCGGGGCTGACAAATTCCAGCATGTAGCGGAAGTGCCCCAGCACCGGATAGTTGTTCAGCACGTTGTGCTTGGTGGTCAGCATATCATACATCCCGATCACGGCGTACGGGATCAAAATGACCAGCAGCCAGTGCGCCGGTGGCCAGAAAAAGCCCAGGATCGCCACCAAGGGCAGACAGACGAAACTCAGAAAATAATAGAGCCTGCGTACAACCATTCCTGATCTCCTTGGGTGGGTTGTTGGTGGGGACGGTCTGAACCCATGTGATTTAGACCGAAGGCGTTGACGCCAAAGTGAAACATCTTGGCTTTTGATTGCAAGCCCTTAGGTTTCGCGGAAACAAACCGGTCGGGAATGTGAAACCACGTTACAGGTTTGATTGATCCCGCGGTTCGCGCACAGTATGCCGGTCAAGCGACAGCAATAGGCGGGACGGGTGGCGGGACCAAACGGCAAGACTGCGAAACATGGGCGTGTCCTGATGTTCCTGTCAGTATTCGTGGGCGGGGCGCTTGGGTCGCTTCTGCGCGAACTGTTTGCGCTGGACATTCCCGGCGTGCCCATCCTGACCGCAACCTTTGGCATCAACATCTTCGCGTGTTTTGTGCTGGGCTGGCTGTATGCCATCCGGCACCGGGTCCACGCGCATGTTCTGCATCTGGGGGCCGTTGGGTTCTGTGGCGGGCTGTCAACGTTTTCCTCATTCGTGGCAGAACTTGACCGGCTGGCCCAAACCGCGCTTTGGACGGCCCCCGCTGCTGCGGCGCTTGAGATCGCGTTTGGTCTGGCTGCGGCCCTTGTGGGTGAGGCATTGGGGCGGTGGTTTCATGCAAAAGGTGGGCGGCAATGATTGACCTGTACCTGCATGCGATGTTCGGCTTGGGCGGCGGGCTTGGTGCGGTTCTGCGCCATTGGCTGGCATTGCGGGTCACCCACGCCCTGCCCCTGTCCACGCTGATCGTGAACGTTCTGGGCAGTCTGCTGCTGGGCCTGTGGATCGGCTATCTGGGCGGTCCGGTCGAGATGGGGGAAGAACAGAAACGCTTGGTTTTCGGCTTTTGCGGCGGGTTCACGACGTTTTCCAGCTTTGCCTATCAAACGTTGGAATTGCGCCGCGAACGAACGCTTGCACTGGCGGCAGGCAATATCATGGTCAGCCTTATTCTGTGCTGGGGGGCCTTGTGGCTGGGGTTGGTGCTAACCCGCTAATGGGCATGTACCTGAGCCGTTGTGCCCGGCTTCGGGGCCCGGCAGAAAAACAACAGCGGCAAGGTCGCCAGCGCCAGCAGCCCCAGATTGTTGAACACGGTCAGGTACGAGATCATCTCGGCCTGTCGCGCGATCTCTTGCCCCAGAATGGCCGCGCCCTGGGCACTGTCCGGTGTCAGCCCCAAGGGCGCCAGATAAGCCTGTGCCGCCGGGTTATAGGGCGTGACGTTCTGGCTCAGCACCGCGGTATTGGTCTGCAATCCCCGCACGACCCAAGTCCCGACCAGTGAAATACCAACCGATGAGCCCAACTGACGGGTGACGTTGAACAGGCCCGAGGCCTCGTCCTGCCGCGCTTTGCTGATGCTTTCGAAGGCCAGAATGGACATCGGGACAAAGACAAGCCCCATACCCAGACCGCTGATGATGCCGGGAATGGCCAGTTCCCAGAATCCTGCATTCAAGTTCAGCATCCCCATCATGAAATTGCTGATTGCGGTCAGCGTCATTCCGACCCCGGCCAGCACACGGGGGTCAAACCGTTTCACCAGCACGGCCCCGGTTGCGACCATGGACACGCCGGCCGCAAGACCACGCGGGATGAACAGGTGGCCGGATTCGATGACCGGATAGTCCAGCAGCGTCTGAACAAAGGTCGGTAAAATGGCGATGCCGCCATAGAGCGACACCGCAAACCCCACGATCACCAGATTACACAGGGCAAAGTTGCGGTCCGCGAAAAGGCGCAGATCAACAACCGGAGTTTTTGCTGTCAGGCAATGTACGATCAACCCCAGCGCGCCCAGAACCGACGCAACAAGCGCAACCTGAATAATGCGCGAGGACAGCCAGTCCTTGGTCTCACCCTGATCCAGAATGAACTGCAGGCACCCGATGCCAAGGGCCAGAAGCGCAAGCCCCTGCCAATCGATCTTCACCTCTTCGGTCTCGTCTTTCGGCAGCTCTCCGGCAAGCAACAGCAGCGCCATGGCCGCAATGGGAAGGTTCACGAAAAAGACCATCCGCCACGAAAAATACTCGGTCAGGATCGCGCCCACCGTTGGGCCCAGAACCGGGGCCACGACCACACCGAGGCCAAATACGGCCATCGCCTCGCCCCGTTTTTCGCGCGGGAAGGCGTCGAACAGAATAGATTGCGACAAGGGGATCAGGAAGGCCCCGAACATGCCTTGCGCCAGTCGGAAGAACACGATGGTCTCAAGGCTCCAGGACAGGCCGCACATGATCGACATGCAGGCAAAGCCGGTCACGGCGGTCAGGATCAAGCGGCGTCGCCCGACCCGGCGCGCGACAAAGCCGGTCAGCGGCATCACCACAACGGCCGAGACGATATAGCTGGTCAGGATCCACGTGGCCTGATCGGTGGTGGCCCCGAACGCGGCTTGAATATGCGGCAGGGCCACGTTGACGATTGTGCTGTCCAGCACTTCCAGAATAGCACTGCAGACCACGGCGACCACGATCACCGGATTGACGTGGCTGCTTGTCACGCCGGTCATTGTGTTGCCGCTGTTGTGTCCACGACCACCTTGCTGCTGCCACCAACCCGCAGGGGTGCATCGGTCGGATCAAGCTCGATCCGAACGGGGAAGCGGCGGGTGACCTTGACCCAGTTGCCGCTGGAATTCTCGGAGGGCAGCAATGAGAATGTATCCCCCGACCCGCGCCCGATCGAGGCGACTTTGCCCGTCAAAGTCACTCCCGGCAGCATGTCGATCTGAACCGTCACCGGCTGACCGGGACGAATGCGCGGCAGCGCGGTTTCCTTGAAATTCGCATCGACCCACCAGTCGGCGGATTCGACGATGGAAAACTGCGGCGCATTGGCAGACACCGACGATCCGGGCCGCAGGGTCAGGTTGGCAATCCAGCCATCGGCGGAAGCAAAGACTTTGGTCCAGGCCAGATTGGCCTTGTCGATTTCCAGCTGGGCGCGTGCTGACAGTATATCGTCCTGCTTCGCCGCCAGCCCGCTTTGCAAGGCCAAAAGGCTGGACTGGCTGCTGGTCAACTGTGCCGAAGCCTGCGCGAAATCCGAGGTTGTCTGATCCAGCGAAGACTGCGCCACATCCCCTGTCGAGAACAGAACCTTGGCGCGTTCCAGCGCCTTTTGCGCTGTGTCATAAGCGGATTGCGCGCTTGCGACCGATGCCTCGGCGGCCGCAATCTGAGTTGCGTATGATTTGGCCTGCTGCTCGGCGCTGTCCAGATTGGCCTTGGACTGATCCACCGACGCCTTGAACTGCGTGTCATCTATGGTGAACAGCAGATCGCCGCTTTTGACCGCTTGGTTTTCGTCAACATGTACCTTGGCCACCTGCCCGGTCACCTGCGGCGCGATGTAGATGATATTCGCGCCGACATAGGCGTCTTGCGTGGACGGATACCTCTCTTCATGTCGCCAGAACAGGAACAGCCCCGCACCAATCGCGGCAAGCATGACAAGAATTGCGACCAGCTTCAGCGACTTCATAACTCAGACCTTCTTACATCGGGTGCACATGCATACGGATCGCCAGATTGCCCAAAATCCAGACTGTGCCCAGGATGATGATCAGCAGAACAAGGGTTGAGAACAGGATCAGATCCAGATCCTCTCGGCTGCTGCGACGGCGGTCGATATGCAGGAAGTAGACAAGTTGGAAAATAAGCTGGGCCAGCCCCAGCAGACCGATGGTCAGATACACTCCGGTCGTTTCGATCCCCCAGCGATAGGCCACGCCGAACATGGCAAACGTCAGCAGCAGTGACCCGCCATAGCCAATCACATAGCGCCGCCGCTCGCGCCGGTGCATTTCAGAGCGTTTATCCATAGGTCAGCCCTCCGAAATAGACGATTGTGATGATGCCGATCCAGATTAGGTCGAGAAAGTGCCAGAACAGCGCCAGCCGCACCACGCGCGAGATCACCAGATCGGTCATGCCCATCACCCGCAACTGGATGCCCAGCACCACCAGCCACACGCAGCCGGCGGCCACGTGAAGGCCATGCAATGGAACAAGACCGTAGAAGGCCGACAGAAACCCACTGCGCTGCGGGATGCCGCCCTTTTCGGCCATGGCGATAAAGTCCCGGATTTCCAGAACGAGGAAGCTGATGCCCAACAGCAGCGTCACGCCGAACCACAGAATAATCCTTGGCCGGGGCAGGTTGTATTTCAGGGCCAGCATTGCCAGCCCAACGGTCAGACTGCTGGTTAACAGGATCATCGTCTGGGCGAAGATGCTGGTCAAATCGAACAACTCATGCGGGCCCGGACCGCCCGCCTGCGCATCGATCATGGTGATGTGGATAGCAAACATCAGGCCGAAATAGACCAGATCGCTCATCAAAAAGACCCAGAAGCCGAAGGTTACGACCTCGGATGCCTTGTGGGCGCTGGCGTGGCGGTCGCCGAGGTTGATCCCCGGATAGCTGTGCGTTGGCGCGCGCTTCATGTGATCGCCTCCAAATCCGGGCGGGCGAGGCCGCGGTTTTCCGGCGCGGTCTCATGGTCACGGTCCACGGCGGCTTCGCTATGGACCAGAGCAAGCCAGGCCTCGTGCTCTTTGCGCACCTCTTCGGCTGGAATCGTGATCTCGGTGCTGGTGTCGAAAGTCCAGAGGATGAAGGCCAGGATCATCGCAACGGTCATCAGCGCAGCCAGCCACCAGATCCACCAGACCAAGGCGAACATCCAGATGCCACTAGCTACGCAGAGGATGAAGCCGATGCCTGTGTTGCGTGGCATTTCGATGTCTTCATAGGCCTCAGGCTTGGGATAAGCTGCTCCGCGTTCCTTGGCGATGGCAAAGTTATCCCGGTCCGTCACCTGCGGAATGATGGCAAAGTTATAGGGCGGCGGCGGCGCCGGGATCGACCATTCCAGAGTGCGCCCATCCCAAGGGTCCCCTACAGGCACGCGGGTCTTATCCCGGTCGCGGATGCTGATCCAAAGCTGGACCAGAACTGAAAACAGAGCCGCCGTTATGACCAGCGCTCCGATAACGGCGACAATCATATAGGGGTGAAAGCTGGGGTCTTCCCAACTGTAGGACCGGCGCGGCATGCCCATCAGGCCGACAAAGTACAGCGGCAGGAAGGTCAGCATGAACCCAATGGTCCAAAGCGCAACCGTCGCCCTGCCCCAGCCTTCGTGCAGGCGGAACCCGAAGGCCTTGGGGAACCAGTAATTATAGGCGGCCAGCAAACCGAACAGCACGCCCGGCAGCAGCACATTGTGGAAATGAGCCACCAGAAACAGCGTGTTATGCACCTGATAGTCGACAGTCGGGTTGGCCAGGATCACGCCGCTGAGCCCGCCGATCACAAAAAGCATCAGGAAGGCCAGACCATACAGCATCGGCACCGAGAACCGGATCCGCCCACGCCACAGGGTTGCCATCCAGTCATAAACCTTCACTCCGGTCGGGATCGCGATCAGCATGGTTGCAATGCCAAACACCGCATTGATCAGCGCGCTTTGGCCCATGGTAAAGAAGTGATGCAGCCAGACCGTAAAGGACAGTACCGCAATCGACATGGTGGCGATGACCAGCGAGGCGTAGCCATAAAGTCGTTTGGCCGAGAAGGTCGCGAAGATCTCGGAGTAGATGCCATAGGCGGGCAGCACCAGCAGATAGACCTCGGGGTGGCCGAACAGCCAGAACAGGTTGGCGTAGTTCATCATGTTGCCGCCAAGGTCATTGGTGAAAAAGTGGAAATCCAGATAGCGGTCAGCGGCCAGCAACAGGGCCGCAACGCCCAGGGGCGGCATGGCAAAGACGATCAGGATCGAGCTGCAGATGATCGTCCAGCAATACATCGGCAGCCGCATGAAGGTCATGCCCGGTGCACGCAGCTTGTAGATCGTGACGGCAAAGTTGATCCCGGTCAGCGTGGTTCCTATCCCAGAGACGACAATGGCCCAGATCCAGTAATCCGGCCCAACGCCGGGATTAAACGCGGCCCCTGTATAGGGCGGATAGGCCGTCCAACCTCCGGTCGAGAAATGGCCCACAACCAGCGACACCATCAGCATCATGCCTGCTGAAACGGTCAGGCCTAGGCTGATCTGATTCATCACCGGGAAGGCCACATCCCGCGCGCCGATCATCAGCGGGACGACATAGTTGGCGATACCAAACACAAAGGGCACGGCCACGAAGAAGATCATGATCGTGCCATGGGTGCTGAACAGTTCAGCGAAGTGCTCGGCCTCAAGGAACCCCTCGCCCGGTCCTGCGGCCTGTTGCGCGCGCATGACAACGCCTTCCAGCACGCCCCGCGCCAGCATAACTATGGCGAAGACGACATACATGATGCCGATTTTCTTGTGGTCAGCGCTGGTCAGCCAATCGCGCCAGAGCGGACCCCACAGGCGGAACCATGACAGCAGGGCAACCACCGCAACCGCGCCAACGATAACCACCGCTGCGGCGGCATTGGCGACGATCTCATTTGCGTTCGGGTTCTGGATCAGACCCGTGATGGGAAGCGCATCCCAGCTGAGGCGACCGAAAAAGCCGGACTCTGATGTCATTGCCCGACCTCCTGCCCGTAAGCGGTTGTTCCCGGTTGTTGATCCAATGGCAAAGCCTGCCCCGAGTGATAGCGATGCAGGATCGTCTGAAACAGATCACCGTCGTCCAGCCGGAAATACAGCGCGTTTTCAGGCATTTGCGGAGTACCAAGTGCCGCCTGCACTTCATCCCGGTCTGTGCGCATGGCGAGGGTCTGATAGGTCGCCTGATCCAACACGATGCCATTTTGCCGGACACTTTCGACCCATGTCTCGAATTCGTCAGGCTGCATGGCAAGCGTTTCGAATTTCTGCTTGGTGAAGCCGCGCCCGTTATATTGGGTGTTCTCGCCCTGCATCGTCTCGGGCCGGTCCGCGACCAGATGCAGCTGAGTTGTCATGCCCGGCATCGCATAAATCTGACCCGCAAGCGCCGGGATCATGAAGGATTGCATCACCGTATCCGTCGTCAGCGTCATGGCGATCTGCTGTTTTACCGGAATGCCCAGTTCACCCACGCTGGCGATGCCCAGTTCGGGATAGATGAACAGCCATTTCCAATCCAGACCCACAACCTGAACCTGCACGGCGGGCTCGTCCCCGAAAGGTGCAGCATAGGGATCCAGCCTGTGGGTCGCCTTCCACAGATAGAAGGACAGGATCGCCACGATCACGACCGGGATACCCCACATCAGCATCTCAAGCCGGCCGGAAAAGTCCCAATTCGGGCTGTAAGCCGCAGTGCCACCCTTTCGGCGGCGATAGCGCAGCGCAATCAGAGGGACCAGCACCAGAACAGGCACAACCGCCACAAGGATCAGCACCGTCGCCCGCAACAGGTGTGTTTTCTGAACGGCCGCTATAGGGCCCTGAGGGTCCATGAAACTGTCGCTGGCACCCGCCATCTGGGCCGAGGCAACCAGCATAGCCACCGCGATCAGCGCCAAAACCGACCCGAGGGGCATTCTGATGGTACTCATACCCGCCTGTCCTCTGTGGCCCCCGATTAGCGTCAACTATCGGCAAGTGCAGGACAATTCTCAAGGTTTTTTCGAGAACGCAGAGGATTCGTCTATTGGAAGAGCAGGAATGGATTTATTTGCCCAATTCCTGCATCCTTGACGGCAAGAACTTTGGGTTTAACCAGACAGGCACAGGGCAGCAAACATCCGATGCGTGCATTTCTTTCCATCCTTCTGTTGGTCTTTGCGGCCAGCAGCGCCAATGCGCAGGATCGCGCATCGGTTGAGCGGCAATTTCAATCCTGGCTGAACAAAACGATCTGGCCGCAGGCCCGTGCCAAGGGTGTCTCTCGTGACACTATGAACCGCGCGTTTTCAGGGGTTACTCTGAACTGGGACTTGCCCGATCTTGTCCCGCCCGGAAGCAAGCCGAAGACGCCAAAGAAGCAGAAGCAGGCCGAGTTCGGCTCGCCCGGGCGGTATTTCAACGCGGGCTCGGTTCTGGGGGCAACGTCCGTCGGGCGGCAAATGGCAAAACGTCATGCCGCAACCCTTGCGCGGGTTGAGGCGCAGACCGGTGTGCCCGCGCGCATCCTTCTGGCCATCTGGGGCCGGGAAAGCGGATATGGACAGGTCCCGATCCGACATGACGCCTTTCAGGTGCTGGCCACCAAAGGGTTCATGAGCACACGGGCGGACTATTTCACCGGCGAATTGATCGCCGCGCTGCAGATTGCCGAAGCCGGGCATGTTCGGGACATGAAAAGCTCGTGGGCCGGGGCGTTGGGGCAGCCGCAATTCATGCCATCCAGCTTTCTGACCTATGCCGCCGACGGAAATGGCGACGGGCGGGCGGATATCTGGGGTTCTGCCGATGACACGCTGGCCTCGATTGCGAATTATCTGGCCCGGCATGGCTGGGTCACTGGTCGAGACTGGGGGTTCGAGGTGACGGTGCCCAACACAGTGTCCTGCGCGCTGGAAGGGCCGGATCAGGGGCGGCCCATTCGCGATTGGGCGGCAATGGGCATCACGCGCGTCTCGGGCAAGCCCTTCCCGGCCCATGAACTGGCGGGTGAAGGCTATCTGATGATGCCCGCCGGGCGCAACGGACCTGCCTTTGTGGTGACGCCGAATTTCTACGTGCTGAAAGAGTACAACAAAAGCGACCTCTATGCCCTGTTTGTCGGCCATGTCGGGGACCGGATCCAGTTTGGCGTCGGCGATTTCTCTGGCCGCTGGGGGAAGGTTGGCGGCCTCTACCGCTCGGACATTGCGGCGATGCAACGCGCGCTCGAAGCGCAAGGCCATGACGTCGGCGGGGCGGATGGGCTGCCGGGGTTCAAAACCCGCCGATCAATCGGACGCTGGCAAGAGGCGACAGGCCAAAGCGCGACTTGTTTTCCGGAACAGCGCATGAAAGCCAGCCTGAAAAACTGATCGGGGCATATGCAATGCACAATGGGTAAACTCCGGATGACAAATCCTTCACGTTAACGATTGGATTTTGACTCTGACCCTTCCAAATGGCACGATTTATCCTATTCACGCCCACAAGGACGGGCATCATTGATTGATCTGGTTTCGCAGCCTATGAGGAAATGCCGGACGCGCTGCGACCTTCCGGCCGAATTACGAATTGAGAGGCACTATGACACGTAAGGTCACCAAAGCGATTTTTCCCGTAGCCGGGCTGGGCACCCGATTTCTGCCAGCAACGAAATCGGTTCCAAAGGAAATCATGACCCTGGTTGACCGTCCGCTGGTGCAATATGCCATCGACGAAGCGCGCGCTGCCGGGATTAAGGAATTCATCTTTGTAACCTCGCGCGGGAAGTCGGCGCTTGAGGATTATTTTGACCACAATCTGGTGCTGGAACAGGCGTTAGAGGCCAAAGGCAAACACGATCTGCTGGAAACGCTGAACGCCACCAACATGGAAAGCGGCGCGATTGCCTATATCCGTCAGCACAAGGCGTTGGGGCTGGGCCACGCGGTCTGGTGCGCGCGGCGTCTGATTGGGGATGAGCCTTTTGCCGTGATGCTGCCCGACGACGTCATCGCCGCCGACAAACCGTGTTTGCAGCAGATGATCGAAGCCTATGAGGAAACAGGCGGCAACATGGTCGCCGCGATGGAAGTTCCGCATGAACAAACAAGCTCGTATGGGGTTCTGGATGTGGGCGACAATGTGGGCACCGTTGTGCGCACGCGGGGTATGGTTGAGAAACCCAAACCGGATGAGGCACCTTCGAACCTTGCCGTGATCGGGCGCTATGTGCTTGGCCCGTCGGTCCTCTATAACCTGAATTCGATGAAATCCGGCAGCGGTGGCGAGATTCAACTGACCGATGCGATCGCGGAAGACATCCGCAACGGCGTTCCGGTCTTTGGCTACAAGTTCGACGGGCAGCGTTTCGATTGCGGCTCGAAAGCCGGGTTTTTGCAGGCCACAGTGGCGTTTGCGCTGGCCCGCGACGATCTGCGCGGCGATCTGAGCCAGTATCTGAATGACATCGTTGCCACGGGGAAGGCGGCCCAATAATCACAGGCCCTTTCCCTTGACTGCAATTAAGGCGATACCGTCGGGTACTTGCAGTTCAAAGGCGTGCGCATCATGAATACTGTCTATCCCGTCATTCTGTGCGGTGGGTCAGGCACCCGGCTGTGGCCCCTGTCGCGCAAAAGCTACCCCAAGCAGTTCGTGCCGCTGGTGGGTGAGACGAGCCTGCTGCAGGATTGCGCCCAGCGGATGCGCGGGACGGACGGCGCACCGTATGCCAAGCCCTTGATTCTGACCAACGAAGCCTTCCGCTTTGTAGTGCCCGAGCAGTTGGGGGCCGTTGGCATCGACCCCGGCCCGATCCTGATCGAACCCGAGGGGCGCAACACTGCGCCTGCGGTTCTGGCGGCTGCGTTGTATCTGGCCAACAGCGATCCGGACGCGATCATGCTTGTCGCTCCGTCTGATCACGTGGTCCCAGACAAATCCGCCTTTCATGCCGCCGTGGCGCAAGGCGTGAACGCGATTTCTGACCGCGGGGATCTGGTGACATTCGGTATTACTCCGGACCGGCCTGAAACCGGTTATGGCTATTTGAAGCTGAGCCAGACGCCTGACACATCCGGCGCGGCCGTGCCGCTGGATCGGTTTGTAGAAAAGCCGGATTTGGACAATGCCAAGGCCATGCTGGCCGACGGCAGCTATCTGTGGAATTCAGGGATTTTCCTGTTCGCCGTGCGCGACATCGTTGCTGCGTTCGAAGAACACGCACCGGGATTGATCGCCCCCGTCAAACAAGCTGTCGATCAGGCAAAAACCGATCTGGGCTTTCTGCGGCTGGATGCCGGGGAATGGGCGCAGGCTGACGACATTTCGATCGACTATGCGGTGATGGAAAAGGCCCAAAACCTCAGCGTTGTTCCCTATGCCGCCGGCTGGTCCGATGTGGGAAGCTGGACCGCCGTGCACGAATTGAGCCACCCCGACACAGACGGTGTTGCCACGACCGGAGAAGTCACGACCATCAACTGCCACAACGTCTTGATCCGCTCGGAATCCCCGGCGCAAGAAGTGGTGGCAATGGGTCTTGAAAACATTATCACCGTCGCCATGCCCGATGCGGTTCTCGTCGCCAGCATGGACCGGGCTCAGGACGTCAAACAGGCGGTCACCGCTTTGAAGGCCAAGGGCGCCAGTCAGGCGGAATCCCTGCCCGTCGATCACCGCCCGTGGGGGTGGTTTGAAAGCCTTGTGGTCGATGACCGGTTTCAGGTCAAACGCATCCACGTCAATCCCGGCGCAGCGCTGAGCCTGCAATCCCATCACCACCGGTCCGAACACTGGATCGTCGTCAAGGGCACGGCCAAAGTCACAATTGACGATGAGGTCCGCCTGGTGTCGGAAAACCAGTCGGTCTACATCCCGTTGGGCGCGGTTCACAGGATGGAAAACCCCGGCAAGGTTCCGATGGTATTGATTGAGGTTCAGACCGGCAGCTATCTGGGTGAGGATGACATCATCCGGTACGAAGATATCTACGCGCGCAGCTAACTGCGTCTGAAAGTTGGGTTCACAGAATCACCCACCCAGAACACCCTTGGCGAATGCCTGAACAGATCAGCGCTCAGTCAAGGTTTGTCCCCAAATTGGAAACCACCTATTAGCGGCAGGTAAATCGGGCGTTCGGCCCGGTCAGACGGGATTCACGCGCCTCGCGGCAGGGTGGCGCGCAACAGAAACGTCGGACCGACAGCTACAGGAGGACGCGCCCCGTGTCTCAGAACTCACCCCGATTGAACCTGCCTTTCCTGCAACCGTCTCAGGCGCAGAAACATGTCACCCATAACGAGGCGCTGCGCGAGCTGGATCTGGTTGTTCAGTTAACCGTCGCAACTGTCGACGCAACCACGCCACCACCCGCACCCGAGCAGGGTGAAATCCACGCTTTGGGTGCGACACCCGGCGGGGACTGGTCGGGGCATGGCGGTGAACTGGCCGCATGGCTGGACAACGCCTGGCGTTTTGTCTCTCCTCAACCGGGATGGCGCGCTTGGGATCTGGCCAGCGCGCAATCGAAGATTTGGGATGGCAACGCGTGGGTTACTCCTCCGATTGCGACGCAAAATCTGGACGGTCTGGGTGTCGCCACCAGTTATGACAGCACCAACCGATTGTCTGTTCGCAGCCCGGCCACGTTGCTGAGCCATGATGGCGGCGGTCACCAGCTAAAGATCAACAAATCCGGCGCGTCCGAGACCGCATCCCTGCTGTTCCAGTCCAATTGGACGGGCCATGCAGAGATGGGGCTGTCCGGCAGCACTGGCTTTTCGATCAAAGTGTCCCCGGATGGCGGGACATGGACCGAAGCGCTGAGCTTTGATCCCGCCACCGGCCACGCAGCTGGGTCGGCGGTCCAGAGCAGCCCCGATGACACAACCTCGGGTCGCCTGATGCGCGCGGATTACGGCTATGGGCCGGGCAACCTGCTGGGCACAGTGTCAGAAGCGGCAGGCACCCCGACCGGCGCAGTGATCGAACGCGGCAGCAGCGCAACCGGGGACTATGTGCGCTTTGCCGACGGGACCCAAATCTGCACCGCCACATTGCCCGCGACCGATTGCACAAATGTCGAGGGTGCGCTGTTTGCCAGCGCCACCGCGACATGGGCCTTCCCTGCAACCTTCGCGGACACACCCGCAATTAGCGGCGACGGCGGCGCTTTGGCGCGGTTCGTGGGCTTCGATACCCCATCCGGTTCACAAGCAGCCTACAAGGTGCTGTCCGCAACCTCGGACAGCGCAACCGTGTCACCAACTGCCATCGCTGTCGGGCGCTGGTTCTGACGTAACGCCCTTTCGTTACCCGGCGCAGACTGAACGGGTTGAGTGGATTTGCCTCAACCCGTTCTCTGCGCGCCCAGAGATTGAATCCTCTGCACCAAATCACACCGTCAGAACAGCAAGAAACTGTCGAATGCCGGTCAAAGCCCCTGTCAGGCATTGAAACTGGGCGCAGTTTCTTTGATGGTATCCGCGCCGCAGGCGGTAATTGGTGAGAAGGATTTTTTAGAATGCGTATTGCGATGATCGGCACCGGCTATGTGGGCCTGGTGTCGGGGGTGTGTTTCTCGGATTTTGGCCATGACGTGATTTGTGTCGACAAGGCAGAAGCAAAGATTGAGATGCTGCGGGCCGGAGACGTTCCGATTTATGAACCCGGCCTTGATGTGCTGATGGCCAAGAACGTGGCCGCAGGACGGCTGAGTTTCACCACCGATCTGGCCGCAGCCGTGGACGGCGCGGATGCAGTTTTCATCGCGGTCGGCACGCCGACGCGCCGCGGCGATGGCCACGCAGACCTGACCTATGTAATGGCGGCCGCGGAAGAGATTGCTCAGGCCGTCACCGGCTATACCGTCATCGTCACCAAATCGACAGTGCCCGTGGGCACCAACCGCAAGTTGCATTCGGTTGTCTCTGCCGCCAATCCGGATGCGGATTTCGATGTCGCCTCGAACCCGGAATTCTTGCGCGAAGGCGCGGCGATTGACGATTTCATGCGCCCCGATCGTGTGGTGGTTGGCGTTGAAAGCGATCGCGCCGCCGAGGTGATGGCCGAGATCTACCGCCCGCTCTATCTGCGCGACTTCCCTATCCTGACCACCGATCTGGAAAGCGCCGAGATGATCAAATATGCCTCCAACGCATTTCTGGCGACCAAGATCACCTTTATCAACGAAATCGCGGGCCTGTGCGAACGGGTGGGCGGCGATGTGAAAGAGGTCGCGCGCGGCATCGGTCTGGACGGGCGTATCGGCAACAAGTTCCTGCATGCAGGGCCGGGCTATGGCGGCTCGTGTTTCCCGAAAGACACCGCCGCGCTGGCGCGGATCGGACAGGAACACGCCCATCCCATGCAGATCACCGAAACCGTCATACGCGTGAATGATGAGGTGAAGAAGCGGATGATCGAGAAAATCCGCGAGGCCTGCAATGACAGTTTCAACGGCAAAACCGTTGCGATGCTGGGCGTCACCTTCAAGCCCAACACCGATGACATGCGCGATGCACCATCGCTGACCATTGTCCCGGCCCTGATCGGCGGCGGGGCCAAGGTGCGCGTGGTCGACCCGCAAGGCAAATCCGAAGGTGAGGCCCTGTTGCCCGGTGTTGACTGGTGCGAGGATCCCTATGCCGCCGCAAAAGGGGCCGACGTCGTGGTTCTGCTGACCGAATGGAACGAGTTCCGCGCGCTGAACCTGAACGATCTGGCCGAGGCGATGAACACGCCCCGGATGGTCGATCTACGCAACATCTATTCTGAAAGCAAAGTGCTGAAATCCGGCTTTGAAACTTATGTGGGGGTCGGGCGCTGAGCGCCCGATGAACTCGCCCTCACTTCGCAGCGTACAGCGGAACCGAGTTGCTGGCCCCGTCGGTCAATGCCTTGCTCTGATCGCGGCGCACTTGTTCATAGATCGCCAGAGACTCGGATGAGAACAATTCGGTCGGCGGCTGAACCGGGATGAAATTGCTGTGGGCATCAGACCCTCGTGCCAGCAGCGCATAGTCTTTGTCGGCCACCAATTGCCGGGCGCCGGGGCTGAGGTAACGGATCGCCAGGCCGATCCGCCGATCCTCGGACTGGTTCGGCCCAGACCCATGGATCGTCAACCCGTGATGGAGCGACATCTGACCGGGCGCAAGCTCGACATGGGTTTTGTCACTGTCTGCAACGTCTACGGCTACCTCCTGACCACGGGACAAAAGGTTGGTGTCCGAATAGGTATCCGTATGCGGCAGGATCGGGTTTTTGTGGCTGGAACGCACGAAATCCATGCACCCGCTTTCAACCGTCGCCGGTGACAGCGCAATCCAGGCCGTGACCTGATCGGGCGTCTCACCCATGCCCCAATAGGTCAGATCCTGATGCATACCAACCGTGTGTTTGGTATTCGGCTCTTTGATGAAGAACTCGGCCGACCATATCAGAATATCGGGGCCAAGAACGCCTTCGACCACATCCAGAACGCGCGGGTCCTGCGCAATCTGCGCGGCAAGCGGAACGACCAGATGTGCGTTGATCCGCTTGTAGGTGTTCAGCGGCAATGGCAGATCTGCGGCCAGCCAGTCACGCTCGATCTGCTCCAGTTCCGCCCGATACCCGGCGGCTTCGTGTTTGGAAAAGACGGAAAGAGGAAACAGAAATCCGTCCTGCCAATACTGGTCGGCCTGTTCTTGGGTCAAAGTGGTATTCATAGACATCCGGTCACCTGTTCGCTTTGCGCGTTCAGCCTATCCCGGCTTTTCAGCATTCCATAACTGAACCTCTTGCCTGTCAGGCTAAGCTTGACTTAGCCTGCGCCCATGTCTCGCCGCATTCCCTCTCTCAACTGGTTGCGCGTGTTCGAAGCTGCGGCGCGAACCGAAAGCTTTGCGCGGGCCGCCGCGCAGTTGAACATGTCCGCCGCTGCCGTCAGCCAGCAGGTCAAAGCGCTGGAAACCCGACTGGGCACGCCTTTGTTCCACCGTCACGCCCATGCGGTTACGCTGACCGAAGCCGGGCGGGCCTATCTGCCATCGGTTCAGCAATCCCTTCTGATGCTGGAAACCGCGACCTCGGGCCTGTTCGGAGAAACCCGCGAGCAGCGGCTTTATTTACAATCCATTTTGCTGTTCGCCCATGGGATTCTGGCCAAAGGCGTGCCTGCGTTTCAGGCCGCGCAACCGCAGATCAACCTGTCGCTGGCCACCGGGAATATTGCGTCGGACTTCGTCAACCGGTTCACGGATCTGCAAATCGTCTTCGGCAACCCCGCCCTGTTCGGCAATGAAGGCGATGAACTGCTGCGCGAGGTTTTGTACCCCGTCGCGCCGCCAGAGATTGCCGCCCGGATTCGAACCCCCCAGGATCTGTTTCAGTTCACTTTGATCGAGGTCTCGACCCATCGCGTAAGCTGGCCGCATTGGTTCGAAACCATGCGTTTACCCGCCGGGCAGGCCCGGTTCTTTTTTGCTGACAATTCGATCATGGCTGCCGAGTTGTCGGCCAGCGGTACCGGAATTGCGCTGGCCCGCGCGCCCGCATCGGATCGGATCATGCAGGTTTCGGGGCTGGTGCCCTGCCTTCCCGACGCTCAGGTCGCCGGGCAAGAGGCCTATCACCTGATCTACCCGTCCCGCACCGACCTGCGACCTCCGGCCCGTGTGTTTCGCGAGTGGCTGTTGGACTACAGCGCTGCCGTCCAGACGCGGTAACGTCCCTGCCCTGTGACCTCGCGGATCAGGCCGCGCCGCATGAAGCGGTCGATATTGCGCTGAACCGCCGCGCGCGAGGCTTTGGTGAGCTCCTCGGCCAGCGGGGCCGACACCATCGGCCAGGCGGTCAGCACATCGATCAACACCGGCGGCGTGCGTCCGGACAGGTCCTGCGTGGCTTCACGGGCACGCACCTCCCAGGCGCTGACGCGATCCAGATGCAACAGGGCCGCCAGCGCCGCCTGCCCTGCCCCGGTGATCCACGCCGAAAGTTTTTCTTCGGGCTCGCCAACCCCGCGCAAAGCCCCCGGCCCGGACAGCGCCAGCGGCATGAACAGCGCCCCGCCCCGCCCCATCGAGGCGGCGTGACGCGCAGCAATAATCGCGGCCTCGGTATCCTGACCAATTCCTTCGGATAGTGCGCGCCAGGCGTGAAACGCGATGGCCGCCTGCGTGACCGGGTGCAGCCCTTCAGCGTTTCGCATAACCTCGGCCAGATCGGCAACGGCTTCGGGCACCTCTTCGATCCCCTGCGCCATTCGGTCGAGAAATGCGGCCAGTCCGGTCTCCCAGCCGTGCGCCGAGGGCGCCGCGCCAGATGTAAGACGCCGCACGGCCCAACCTGCCCGGAACAGCGCCTGTACATCATCACTGGTCGCGCCGATCCGCAGACCCGTCCACAGGGCCAGCCGGTCGACGCTGATGCGATCCCCGGTCCACCAGCCAAGATCGGATACATCCATCAGCGCAAGACGATGGGTCCACCCCTCGGGTCCGGCCCGCAAGCGCTCGTCCAAGGCCCCAAAGGTGACAGCCAGATCTGCCAGTTCGGCGGACAGTTCTGATTGCGCTCTGCGCCAATCGCGCGGATCAAACAAAACCCGCGTATCTGCGCGAGGACCGGGGGGCAGGAAATCGTCGCGTGGTTCATCCTCTTCGGGCGGCAGGAACCACAGATCATCGTCATCCGGGGGGTCGGTGTCATAGATGCTGCGCGGTGTGGCGTCTTCGGCCTCATCCTCAGGCGCAGGTATGACATGTTTCGACTTCATGCCCGCATTCTTTGGGCATTTTGGACGGTTCACAAGGGGTTTCTTCTACAGCGTTTTGCGTTTTGTCTGAGGTACATTCATCGGAATGCGCGTTCGACCAAAGGGAGAGGAAGCGCATTCCGATTCAAGTTAAACGCAAAGCGCTTTAACCCGCAAATGTCTGGGTCAGCACGCCCAACTCACCGCTCAGGTCCGTCTGGGGATCGCTGCCCAGCAGCATATAGCCATACCCGCCCTGCGCCCATGTCGCGGTGGCCAGACCGCTTAGCACCGCCTGCTTGACGTCCTTGGCGGGGGCAGCCGGACCCTGCCGGATCACGCAGAAGGCCAGCGGCTGGCCCTGCTCATCCGCGAACACGATCTGAACCAGCGGCTTGCCCTTGAACGAGAGGATCTGTGCCCGCTTCAACTCGAGCCCCGGCAGGGACTCCAGCGTTTCTCGGTTCAAAGACCGGCCCAACGTCTCTTCGGCCTCAGCGATCTGCGCATCCAGCGTGGCAGGCGAGACATCCAGCCCGGCGATGGTTTCCGGCACATATAACGACTGGTAGATCGCCGCCTGCTGCGCCCAACCCAACTCGGCCGGGCGCGTGGCCCAGAAGGTTACTGCAAAGGCAGCAATTGCGGCGGATGCGGCCACGGCACACAACCGCACCACACCGCCCGACCGTTCAGGGGCAGAGGGCGCAGGCAGGTCAATCTCCGGGGCAACGGCGGGCAGGCCCTCGAACACCTGCTGCACGACGGGCGCAAACGGATCAAGCGCCATCAGGCGGCCTTCCAGCGCGGCGTCCTGCTCAACCGCGGCTTCGATGGCCCGAGACTGCGCCTCGTCCAGTGTGCCTTCCAGATACGCCTGCAGCGTCTCGTCGGAAAACGTCATTTGCCACTCCGTTGCGCGGTGCCTGCCGCATCATGTTGCATTACGGTCTTCAATTTCTGCCGGGCGCTGGACAACCGGCTCATGATCGTGCCGATGGGAACGTCCAGCAACGCGGCGGCTTCGCGGTAGCTGTATCCTTCGACGAACACAAGCATCACCGTCTCGCGCTGCGCCTCTGGCAGCTGCATCACTTGTGTAAACACTTCAGCGGCGAAAATATTCGTTTCTGAATCGGGGCCGGTCGCAACAAGCTCCGCCTCGGGCGTCACCGACAACGCCTGCGCCCGTCGCACCGCGCGCGAGCGCACCTCATTCAACCAGATCGAGCGGCAGATTGTCATCAGCCAGGAATCCAGCCGATCCTGCGATGTCACCTGATGGTGGCGTTCCAGCGCGCGCAGACATGTGGCCTGCACCAGATCATCCGCCACATCCGACGCGCCCGACAACGCCAGCGCAAAGCGCCAGACACGTTTGGAATGCGTCTGCACGGCGGTCCGCACCGCCTGTTCCGAGCTCATTTCACCAGCCATCGAATAAAATGCGACCTGTGTGTGTTTCTCCTCCACGGACCGGGCCCGCGTGCTCAGGACTGGCATAACCCGAGGAGGAATGAAATGAAACATCTCATACAGGCAGTCACGTTTGCGTCGGCAATTGTTGCAGGCCCGGCCTTTGCGGCAAGTTGGACATTGGTGCCCGAAAGCTCTCATCTTGCATATGGAAGCATCAAGAAAGACACGGTGGGCGAGGTCAACAGCTTCACCTCGCTTAGCGGTCAGGTCAGCCCGGATGGGCAGGTCGAGGTCGAGATCGACCTGTCCTCGGTCGAGACAAACATCGATATCCGCAACGAAAGGATGATCGAATACGTCTTTCGCAAAGCAGGCACCGCAACCCTGACCGCCAAGATCGATATGGAGAACCTGACCGCATTGGAGGTTGGCCAAACCACCACGCTGGAAAGCCAAGCCGCCCTGTCGCTGGTCGGAACAGATGTCGAATTTGACGCAGAGCTGTTTGTCGCGCGCCTGACGGAGAACTCGGTGCTGGTGACAACAAGCGACATGGTATTCGTCAGCACCGAAGATGCGGGCGTGAATGCGGGTATCGACAAGCTGATGGAACTGGCCGATCTGCCGGGCATCACCCGCACCGTTCCCGTCACCGCGCGGTTTGTCTTTCAATTGGATGACGAACAGGCCAGCATTGCGCCCGTATCCTCGCCTCAGGTCGCCGCCGTCGCGCTGTACGGCGACGTCAAAGCCGGTAAAAAGATTTTTCGCAAATGCAGCGCCTGCCATCAGGTGAAAGAAGGGCGCAACGGCGTTGGCCCATCGCTGTTCGGAATCTTCGGCGCCAAGGCCGGACAAGTCGACGGATTCCGATACTCAGAGGCCTTGCAAGAGTCCGGCATCACCTGGACACCCGAGACCCTATCCGCCTTTCTGCGCGACCCAAGGGGCGTGGTTCCGGATAACAAAATGCAGTTTCCGGGCCTCAGAAAGGACGAAGACATCGTGAATCTTCTGGCGTATTTGAGGGATCAGGCGACAGGATGACGCCGGAGGCGCATACCTGCAGGGAAAACGCTTCTACATGAGCTTAGCTGACGGATAGTCGCCTGAGCCTCAGGGTCAGGCGACAGCCCGCTTATACGTACGAACGCTTGGCCACATAGCCTTTGCCACCGTCGGCATTCATCGGAAAATTTGCCTCCGCCATTCTCTAAACTCTTTTCGAACAGGCCTCTGTTTTGAGGCCCCGCGAAGAAGCTAGAATTTTATTCTTAATTATTGGCACCTTGACGCAACCCAAAACACGCAAGTAACCCACGATCGCGCAGGATAGTGCCCTGCAGCGGTAAGCTTCTTGGCACGACACAGCAACGTCGCGCGCATTGAATTCGGTCGCGGACGCCCACTTAGTTCGCGAAACTGACTCTTTCGCCAAAGCAGCTCGGTTGATACGATGTTGCACCCACTTTCAAAAATGTTAGACAATTTTAATCGTTAGAGCGGCGAGCCTTAGGCTTAGGGCAAACGCCGAACGAACTCCCGCAAGGACTTTCAAGCCAGTGAACCGAATGAACATCAGCGTAACCAAGTCAATCCAAGGCCAAAAAGACCTGGTCGATGAAGTGATCACCAGCTTCCCTCAGAAAGGTCGCATATTAGACATCGGTACTGGATCTGGTCTGGCAGCCCGCAGCTTTTTCAGTGCAGGTTGGGATGTTCTGGCATCCGGCATGGACATGGAAGCTTATTTGGACGAAGACCAAGGGGGGTTTCCGGAGGGCATTGAACTGCTGCCCGATCTGGATATTTGCGACATGCAATCGATCGCCACGTCCAGTCTCGATTGCGTTTGGTGTGCTCATGTTCTGGAACATGTCTCTGACACCGGCCGCGCGCTAGGCGAAATCCGGCGTGTGCTGAAACCTGACGGCCACCTCTTTATAGCCGTGCCGCCATTCAAACATCAGGTCGTGGGGGGCCATGTCAACTCGGGCTGGAACCTCGGCACCTTGATGTATGTCCTTGCTGACGCCGGGTTCGATCTGTCCGATGGACGGTTCATTCACCACGGCTACAATCTGTTCGGAATCGCTCAGCGGGGGCCCGGCCCGTTACCAAAGGGCGCATTGCACAGGGCAAATGGAGACCTTGAAACGCTTCGGGATGCGGGGCGTTTCCCGAAAGGTTTCGATGCGAAGCAACGGTTCGAAGGACAGCTGACTCAAGTCAACTGGAAGTGGAATACAATACCCGAACAAGTGCCTGTATCTCGGAAGACTCTGAAATCGCCGCCGCCCATCGCGAAGATGCGCATTGGCTTTTTTGTCCCCTTCATAACCAAGGGCAAAGGCGGGACGGAAAACGTTGGACAGATGATGGCGAATGCCATGGCGAAACGTGGTCATGACGTAACGATCTTTACATTTGACGACCAGGCACAACGCTCGCAATGGCCGCTGGACGACACAATCGAGCTTAATTACTTCGGTGAAGACAGTAATGAGCGCGAAGACGACCAGATGATGCTGGCTATTGCCAGTCGTTCGTTTGACGTTCTTGTGGGGCTGCATATGAACCGAGAGTTCAAGCGCTACGTGAAATGCGCGCATCGCGCGGGTGTGCCTCTTGTTTTGTCCGAGCATATTGACCCACGCTATCCGCGTTGGATCGGAACCAATACAGTCTTTGAACGGCAAACCGCTTTCTTTGGCGCCACTCTGGTTCACTTGCTGACCGAAGACTTCCGCTCGACACTGCCGAACTTCATGCAGGAACGGATCCGAGTTATCCCAAATACCGTTAAAAAGCCAACGCAGATCGCGCGACCTGGGGACAGGTCAAAGAAAAAGAAGGTACTGCTGACGGTCGCACGTCTCGTTCCCCGGAAGAACGTTCATCTGATCATCGAAGCATTCGCCAGAAGCTACCCACGTCACCAGGACTGGGTTCTTCGAATTGTTGGCGACGGGCCGGAGCGTGAAAATCTCAGTAAACAGGCGACTGCCTTGAAAATCGCCAAGTCTGTCGAATTTGTCGGTGAGACACACGACACTTATCCGTACTACAAAGATGCCGACGCATTCGTTCTGTCATCTTTCTTTGAAGGATTTCCACTTTGTGGCCTGGAAGCGATGGCGCATGGGCTGCCGCTGATCGGGTTCCAAAACTGCAGCGGCATCAACGAACAAATCGCGTCTGGCGAAAATGGTATTTTGTGTGCGGCTGACAGCCCAACAGAGAATCTGACCAATGCCTTCAAAAGCTTGATGTCTGATCCGGATCTCAGAGAGACAATGGGCAACACCTCTTTGACGCGTTTTGACACTTATTATTCCGAAGAGACGATCTTCGCGGAATGGGAAGAGATGTTCTGTGAGGCCCGCGAGCGCGGGTTGCCAAATGCTAACGCCAATCTCGAGACGAAACTGCTGGTGGCAGTTTCAGAACTAACAACGTAGCGCCAAAGTTTCGATGTTTAAAAAGAATAAAAGCGACGCCAAAATGAAACAGAGCTTTGGTCAAAAGAAAGTTAGATTTTCGGAATTCCTGGACCTGCGAAAATCAAGCCATGAGGCCGGGCGTGACATTCGTGAGCATGTGTTATCATTGCGAAACGATCCGGCCGTGTTCGGCTACGCCGACGGAACACTTGACAATGGCTACGGCGCCAACCTTAAAAGCTTGTTTGCCAATATCCAGCCTTTCAATGCACCCAATGCGGATCGGGGACGGGGCTATTTCGGGTCCGGCGCAGTTTTTCAGAATGAACAGAAATCTCACAAGGGGCTGTTGGGTCTGTACGACGTTTTACCAATCGACGCGGATCTTATTCTCTTTGAGCAAGGTTTTCTTGCAAGCACCCACAGTTGGTCTCATTCCTTTCGGGAAGGCGACCCGCGTTACGCCTGCTTGGGTTATGTCTATGACGACATATCGCACTACTATATGTCGGATTTCCCAAACCGTTTGACACACAAACTGAACAGCGAGGAATCTCTGTCAGCCGAGCAACTCGCCCGTGCTAAAAGCCTGATCGACAGAATAGCATCCCAGCGCATCAGCAAATACAACGCGCAGCCCATGCAGGCTCCACCGACGAGTCAGACATATAAGCGGCGCGTATTGGTGTGTGACCAAGCCTTCGCGGATGCCTCAACCATTTTCGGCAAGGCCAGCAAGAATGACTTCCAAAGGATGTTGGTCGCGGCGTTGAAAGAAAATCCGGACGCTGAGATTCTGGTCAAGACACACCCAGATACGTCTTGGGAAAAAGAGACCCGAAGCGGTTACTACTCGCACTTGTCGTCCACTGGTCGTGTGCGCCTAATCCGCGAGCCGGTGAACCCGTTTGTTTTGTTTGACATGGTGGACAAAGTCTATGTCGCGACCAGCCAAATGGGGCTGGAAGCACTGTTTGCCGGCAAGGAGGTCGTTTGTTTCGGAGCGCCTTTTTATGCGGGTTGGGGTCTGACCGATGACCGGAAGACAATCCCCCATCGCAAGCGGGAACGTTCGCTGGAGGAGGTGTTTTACTATTTTTATGTTTGGTACACGATCTACCACGTGCCTGGACACACTGCGCCGAGCGAGATCGAAGATGTTCTCCAATACATCGAAGAAAACAGACCTTTTGATCTGCCGCGCGCCGAAACCGAGACCGAAGAACCGCCGAAAGTTTCAGTCGTAATCCCTGTTTACGGCGTTGAAGACTATATCGAAAAGTGCATTGCTTCGGTTCAAAAACAAACATTGCGCGACATAGAAATCATCCCGGTAAACGATTGTACGCCCGACGGGAGCCAGGAGATAATCGACCGCCTTGCCATGCATGACGCAAGGATTCGCCCGATTATTCTGGACAAGAACGTCGGCCAGGGCTTTGCGCGCAACAAGGCGATCAAGGCCGCGCGTGGTGAATACGTTTGGTTCATCGATGGTGACGACTGGCTGGCAAACCCCAAAGCACTGAGCGCTCTGTACGATCACGCAAAGTCCGAAGACTTTGACATGGTGCGCGGCCGAAAGGCTTATGAGGCTATTTTTGTCGGCGATGAACTGGTTGAAAAGAAGCAGGACAGAGCCGAACGTTTCTTTGAGGACGACGTCTATCGAACGACTTACGCGGATACGCCAAATATTCTGAATAACAGGCATTTCTGGGTCTGGCTGTATCGCCGGGAATTCTTGCTGCAGAACGATATCCACTTCCGGACTACGCAGTGGGAAGAGAGAGCTTTTCTTGTGAAAGCCCTTGTGAACGCAGAAAAAATCAGCCTGCGCAACATAGATTCTACAGCGTATCGAATTCGAGTTGGCTCTACGGCCCGTCGCGTTCGTACCGCTCGAGACTTCGAGCTAATGTTGCAGAACTTCAAATTCACGCTCGATACCCTGCTCGATGCCGGTGCGGGCGATGCCAGCAGCCCGCTACGCGAACATCTTCGCTACAACGTGTCACAATTGCTCGCTCAATTGGTCGATGGTGAAGCCTATCGGTTTGCCGTTTCTGAAGGGCCGGGTAAGCGTGACGCGTTCATAAAAAGCGTGAAGCAGATCCTTGAGCATTGCCAAATCTCACCGGACGAAGTCCTCTCGGAGTTTGTACATAATAACAAATCGCTTGCGAGAGCTTCGGCTTATCCATTGATTGCCGCAAGTATTTTGGCAGAACGTGCTGACATACTGGACTATGTGATCAACAGAGAGCCGATACCACAGGACAAGTTGTACGAGGTCACATTAAAGGAAACGCAGGCAGCCACACCCCAGCGGGACCTGCAGACCGCCTTGAATACCTACGCGCGTAACGAACGCGTGACGATTGCCAAGCCAGCGGCCAGCAAACCTTTCGACAAGCCCCGGATTGTTGTTCATATCGGCTCAACAAAAACCGGCAGCACCTACATTCAACACCTGTTAGAGCAGAACCGACCTGAATTGATGCGTAATGGGGTGTGGTATCCCGAAGTCGGTCTGTTCTGGCAGGAGTCGAGACCGCACAAACAGGCGGGACACGCGGGCGTTGTGCCTTATATCGTGTCAGACGATCGCTTTTTCCTGCAATATATTGAACGCGGCCTTCAACTTATGGAAGGGCGCATTCATACCATTGTCCTTTCCAGCGAAGCGTATTTCTTACAAAAGAACGCGCATAAAATTCCAGAGTACTTCTCTGGCTATGATGTTGAGATGATCGTCTATCTGCGCGATCAGGTCGAATGGGCCAACGCGCAATATTGCGAGTTTGTGGCCGGCGGAGCAATCGGCAGAGTTGAAGACCCGATTTCCAACTGGTTGGAAAGCGCCGAGGTTGCCCGTTTCCTGGACTACCGAAACGTGTTGAACGCCTGGGCCAGCACGATTGAGCGGGAGAAGATAACCATTCGTCTTTTCCAGAAGTCCGAGTTGATAGACAACGATCTTGTTACGGATTTTTCCCAATCGACAGATTTGGAACTGTTGACCAGGCTTCCCATGCCATCGAAATCTCAGACCAATTCCGTTCAACTGTCCGGGCCGCATGTTGAGTTAATCCGAAGCTACAACTCAAGACCATTTCGAACAAAAGAGGCATATCTGGACTTCATCGAAGAGGCGACGACAGGCCTTAGCAACTGGAGGAAGTCGCGCGACCTGCCAATGCCAAAACCTTGGCTGCTGACCCCTGACAACGAAGACTGGATCAGATCTGCCTGTCAGGAGACGAATGCAAACATCGCACAGCTGTGGCTTGGACGATCGACAGGCACGTTGTTTGGCGGCGACAAGGCCAAACCGGCCGAAACCGCTTTGTATCAAGACGAAATTGCGATCGTCTCCAAAGCCTATGATCGCTTCAAGCCGGTCCAAGAACTCGAAGCAGAGCCAATGCAGAATGCTGTAGGTCGATCCAAGATTCTCGTCAACTATGGTATATTTGGCTGGCGGCTTTGGTTGCTGTCTCCGGTCTTGCGCCGGGTCTGGAAAAACCGCCTTACGCCCCAGACCAAGGCAATTTACAAGCGAAACCCTGCAAGGTTCGCGCGTGAGAAGTGGACGCGGAAAAAGCGTGACAAACTCATCGTTGACCTGATCTTTCCTGATTGGAACGTTATGGGTCCATTTGGAGTTTTGCGTGCTTGGCGGCCGATTGTCCGGCCCGTACTCAAATCGAAGCGTCACCCTGAACGGCTGGAACAATTCGACGCTGACCCTGTCCTGTTTGCACGCAATCAAGACAATAAACTGCACCGGATAGTTGGGCGTTTGTTGTATCCCATGGGTGAATTGAGGGAAAAATAATGTCGCCGACAGACGCTGAAGTCATTCTGGAACTGTCCGATGGCCACCTTACCAATCCGTCTGACGGTGACAGGCACCGCTTGTTCTATTCTTCGGTCATGTTGGCATTAAGCGATCTCTCTGTTCGTGTGCGGCCCGTGCGTTTGCCCTTTGGCGCTGACAAGAGCCCGCGCCTTTACAAACCAGGTCAATTGGTCATCAGTTTCCATTCCATTGGCCGGGCGGGAAATGTTCTGCGCTTCAAAGAAAGCTACGTTCCACCTTATTACACTTTGGACAGGCTCGGGTATTCCGGCTTCTCGGAATTGGCGACCCATCCGTCAAACTTCCTGGATCGTATTGAGCGGACTTCGTCAAGGGACGCAGAGCGTTTTGTAGCGGGTCTGGCCAAATCGCAGGCTGAAAGGAACGCATCAAAGTACAAGCAGTCAAAGATCAAGTCCCACCCGCCGGGGCAATTCATCTTCATGCCGCTGCAAACAGTCGAAGATACCGTAGCCGAGCTCAACCACATCAAACCGCCTCAGGTCGCGTTTGCGTTGGCGGATTATTGTGAGAAAGTTGGCCAGACTCTGGTCATAAAACGCCACCCTTCATGTAAATCCCGTGCCGTAGAAAGAATGCTGACTGACTTGCAGCGCAAGTTCGAAAGCGTTTATCTGACGGACGGTTCGATCCATGGGCTGATAAACAAGGCGTCCTGCGTGGTTGGAGGAAACTCCGGTGTCCTATTCGAGGCTTTGCTGCAAGGGGCCAATGTGATCACCTTCGCGAAATCGGATTTCGCGTTGGCCACGACACATGTAACCGAACTTGACAGTTTGCTGAAAGCTTGTGGAAAACCGTCGCCGATTGATCCGGCTTTTCAGAAAAAATTTCTGACCTGGTATCTCACTAAATACTGTGTTCTGGCCGATGACGTGTCGGAAATCAGATTGCGTATCGCCAAGGCGCTGGCCCAACTGGATATCCCCGCAAACCTGGTCAATATGGAGCAGCAAAGCCTGTATGACGAATATGCGTCATCCGAGATGCAGCGGCGAAAGAGGATTTTGAAGTCATCTGAGCCCTACTCAACCTAGCGCTCAGACTTCCACCTGGCCCTGACGCGGCTCAGTCGAAAGACAAAAATTGGTCTGGAACGCCGGCAACTGCGTGATTGAACCCGGAAATCTGCAATTGCTTCAGATTTTGGAGAGACGCCACAGGACGGCACCGCTCCAATCGTTTCAGAGCAGGAAAACGTCATCTTCCAAAATGTTCGCGATACCCAGATCGCCACCGCTATCAACTATGTCAATCGACACCGGCTCCGATGTACCGTCCAAGCCCAACCGCTCGGAAAGATCGAAGCCATTTGCCAGCAATTCTTCGCCCTCAGTGGCGTGGTCCGTATCCAAGGGAACAAAATCGAATTCCGGTTCATCTGACAAACTGTCCGAAATCGGCGCAAGTTGGGCCATCTTTTGTTGGGTAACTTTTGGCGCGGGACCAATAAAGCCGCTGCCATCCAGATCAACGCCGTAGAAAACCTCGACATCAATGACGTTGGTGATCGGCTGGCCGCTCACACGCACGCCTTGATCGTCAAGCGTCCACTCCGCATAGCGGCCATCTTCATGCTGCAGCAGGAGCAGGTAA